>NZ_CP133038.1:0-694270 GCF_033060595.1 Pyramidobacter sp. YE332 | reverse complement strand
GATGTAGGTCAGGCCGGTGATCGTCGTGCCGGTCAGGGTCTTGTAGTGCGCGGGGAAGGTGGGATTGACGTCCTTGATGAATTTGGTGTGGCCCACGTTCCAGCCCAGCTCGCGGCCGCCGCGCCAGATGTTCTCCAGGCGGCGCATGCCGTAGTCGCTCTGCGCCGTGCGGACGATCACGCCGTACAGCGTTTCCTTCTCGGGGTCGGTGTCGAAGCCGTCCAGCTTCATCTGGTAGTCGCCGCGCCGGGTCATGGTCCTGACGCTGCCCTTCACGTCCGCGACGGCCACTTCCGGCAGCCCCTGCACCTTGCCGAAGGCGGGCGCGCCGCCGGCAACGCTCATTTCCTTGAAGAACGCGGGAACCTGCGCCAGTTCGGTCCAGGCGTAGCTGCCGAGGGCGAACAATTCGTCGGCCGAAGCGGCGCAAGCAAATCCCTTCAGCGCCGCCTCGTCAGTCTTGACGGGGAACGTCACGCCTTCGATGACCAGCGCTTTGTCGTCGCCGGTGTGGTAGGTGCCTCCGACCAGCTTCGCGTTCCTCGCCTTGGCGACGGTCGCCGAGGTGACCGCATCCACCGGCACGGGGTTCTTCGTCAGTTCCGCCCTGTAAAAATCGTCGTAGGGAACGTTCATCAGCACGAAAACCGGCGCGCTCTCGGCGCTCCCCGCTCCGCACGCCGCCAATGCCAGCGCGGCGATTGCCGCTGTCAGTCCTTTTTTCAACATAGCTCAGCCTCCTTGGATATTGTAGTTAGATAAATCTAACATCAGCGTCATCATAGCATTTCCCGCCGCCGCGTGTCAACGAAAATCCCCATGCTGAAGCCGCCGGCAAATTTTTCTCGGGAAGCGGGCGATATTTCCCGCTCCGCCGCCGAAGACAATGTTTTTCGCGCGCGTTCGGCGGTATAATAATCGCGAAAAGATTCGCGCGCTACGCTTCAAGCGAGAGGAGGCCCGGACAATGACGTACACAAAATATTACGATTCGCCGCTCGGCAGAATGCTCATGGCCGCCGACGGCGCGGCGCTGACGGGGCTGTGGTTCGAGGGGCAGAAACATTTCGCCCGTACGCTGGCGGGACAGCACGCCGAGGGCGACCTGCCCGTGTTCGCCGAAACGGCGGCGTGGCTGGACACGTATTTCGCGGGCCAGAACCCCGGCCCCGTTCCGCCGCTGAGCCTGCACGGCAGCGAATTCCAACTGGCCGTGTGGGACGCGCTCGTGGCCATCCCCTACGGAACCGTCAGGACTTACGGCGACATCACCCGCCGGATCGCTTCGGAACGGGGACTCAGCCATATGTCGGCGCGGGCCGTCGGCGGCGCGGTCGCTCACAATCCCATCTCCGTCATCGTGCCCTGTCACCGCGTCGTCGGCGCCGGCGGCAGCCTGACCGGCTACGCCGGAGGCCTCGCCAGAAAACAGACCCTGCTGCGCCTCGAAGGCGTCGACCTGAGCCGCTTCTTCGTCCCCAAAACGGGAACGGCGCTGTAAAGAGCGATTCGCCAAAACTCGAAAAACGCCGTCAACGGCAGATTTCGCCGCAGACCGTTTCACGCAGAACGGCAAAAGATCGCGCCGCGCTCCCCTGACAAAAGGGGAACGCGGCGCGGCTTTTTGAAAAGACACCTCCGGCATGACGGAGTTCCGCCATGTCATACTATTCTTGATAGAAAGTATAAACATAGTTTTCTGGGCGCTGCGAGGGAGTTCAGTCACTCAGAACTACCTCGACTGCTGCGCAGCTCGCTTTGTGAATTTTCCCCGCAGCACCCTTATGTTCGGCTTTTTAATTGAGAAAATAATATCATTCGGAAGGCATAACGCCTCCCCATATTCGCGGCCTTGCAAAAAGTCCCGAACCTGACGCAGATCCGGGACTTCGATTCTCTCAGGACGAACGTCGTCTAGTCGGCAGCCTTCTTGGCGGCTTCGATTTCTTCGGCCGTGGCGTCGGCGTCGCGCAGATAGCGGCCGATGCCGTTCTGCATGATATCGTCATAGGAAGGCATGTTGGTGATCACGATCTTGCGCTCGCCTTCGGGGCCTTTCGCCAGCATCCGCTGCGCCTCGGCGTCGTCGATCTTCAGCGCCGCACCGGGCTTCAGTTCGCCGAGATCCTTGGGATAACCGCCGTACTCGTTGCGGGCGTCTTCGCCCAGGTCGGAGTAGATCTCCGCCAGAGACAGATCGGTGGCCACGTTGCGGCCGGTGCGCTCGTTCAGAGTGACGCCCTCGCTCTTGTAGTCGACCTTCAGCAGCTTGTCCTCGAGCAGATGGCGGTACACTTCGTCCTTGCCGTTGATGATCAGCTCTTCATAGGTGACGCCGCGGGCGGAACCCTGGCTGGGGTTGGGCGTCTCCGAAAGGAAAGCGATGGCGGGCGTGTAGTCGCCAAGCTCGCGGTGCGAAAATCCGTGCAGCGGGATGGGCGAGATTTCGACGCGCATCCTGATGTTCTGTTCCTCGAGCATCAGCGCCATCTCCGAGGTCAGGTCGATGCCTTTCTGATGCACGCAGATGGCGTTGACCAGAGGCTTTTCGGGCGGAGCTTCGTGATGGTCGATGATCATGTCGGCGCCCTCGTCCCAGCACATGCGGTTGAAAGCGTAGGCGACCTGCTGGGTCAGCAGACCGTGAGGATTGCCGGGATGGGCGCGGTCAAGGTTGCGGATCTCGTCGGCGGCCAGATTCTGCCCCGAGGGATAATGCAGGTACATGTCGGGGTCGGGGAACTGGTCGACGGGGTTGGAACCGCGGTTGCCGTAGCGGAAATAACGGACCTTGCCGCTGGGCGTGGCGATGTGGAAATAGGGCACATGGCCGAGCCCGGGCTCGCAGGTGCTGAAGCCGGAGTTGTTGGAGTGAGGCACCACCATGACCTTGCCCTCGGTGACCACGGCGTTCTCGACGAAGAGAATGGCCGCCAGCAGTCCGCCGGGCTCGGTGGGATGCGTGCCGCCCATGATGATGAAATTTCCGCCGGGCTTGCCGCTGTCGAGGACGTAGACCTTGGAGTCGCCGTTGGTCCCTTTCAGGAAAGGATTGTAATCGCTCAGCATCTTCACGCTGGTGACGCCGGGGCCTCTGTAAATGGGCTCGACGTTGAACTGATGGCGGAATTCCTTGCCGACGGTGAAGATCCCGGCGCCGAGTGCGGCCGCGAGGATCAGTCCGGTGAGGAAATTGCCGCGGCCTTTGTTCGCAGAATTGTTTTCAGACATTTTTCATTCTCCCTCTTGAACCGATCAGTGAAGCAGAAACAGACGCAGAAGGAAAGGAATAAGGAGGATGGCGCAGCCGATCTGCTTGGCAAGGCTTTTCTGGGTGAACAGGTTATAGATGAACAACACCGAGAAGAAGGCGACCATGACCAGATAGGCGTACTTCATGATAATGTACTGGATTGCCATAATGAGAAGACTCCTCTCTTACTTCAGGGGAATGCCCAGACCGCGCAGGAAGACCACGATCTCGTTGGCATAGACCATGACGACAACGCTGATGATCAACGACAGGACGGCGGGGAGAACGCATTTCTTGAGCATCTTGCCCTGATTCTCAAGCCCTACGGCGCGGGCGGCAAACTGCGCGGAAACCGAAGTCGGCGGCAGCAGCGCGCCCACGCACATGATCAGCGTCAGGGCGGAGGTGACCCAGATCGCGTTCTTGTTCGTGAAGGCCATGATCAGCGGGATGCCGAGCACGCCGGCGCAGCCGAAGGGCATCAGCAGACCGCCGACGATGGGCGCGACCACCGCGATGGACAGATAAAGCAGCGGTCCCTTCAATCCGAGGGCGCCAAGCACCGTGGCGCCGCGGGCGCCGGTCAGCCCCATGATCTGAATCATCATGCCGACGGCGGCAAAGAGCGCCATGACCTCGACGGACTCGGACATGGACTGGACGGATACCTTCCAGAAGTTGATCTTCTTTTTGCTGCACAGCAGCGCCATGACGATGCCCATGCAGAACACCAGCGGCGTGCCGGGGTCGATCTGCGGATAGTAACTCTTGACGATCATGTAGCCGATCAGGAACACCAGCGGGAACTGAGGCAGGAATCCCCTCACCGCGGGATCGCCGGGGATCTTGGCGAGAACGGCTTCCCTGTCGACCTTGCCGACCGAGCGGCGGGCGATGTACAGCACCGAGAAAACGGCCAGCGGCAGCGTCAGGATCAGCAGCGGGATCGCAAAGCCCTCGTAAGGCATGTAGACGCCCGTGCCGATCAGCATGGCGGGCACGTTGACGGGCGGCGCCACCATGCCGAACAGCGAGCCGAGAGCGATGATCGCCGCGGCGTCGTCGCGCGAAACGCCGATCTCCAGCAGAATGGGCAGCACGAGCACGCCGGTGCTCAGGACCGACGCGGGGGCCGAACCGGTGAGCATGGCCGGCAGCATGATCAGGATCATGATCAGGACCAGCAGAAGCGTAGGCGACTTGTGGAAGCCGCTGACGATCTCGCGGGTCAGCAGATTCAAGGCTCCGTTCTCCTTGAGGATGCTCATGAAGAGCATGCCGGCCGCCACCGTCAGCATCAGGTTGAGGAACAGCATGGAGCCCTCCATGAAGTGCCTCAGCAGCGACGGCACGGTCTCGCTGTTGCCGACGAAGACGCTGGCGATGGACGTGAAGTAGTCGCGTTTCAGAAGGGGATCGGTCATGCCGCCGACGACGGCCCCTGCGATCGACGCGACGACCAGCAGAACGGCGACGGGGATCTTACGCATGAACGAACCTGCCACCAGGATCGCCAGCATGACTCCCAAAACGATTAACGAATTGGTCATTCTCTTTCGTACCTCCAGAAAGGTAAAACTGTGACTTCGGCCTCGCTGCCCCACGGCAGCACTTTCACGCGCGGAACTTCGAACCGGCCGCCGCGTTCCGTCCGCGACCGCGGACGGAACGCGGCGGACCGTTATTCATTGACGGGATAAATCCTCTTTCCCGGGGAGGAACTTCGCGGGCGGATCATAGAGCCCGCCGGACCACTCCACCAGCTCCATGATGTTCTTGGCGGCCAGGCGGTCGCGGGTCGCCGTAGCCGCGTCGATGCCAAGATCGGCGGGCGTTTTGACGATGCCGAGCTCGCGCATCCGGCGGCGCTCCTCCTCGCTGCCCTGCAGCCCTACGGGGGTCTTGCCGGCGACGCTGCGGATGGCGGCCCGGCGCTCTTCGATGTCGCGGCAACGGTGCAGATACGCGATACCCTGTTCGGTGACGATGTGAGTGAGACCGTCGCCATAGATCATGACGGGCTCGATGGGCAGGTTGGCGTTTTTCATCAGTTTCTCGGCGTCAAGATGTTCCACGAACGCGGGGATTTCCTTGAACTGGCCGGGATTCTTCGTGTCCCTGATCTTGGCGACCGTGTTCAGGATCTGCACGACCAGACGGCGGCCGCGGTGCAGATCGGGCCCGATGGCAGAGGCTTGGGCGCCGACTTCGGCGCCCGCCTTGAGCCATGCGGCCGTCGAGTGACGACGGCCGCGGGAATCGCAGCCCATGTTGGGCGCGCCGCCGAAACCGGCGACCTTCGTCGCCGTGGCCGTGCTGCTGTTGCCGTAAGGATCGATCTGCAGCGTCGCGCCGACGAACGCATCGATGGCGTAATGGCCGGCGACCTGCGACATGCAGCGGTTCGACCTCATCGAGCCGTCGGGACCGATGAAGAACACGTCGGGACGGGCCGCCACGTAACGTTCCATGCCCAGTTCGCCGCCGAAACTGTGGACCGACTTGACCCAGCCCGACTCGATGGCGGGAATCAGCGTCGGATGCGGATTGAGGATCCAGTTCGTGCAGATCTTGCCCTTCAGCCCCAGTTCCTCGCCGTACGTGGGCAGCAGCAGTTCGATGGCCGCGGTGTCGTAGCCGACGCCGTGGTTCAGGTTCTGGATGCCGTATTCGGCGTAAATGCCCTTGATGGTCATCATCGCCGTCAGCACGCGGGCGTCGGTGATCTTGGCGGGATCGCGCGTGAACAGCGGCTCGATGTAGAACGGCCGGGGCGATTTGACGATGAAATCGACGAAATCGGCGGGGATGTCCACGCGCGGCAGCCGGTCCACGATCTCGTTGACCTGGACGACGACGATGCCCTGACGGAACTTGGTGGCCTCGACGATCGTCGGCGTATCTTCGGTGCTGAAACCGGTGTAGAGGTTGCCCTCTCGGTCGGCGGCATCAGCCACGACCAGCGCCACGCGGGGCGTCAGATCGAGGAAATAGCGGCCGTAAAGTTCAAGATAGGTGTGAATGGCCCCGAGATCCAGCTTGCCGGCGCCGAGCAGCTCGGCGATGCGGCCGGACTGAGGCCCGGAGAACGAGAAATCGAGCTTCTTGGCGATGCCCTTTTCGAACACGTCGAGGTGCTCGGGCAGCGTCAGGACCGACTGCACCATGTGCAGATCGTGCACTTTGGCAGGATCGACGGCACACAGGCATTGAGCCAGAAAATCAGCCTGCTTCTGATTGTCGCCTTCGATGTTGACGCGGTCGAAAGGGCGGATAACCGCTTCGAGCAGAGCGACGGCATCCTCCGCCGCGACGACCTTGCCGCTGCCGACGATCTTCGCCGCCGCGGCAAGACGCTCGTCAGTATCGCGCTTGATCGTATCCCAGGTACGGGAAGTATCGTGATTGATCATCATCTGAAGTCTCCTTGAATTTTTTACAGCCCTCCGCTTCTCTTGCGCATTTCACACACAAGAGAGGAGAGCTCGCACAGCGCCGCACTCGGACAGGACGACGGGCTGCGTGATGCGTAATTTTCGGCGTCATGTCGGCAGGAAAGCCGAAAGAGAGCGGGACAGTCTTCCAACGACGCTCGAAGAATCCGCTCCTGCCCCGTTAAAACATCATGACTCACTCCCGCGAAAGAAGAATGAGTCATGACGTTCAGATCTATGCTTCTGTATTACTTGAGCATCTCCGGCATGATCTTGCGGAGGTCGCCGGTCTTCTGAATCGTGTACATGGGAACGTTCTTCTCAGTGCTGAGGTTGGTAAAGTAACCGTCAGCATTGCCGTCCTCACGAACGATCATGAAGTTGGCGTCGCCGGCAAAAGTCAGGAAAGGGGCCGAATTCGGACCGCGGCGGTCGGGGCCGCCGATGTGGAGCGCCACGACGTACGCGTTGTTCTTCTTGGCTTCGGCGATGAGCTCGGTGCAGCGGGCCAGTTCGGAAGGAATGTCCAGACCGGCGGCGCCAAGCCCCTTGCCGCTGCCGCCGAGAACCACGAACAGCGTCTTGTACTTTGTCCAGTCAACGTCTTTGGCAAAAACCGCCATCTCGTAGTCGACCTGATACTTTTTCGTCATCAGCTTCACGGCGTTGGCGTCCTGGCTCTGACCGAAGGGGGTCAAAAGGACGGGCTGCTGAACCGTGGGAAGCGCCGGCTGATCGGCAAAAGCGGCCGCGCCGAAAGCGAGAAAGCTGGCGCAGAGAAGCGCCGCAAGCGTAAATTTCTTCATCGTTGCGAAAATCTCCTTTAACGGATAGATTTGAGCGCCAGGCAAGAGAAACTTACCAGGCGAAGGTGTAGGCGTTTCTGGTGGGATCGGCGCCGACGCTCCAGAAGCCGTTCTCGCGCACGCCAAGGCCGAGAGAACCGGTGTTGGTCACGGGGACCATCTTGTAGCCCATGGCCTTCAGCTCGTCGAGCACCTTGGGATCGACCTGGGTCGGATAGTTGACCATGTAGGAAATCTGCTTGGGATATTTGTTCAAGCTGGCCGTGTCGCCGGCGGCGTCCGTAGCGATGCGGGGAGTCTCGACGGCCGCCTGGGGGCGCATGCCGAACTCGACGACGTTCAGGAATCCCTGGACCTTCGTCTGTTCCTGACGGTCGGCGTTGGGCGTGCCGAAAGCCATGTAAGGTTCGCCGTCCTTCAGAGCGATCGAAGGCGTGATCGTCTGCACGGTGCGCTTGTGAGCCTCGAGCGCGTTGGGCAGATCCATGTCGGGCGAGTACTGGATGCGGCGGTCGTTCATCATGATGCCGTGCACCATCATGCTGGAACCGAAGAAATGGTTGATGGAGTGCGTCACGGCCACGATGTTGCCTTCGGCGTCGCAGACGAACATATGCGTCGTGTCGGGACCCTTCTTCTCGTAGTCGACGAAGTACTTCTGGTCGCCCAGCGGGATCTCGTCGACGGCCTTGTTCATGTCGATCTGCTTGGTCATTTCCTTGGCGAACTCCTTGGTCAGGAGCGCGGCGGGGAACTTGTGGAAGCGGGGATCGGCGCTGAAGCGGTTGCGGTGGTTGATGGCGATCTGCAGAGCCTGGGTGAGGACGTTGATGTAATCCTTGCTGTTGTGCCCCATGGCCTTGAGGTCATAGTTCTCGAGCATGTTGAGCGTCTCGATCAGAACGGTGCCCTGGCTGTTGGGAGGCGTGCAGTACACGTCGATGCCGCGGTAGTTGGTGGTGATGGGCGTGGTCTCCTCGGCATGGAACTCGTTGAAGTCCTCGATGGAGAAATCGCCGCCGTTTTCGTTGTTCCACTTGACGATCTCTTCGGCGACAGGGCCGCGATAGAAGTAGTCGTCGGCCGCCTTGAAGCCGTCGGCAAGCGTCTTGCCTTCGGCCGCCTTGGCCGCCACCTCGCCCATCGTCTTCATCAGATCGGCATAGTCCTTGTTCACATAGACGTCGCCGGCTTTCAGCGCTTTGCCGTTGGGGAAGAACACGGCCTTGGCCTGATCGTTCATGGGGCCGGCGTTCTTCTCGATCATGTTGGCCAGGAAGTCGTCGACGATGATGCCGTTCTCGGCCATGTCGACCACGGGCGCGAGGATGTCCTTCAGGGGCATCGTGCCGTACTTGGCCAGGAACGTCATCCAGCCCGACCACTCGCCGGGGATGTGCATGGAGAAAATGCCCTTGGCGGGAATCTCGGCGTCTCTCTCGAGCTGCTCCTTGGCCTTGTTGGGAGCCCAGCCGGTGCCGTTGAAGCTGAAAACCTTCTTGTCCTTGGCGGAATAACCGATCAGCTGCAGGTCGCCGCCGAAGATGTGACACATCATGACCTCGCTGTAGCTCTGCGCCGCAGCCATGGCCAGCGCCGCGTCGAACGCGGTGCCGCCGGCCTGCAGGATCTTCATGCCGGCCAGTGCCGCGGCGGGACTGCCCGCGTGAGCGACGGCGCGGCCGCTGATCGTGGGACGCGTCTGCTTGTACATCAGATTCGCGCTCGCGCTGCCGGCAAAAACGCTCAGGCCCAGCGCAACTGCTGCCAAAACTTTCTTGTTCATTGTACTTCCCCCTCACAAAGATGAAATACTCTCCTCTGCTCCATCCGGAGCGCCCTTGCTTAAAACTTTATATGCCACGCCCAACATTATCGGGAGGACATACCATAAGGTTATAATAACCTGACGAAATTCTAGCACAGGCCATTCGATAAAATTGTCATTGAAGCTAACTGACACGTTGAGAATCTATTTAAAATACAGCGGCAGTTTAAGAAGGACGGCTCGCTCTTCCCTATTCGCCCCGGACACGCGGTCCATTATAAGCAGACCTCCTTCATGCGTCTAATACATCAGTTATATATCGCTTATGCTTCAAATTTATGATTATGGCTTTGTTTTCGCAAGAAAGGGGCATTTGCGATCTTCGTTTGCCCGTTACAAAATTTTCACGCCGCTCCTTTCATTTACGGTGCGCCGTCAATCAAACCCCTTGATTGCGATGCGCATCACAGCATCATCGTGTTGTACGAAAAAACGTGCTCGCGCCATTCCGTGCCCATGGCGTATTCCCAGAAGAGCCTCATGCCGCCGGTGAAGGAACTGCTTTCGCGCCGCAGCATGTAGACGTAACGCGCCACCTGCAGACGGCGCACCGGCACGACCATGATGTCATGGTTTTCGCGGTTGGCCGCCAGCAGCGAGCGCGCCACAAAACCGACGCCGGCGCCGAGCGTCACCGACGACAGCACGTCGTTGTTGCCCGACACCTGCATGACGACGTTCATCTGCGCCAACGACAGGCCGACGCGGTTCAGCGCCTGGATCAGCAGGCGCATCAGATTGCCCGAGGCGTCGCGCACGATCAACGGCAGGCGTTTCAGTTCGCGCAGCGTAATCGGTCCCGACAGTCCCATGCGGACCGGAGCGATCAAAACAAGCGGATCGTAAAAGAACCGCTCGAAAACGATGCCGTCGTCCTGCGGTCGAGTGCCGGTCACGCCGAGATCGAACTCCCCCTCTTTGAGACGACGCGCCAGTTCGGTGCCTCGAAACGTTTTGACCTGTACCGTAAGCGTAGGGTTCTCCTCGCGGAATTTATTGGTCAGCACAGGCAGGAGCGAGCTGCCCGGCGTCGGCGTGACGCCGATTCTGACGGGCGTCTGCGGCGCATCCGACGACAGCGTGACGGCCGACAGCATGCCCCGATAATCGGCCAGCGCCTTTCGAGCGAACGTGGCAAAGATTTCGCCGGCCGCCGTCGGACGAACGGGACGCCGCTGCCCAGGCGTGCGTTCCAACAGCCTCTGCCCCACTTCCGCCTCCAGCACGTTCAGCGAAGCCGTGATGCTCGGCTGGCTCAGGTGCAGCAGACGGCCGGCGGCAGCAAAAGAACCGCAGCTCAAAATCGTCGCAAAAAGGTGAAGCTGTTCGAATCGCATCTGTCGGCCTCTCTTCTCTCGAAAATTTCTTATTGAAAAAACTTATAACTTCTAAAATCAAGTATACACGCACGGGACGATTTTGCCAGCCTTCAGAAAAATTAAATATATATTTTTTCGATAGGTCATTCGCAAAACGCAAAAAACAGATACCTAGCAAGTCTTTGATTTTACTGGACCGGGCTGATATATTGAGACCGTGAACGAAATGGCGTTCACACATACGAAATTATTCAACAGGGGGACGATCATGATGAAAAAGAGCATCTTAGCAAAAGTTGTGTCTGTCGCCGCGCTGTTCATCACATGCGGTGCGGCCTTCGCCGCCGGCAAATACGACAACTGGCCGGAAAAGGATATTCACATCGTCTACTACACCCGCCCCGGTTCGGGCGGCGACACGTTCCTTCGCAACATGGCCGTCGCCGTCAAGAACAAGCTGAACGGGCACAACATCGTGATCGAGAATCTCATCGATCCTTCCGGCGCCGTGCCTTGGGGGCGTGTGCAGAGAGCGCCCCAGGACGGCTACACGCTGGCCTGCCTGAGCACCACGGTGGTCACCGCCGATCTGATCGGTCATTCGCCCGTCAAATATCCCGACTTCGCCTATGTTTGCGCGCTGGGCAACGATCCTCAGTACGTCTTCACCCGTAAGGACATGCAGTTCGACACGTTGCCCGAGCTGATCGACTACGCGAAAAAGAATCCCGGCAAGCTTAACTGGGGCACCGCGGCACCAACCAGCGCCAGCACGATCTGCTCCGCCGAGATCATCCGCACGACGGGGATCGACGTGAACCGGATCGTTTTCGACACCGGCGGCGACACGCTGGTCAATATTCTCGGCGGTTTCTGCGACGTGGGCGTCGGCGAATACGTCGACATGCGTCCGCAGGTCGAAGCCGGCAACCTCAAGCTGATTGCGTTGCTTGCCAGAGACCGCAACAGCCTCAACGTGCCTACTACCACCGTCGAGAATGGTTTCAACATCGTCTTCGAGCGTCTGCGCGGTCTCGCCGCTCCCGCCGGCACCGATCCCGAACTGGTGGCCCGTATGGCCGAAGTTTTCAAGGCCGCCCTTGACGACGAGAAGTTCAAAAAGTATCTGGCCGACGAGGCTATCGAGGGCAAGTTCGTCGATGGCGCCGCGTTCCTCGCCTCCTATGACGGCGTGGCCGCAACCATCAAAGACAACGAAGCGGCTCTGCGCGGCAAGAAAAATTAGTCTTGTCGAAATTCTGGCAGATTCGCCGCCGCGGCGCGGCGAGTCTGCTCTTTCGTATCGAAATCGACGGTTCGCCGCGATTTTGGGAACTGATTTTTATTTTTCGTTCAAGGAGGAATCCCTTTGAGCAGTTTTCTCAGCAAGGATCGCCTGATCGGCCTCTTTTGCTTCGCCTTTGCCGGTTACGTCTGGTACGAAGCGGGGACGTTCCCCACATCCGACTTCGACGCGGTCGGTCCCACGCTGTATCCGCGTTTTCTCGCCACGGTCATCGGTCTGGCGGCGCTGATCATTTTCCTGAAGGCAAAGCCCGAAAACGCCGCCGGCGCTTCGCGCCCCAAGTACGGATCGTTCCTGTACGTGATCCTGCTTTCCGCCGCCTACGCTACCCTGCTGAATCCGCTCGGTTTTATCCCTACGACGATTCTGTTCCTGCTGTGCATGGTGATTTACTTCGACCCCAGCGAGATGAAGGTCCGGCTGCGCAACGCCGCGCTTTATGCGGTGCTGTTCAGCGTTTTCCTGTATCTCTTCTTCGCCAAACTGCTGGGCGTACTTTTGCCCGGCGGCGTACTTCACGGTCTGCTCGGCTGATTTCAAGGAGGTTTTTCTCATGTTGGCTCTTTTCGGTCAGGGCCTGATGCAGGCCGCGACGCCTCTCAACATCATGTACATCGCTTTCGGCGTCATCTGGGGCATCATCGGCGGCGCCATCCCCGGCATTTCCGCTTCGGTGGCTATGTCGCTGCTGCTGCCGCTTACGTTCGGCATGGACCCCGCGCATTCGCTGCCCATGCTGGCGGCTGTTTACGTGGGAGCGGAGTACGGCGGCTCGATCCCCGCCATTCTGATCAAGACGCCCGGCACGGGCGCCGCGGCGGCCACAGTGCTCGACGGTTACGAGATGCAGCGCAAGGGGCTGGGCGGCAAGGCGCTGTGCATTTCGCTGTATGCCGGTGTGCTTGGCGGCCTGGTTTCCGTCATCATCCTGGTGTTTTCCACGCTGCCGCTGGCGCGTTTCGCTCTGAAGTTCGGACCCAGCCAGTACTTCTGGATGGCCATGATGGGGCTTTCCATCGTCGGCGCCGTGTCCGGCAAGGATCCCATGAAAGGCATCATCTCCGCCGCGTTCGGCCTGTTCCTCGCCATCATCGGCATGGATAAGTTCACGTCGACGCAGCGTTTCACGTTTGGCGTGTTCCGGCTTTCCGAGGGGCTTGACCTGATTCCCGTGCTGGTCGGGCTGTTCGCCCTCAGCGAGGTGTTCCGCCAAATTTTTTCGGGCGAGATTTTCAACGTCATCAAGGACAGGATCAAGATGACCTACCCCAGCAAGAAGGAGCTCGCCGCCGTCACTCCCATCGTTCTGGCCTGCGGCGCCATGGGATCCGTGGTCGGCGCTCTGCCCGGCGCAGGGGCCACGATCGCCTCGTGGATCGGGTATTCCGAGACGAAGATGTTCTGCAAGAACAATGAGACGTTCGGCACTGGCGACATCCGCGGCGTCGCCGCTCCCGAATCGGCCAACAACGCCGTTCCCGCCGGCGGCCTGATTCCGCTGCTGGCGCTCGGCATTCCCGGCTCGAACTCGACGGCTATTCTCATGGTGGGATTCAGCCTGGCGGGCATCTCCTGCGGCCCGATGCTGTTCATCAATCAGCCGCAGGTTCCCTATGGTCTGATGGCCAGCATGTTCGTGGCGCAGATCGTGCTGCTCTTCGTGGGGCTGATGATGCTCCGTCCCTGCGTGTACATCACCTCCATCAAGAAAATTTACCTCACTTCGGCTATCATGTTGTTCGCCTTCATCGGCGCGTTCTCCACGACCAACGACATTTACTCCGTAATTCTCGTGCTGGTCTTCGGCCTGATCGGTTTCGTCATGAAGGAACTGGGGTTCGCGCCGGCGGCCACGGTGCTCGGATTCGTTCTCGGCGAACTGGTGGAGGGCAACCTGCGCCGCACCATGCAGATGTCCCGCGGCTCCATGGATATTTTCTTCGCCGGCGGTCTGAACAAGTTCTTCATCGCTCTGACGATCCTCGGCGTGCTGTTCCCCTACATCTCCAAGTGGATCAGCTCTCGCCGCAAGGCCGCGGCTTAAAGCGGAGGCTTCTACGATGGCAGATTTCGACTTCAGCCACGAAGCTTTTTATGACAATCACACGCACCGTCTGTTTATGGACAGGACATCCGTCACGGCCGAAGAGTTCGCGCTCAATTACTATCACGGCGTGCGTGATGCCGAAGACGACGCGGGGCGTCCCTGCCCGTCCGCCGCGGCGTTCAGTCACATGCCGTACCAGAGCGTCGTACGGACGCTGGTTCACGCCATGTCGCACCGCTTCGGCTGCGAGGAGTCGCTGCAAGGCGTCGTAGCCTTCCGCAACAGCCGCACGAAAACGCCGGAGGACCTGCGCCGCTACACGCGCATGCTCTACGCCGACCAAAAGGTCTGCGGCTGCACGCTCGACTGCGAGCTGCCCATGGGGCACCACGACACGATGTGCTTTCCCTGCCGCGTGAACCGCCTGTTTCAGTACGAAAATGTCTTCAGCGAACAACTTCAAACGGCGGATTCTTACAAAGCGCTGTTGGATCAAGTGCTGCAGAGCATCAACGACGCGGCTCGGCAGGGGTTTGCCGGACTCAAAGGGCATATCGGCGAAAAGTTCGGCGGCATGGCCGTGCGCGACATAACAGCGCAGGATGCGGAAAAATCCTTCGACGCCGCGAAATCCGGCAAAAAGGAAGCCGTCGACACGGTTTATCACGCTATGTTCCCTCATATTCTCACGATCTGTCAGGATTTGAACGTGCCGCTGCATCTTCATTCCGGCAGCACGGGATTCAAAAATCGTACTGACTTCTATCAGGTTGATCCGATCCTGATGGCGCCGTTCCTCAAGGAAAAACGTTTCTTCCACGCAAAAATCGTTTTCCTGCATCAGAGTTTTCCCTTCACGCGCAACGCCGCCATCATGGCCTGCAACTTCCCCAACGTGTACCTCGACCTGAGCCAGACGCTGCCCTGGCAGCCGCTGTTGTTTGCGCGCTGCCTCGAAGACGCGCTTTCGATCACGCCGCACGACAAGATCATGCTCGGCACGGGACAGCACTGGTACGCCGAAATGGTCTGGATCGCCGCTTTCATCGCCAAGAAAGCGCTGACGCGCGTCATGAGGCAGTTCACGGAAGACGGTCTGCTCTCCGAACGTCAGGCAAAAGAAAGCGCCCGCATGGTGCTGAGCGAGAACGCGCTGAAACTCTACGGGCAGAGGGACTGATCCGCGCTTTGCCGCACGCGGCGAAAAAAACAAAAGGCCCTTTCAGATTCGCGACGGAGCCTGAAAGGGCCGATTTTATTTCACATGCATCACATCTGATCGTCCAAGGAGGAATCCCTCTATGTACAGTAAAAAATCACGAGCCGCGGTCTTGCGCGATCTCTTCAGAAACAATCGGGTCGTCGTCGCACCGGCCGCAGGCGACGCGCTTGGCGCCCGCATGGTGGAGGACGCCGGCTTCGAGGCCGTGGTCGTCAGCGGGTCGTCCATGTCCAACCTCGAGCTGGGCAGCGCCGACGTGGGCATCCTCTCCTACGGCGAACTGCGCAACAACTTTCTCAACATCCTCGGCGCTACGACGATCCCGATGATCGTCGACGCCGACACGGGGTACGGCGGCACGCTGCCCATCCGCCGCATGGTGCGCGAGTACGAGGCCATGGACATCGCCGGCATCCAGATCGAGGATCAGGTTTTCCCGAAGATGTGCGCCTATTACAGCAACACGGCCGTGGTCAGCGCCGAGGAAATGGTGGAACGTCTGCGCGCCGTGTTCGCCGCGCGCCTCAATCCCGATTTCTTCGTGATCGCCCGCACCGACGCGGCCAAATCGCTCGGCTTCGACGAGGCGCTGCGCCGCGCCCAGATCTATCGTAACGCCGGAGCGGACATGATCTTCATCACCGTGCCGCCCAAGGCCGAGGACATGAAGCGCATCGCCGCCCTGCCCTTTCCCGTCTGCACGAGCATCGTCGAAGGCACCGTCAACGAGGACTTCACCGTCGACCAGCTGGCGGACATGGGGTTCAAGCTCGTCAAGTTCCCGCAGACGCTGATCCGCGCTTCCATGAAAGCCATGCACGACGCGCTCGCGAGCCTGCGCGAGACCGGCGGCACCAAAGCCTACCGCGACCGCATCGCCACGCAGAAAGAGCGCGGGCTCTACACCCATATCGGCGATTTCAGCGATTTTCAGGCGCGGATCGAGAGAAACAGCTCCTTCACAGTCGAAGAGTAGCGATCGTTCGCCAATGTTCCACGCGGAACACTCCGCATGAAAAACGCCCGACGGCTGCTGAACCGTCGGGCGTTTCGTTATGATCGCCTTGTCTCGTTTTTTTCGTTTTCGCCTTTTTCCGGCGGCCGTCTTCGGCGCGCTTCGCCTAAAAATACGCGGGCACGCTCACCATGTCGCGGCCGATCTCGGCAAGCGTCGCCGCGCCGGTCATGAGCATGGTTCCCGTCAGCTCGGACTGGATTTTTTTCAAATAGATCTCCACGCCCTCGGCTCCGCCGCCGAAGGCCGACATGGTGACGGGGCGTCCGATCAGCACGGCGTCGGCGCCCAGCGCCAGCATTTTGAAGACGTCGACGCCGCTTCTGACGCCGCCGTCGACGAAGACCTTCATGCGGCCGTTCACGGCTTGCGCGATCTCGGGCAGCACTTCCACGGTGGACTGGCCGTGATCGAGCACGCGGCCGCCGTGGTTGGAGACGACGATGCCGTAGCAGCCGGCTTCGAGCGCTTTCAGCGCGCCCTTGACGGACATGATGCCCTTGACGATGAACGGCGTTTTCCCCGCGGCCTCGACGAGAGCGTGAAGATCGGCGACGCTCTTGGGATAGACGGATTCGCCGCGCAGCTTCACGTTGACCAGGCCGGCGGCGTCCACATCCATGGCCACGGCCATCACGCCGGCGGCGACGGCGTCGGCCATGCGCGCAAGCGCCTGCTTCATGGCCCAGGGTTTGATGGTGGGCACGCCCCAGCCGTCCAGCGCCTTGATCGCCTCCAGCGGACCGTAAAAGGCCTCGTCGGGCGAATCGCCGGTGAAGGCGGCGCTGCCGGCGGCGTGCGCCCCTCTGACGACGCGTTCGCCGTTGGCGGCTTCGCCAATGTCGGAGCCGTAGTTGAGTTTCATGCCGCCGATCGGCGCGGCGAACACGGGCATGGCGAACGTGCGTCCGAAGAACTCGCAGCTCGTGTCCTGACCGCGGTCGGCGTAGAGCGTGTCGAGCACGAGCTTCACTTCCGCAAGGGCGGCGACGTTGCGCACGAACGTGGCGCCGGTTCCCTTGCCGCCCACGCCGGGCACCTCGCCGCGGCAGGCGCGCCCGTCGCACACCGGACAGACGCGGCACTTGGCCGCCAGAACTTTGCGCGCCGTTTCCAGCACTTCTTTGTAATCCATCACAAATCCCCCCGCAATCCATAAGATATTGAACAAAAATCCGTTTCCCCGCCGTCATTATACATCACGAGGCAAGCCCCCAAAGGGAGAGGCGTCCACGGTGCAGAAGCGTTCTCGGCATTGCCGGAGAAATCGTTTCCGGCGCACGTCTCCCGCCTTCTTGAAACAGCCACCGTGAAAACTTTTCGACCGCTTCGGGGGCGGTCCTCGGCAAGAGACGGCACAGGCGCTCGAAAACAAATTGAAAATGCCGTGCGCCTTTCTCCGCGCTCTGCCGCGTCAGTTTCCGTTCCGCGCAAACGCCTCTCGAAAGATACCCATTCTATTCCAAAATCATCGCCCACAGCTCGCGCAACCGCTTCTCGAAGCGGGCCGCCGCGCGGGCCGGTTCTTCCCAGCGGGTATCGACGGCACAGCGGATTTTGCGCCAGCGATCGGAAATATCCTCGGGCATGAGAACGTGAAACTCGTAGCTGAGCATGTCGTCGTCGATTTCAAAAACCAACGCCTGTTCGCTCTCGTCCGGCGCCTCGTCGAGAAATTTGCGCCAGATGACGTCGAGCAATCGGTCTTCAGCGGCGCGAAGCTGCGGCATCAGCGTCTTCACGGGGCGCGTCACGTCCGACAGATAAGCTTCGGCCGCATCGTGAAGCAGGCAGGCCAGCCGGACGCGCGCCGAAAGTCCGCGGGCTTCCGCTTCGTATGAACAAGCCAGACTGTGCTGCGCCACCGAGTAAAAGCGCCGCACGTGTCCGTTGCCGCGGCAAATCAGCGACAGGGCGTGGGCGATGTCTTCCGCCAGGATCTGCTCCGGCCGCGGCGCCAGCGGATCGAAATGGATGCCGCCGTACGTCGTTATATAGCTCATGCTTCATTCTCCTTGCACTTATCTTGTGCAGGTCAGTATAACATCTTACGCGCTCCGACTTCAACGACCGGGAGCGAAGTTCGCCGTCGGAACCGGCGACATGACGGCCACCGTCGGCCCTCGCGGGGACGACGTCGCGCTCGGCGTCATCCGCACCATGGACGACTTTCTGACGGCCGGCGCCGTCTCCAGCGGATTCCTCGCCGAAAATCACGTGGTCACGAGGGAATCGCTGCGGCGCGAGCGGCACGGACGACGGCGTTATATGCCGTATCTGTAGTCCTTTTTCCGCGCGATCGCAAAAACGGACGGCTCGGCCGCTCATGAAGAAAATTTCATGAACGGCCGAGCCGTTCTGCGTTCAAGCGTCTTTTTTCACGTCGACAACATGGCTCAGAGGTCTGCCGCGCGTCCAGGCGCGCAGGTTGTCCCCGGCGATGCGCACGATGCGGTTCAGCGTTTCGGGCAGATAAAAGAATCCGGCCACGTGCGGCGTGATGATGACGTTGTCGAACCCCCACAGCTCGTCGCCGGCGGGCAGCGGCTCCGGCTCCGTCACGTCCAAGGCCGCGCCGCCGAGATGCTTGGCGCGCAGCGCCTTTTTCAGCGCTTCCGGGTCGACGGCGCTGCCGCGGCCGACGTTGATGAGGAAAGCGCCTTTTTTCATCAGGCCGAGGCGGCGCTCGTCCATCAGGTGTTCCGTCGCGGCGCCGCCGGGCAGGACCATGGCGACGATATCGGCGCGGGGCAGCAGCCGATCGAGCTCGTCGATGGCGTGCAGTTCGTCGAGATAATCCGGCTTCTCGCCGACGCGGCGGCGCACGCCGAGGACGTGAGCGCCCAGCGCGTGCACCTTGCGCGCGTAAGAGCCGCCGATGTCGCCCAGACCGAGGACGAGGATCGTCGCCCCCTCCACGGAGATGATGCTGCCGCGCGCGCTCCATTCGCGCCGCGTCTGATTGAGGGCGTACTGCTCGAGGCGGCGCACCAGCGCGAACGTCAGCGCCAGCATGTGCTCCGACACGGTCAGCCCGTAAGCGCCCGAAGCGCTGGTGAGCCGGCAGCCCGGGGGAAGCGCGCCGGGCTGCGCGTAGGGATCGGCGCCGGCGGAATTGAGCTGCAGCCATTCGAGCTTCGGCGCGCCTTTGGCCAGTTCCGGCGGCAGGTTGCCGATGACGACGTTCACGTCTTCCAGATCGGTGGCGCTCAGACCGCCTTCCTGATAGACGAACCGGCAGTCGAAATTTCCGCCCCCGGCCCGCTCCTCCAGCCACATCTTGTGTTCTTCCGTGACGGGCATCACGGTGACGAGGATCTTTTTCGTTGTCTTGCTCATTTTGGTCACTCCCTTGATGTGTGCGTGCCGTTTTTTCACTTTGTTGAGGCCGCTGCGGCAGCGGCTTTCCTTCCGCACGCCGAAAACGCCTGCCGACGTTCCAAGATCATTTTAGCAGGAGCGCCCCGCAAAAAGAAGCGCCGCTCAAAAGACGGCAGCATGCAAAATTCCCCTCGCCATAAAGCCCAGTCCATGTGTTATAGTGATGACATCATCACAGCGGTCCATAAGGCCGCGATCCTGCGAACGAGGTGATCCCGATGAGAAAACTGATGATGGCCCTGCTGGCGTTGCTGCTCGTTGCCGCCGGCGGCGCCGCGTGGAAATGGGAGTCCGTCGTCGGCTGGCTGAACACGAGCCGCGCGCGCGTAGACGCCACCGCCGCGGAAAAAGACGTGCTCGGTTCAACCGCCAAAAACGGCAAGAAAATTCTCGTCGCGTATTTCTCCTGGGGCGGCAACACGCGCACGGCAGCCCGCGCCATTCATGAAAAAATCGGCGGCGATATCTTCGAGATCCGCACCGAAACGCCCTACCCCGCCGGTTACAGCGACACCGTGGCTCAGGCCAAAAAGGAAAAAGCCGAAAACATCCGTCCCAAATTGACCGCCTCCGTCCCCGACATCGGAGACTACGACCTGATCCTGCTGGGCTATCCGATCTGGTGGTTCGTGGAGCCGATGCCCATCCGCTCCTTCCTCGACGCCCACAACCTCGATGGCAAAACCATCCTGCCCTTTGCCACCAGCGGCGGCAGTTCGATCCAGAAGAGCGTCGAGAGCCTGCGGGCGTCAGCCCCCAAAGCCGACATCCGCGACGGTCATCTCTGCAACGTGCCAAGCTCCATCGACGCCTGGCTCGAAGACGTCGGAGCGATGACCGGCCGGCGGTAACGACGAAGGGCCGCCGTCCGCGGCAAAAACAGCGCGGACGGCGGCCTGACCTGCACCTGCCCTCGGCCCAACCTCCTGCGCGAAAAACATCCCCCAGTTCCCCGTCTGGTAATATCCAGCGCGGCGCCGCGGAGCAATTCATCAGGTCGATCGCTCGAACCTGGCGACAATCTACCGGCCCGCGTAATGCGCTGCCTCGAGCCGGAATCCCTCTTCAATACAATCTATATACTATCGACGCCTCTGCGGACGAGATCCTCGACTCCTTTGACATCCGCCGCACCAACGCGATGATTGGAGACTTGAACAGCGTCATCCAGGATATCAAGCGCTGCGCGAGGGGGATTCGGTAACCTTGAATATTTCAAGACCATGATCTACCTTGTCTGCGGCAAATTGCAGCCGAACTGCGCCGCTCTGTTTCGACTGGCGCGACGCGTGGATTTCTCAAAAAAGCAGTCTCTTGTCGCAGGAAACGTCCTTCTCGCTTTCTTCTGTTCCCCACTCTGAACCGCGAGGAACCCGCCCAAAAAGACATCGGGGTGTCCCGCACGATGACCGTGCGGACACCCCGATGTCTTTTTGTCCGCGGGATGTTCCACGTGGAACATCCCGTTCGTTCACTCGTTGAACCACTTGTCGCGCAGGGCCTGAAGTTCGCCGTTTTTGTCCATTTCCTCAATGATCCGGCTCACGGCGGCCGTCAGTTCCACATTTTCCTTGGAGATGGCGATCGCCTTGTCGGCGCCGGTAATCTGCTTGTTGAAGGCGATGGTGATCTTGCCGTCGAAATCCTTGGCCTTGACGTAGGCCTTGGCGGCGGGAATGTCCATGAAGGTCGCGTCGACACGCCCCAGCGCCACTTCGCGCACGCACTCGTCGAATTTCTGATACGTCTTGACTTCGACGTTGCCGAGAGCGCGCGCAAAGGTCTCCTGCACAGTGCCGATCTGTACGGCTACGGTCTTGCCGGCCAGATCGTCGGTGCTCTTGGGCTGATAGTCGACGCGAGTGATGAAAGCACTGTAGGAAATCTCGTAAGGCGACGAAAAGCTGACGCGCTTGGCGCGCTCCGGCGTCGCCGAAAGGCCGGCCGAGACCAGGTCGATCTTGTCGGCCATCAGCGACGGAAGCAGCGAATCAAAGGGCATATCGAGCCACTGCAATTTTTTGCCCAGCTTTTTGGCGATGGCTTCGGTCATGTCGATATCAAATCCGACCAAGTCGCCGGACTGCCCATGAAACTCATACGGCGGATAGGCGCCGGACGTGCCGACGATCAGCGTCTCCTTGTCCATTGCCGAAGCGGCGAAAGCCGCCGTGGCGGCCAGAACGGACAAAGCGGCCCCTCCAAGAATACGTTTCCACATGCTGTTACCTCCTAAAATACAGTTTATTTTATCACAGGTTATAAACTAACCTTGAATCAGATCATAATCCATCAAAGTTTATTTGTCAATAGATAATGAATAATTATTTACTTCCGTTTCGAGTCTCGGAGATTCCGGAGCAAAACGTTGAAATCTTCGGCATGAAAGGCGTATCCGTTCGCTGAAAAAAACGATGCGGCGTTGGCGTCCCGCGCTCATTGCGCATGAAACGGCGGACGATAATAAATATAAGTTCATTTATTACATCTCGATGAAAATTCGATATTGACCAGAAAATAAATTATGGTATAGTAACACACGACAATATCAACTCATATTTTAAGACCTGCGGGTCGCACGCGGTGGCCCATGCTCGGCAAAGGAAGGAGGCAAAACGGGATGACGCGTCGGCCGCGACGCAGAACGTCGTCCCGACGGCGAATCGAACGAACGAAGAAAACTGGGCGGCTGGTTCCCGTGCAGGACGGCACATTTGCGCGCCGCCCCAAAAACCACACAGATAGGGAGGAACGATCCATGAAGAAGAGCATCAGAAAAATCGTATTGGCGTACTCAGGCGGCCTCGACACCTCGATCATCATCCCCTGGCTGAAGGAGAACTACGACAATCCCGAGATCATTGCCGTTTCGGGCGACGTCGGACAGGGCGACGAGCTGGAAGGGTTGGAGGAAAAAGCCATCAAAACCGGCGCCGCCAAGTTGATCGTGGCCGACCTCGTCGACGAAATGGTGGACGGGATCATCATCCCGGCGCTGAAGATGGGGGCAAAATACGAAAAGTATCTGCTCGGCACCGCCTTCGCGCGCCCGGTGATCGGCAAGAAGCTCGCCGAGATCGCGCTGGCGGAAGGAGCCGACGCGATCTGCCACGGCGCGACGGGCAAAGGGAACGACCAGGTCCGCTTCGAGCTCGCCATCAAACGTTTCGCGCCGGACATGCCGATCATCGCGCCCTGGCGCGAGTGGGACATCAAATCCCGCGACGAGGAGATCGACTACGCCGAGGCGCATCACGTGCCGCTGCGGATCTCGCGCGAGACGAACTACTCGAAGGACAAGAACCTGTGGCACCTGAGCCACGAGGGCCTCGACCTCGAAGATCCCGCCAACGAGCCGCAATACGACAAGCCGGGGTTCCTCGAGATGAGCGTTTCGCCGATGCAGGCCCCGGACGCGCCGGAATACGTCAGCGTCGACTTCGAGGCCGGCGCGCCGACGGCGTTCAACGGCGAGAAGATGAAGGCGTCGGACATCATCAGGAAGCTGAACGAGGCCGGAGGCAAGAACGGCATCGGCATTACCGACATCGTCGAGAACCGCCTGGTCGGCATGAAGGATCGCGGCATTTACGAGACGCCGGGCGGGAGCATCCTTTATTTTGCGCACGAGCAGCTGGAAATGATCACGGTGGACAAGGACACGCTGCACGTCAAGCAGAAGCTGGCCGTCGATTTCGCCGACCTCATTTACAACGGCAAGTGGTACACGCCGCTGCAGGAGGCGCTGACGGCGTTCGCCGACGAAGCGAACAAATACGTGACCGGCTCGGTCAAACTCAAGCTGTACAAGGGCAACATCATCCCGGCCGGAACGACCTCGCCGTATTCGCTGTATTCCGAAAAGCTGGTCACCTTCGGCGAGAGCGATTACGATCAGGCACAGGCGGCCGGCTTCATCAACCTCTGGGGACTGCCCGTGAAGGTGCAGGCGCTGCGCGAACAGGGCCGTCTGTAGCGTTCCGGGGCCATTGCCGCCGGGCGCGGGGGACAAGATCCGGAGAAAACGCGGATCGGCGCCGAAAAAATTTTCGCCGCCATGTGCCGCGGGCATAGCGGCCTATTGAACAAAGACATTCGACTTCTTCGAATGGAAGCGTATGATCGACTCACGGGTCGGCAAGGCTCGAATTCAGTCGGCACAGGAGGCACCAATGAAAAAACAAACCGCCGGGCGCGGCTGGTACCAGGAGGAAGGCAAAGACCCCGCCGAACTGACGCCCGGCCAGGTCGTCGTCATCCCCCCAAACGTCAAGCACCGGCACGGCGCGGGACGGCTGGTTCTCGCACGTTTCCGTGGAAGTCCCCGGCGAGGAGACAGCCACCGAATGGCTCGAACCGGTCGAGTCGGAACTGTACCGCTCGCGGTGATTTTTTCGCAGTCTGCTTTCGGGCAGGCTGCTTTTTTTAATCCGCCGAGGCTTCTTGACTTTATCATGGTAAAGTGATAACATGCCATTCGTAAATTTTCCCGGAAGGACGGAACGGTTCCCCATGACTTACCTCAGCTCAGAACTTACCGACCGACTTGGCGCGGCTCGGGCGGGAAAAGCGGTGAAAGAATGAACATCGACTCGAATTCCCTCAAGTACGACGAGCGCGCCATTTTCGCGCTGCGCTCGCTTTACTCGAAATACGGCTACTCCTATTACAAAATGAGCAAGTTCGAGGAGTACGATCTGTACGTGCGCAACAAGGATTTCCTCGTCAGCGACAGCGTCATCACCTTTACGGACACGAACGGGCGCCTGATGGCTCTCAAACCCGACGTGACGCTCTCCATCATCCGCCACATCAAAGACGAGCCCGGCGTCGTCCAGAAACTCTTCTACAACGAGAACGTCTACCGCGTCTCGCAGAAGACCCGCACGTTCAAAGAGATCATGCAGGTCGGTCTGGAGTGCGTGGGCGCCATCGACGCGTACTGTATCGGCGAAGTGCTGACGCTCGCCGCCGAAAGTCTGCGCTGCATCTCGCCGCGCTGCGTGCTCGATGTCGCTCATCTTGGCATCATCGCCGCCATCATCGACGACTTCTCCTTTTCCGAAAACGTCCGCCGCGCCGTCCTCAAGTGCATCAACGAAAAAAACGTGCACGAGCTGAGCCTGATCTGCGCTCAGTCCGGCGTCGAGGAGAACAAGGCCGCCGCCCTCCGCCGGCTGGTGTCGCTCTGCGACCGTCCGGCCGCGGCCATGCCGAAGCTGCGCGCCCTGCTGAGCCGTTCCGGCAGCGCGCGGCTTGCCGAACAGCTGGACGAGCTGGAACGCATCGTCGTACAGTTCAAAGGGACTGACCTCGAGGACATGCTGCGCGTGGACTTCTCCGTCGCCAACGACCTCAATTACTACAACGGCATCGTCTTCCGCGGCTTCGTCGAAGGCGTGCCGACGGGCGTCCTTTCCGGCGGCCAGTACGATCGACTCATGCGCAAGATGAAGCACCAGTCGGGCGCTATCGGTTTCGCCATTTATCTGGACCTGCTCGAACGGCTCGACCACGCCGAACGCGCCTACGACGTGGACACGCTCCTTCTCTACGACCGCCGCGACGATCCCCGCGCGCTGCGCGCCGCCGCGGCCAAGCTGACGTCCGGCGGACACAGCGTCATGGCCCAAAAGGAACTGCCCGAGGGCATCAAGTTCAGGCAGCTGATGAGACTTGAAGGGAACGAGGCGAAGCTCCTTGAACATGCTTAACGTGGCACTGCCCAAGGGACGCCTGGGCGAGCGGGTCTACGCCATGTTCGCGCGGGCCGGGCTGGAATGCGGCGGCGTGCTCGAGCCGGGGCGCCGTCTGATTTTCGAAAACCCGCACAAGGGCGTGCGCTACTTCTGGGTCAAGCCCTCCGACGTCGCCATTTACGTGGAGCGGGGAGCAGCCGACCTCGGCGCGGCAGGCAAGGACATCCTGCTCGAAAACGAGCCCGACGTTTACGAGCTGCTCGACCTCCATACCGGCGTCTGCCGCATGGCCGTCGCCGCGCGGGCGGACTTCCGCGACAACCCCGACCGCACGCTGCGCGTCGCCAGCAAGTTCGTGCACATCGCCCAGAACTATTACGCCGCCAAAGGGCGCGACATCGACATCATCCGCATCAACGGCTCGGTGGAGCTGGCGCCGATCCTCGGTCTTTCCGACGTGATCGTCGACATCGTCGAAACGGGCACGACGCTGAAGGAAAACCATCTGCGCGTGCTCGACACGGTCGTGCCCATCAGCGCGCGGCTTATCGCCAACAAGGCGAGCTTCAAATTCAAAAACGGACAGATCTTGGAGATCATGCGGGCCATGACCGCCATGACGGAGGCAGAACAATGATCAGAATATTGAAATGCGGCGAGGTCGCCGACGGGGATATCCTCGCGCGCGCCATCCCCGCCGCGGACGTCGGGGACGTCGTGGCCGAGATCATCGCCGACGTGCGGGAAAACGGCGACGCGGCGCTGAAGAAATACGCCGAGAAATTCGACGGCGCCAGACTCGAGGCGTTGGCGGTGACGCCGGCGGAGATCGAGGCCGCCGTGGCGCAGGTCGCGCCGGAGTTTATCGGCATCCTCGAGAAGGCGGCAGGCAACATCCGCGCCTTTCATTCGCGCCAGCTCAGGAACGGCTTTATCATCAACGACGAGCCAGGCGTCGTCGTCGGCCAGAAGGTTATTCCCATGGACCGCGCCGGCGTTTACGTGCCCGGCGGCACGGCCGCCTACCCTTCGACGGTGCTGATGGATCTCATTCCCGCCAAGATCGCCGGCGTGCGCGAGATCATCATGACGACGCCGCCGCGCCGGGACGGTTCGGTCGATCCCGCCATCCTCGCCGCCGCCCGCGTCGCCGGAGCCGACCGAATCTTCAAGAGCGGCGGCGCTCAGGCCATCGCCGCTTTGGCTTACGGCACGGAAAGCGTGCCGCGCGTGGACAAGATCGTCGGTCCCGGCAACGCGTTCGTCGCCGAAGCGAAGAAACAGGTCTTCGGCGCCGTCTCCATCGACATGATCGCCGGCCCCAGCGAGATTCTCGTCATCGCCGACGGCCAAACCAATCCGCGCTGGTGCGCCGCCGATCTGCTCGCGCAGGCCGAGCACGACACAATGGCCAGCGCCGTGCTGATCACGGATTCCATGGCGCTGGCCCGGGCCGTTCAGGCCGAGATCGAGCGTCAGCTCCCCAAACTGGAGCGGAGCGAGATCGCCCGCGCCGCCATCGAGAACAACGGCAAGATCATCGTCGCCGACACGCTGGCGAAAGCCGTCGAGATCGCCAACGCGATCGCGCCGGAACACCTGGAGCTGTGCGTCGACGCTCCGTTCGACTATCTTGACGGCATCCGTCACGCCGGTTCGGTGTTTCTCGGCCGCCACTGTCCCGAGGCGCTGGGCGATTATTTCGCCGGCCCCAACCACACCCTGCCCACGAGCGGCACGGCGCGTTTTTCAAGCCCGCTGTCGGTGGACGACTTTGTGAAGAAATCGCAGTACATCTATTACACGCGCGACGCTCTGCGCAAAGCGGCGCCGGACGTTGCCGGCTTCGCGCGCCAGGAGGGGCTGACGGGGCACGCCCGCAGCGTCCTGTGCAGAACGGAGGAAAAACAATGAGCCGCTTTTTCAGCAGCAAATACGCCGGGCTGGTTCCCTATGTGCCGGGCGAACAGCCGCGCAGCCAGGAGTTCATCAAGCTGAACACGAACGAATCGCCTTTCCCGCCCTCTTCGCAGGCCCTCCGCGCCGCCGCGGAGGCCGCGCGCCGGCTGAACCTCTACTCCGACCCCGAGTGCCGCGCCTTGAACGCGAAACTGGCCGAGGTCTACCATCTCGCGCCCGAAGAGATCCTGTGCACCAACGGTTCCGACGAGATCCTCAACTTTGCCTTCATGGCCTTCTGCGACGCTGACCATCCCGCCGCCTTCCCCAACGTCACCTACGGTTTTTACAAGGTCTTCGCAGCGCTGAACGGCGTGCCGTACGAGGAGATCCCGCTGCGCGAAGACTTTTCCGTGAACGTGAACAACTACGTCGGTCTGAACAAAACCATCTTCATCGCCAATCCCAACGCTCCCACGGGGCTGGCCCTGCCGCTCGCCGACGTCGAGCGCCTCGTCAAGGGCAATCCCGACAGCGTCGTCGTCGTCGACGAGGCCTATGTCGACTTCGGCGGCGAAAGCGCGCTGCCGCTGATCCACAAGTACGACAATCTGCTCGTGACCATGACGTTTTCCAAGTCGCGCTCCATGGCCGGAGCCCGCCTCGGCTTCGGCGCCGCGTGCAAGGCGCTGATCGCCGACCTGAACGCGGTCAAATACGCCACCAATCCCTACAACGTCAACGGCATGACCATGGCCGCCGGCATCGGCGCGCTGGAAGACGAGGAATACACGCGCGCCAACTGCCGCGCCGTCATGGAGACACGCGAAATCGTCACCGCCGCGCTGCGCGAAATGGGTTTTGAACTCGGCGACTCGAAGGCCAATTTCGTGTTTCCCCGCCACCCCAAAATCGACGGTCGCAAGCTCTACGAGGAACTGCGCGCCCGCGGCATCCTCGTGCGCCATTTCGACGCGCCGCTGCTGGCCCGGCACAACCGCATCACCATCGGCAGCCGCGAGCAGATGAACCGTCTGCTGGACACTCTTGGGACCATTTTGGAGGAATGCTGAATGCGTCAGGCCGAAATCATCCGCCAGACAGCCGAGACCGACATCGTCCTGAGGCTGGAACTCGACGGCACGGGGCAAAGCGAGATCGACAGCGGCGTGGGCTTTCTGGACCACATGCTGACGCTGCTGGCGCGGCACGGCCGTTTCGATCTGAAGCTGACCTGCCGCGGCGACACGAGCGTAGACGACCATCACAGCGTCGAGGACATCGGCATCTGTCTCGGTCGGGCCTTCGCGCAGGCGCTTGGCGAAAAGCGCGGCATCTCGCGCTACGGGTTCTGTATCCTGCCCATGGACGAAGCTCTGATCCTCGCCGCCGTGGATTTTTCCGGGCGTGCGTGCCTCGGTTACGACCTGCCGATCCGTGCGCAAAAGGTCGGCACCTTCGACACCGAGCTGGTGCAGGAATTCTGGCAGGCTTTCGCGCGCTGCGCCGGCTGTTCCCTGCATCTGCGCCGGCTGGCCGGCGGCAACTCGCACCACATCATCGAGGGCGCCTTCAAGGCGGCGGCCCGCAGCCTGCGTCAGGCCGTCGCCATCGAAGCCGATTGCGCCGACGAGATCCCGTCCACCAAGGGGGTGCTCTGAAGTGATCGCCATCGTCGATTACGGCGTGGGCAACCTCTTTTCGCTGCGCAGTTCCTTCGCGGCTCTCGGCGCAGCGGTGACCGTCACCTCCGACGCGGCTGAACTGCGCCGCGCGGAGAAGATCATCCTGCCCGGCGTCGGCGCTTTCGGCGACGCGGCCGAAAAACTGCGCGCCTCGGGGCTCGACCGCCCTCTGCGGGACGAGGCCGCGGCCGGCAAGCCGCTTTTGGGCATCTGTCTGGGCATGCAGCTGTTGTTCGACACAGGTTTCGAGTACGGCAAACACGCCGGGCTCGGCCTGATCCCCGGCGAAGTACGCGCCATCGCCGAAGCGGTCCCGCCGGGACTGAAGATCCCCCACATCGGCTGGAACGCGCTGAGGTTCAGAAAACCGACGCCGCTGTTCAAGTACGTCACGGAAGGCGACTGCGTCTACTTCGTACACTCGTTCGCCGCGCGGGGCTGCGACGATTACGTCACGGCCGAGACCGAATACGGCGCCTGGCTGACAGCGGCGGTCGCGCGGGACAACGTGTTCGGCTGCCAGTTCCACCCCGAAAAGAGCGGCTCCGTCGGCCTCGGCATCCTGCGCGCTTTCTGCGAGCTGGGAGGCCCCTCATGCTGATCTATCCGGCCATCGACCTTTACGCCGGCAAAGCGGTGCGGCTGCAGCGCGGCGATTACGCGCGAATGACCGTCTACAGCGACCGCCCCGAAGCCGTCGCTACCGACTTCGCCGCCCAGGGGGCGAGACAGATCCATCTGGTCGACCTCGAAGGCGCCCGAAGCGGCGGCACGCCCAACCTCGAGACGATCGTCGCCGTCAAAAACGCTTCCGGCCTCTTCTGTCAGGTGGGCGGCGGCATCCGCAGCATGGACGCGATCGCCGCGTATCTGGACGCCGGCGTCGACCGCGTCATCCTCGGCACGGCCGCGGCGACGCAGGCGCATTTCGCGCCCCGGGCCGTCGCACGATACAGCGAGCGCATCGCCGTGGGCGTGGACATCAAAGACGGCTTCGCAGCCGTCAAAGGCTGGACGGAAAAATCGCCGCTGAAAGCCTTCGAGTTCTGTCGGCGCATGCAGTCCGACGGCGTTTCCACGCTGATCTGCACCGACATCTCCCGGGACGGCATGATGCAGGGGACGAACGTGGCGCTGTACAAAACTCTTTCGACCGAACTGAAAATGCGGATCATCGCCTCCGGCGGCGTCTCGTCGCTGGACGACGTCAAGCGGCTGGCCGCGCTGGGGCTGTACGGCGCGATCATCGGCAAGGCCTGTTACACGAGAGCGATTTCCATCGCGGCAGCGATCGAGGTGGCCCAATGATTACCAAACGGATCATCCCTTGTCTCGACGTCAAGGACGGGCGCGTCGTCAAGGGCGTCAACTTTGCGGGCCTTCACGACGTGTCGTCGCCGCCCGATCTGGCGCAATTCTACAGTTCCTGCGGTGCCGACGAGCTGGTGTTTTACGACATCACCGCGTCGTCGGAGGGGCGCAGGCTTTTCACGGAAATCCTGCGCGAGACGGCGCGCCGCGTTTTCATCCCGCTCACCGTCGGCGGCGGCATCAGTGACGTGGCTGACTTCGAACGCGTGCTCTCCTGCGGCGCCGACAAAGTCAGCGTCAACAGCGGCGCCATCGCGCGCCCGCAACTGATCCGCGAAGCGGCGGCACTGTACGGCGACCAGTGCGTCGTGCTCTCCGTCGACGTCAAACGCGTGGACGGCGCTTTTCACGTGTTCGCCCGCGGCGGGCGCGACGATACCGGCATGGACGCCATCGCATGGATCAAGCGCTGCGTCGGCGACGGCGCCGGCGAAGTGGTGGTCAACTCCATCGACACCGACGGCGTGAAAAAGGGATTCGATCTGGAAATGCTCGCCGCCGTCTGCGAAGCCGTATCGGTGCCCGTGATCGCTTCCGGCGGCGCCGGCAGCATCGGCGACTTCATCACGCTGTTCAAAACGTTGCCCCAGGTCGACGCCGGGCTGGCGGCGTCCATCTTCCATTTCGGCGAGGTGAAGATCGCCGACCTCAAGGCGGAAATGGCCCGAAACCGCATTCCCGTCAGGCTTTGACTGAGAAAAGGACGATTGCATGATTTCCATCGACGAACTGAAATTCGACGAAAAGGGATTGATCCCCGCCATCGTGGTCGATGCGGCCACAAAGCGCGTGCTCACGCTGGCCTACATGAACCGCGAGAGCCTGACGATCAGCATGGCCAGGGGGCTGACCTGTTTCTGGAGCCGTTCGCGCCGGCGTCTGTGGCTCAAGGGCGAAAGCAGCGGCAACTACCAGCACATCGTCTCCATCACGGCCGACTGCGACAAGGACGCGCTGCTCGTCATGGTCGATCCCGACGGGCCGGCGTGCCATCTCGGCACGACGTCGTGTTTCGCCAATCCCCTCTGGCGGAGCGAGAGCCGCGGCGAATTCTCGCTGGAAGAGCTGATGCGGCTCATTGCCGCCCGCAAAACCGAGAAGAAGGAAAATTCCTACACCACGTATCTGTTCGAGAAAGGGCTCGACAAGATCCTCAAGAAAGTCGGCGAGGAATCCACCGAGGTGATCATCGCCGCCAAAGCGGAGGACACGAAAGATACCGTCTACGAGATCGCCGACCTCGCCTACCACGTGCTGGTGCTGATGATCCAGGCCGGGATCTCGCTCGACGACGTCATGCATGAGCTCGCCTCGCGGCATGTCATCGACCGCAAGGTAAAGCAGGAGAAAATGACCTCATGATCCGCGAGGACTTTCACGTTCATACGGTTTTCTGCGACGGCGAAGACCGCGCCGAGGCCGTCGTTCAAGCCGCCATCGCCATGGGCATGACGCGGCTGGGCTTTTCCGGCCACGCGCACACGCCCTGCGACGAATCGTACTGCATGTCCGTGGCGGGGACCGCCGCCTATAAAAGCGAGATCGCGTCATTGCGCGAAAAGTACCGGCAGCGGCTGGCCATTTGCTGCGGCATCGAGCAGGATTATTTCGCCGATCTGCCCGCCGGCGACTACGACTATGTCATCGGCTCGGTGCATTATCTGAAGATCGGCGGCGATTATGTGCCCGTTGACGAGAATCCCGAAATTTTTCAGAAGGCCGTCCAAAAATATTTCGACGGCGACTTTTACGCGATGGCCGAACTGTACTATCGGCAGGAAGCCGACGTGGTCAGCCGCACTCACGCCGATTTGATCGGCCATTTCGACCTGATCGGCAAGTTCAACGAGGGCGGAAGATTTTTCGACGAAAATCATCCGCGCTATATAAAAGCCGCCTACGCTGCGCTGGACGCCCTGCTGGAAACGGGACGTCCTTTCGAGGTCAACAGCGGCGCCATCTCCCGCGGCTGGCGTACGACGCCTTATCCGTCGCCGCCGCTGCTGAAACGCATCGCCGCCAAAGGCGGCCGCGTCGTTCTGTCCAGCGACAGCCACCGCGCCGCCACGCTGTGCTACAAGTTCGACGAGTGCGAACGGCTCTGCGAATCCGTGGGACTGAAACCGGAGCGATTCCGTCTTCGGCGGTGAACGGGGAAAAGTCGGCATCGGCCGGAAACGGCTCCTGGGCGCTCCGTACGCAAACGCCGGCGGTCAGACGACCGCCGGCGTTTTTCGTGGGACACTGTTCCACGTGGAACAGCGTCGTTCATCGAATGTCCTTCACTTTTTCCGCCGCTTCCTGCCGCAGCGAAGGCACTTTTGTTTCCCTCCGCTTCTGGCAGCGCGGACAAAACACGCTGGAACGGCCGCCGACGACGGCGCGCTGCAACGCCGCGCCGCAGGCGGGGCAGGGATCGCCGTCGTGTCCGTAAACTTTCAGCAACGGCGTGTTGCGGTATTCCGTGCCGCGTCCGCGCAGAAACTCTTCCGCCGAAACGGCGGTCTGCTCCACGTGAAAACGCATCACCTCTCGGACCGCCCGCGCCAGGCGTTCCCATTCGGGACGGCTCAGCGAGGACGCGGCGCGCGTCGGCCGGATCCGCGCGGCGAAAAGGATTTCGTCGCTGTAAATGTTGCCGATGCCGGCGACGATGCTCTGATCGAGCAAACAGGTCTTGACGGCGCGGCGCGAGGCGCCCAGCCGCTCTTTCAGCCAGACGGGCGTCAAAGCGGCGTCGAAGGGCTCCAGGCCGAGATCGTTCATGCCGGTACAGTCTTTCTCGCCCTTTCGCAGCAGCCAGAAGCGGCCGAAACGGCGCACGTCGGCAAAGCGCAGCTGCAGACGTCCGCTCAGCGAAAAAACGACATGCGTGTGCTTCTCCGCGGGAAATTCCGGCGGCACGGCCAGCAGCCGCCCCGTCATGCGCAGGTGCAACACCATCTCGGCGCCGTCGTCGAGGAAGAAGCGCAGGAATTTGCCGCGCCGTCCCATCCCCGTCACCGCGCGCCCCGTCGCGAGTCTGACGAAATCGTCCGGCGCCGGATGGGCGATCACGTCGCCACGGTTCAGCGCCACTCTTTCGATGCGGCGTCCGCAAATTTGCGGCGCCGTCACGTTCTTTACCGTTTCGACCTCTGGCAGTTCAGGCACGGTCAATCCTCCCGTCCTTCTCGTTCCGGGTTTGCCAAGGCCGCCGCGAGAACGCGCCTGCGCCCTTTCCGTCCCGTTCGAGAAATCGCTGAGATTTTAACACAGATTTGATTTACAATCACTCGTGCAAGTGTTTATAATACAAGTGGGAAATAATATCAATGCCGCACTTCAGGGCTCGGAGGAGGGAACAGACATGAACTTCAAATACAACAAAGCGATATGCCAGAACCTGCGTGAATCGCTGCGCCTGGAGTGGCTGGAAACCAACGGTCTGGGAGATTACGCCTCCAGCTCTATCGTTTCGTGCAACACGCGCCGTTATCACGGGCTTTTTGTCGCCAATCTCGACCGTCCGGCAGGGCGTCACGTGCTGCTGTCGGCGCTGGAAGAATCGCTGCTGCTTGGCGGGCACGAGTTCTTCTTCTCCTGCCGCCAGCATCCCGGCAACTTTTTCCCCAAGGGGCACGAATATTTGCGCGAGGCCGAGATCGGCGCCTGGCCGTTGTTCCGCTACCGCATCGGCGATGTCGTGCTGACGCGCGAGATCGTCATGCCGCACGGCGAACACCGCGTGCTGATCCGCTATTCGCTGGAAGGCGGCGCCGCGCAGGCCAAGCTGAGAATCAAGCCGCTGCTCGCCTACCGGAATTTTCACGCGCTCACGCACGCCAACATGAATCTGCACGTGCGTACCTGGCCGGAGACAGCGGGCTTCAAGGTTGAGCCTTATGACGGGATGCCGCCGCTGTTCATGCAGACCGACGGACGTTTCACGTTTTTGCCGTCGCCCGATTGGTACTACAACGCCGAATACCTGATCGAGCGCGAGCGCGGCTTCCCCTACGCGGAAGACCTGTTTCAGCCCGGCCTGTTCGAGATCGAACTCGCGCCGCAGCGTCCTGTGATCCTCAGCGCCGCGCTGCAGCCAACCGGCAAAGCCGCACGGCTGGCGCGACTCTGGAACGACGAAACGCGGCGCCGCCTCAGCCGCGGCGAGGACAGGAGCCTGACCGCCCATCTCGAGCGGGAGGGCGAAAAATTCCTCATCGACAGCCCGCGCAACGGAAAAACCGTGATCGCCGGCTATCCATGGTTCGACGCCTGGGGGCGCGACACTTTCATCGCTCTGCCGGGGCTGACGTTCTGCGCCGGACGCAGCCAGGAGGGCGTGGACATTCTTGCGGGCGCGGGAGGAGCCATAAAGGACGGTCTGATCCCCAACTGTTACGGCGCCGACGGCGTCCATCACAGTTACAATTCCGCCGACGCCTCGCTCTGGTACGTCTGGGCCGTCCAACAGATGGCCGAGCAGGCCGCCAATGGGCTGCAGCTCGTCAAAAAGCTGTGCTGGCAGCCCATCAAAGAGATCATTGCCGCGTACGCGGACGGACGCGCTCCCCACACGCACATGGATGAAGCGGGACTGCTCCATGTCGGCGCCCCCGACACCCAGCTCACCTGGATGGACGCGTCGGTCGGCGGGCGGCCGGTGACGCCGCGCTGGGGCTGCCCGGTGGAGATCAACGCGCTGTGGTACAACGCCCTCGTTTTTGCCGGCAAGACCGCCGCCGCCCTGGGCGAAACGCCGCCGTGGGACAAAAAGCGTCTTGCGGCGCTGAAAAAGGAATTCCAGCGCCGCTTCTGGAGCGAGGAGCGCGGCTACCTGGCCGACGTGTGGCGCGCGGACGGCGCCGATTGGAGCTTCCGTCCCAACCAGCTTTTTGCCGCCTCGCTGCCCGAACCGGTGCTCGACCGGCCGCTGGCGGCGGAGATGCTGGGGCGGGTACGCACGCTGCTGCTCACGCCGTATGGACTGCGCACCCTGTCGCCCGCCGACGCCAACTACCGATCGCTTTATGAAGGGTCGCCGGAGGAACGCGATTCCGCCTACCATCAGGGCACCGTCTGGCCGTGGCTGCTGGGAGCCTACGGCGATACCCTGCTCTTCGCTTTATGGGATCGGCCGGCGGCCGCCCGGCATCTGCTGGGGACGATCACGCCGCTGTGCACCGCCCATCTGCGCGAGTACGGCGTCGGTTCAGTGGCCGAAATTTTCGACGCCGCGCCGCCGTATCGCCCCAACGGCGCCGTCGCCCAGGCCTGGAGCGTGGCGGAACTGCTGCGCGTCCTGAAAAAGATGCAGCGCGCCGCTCCGGGCGTGTATCGTCGCTGGGAGACGAACCTGCGAGAGGAGGCGAGGTAAATGCGCGTGCTCATGCTTGGCTGGGAATTTCCGCCCGACAAGAGCGGAGGCCTTGGCACCGCCTGTTACGGCATCACGCAGGCGCTGCTGCGGAAAGGCACCGACGTGCTTTTCGTCATGCCGCAGACTCGCCTGACCGAGCACCCCGAGTCGCACGTCAAACTGCGTTCCGCCTCGGGAACCCTGATCCCCGTCGTCTCGCGGAGCGAACCGGAAGCGGGGGGCGCCACGGCCGCACCGGACAGCCATTCTCAAAACGCTGCAAGGCCGCGGCAAAACTGCGGCATCGCGGAGCTTCAGCAGTTTGCCGCGCGGATGGTCGTGCGCGGCATCAGGTCGAGCCTTCGTCCCTACGACAGCGCGGCAAGTTACGAACAACGACTCGCCCGGCACGGCAAAGGCCGCCGAACCTCAAGCGCCGCCGGCGGGAAAAATGAGATCTTCCGCCGCCTCGGGCTGCCGCAGCTTGGCGGGAGCGTTTGGCCCGCCGACGCCGCAGCGGCGGCTTCACAGCCGCAGGACGCGGCCGTCCGCTGGAAGCCGGTCGAAATCCACGGCGGCTACGGGCAGGACCTGATGTCCGAAGTGTACCGCTACAGTCTCGCGGCCGCGCAGATCGCGCGCGAAGAAAAATTCGACGTGATCCACGTGCACGACTGGATGACTTACCCGGCGGGGATCCTCATCAAGCAGATCACCGGCAAGCCGCTGATCACTCACATCCACGCGCTGGAGCACGACCGCAGCGGCGAAAACGTCAATCCCGAGATCGCCCACATCGAGTGGGCCGGCATGACCGCCGCCGATCGTGTGGTCGCCGTAAGCTATTACACCAAGAACAAAGTGATGCGCCTTTACCGGATCCCCGACGAAAAAATCGACGTCGTCCACAACGCCGTCAACCGCAACGAATCGCAGTTGGGCTGGCGAAGCATCCCGCCGCACCGGGAGAAGCGCGTGCTCTTCATGGGCCGCATCACCTATCAGAAAGGGCCCGACTACTTCGTCGAAGCCGCGCGGCTCGTGCACGAGCGCATGCCCGACGTGCACTTCGTCATGGCCGGCAGCGGCGACATGTTCCACCGCATGGTGCGCCGCATCGCCCAGCTGGGGATGGGGACCGCATTCCACTTTCCCGGCTTCCAGTCCGGCGTGAACGTGGAACGGATGTATGCCAGCTGCGACCTCTACGTCATGCCCAGCGTCTCCGAACCTTTCGGCATCGCCCCGCTGGAGGCCATGATCTGCGACACGCCGGTGATCCTTTCGCGTCAGTCCGGCGTCGCCGAAGTGGTGCGCAACGCGCTGAAGGTGGACTTTTGGGACGTTCAGGAAATGGCCAACAAAATCTGCGCCGTGCTTGCCTACCCGAAACTGGCCGAAGCGATGGTGAAGAACAGCCGCGAGGATCTGCGCCGCATCCGCTGGTCTGCCGCCGCCGATCGCCTGAACGCAATGTATCGTGACTGCATCCGGAGGAGTTGAGCGCTATGCCATCGATCTGTTTCTATTTCCAGGTTCATCAGCCGTACCGGCTGCGACACTACAGCTTCTTCGACATCGGGCAGGATCATTTCTACGAGGACGCCGAAGCCAACCGCACGATCCTCGACAAGGTGGCGCAGAAATGTTATCTGCCCATGAACGAACTGCTGCTGAAAATGATCCGCCGCTGGGAAGGGCGCTTCCGCGTCGCGTTTTCGCTCTCCGGCGTGGCCATGGATCAGTTCGAGGAGTACCAGCCGGAGATTCTCGACAGCTTCCGCGCTCTTGTCGACACGGGCTGCGTCGAACTGATCTCGGAGACCTACGCCCACTCTCTGGCCGCGCTGTACGACGCCGACGAGTTCCGCGCGCAGGTCGCGCTGCACGACGAGCTGATCAAAAAGCACTTCGGCGTGACGCCGCGCGTGTTCCGCAACACCGAGCTGATCTACCGCAACGACATCGCGCGCATGGTCGAGGACATGGGCTACGAGGCGATCCTCACCGAAGGCGCCGACCACATCCTCGGCTGGCGCAGTCCCAACTACATGTACCAGCCGTCAAGCTGCACGAAGCTGAAGCTGCTGCTCAAGAACTACCGGCTGTCCGACGACATCGCCTTCCGCTTCTCCAACCGCGGCTGGGACCAGTGGCCGCTCACCGCCGAAAAGTTCGCGGACTGGGCGCACGCCGTCAACGGAGCCGGCGAGCTGATCAATCTCTTCATGGACTACGAGACGTTCGGCGAACACCAATGGGCCGAAACGGGCATCTTCGACTTCATGGAGGCGCTGCCGGCAGCCGTTTTCGCCGATCCAAACTTCGACTTCGTCACGCCCTCGCAGGCGGCCGAGCGTTACTCGCCCATCGCCCGCATCGACGTGCCCAACGCCATCTCCTGGGCCGACGTGGAACGCGACCTCACCGCCTGGATCGGCAACGACATGGAGCGCGACGCCATCGAGACCGTTTACTCGCTCAAGGAAAAAGTCCTGGCCGACGGCGGCGAAGGCATCGTGCGCACCTGGCGGCGGCTGCAGACGTCGGACCATTTCTACTACATGTGCACCAAATGGTTCTCCGACGGCGACGTGCACAAGTATTTCAATCCCTACGGCACGCCCTACGACGCCTACATCAATTACATGAACGTGCTGTCCGACTTCAAAATGACGCTGGACAGCTAAAAATCACGAGAGATCCGAGTAAAGGGGTATTTTATGACGCATAAGGATTCAGCCCAGCTTCCCGCCACGCTCTTCGAAGTCTCATGGGAAGTGTGCAACAAAGTCGGCGGCATTTACACCGTGGTCGCCACCAAGGCCCGGCAGGCCGTGGATCGCTTCGGACAGAACTATTTTCTGCTCGGTCCGGCGCGCGACAAGAACCCGGGATTCATCGAGGCTTCCGCCGAAGGCGAGGAAGGCCGCCTGTGGGAGACGTTCCGACGCGCCGCGGCGCTTCACAATCTGAAATGCCGCTTCGGGCGCTGGGACATCCCCGGTTCGCCCAAAGCGGTCCTGGTGGATTGGAAGGACCGCTACAATCAGAATCAGATCCTTTACGACCTGTGGCGCGACTTCGGCGTCGATTCGCTGACGGGCGCGTGGGACTACGTGGAGCCGGTGATGTTCAGCATGGCCTGCGGCGAGGCGATCGCGGCGTTCTCGCAGGTCATCTCCGACGAGAACGAAGGCGAACGCGCCGTCACCGCCCATTTTCACGAGTGGATGTGCGGCGCCGGCCTGCTCTATCTGAAAAAGCACGCGCCCTCCATTTCCACGGTATTCACCACCCACGCCACCGTGCTGGGACGCTCCATGGCGGGGGCGGGGCGCGACATCTACGCCGAGATGGACCAGATCAACGCAGCGCGCGAAGCCGCCAACTTCAACGTCACCGCCAAATGTTCCATGGAAACGGCCGCCGCGCGCGAAGCCGACTGTTTCACGACGGTCAGCGCCCTCACGGCTCACGAGGCGGCGGCGTTTCTCGGCCGCCGCCCCGACCTGGTGACGCCGAACGGCCTGAGCCTGAGCGCCATTCCCGATTACAGCGGCGACCGTTCCGCGCCCGCCGCCAACAAGAAGAAAATTCTCGCCGCCGTCGCCCGGCTGCTGCGCCGCCCGCTGCCGGAAAACAGCCGCCTGTTCCTTATCTCCGGGCGTTACGAGTTCCGCAACAAAGGCATCGACCTGTTTCTCGACGCCGCCGCGGCGCTGAACCGCTCGCGTTCCGCGGGCGAACCGCCCATCGTCGCCTTGTGCGCCGTCATGAACGGACACAACGGCACCGACGAACGGGCGCTCTCGGGCAATCCCGCCCAGAAACCCGACGACGCGCCCTTCTGGATCACGGCCCATCGGGTGTTCGACAAGGTTCACGACCCGATCCTGAACGCCTGCGCCCGCCTCGGGCTGGACAACCGTCCCGAAAACGCCGTGCAGGTCGTCCTCAATCCCGCCTTGCTGGACGGGCAGGACGGCCTCTTCGGCATGACCTACGACGAGGTGCTGTCGGCTTGCGACGCAGGGATCTTCCCCTCGTGGTACGAGCCGTGGGGCTATACGCCTCAGGAGGCCGCGGCCAATTCCGTGCCGACCGTCACCAGCGATCTGGCGGGCTTCGGCCTGTGGGCGCGCGAACAGGGCGAGAACGAGGGCATCGCCGTCATCGAACGCAGTCACGCGCCTTACGAGGCGACGGTGAAAAAACTGACCTTTTTGATGGGCGAGCTGGCTTCGCTGCCGGAGGAAGCGCTGCTGAAGCGCCGCGCCGCCGCCCGCGCGCTGGCCGAAAAGACCGACTGGTCCACCTTTTATCAGCATTACGACGACGCCTACGCTCTCGCCGCGAATCAGGCCCGCCAGCGCGTGGCCACGCGGCCGGTTTCGCGCATGGACGACGAGATCCTGACGCGCGTTTTCACCGGCACGCCGTCGGTGACGCCGCTGCTGCACGGTTTCACCAGCTCGGTCAAGCTGCCGGACAAGCTGAGCCGCCTCGGCGAACTGGCCCACAATCTCTGGTGGACGTGGCATCCCGAATACGAGCCGCTGTTCCGCCGCGTCGATCCGGCGCTGTGGGACAAAATCGGTCACAATGCCGTCGAACTGCTGGGGAAAACTGATCACAGCCGCTTTGTCGAGCTGGCGCAGAACGAAGGATACGTGCAGCTTTACGGCCGCGCTCTGGAACGATTCGACGCCGACATGAAGGCGCCTTTCGACACGTCGGTCCCCGAATTGACGGCCACGACGCCCGTCGCCTACTTTTCGACCGAGTACGGCATTCACGAAAGTCTGCCCATTTACTCCGGGGGGCTCGGCGTGCTTTCCGGCGATCACCTCAAATCGGCCAGCGACCTGCGCATCCCGCTGGTCGCCGTGGGGCTGCTTTACAAATGCGGTTACTTCCAGCAGAAAATCGCTGCCGACGGCCACCAGACGGCGCTTTATCCGGAGAACAATTTCCGGCTGCTGCCCATCGGCCGCGTCAAAAACGAAAAGACCGGCGAACACCTTTACGTGTCGCTTGACCTGCCGGGGCGCACGCTTTTCGCCCGCGTCTGGAAAGTCCAGGTCGGGCGCGTGCCGCTCTATCTGCTCGACACCGACACGCCCAAGAACACCGAGGAAGACCGCCGCATCACCGAGCGCCTCTACGTGGCCGACCGCGACACACGCATCCGCCAGGAGATCCTGCTCGGCATGGGCGGTCCGCGCGCGCTGGCGGCGCTGGGCTATCATCCGCGCGCCTACCACATGAACGAAGGGCACTCGGCCTTCATGATCCTGGAACGCATCCGCCACCTCTGTCTGACCCGCGGCCTCAGCTTCGCCGCCGCCCGCGAGGTGGTGCGCGGCGACAGCGTCTTCACCACTCACACGCCCGTGGACGCCGGCAACGAACGTTTCTCCGCCGAACTCATGCACCGCTATTTCGACGAGCTGGCGCGGCGCATCGGCGTCAGCCGCGACGAGCTGATGAACCTGGGCACCCGTCCGGGAACGTCCGGCGATTTCGAGCTGACGCTGCTGGCGCTGAACCACGCCATGCGCAGCAACGGCGTCAGCCGCCTCCATGGCGGCGTGTCGCGCGCCATGTGGCAGTTCAACTGGAAAGGCGTGCCCACGGAAGAAATCCCCATCGGCTACATCACAAACGGAGTGCACCTGAACAGCTTTGCGGGGCGCCCCGCGGCGGCGCTGCTCGCAACGGCGGTGGGCGCGGACTGGAGCGCGTTGCCGCCGCAGTCGCCGCAATGGCAAAAAGTGGAACAGATCGCCGACGCCGATTTCTGGCAGGCCAAGCAGGAGCAGAAAAAAGCCCTGTTGGAGCTGCTCAAGAAGACGTCGCCCAAGGCGTTCCACAAGGCCTCTTCCGAATGGCAGCAGCAGCCGCTGGTGATCGGCTTCGCGCGCCGTTTCGCGCCCTACAAACGCGCCACGCTCGTCCTCGCCGATCTGGCGCGGCTGACGAAGATCCTCTCGGATGCCCGGCGTCCCGTGATCCTCGTTTTTTCCGGCAAAGCCCATCCGGCCGACACGCAGGGCAACGACCTGATCCAGAAAGTCGTGCTCGCCAGCCGAAACGAACTCTTCGGCAAACTCTTTTTCATCCCCAACTACAACCTCGACATCGCCAGAATCATGGTGCAGGGCTGCGACGTGTGGCTGAACACGCCGCGCCGCCCCTACGAAGCCAGCGGCACCAGCGGCCAGAAAGCGGCCCCCAACGGCACGCTCAACCTGAGCGTGTCCGACGGCTGGTGGTGCGAAGGCGACAACGGCCTCAACGGCTGGACCATCGGCCCCCGCGTCACCTCCATTCACGACGCGCCCGCCGAACAAAGCGACTACGCCGACGCCGAAAGCCTCTACGCGCTGCTGGAAGACGAAGTGGCGCCGCTCTACTTCGAACGCGCCGGCGACGGCCTCCCCCACGGCTGGATCGCGCGCATGAAAAACAGCGTCGCTACGCTGAGTCCGCAGTACAGCAGCGCCCGCATGGTGCGCCAGTACTTCGAAGAATGCTACCGGCCGGCCGCGCAGCGCCACGTGAAAATGCGCGCCCAAAACCGCCTGCTGCCCCGCACGCTCGCGGCCTGGAAAGCCGACGTCGGAGCGCGCTTCGCCGGCGTGCGCATCGATCAGATCCAGGTTCAGGGCCTCGTGCAGAACGCCGTGGCCTGCACCGATCCGCTCAGCGTCACCGCGTACGTGGTGCCCGGCGCCATGAAACCCGAAGAACTGCAGCTCCAATTCGTGGCCGGACGCAGCGACGAGCGCAACTTCATCGAAAAACCCGACGTGCTCGCGCTCTCCTGCACCGGCAGCGACGACCAGGGGCGCCTCGTCTATCAAGGCGCCTACACCCCCACCCACAACGGCCGCTACCTCTACGGCCTGCGCGTCCTCGCCTACAGCCCCGATCTTGACAACCTGTTCGACACGGGCCTGATCCAGTGGGGCTAACGATCTCTCTTGCCACAGAAGTACAACGGCTGTCTCATCTTCCCATTTGAGAAGATGAGACAGCCGTTGTTGTTATGACAGGTCACGTTCTATGGGATGATATGATGTTTTTTTACAACACCTAGAATCCATAGAACTTTAATATACTGTTTTTAAAAGCCGTTTCATTGTGGCGTACATGCAACAGATTCTGCGCCGCAAGGACTTTTGTCCGGCGCAGTTCCGGCGCGCTGCGCATCTCTTCCATTGCTCTCGCATAATCATCGGCCGATGCATCCTGTCCCACGAGCCAACCGGTTTGATCGTTGATAAAATCGCTGATGCCACCGATGTCGGGCGCAATTGTGGGCAAGCCGGCTGCAGCAGCTTCGAGGAGAACATTGGGCAGGCCGTCATACGCGCTGGTGTAGAGAAAGCAGAAGCACTCTTTGACCGGCAGAGAGACAAAACCACTATATTTTCCGCCAAGAGTGACGTTCGGCAGAGATTTGAAAGAACTGTACAGGTGTCTGTCCTCTTCCGCATACGGTTCACCATAAACGAAGAAATGAGTCTCGGGCATTTTTTGACGATTTCCAGCAAAAGGATGCGCGCCAGAAGAAGCTTCTTGTCCTCGTTGAAAAATCCGTCGGCCGCGTTGCCGAGGTCGACAAAATCCACGCCCTCGGCCAACTGGTTTCGCCATGGTGACGGGCAGGGCAAAGTGCTGATCACAAGGACCTTTTTGCCTTGTCCCGCCAAAGTGTTGGCGAAGTTGATCGTCATCAGATCGGCGCCGCCGGGCACAAGCCACGGCACGAGGTACACTGCATCGTAACGTTGCCCCTTTATGGGATTGTACAAAAGAGCGAAGAGTCGGCCGAGACGGTCGTCCGAAACAAAACGGTATTCATAAAGCGGCGGGTTCACGTCAGGATGAAGCGACGAGTCGAGGCGCGAGATTCTCTTGAGCGCCGCAACGCATTCGGCCATGCTGACGGTGGGGAAAATTTCTGGCGCCGGCTTTTCTGTCTGCGGGACGGCTGGCGACGTCTGGACAGCCGGCGTCGGCCGTTTGTTTCTGACATGTTCTCTGACCGAACGGGCCAGTGCCAGAAAAGACCACGCAAAAGCCTTTGCCGGCGGCTGCAGGTCGTCGGGCAATTTGGAAATCAGTTTTTTAGCCGGCGGCTTAAGAAAAGCGTAGAGCCGTGATTTTCTTCGGGCAGTTTTTACGACATCGGCAAGATCGGCAGAAACGACCGGCTTTCGAGAGGTGTTTTCCGACAGGTTGTCTCGCAAAATGGAGGAGGACAGTTCATGCATTGGCGATTCCAGCTGATCGAACAAACGGCTCGGACGAATCAAAGACTTGCTGGCAGATTCTCTTGCAAGTACTGATCCTTGTCTTTTGCGCCGATAGAACATGAATGTATGCGGAACTGTAACGTGTTCGAATCCGGCGGCTATCGTCTCGGCATTCCAATGCCAATCCTCGTAACCAAAACCGTTTCCAGTTGGCTGGTAAGGGATCTGTATAAATACGTGTCGAGGTGCTATGGTTTGCACGCTGAGAGGATTCTGAGTGAGCAGATCGTATTTTGTGTAATCGCCGTGTCGGATATTTCCAACTCTATACATGTAATACTCGGATTCGAATCCGATATTTATCTCGGCATGCGTGATCAGGCGCGGCTGTGCTTTGCACTGCGCCACTCCTTCATAGACGAGATTTTCAGAATAATAATCATCTCCATCGTGAATGGATATGAATTCTCCCTTGGCAGCCTGTATTCCCTTATTCCGTGACATAGGGGCGCTGCGTTCATGTACGCGTAGGATCTGATCGTCCTTGCGTACGGCGAAGTGCCCGGCGACGACCGCTTCGGTCACGGCATCGGCGTTGTCGAGAACGAGCACCAGCTCGACATGGAGTCCGCGCTTTTCGGCGTAGTCCCGGCACATGCCGATCGAAGTCAGCGTACGGTGCGCCAGATAGCCCTCGCTGTGAAAGGTCACGAGGCAGCTGACGTCGTAGCGATTCTGCGGCCGTGTTTGTTTTGTCGTTTCATTCATCGTCAAGGCTCCTCCGCCGGGCGTTGCCGGCAATGTTCTTCGTGAAGTTTTTCGTACAGTGTTGCTAGTTTTGCCGCTTCAGTGGAAATGTCGTAGCCGGCGGCGGCAAAGAAGCGTCCGGTGTCGGACGTTCTTTCGTGCCGGGGCTGGATCAGGGCGGCCCACTCGGCGGGCGTTTCTTGCAGGCTGATATACTGCGCCAAGCCGGGGACGATGCGGGCTTCTTCTGTGATGTTCGCCGACAAAAGACAGGGCAAGCCCGACGCCTGAGCCTCGAGCGCGGCAAGGGGCAAACCTTCGTAAAGCGAGGGCAGGACGAAAACGTCCATCGCCTGAAGGAGCGCGGGGACGTCGTTTCGCACGCCCAGCCAGAGGACGGCTCCTTCGGGGACGAGTTCGCGGGCCTGGCGGCGAAGGGTTTCATGCAGTTCGCCGTCGCCGATCAGCATCAACACGGCGTTCTTGTGTTTGGCGTAAAACGCGGCAAAGATTTTCAGCAGAAAGGCCTGATTTTTTTGCGGGCACATGCGGCCGATGTGGCCGACCACAAGGCAGTCCGTACCGAGGCCAAGTTCGCCGCGGGCCCGTTCCCGCACCTCGGGGCGGAAACGGTACGGTCCCAGCGGCAAAGCGTTGCGGACCAAATGATAAGGACGTTTGACGCGCCCGTTGCGCGCGCCGAAAAGGAACCTGGCCGCGGCCTCCGAGCAGGCGCAGCGCACGTTGGCGCACAAGGGGATCAGCTTGAAGAGCAGGCTGTTCCTGATCCTCTTCGGGACGGTGTCGCCGCTGCGGGTGTTGTGGCAGTGAACGATGCGCACGGGCACGCCGGCCGCCCGGGCCATGCCCAGATAAAACGGCGCGGCGTTGGGCAGGTGACCGTGGACGATCGCGTACTCGGGATGCTCCGCGTAGAAGCGTCTCAGGAAGCGAAGATAGGGAACAAGCGCGGCGAGACGCAGCGGCGGGGCGACAAAGATCTTCGAGCCGTCTTTTTCGAGTCTGCGTCTGATCCAGAGGTCGGGCTCTTCATGCGCGAGAAAATCGAAGACGATTCGTTTTTTGTCTATTGCGTCGTGATAGCGCAGGACAACGCCGGCAACGCCGCTGTCGGGCGTGAGCTTGTCGACGACCTGAAGGATCCGCAGCGGCCGCGCGCGCATTTCTCCCATGGCGTTTTTCATACCCAATAAAGCGGGAATCATGGCTGAGCCTTCTTTCCGTTCATGAACGCGGCGTACCGGGCGTGGGTCTCCGCGGGGGTGCCGTCGGCCTGGACGCGTCCGCCGTCAATCCAGATGGAGCGGTCGCAGAAGGCTTCGATCTGTCCCAGCGAGTGGGAGACGATGACGATGGTGGCGCCGCGCTCCTTGATCTCGCGCAGGCGGGCGAGACATTTCTCCTGAAAGTTCATGTCGCCGACGGCAAGGATCTCGTCGATCAACAGCACGTCGGCATCGACGTTGATCGCCACGGAAAAGGCGAGGCGCATGTACATGCCCGAAGAATAGGTGCGTATGGGGTTTTCGATGAAGGGTTCCAGTTCCGAAAAGGCGATGATCCGGTCGAGGCGTTTGCCGGTTTCCTTGCGGCCGACGCCGAACATGGCGGCGTTGAGGTAGATGTTCTCGATGCCGTTCATGTCGGGATGAAAGCCGGCGCCCAGCTCGATCAGGCAGGAGACGCGGCCGTTGACGGCGATCGTGCCGCGGTCGGGAAAGAGGATGCGGGAGAGCAGCTTGAGCGTGGTGCTTTTGCCGCAGCCGTTTTCGCCGACGAGGCCGACGGCTTCCCCCTGCTCGATGTCGAACGAAACGTCTTTGAGGACCCAGCGCTCGTCGTAGCGGTTCCTTTTGCGAAAGAGCAGGCGTTCTTTCAACGTTCGATTTCGGTCGTAATAGATCTTGAATCGTTTGGCGACGTCATGGACCTGAATGGCTTTCATCGTTACAGTTCCTCCGCAAAACCGCGCTGCAGTTTTTCAAAGACGTACCAGCCGACGCCCAAAACGAGAACGCCCATCGCGAGCGAGTGCAGCAGCGTGGAGAGTTCCGGCGCTTTGGCGGCGTAAAGGATGTCGCGATAGGCCGTGATGACCGGAGTCATCGGGTTGAGCATGAAAAGCGGCAGGTACCGCCGCGGCACCATGGAGATCGGGTAGAGGACCGGAGTGAGGTACATCCACAGCATGGAAACGATGCCGAGCATGTACTCCAGGTCGCGGCAGTAAACGGTGACGGCCGACGTCAGCAGGGCGACGCCCAGGCAGATGACGTACTCGACGAGCATGACGAACGGGAGGCACAGGAGCGCGCGCAGGTTGAAGCCGACGCCCGATACGGCGACGACGGCAAACACGACGACGAAACAGTAGAGCATGTTGACGAAGCTTGTCGTGACAAAGGCGATGGGCAGGACTTCGCGCGGGAAGTAGATTTTCTTGACCATGCCGCCCTGGGCCAGGACGGAACCGCAGCCGCCGGTGAGCGAGGCGCTGAAGAAAGTCCACGGGATCAGGGCGACGAAAAGGAATAAATAAAACTTGTCGATCCCCGCGCGCATGATGGTTGAAAAGACGATCGTATAGACGATGAGCTGTAAAAGAGGATTCAAAAACGTCCAGGCAAAACCGAAGAAAGAACGTTTGTAGCGTCCGTGAAGATCCCGCCGCACGAGGTTGTAGACCATCTCGCGGTAAGCGTAGATCTCTTTGGCTCTGGCTAGGATTCTCAAATGAGGAAGCCCCTTTCCGTAAACTGATCCTGATTTTCAATTGTGCTTTTTAATTGAAAATCAGGATCGGAACAGTTCCTAATCCGGAAAATCGTTTGGTCCCATGAGCGAAAAAGCGCACGACATAATCCTTACGTTAGCTTTTACATCATAGAACGTTCAACTTGTCACACAAACGTACATTTACAAAAAAAGCCTCCGGAAGGCGGCGGAACGACCACAAAACCTGGTCGTTCCGCCGCCTTCCGGAGGCTTTTTCACTCTATCGAAGGAAACAGTTTTAGTTAGCTGTGCTGTGCTGTGCTGTGCTGTGCTGTGCTGTGCTGTGCTGTGCTGTGCTGTGCTGTGACAGCATAGTGGCCTCGGACATCGTTGTCAACCCCTCAGCGTCATATATTTTCCCGAATCCTATAACCGCGCCTATTCGAAGCTTAACGTGAATAAAGTATAACAAAAATAAACATGAATAACAACTGCCGTTATTTCAATATCAGAGAACTGTGACGTTATCACTGAAAGAAATCCGGCGAACGGTTAAAGTGGAACCACAGCGCAAAAACGCCTTGCATCCAAAGAACGCGCCGGCAGCGGCGCGGCGGATGCGGGGACATTTCCGGAGGAGGAACGAAAACATGTCTGAGAAAAAAGAAGCCGTGCGCGCAGCAAAACTCTTGATCGTCGGGGGAGGTCCCGGCGGCCGCGTGTCGTACATCACAGCCCGCCGTTTCGGCGTGGAACCGGCCGTCATGGTGATGAACGAAGAACCCACCGTCATCTGCAGCCTGCCCTACGGCGTGGGACGCCGCCTGATCCCCGACGGCCCCGAAGCGACGGTCGTCGATCTGTCGCGCGAGAAACGCCTGCCGCCCAACGCCGCGAAAGACGTCGTTTTCGGCTCCGTGACGACAATCGACGCGGCGGCGAAGACCGCGACGGTCGCAGGCCCCGCGGGCGAGACGCAGATCGCCTACGAGAACCTGATCCTCGCTCCCGGCGCCGTCCCCTGGCTGCCGCCGGCGGAAGGGATCTTAAAAGAAAAGGGGGGCGCTTCCGGCCTGATGGTCGCCGTCGGCGACCGGCTCGTCGAGCGTTCGTTCCTCGCCGACGGCGTTTACGTCCTCAGAGGCGCTCAGGACGCTCGCGCTTTGGACGAACTGGCCGCGCGCGTCCAAAAAGTGGCCGTCGTCGGCACGGGAGCCGTCGGCCTGGAGATCATCGAAGCCCTTTCCGACCGCGGCGTCGGCGTCGTCGCCGTAGAAGCTCTGCCGCACGCCGTTTCGGCGCTGGACGCCGACATGGCCGCGGCGGTAGAACGCCGCCTGCGCGAACGGGGCGTCGAACTCCATCTGAACGACGCCGTGCTGAGCTGGACGCCCGGCACGCTGACGCTGCGCAGCGGAGAACTCGCCGCCGACGCGGTCGTCTTCGCTTCGGGCGTGCGCCCGCGCCTCGATTTGGCGCGCGCCATGGGGCTGAAAATCGAGCGCGGCATCGTCGTCGACGCCGCGCAGCGCACCTCGCTGCCTTCGGTATGGGCCGTGGGAGACGCCGCGCAGGTCGCCGACGCGGCGTCGGGGCGCTCCGTTCTGCCGCTGATCGGCACGCTGGCGATGCGCCAGGCCATGACGGCCGTTATGGACATCGCCGGACTGCCCGCGCAGCTTCCGCCTGCGACGCTCTGGGGCGTGAGCGAGATCTTCGGCCTGCACTGGGGCGCCGTGGGCTGGAGCGAAGAAGCGGCCCGCCGCGCCGGATTCAATGTGATCCCGCTTTCCCTGCCGGTGCGCAGCCGAGATCCCTTCATGCCCTCGGGCAAGGACGCCGTTTGGAAGGTCGTTCTCTCCACGGGCGAAGACGAGGGATTCAAGCCCGGCCAGATCCTCGGCTTCCAGATCGTCTCGGCAGGCGACAGCCCCGTCCACCTCGCCGAACGCTTCGTGGACATCGTCGCGCGGCGCGAGACCGTACAGGACCTTTTCGGACATTATTTCATCCACTCCCCCGCGCATAACTCCGTGGACGACCCCTTCCTCGCCCTCATCGCTCTGGCGATGGAGAAAATGCCGCGCCGCTGACGCGGAAATATCCATGCCGCTTCAGTGCCTTCGAATGAAAATCGATCGAACAAAAACACTTGACGAGGGGAAGAATTCTGTTATATACTTTCGACGTAAGAAAAGTATATGAATCCATAGCATACTAAGTAAAAATCCAAAGTTTTTTGCGCCAGTAAAAGTATCTGAGTAAGCAAGTAAAAACAGGCCGCGAGGGCTTGCTTTCACTTGCTTTTATTTTTTCATCGGATGAGGAGAGTGATGCCATGGTAACGTGGGAGAATTTCATGATCCCCGACAACGAAACCGATCTTTGCCGTTTGGTGATTCTCCTTGCCATGACGCCGAATCAGGACGTCGAGAAGGAAATCATCACGCAGTATCAAAAACTTGGCCTGCGCAGCGCCGCGACGATGATTTCGGGGTTCGGCATCGACAGCCAGACGAGCATCGTGCGAAGCGTGGTCAATCTCTGTCTGAATACGAACGTGATCGAACGCAAGAGGTCCCATGTTCATCCGGTCTGCCACTGCGTCCTCGAAACGGCGCAGAGTACCCGCGCTTCCGACGCCATCGGCCAGAACTTCTGTTTCAAAGCGGCCGTCGTGCGGCGCAGGGAAGAGTTCACGCTGTGCTTCTACGGAAACCTGGCCATGCATGAGCTGTCGGGACACAAATCCATCGGCGTCGGCTATCAGATTCTCGGCAATTGATTTTTGCACACAGACAAATGAATACATTTAATACGCAAATGTTTCTTTTCAAATGGCTCTTTCCGAGCGATCGGTAGTCTCTTTATGTAACATCAATCTTTCTAGAGTAGGGGGGAACTTTTTATGTACTATAGCAATAATGTCCACTTTATGTCGGAGCAGCTTGCTACGGTGCGCAATTCGGCTATTAAGGATACGATTGGTGATATTCCAAAAAGCGGTCGCCTTGTGCTCAAAGATGGCTATGTGGTCGATCCCAAGAACAGAATCCAAGATATTCGTGATATTGTCATTGAGGGTGGAGAGGTTGTCAACATCAACGTAGATATTCCAGTCGAAAAAGGGGATATGGTACTTGACTGCGAAGGCTTGTTAGTCGTTCCTGGTTTGATCGATATGCATGTCCACCTTGGAGACTTGTTCGAAGTCTCAACCGCACCTATCTTTAATGCGGCCTGTGATGGCGTTGCTATCGGCCTTTCGCCGGGAGCCGGAAACACTTCGATGTCGCCGTCTCTACTCGGTGCTGAGATCGACAGAGGTCTTCCGATGAACCTTGGGCTCTATCTTGGAGGTGCGAACGTCGCTGGAACCATGATGTCTACGGAAGATTTGATCCGTTATTTTAAGGGTGAGTGCGATGAGGCAACTGTTTACAGTAAGTTCACCCGTAATGCCGTCTCAGGGACGACAGGCAATCTGGTCATGGGCATCAAAGATCATATGGGACACTTCATTATGTCTGACGAAAACATCGACAAGCTCTTTGAAGTCACTTCTCAGGCGCACATGATCTACATGTCTCACACTCAAGATCCTGAACATACTCTGCGCATGGTCAAGTTGTCCAAGGGACGCCCGCTTCATCTCGGGCACGCCAGCGCCCCCGGCTGTGGTACGCATATGGATGGAAAGGAAGCTATGGACATTATTGTCGGCCTCATCAAAGAGAATGAACATGTTTCCGGCGAATTCGTCACTTCCATGATGCGCCCGTCACGTGGTCATCGTGAAGGCTTGCTTATCCAACCCCAAGCTCAAAAAGTCTGTTATGAAGCTCTTGAGAAGGGTATCGTGAAAATTTTGATCTCCGATGGACAAGGCGATGGTTCTATGAAGGGATTCGGCGATACTCGCGACGATGTGCCAGCTATCCTTGAACTCGCAGAGATGGGCGTCCTTTCCCTTATGGATTCTGTTGCAACCATGACAGCCAATCCGGCCGACCAGATTGCCAAATTGACCGCCAATCCGTGGTGGAACACAAAGATCGGCAATCTTGGCGTTGGTGCGTTAGCGAACGTTACCGTCATTAGCAGAGAAAACAAACTTCCCGTGTACACGATCGTCAATGGAACTATCACTTCCTTTGAACATCGTATCGTGCGCCGCGGTAACGGAGCCGGCGGCTGGATGACTAAGTTCGGCATGCTGCGCAACACAGGCGTAGGCGATATGTGCCTCCTCAAGGGATACGGCAAGTGAACTGAAAGAAAACGGAAAGGAGGGAGTGCAGATGCCTGATGCTCCGCAAGTTGAACATCAGCCGAGATGCGGTTCTCCACTGGGGCTGATCATTGTCGTCCTGCTCGGTTTTGCACTTTATTATGGGCTGAACTCAATTCAAGGAGGAACAACGCTTCCTGACTATGACACCGTTATTAAAAATATCCATGGCAAGGGGGAACTGTACTGGTTCTTCATGAACTTTACAGAAGCTAATTTTTTCGCAGGCTTCTGTTCATCGCTCCTTATCATCATCGGAGCAGCGATTGCCTGGGGAGCGGCTCTTAGAGGCTCTGCCTTGGCTGGCTTTGAGATCTGTTATGGCAACGCACGAATTTGGCCATGGGTTTTTGCTTCACAGGTTTTGACGCTTTCGCTCGTCATGTTTGGATTCAACTACATGTCGTTGTTCAAGGAAGACGTCACCTGGATTCCAACCTTTATAGCCATCGTCAATGTTCCTCCAGCTCTAACCCTTATATACGGTCCTGGCATTGTGAGCTTACTTACAACTTCTGTATTGGGAGCTCTTATCTGCACCCCTGTTGCTGTTTGGTTAAGTAAAGTATTTGCTCCATGGAACGTTCCTGGCGTCGTTTCCAACGTTGGAGCAATGGCCATAGCAGGTACTATTGCGGCTTCTGCCTGCCAGGCACTGCCGTGGATGAAGAAAAAGGATATCAGACCAATTACCGTTCCTATCCCGATCCATAACGATACGCAGAGCGCAACTTGGTTGATCCGCCGTACTCTGGCCGACTTTACGGAACCTCTCTTTTATGGCAATGATCTGGCTGGATTTCTTCTATTAATCGGCGTATTCCTCGATACAATGCTGAATCCAGGACTTTCAGTCTACGGTGGAAAATGCATCGGTGCCATTGTCTTGTCTGAAATAATTGCGGGTAGCGTGGGTGTGTTTCTTTATGCCGGCAAGTGGAAGAAAAAAGGCTGGTATGCCACCTACGTCCCCGTCGTAAGTACAGCACCGGCCTGTGTTCTGATGTTCGGCGCCACAATACCTGTAGCGCTTTTCTCCGCAGTGTTAGGAGCAATCCTAGGAGCACCTCTGGCTGAATTTTTCGCCAACAAAATACCCGATTATGTGCCAGGTACGGTAGCAAATGTAACGTCGATGGCAATCACCACTATTATTGTAGCTGTTACGATGCAAATCTTACCGTGGTTTTAGCCAGATACTCAAATAAGACGCTTCTTAAAGACAAAGCTGCGCCTCTGTTTATGTAGAAGCGCAGCTTTGTGCCAAGAAACGGGATATTTTCTTACCCCGTAAGAGAGAGAGATTATTATGGAACCTTTCGATTTTATGGAAGCGACCGTCGCCAAAGTCCACGCCGCCTATTTGGACGATTCGCTGACCTGCCGCGCGCTGTGTGAATATTATCTGAAGCGCATTGAACAGCTGGAGCCGCGGATCAATTCCATCATCTGCGTCAATCCCAAGGCGCTGGAAGAAGCCGACCGCTTCGACGCGTATGTAAAAGAAAGACGCCGGCTTTGCGGAGCGCTTCATGGCATCCCCGTGATGCTGAAAGACAACTTCAACACGACCGACATGCCCACGACGGCGGGAAGCGTCGCGCTGAAGGGCTGGGTGCCGCAAAAAGACGCCCTCGTCACCAAAAGGCTGCGCGAAAGCGGCGCGCTGATCCTCGCCAAGACCAACTTGCACGAGTTCGCCATCTGGGGCGAAACGGTCAGCTCCATCCTCGGCCAGTCGGTCAATCCGTACGATCCGACACGCACGCCCGGCGGCTCTTCCGGCGGTACCGGCGCGACGATCGCCGCCAACATCGGCATCGTCGGCCTGGGCACCGACACGATCAACTCGGTGCGTTCGCCCGCCTCGGCCAACAGCCTTGTAGGCATCCGTCCCACGATCGGCCTGGTTTCGCGGGCCGGCATCGTGCCTTACTCGCTGACGCAGGACACGGCCGGACCGATCTGCCGCACCGTGGAGGACGCGGCGCGGTGCCTCAGCGTCATCGCCGGCTACGACCCCGACGACGCGGAAACGGCGTGGGGCGTCGGCCACGTCGTGGAAGACTACACCAAGTATCTCGACGAAAACGCGCTGCCGGGCAAACGTATCGGCGTGTTGGAAAGTCTTTTCGGCAAGGAAGCCGTCAACCGCTCCACCAACGCCGTCATGAGCGAAGCGATGAAGGTATTCGAGGCCAACGGAGCCACGCTGGTTCCCGTCAGGGACGACATCGACCAGTCATGGCTGACCAGCGAGACGTCCGTCCACCTCGACGATTTTCGCCGCGATCTGGACAGCTATCTCAGGGAACTGCCCGCCGACTGGCCCGTTCACAGCATGAAGGAAATCCTCGACAAAGGGCTGTTCCACCCTTTCTCGGAAAGCAACATGCGTGACGCGATGAAACTCGAAGTCGGTACTCCGCGTTACCTTGAAAAGATGTACAACAAGATCGGGCTCCGCACTCGCGTGCTGAAGATCATGGCCGATCTGCGGCTTGACGCGATGATCTACCCCCACCAGCAGCAGCTGGTCTGCAAATGCGGCGCCAGCCAGCGGCAGCGCAACGGCGTGCTCTGCTCGTCCACGGGGTTCCCTTCGGTCTGCGTGCCGGCGGGATTCGCTCCCGACGAAAACGCGCCGGTCGGCGTTCCCGTCGGCATGGAGATCATCGGCCGCCCATGGAGCGAAGCTCTGCTCATCGCCATCGCCTATGCCTTCGAACAGCATTCGCATTTCCGCAAGCCGCCGGCATTGTAAAGCGACTCCCGCATGTGCTCCTTCGCACGAAGCGCATCGAAAGGCCAGACGGGATTTCAATCACTCTGTAGTACGCATGGACAAAAAGAGCGGGCTTCGACTGAAAAATCAGCCGGAGCCCGCTCTTTTTGCCGCTTGGAATAAAGCGCTTTCGGACACGCTGGCCATACCGCCTCACAACTTCTCAACGGGAAACGGAGGTATCCCGCGTTTTTCTTTTGCGGTCAGCTTGTCTGCTGCTCGGGCAACAACGAAGTCCGCGTGACCAGATGATTTTTGGCAATGAAACCCGACGGGATGCATCCAGTTTCAAAATATGACCGCACCGCTTCCAGCACGCCGCGGACGATCTCGCGTCCCAGCGGCCCGACGCTGGCGGTCATGCGCCCGTCCGCGACGGCGCGGAGCGCTTCGGGGATCAGATCGACGCCGCCGACGGGAAGTTCCAGCCCGCGCGGCGCCAAAACGTCACAGGCGCCGAGCGCCATCAGGTCGTTGGCGCAGAACACGGCGTCCGGCTGCCACGGCAGCAGGCGCTCCATCGCGGCGCGTCCGCCGGCGCGGGTAAAATCGCTTTGCTCCACGCGCACCTCTTCAGCTCCTCCGGCTCGCGCTTCGGCCAGCGCTCCGGCGACGCGGCCGGCACTCTGACGCGCCGCGGCGGGACCGGACACGCAGGCAAAGCGCCGCCGTTTTTTTGCGGCGCGCGTCAGTTCGCGCGCGCAGAGCCGTCCCTGTTCCTCGAAGTCGCAGACGGTCAGGGGCCGATAACAGGCGACGCGCGACGCCAGGACGGGGTCGCTCTTCGGCCCGACGTCGAACAGCGGCGTGTCGCCGGCTTCCGCCGCCGCGGTTGCCAGCGCCGCGCCGTCAAGAGGATTGACGATCAGCGCGTCGAAACCGCGTCCCATCAAAGTTGCGCACAGGCGCGCCTGCGCGTTCGCGTCGCGCGGCGGATCGGGAAAGAAAATCTGCGTTTCGAAGGGAAATTCGGGCAGAAACATCCGATACCAACGAATCTGTTCCTGCCAGAAGGGATTGTCCTGATCGCCGAAGAGGATGCCGACGCGGCGGGACACGCTATTTCCAGCTTTCGAAATTATTGATGTTCTCCGACGTGACCAGCGTGATGGGAATGCCGAGGCGTTCCGGCACGGACAGCCCCTTGCTCAGCTTCAGCGTGTAGATCAGCGCGCCGCGCGTCCAGGCCGCCTGCGAGAACGTCGTCGAGCCCGTCAGACGTCCGGCGGCAATCGCTTCTTTTGCCTGCGGGATGAAGTCTGTGCCGTAGACCATCACGCCCTTGATTCCGGCCACTTCGAACGCGTCGACGGCAGCGAGCGCCATCACGTCGTTAGCGCAGTACAGCCCCTTCAATTCGGGATGCGCCTTGACCATATTCGTGGCGATGTTGTAAGCTTCGTTGCGGTCCCAGTTGCCGGCCTGCACGGCGACGACCTTCATGCCCGCGGCTTCGAAAGCCGCAATCGCGCCCTCGCGGCGCAGGCGGCTCTGCATGGCGCCCGGTTTGCCCTCGATCACCGCCACGGAAGAACCGGCCGGCAGTTTTTTGGCCATGTCTTCGGCGCAGAGGCGTCCCTGCTCGAGGAAGGCGGCGGAGATCCAGCCGTCCATCTTCGCGCCGGCCTGGGCCAGCCCCTCGGCGCTCACGGCAGGACCGGAGCAGACTACGGGGACCTTCTTCTCGTTGGCCTTGAGCACACCCGGTACCAGATTCATGCCGTCCAGCGGCGTGACGATAATGGCGTCGTACTGGCGGGCGATCATCGCCTCGAACAGATCGAGCTGCGCGCGCGGGTCCTTGTCGGTCGCGGGCGCCATCACCTCGACGGCGACGCCCATCTTTTCAGCCCACTCGCCGTAGCGTTCCTTCATCGTCACCCAGTAGGGGTTGGAAAGCGACGTCACCAGCACGCCGACGCGCTCCTTGCCCGTCAGTTCGGGCAGCGGCGCGAGCTGCTCTTCCAGTTTGGCGATGGAAGACAGCACCATCGGGTTCTCCGCCGCGTTCAGAGACGCGGCGAAAGCGCACAGACACAGGAACAGAACGAAAAACTTTTTCATAACGGCACATCCTTCGAAAAAAATATCACGGCGCCAAACGCCGGTAAAACACCGTCCAAAATCAGCCGCGGCGCGCCTCGGAAAGCACGATCGAGACGAGGATGATCACGCCCACCGCCAGCTCCTGATAATACGAAGAGACGCTCCACATCGTCAGCCCGTTTTTGACGAGCGCCAGCAGCACGCCCGCCAGCGCCGTGCCGAAAAGCGCCGCCCGTCCGCCCCGCGGGGCCGTTCCTCCCAACACCGACGTGGCGATGGCGTCGAGGTTCATGGCCGCGCCCGCCAGCGGCTCGGCGCAGTTCAGCCGCGCCGTGATCAGGATCGACGCCACGGCGGCGCAGAGACTGCACGCGCAGAACGTCCCGGTCCGCCAGCGCCGGTCGTTCACACCGCAACGACGCAGCGCCTCGGCGTTGACGCCCAGCGTGCTGACGTACACGCCGCACCGCGTGCCGTAATAGAGGATGAAGATCAGCGCGAACAGCGCCGCGGCAATCAGCACCGACGCCGGCATGCCGCCGATCCGCCCGCGGCCGATCCACGTGAATGCCGGCGGCAGGCCGTACACCGGCGACGCCTGCGTGATCACCAGCGCCAGTCCGGAAAAGACTGACATCGACGTCAGCGTGCCCATGAAGGGATTGACGCCCACGCGCACGATGATCAGCGAGTTCCACAGGCCGACGCCGAGGCCGCACAGCAGCGCCAGCGCGCAGCCCGCCCACGCGGGCGCTCCCGCCTTCATCGCCAGCGCCGTCAGCACGCCCGTCAGCGCCGCGGCGGAACCGACCGACAGATCGGTGACGCCGGACGTGAGGACCAGTGTCATGCCCAGACCGGCGACGACGTTCACCGTGCTCTGGTCGAGGATGTTGCGCAGATTGTCGGCGTCCCAGAAATAGGGCGACGTGGCGCAAAACAGCGCGCCGAAAAGCAGGATCACGCCGGCCAGCGCGAACTGCTGCAGATGTCTTTTCATGAAGGTCATGACAGCGCTCCCGACATCCACCCAGCCAGCTTCAGAGGATCCAGGCCGCGCGCCGGCTCCTCGCGAATCGTCACGCCGCGGCGGAGCACCGTGACGCGGTCGGCGATCTGCAAAATCTGCGGCAGGTTATGACTGATGCACAACAGCGTCAGCCCCTGCTCGCGCAGCTGCGACATGACCTCCAGCAGATGGGACGATTCGCGCAGCCCCATGGCGGCGGTCGGCTCGTCCATGATCAGGACGCGCCCCCCCTGCGCGATGGCCCGCACGACGGCCACGGCCTGGCGCTGACCGCCGGAAAGGGCGCCCACCGGCACGCCGCGCGCGGTGAGGCGGACGGACAGCCGCGCCAGCAGTTTTTCCGCGTCGGCGATCATGCGCGCACGGTCGAGAAAAAATCCCCATTTCAGCGGCTCCGCGCCCAGCCAGATGTTGGCGGCTACGTCCAGATGGTCGACCAGCGCCAGATCCTGATAGACCACGGCCACGCCGAGGGCGCGCGCCAGAGGCACCGTCAGGCGTCCGTAGCGTTTGCCGCCGGTTTCGATCGCGCCGGCGTCGGGCGTCAGCACGCCGGAAAGGCATTTGATCAGCGTCGATTTTCCCGCGCCGTTGTCGCCCACCAACGCCATGATCTCGCCGCGGCGCAGTTTCAACGAGCCGTCCGTCAGCGCCCGCACGTGGCCGAACGACTTTTTCAGCCCCGTCGCCTGCAGCACGATGTCTTCCACGGCGGCCGCCTCCCTTTCCATCGGTGATCGTTCATAAATTATATGAAAAATTTTGATGACGCGTGTCCGTTGATACGAATAATTTTTATCACGAAAAGTGCGAGCGATCCATCCTTATCGAGCAAAAGCCAACGGAGCGAGGCCGAATTTCGCTGACAGAGGAAAAGCAAGTCTCCCGCCACGAAGACGCGGCGAAAAAAAGAAAACGCTCAGCGGCCGGCGATGTTCCACGTGGAACATCGCTTACCCGACTTTTCCAAGGGGAATCGAAGCCAAGCTCAAGCAGCATCAAGAGTAAGCGCGATTTTTTTCAACCGCGAGATCTACGGATAATCCCTCCTGTCGCCTCCCGTGCAGCAAAAGGCAGTCGACAAGCGAGTTTGTTCTTGAGATCGGGATAGGCTTCCATCATATTGACGGGTGCGATTCCAAATATCTGCATCACGGCGTCGGCCGACGCGATGTCCGCGTTCTTTCTCTCCGGCGTGCTGCCGTCGTGTCCCAGTCGAAGGCTGATGGGCGTGCTCCTGGCTCTGCCGCTCAGGACGGTGACGTTCTGCTGGCGCATGAGTTCAACGAGCTTGTGAGGCGAGATGTCTCTGATGCCCTTCATGCGGATGAGGTGACAGGAAAGACGTTCCAGAACCAGCGCAAGGTAACAGACGAGGAAGTGCCCGCGGATGTGTTCCGGCGTCCAGACGAAAACCGGCCTGGCATCGAGGTTGCTCTTGAGTACTCGAAAACATTCCTCGACGCGCCAAAGCCGGCGCAGGTTCGCGAAGATCTCCTGCGGGGAGGCGTCCTTGTTGGAGGTGGCGATGACGTAGAAACCCGCCTGCTTTTTACGCTTTTCGTAGAGAGAGGTGTTCACCTCGTATTCGCCTTTCTTCCCTTTCTTGCTCTTCAGAAACTGTCTTGAGCCGTGTTTCATGGATGTCTCGACGGCTGAGGCTCCCTTCGCGACCAGTTCTTTCCCCTTCGTCCACAATTCCTCCAGAACGTCCAGGTCATGGTGGTGCCGTTTCAGCGACCAAGTGACGATGATGCCTGCGTCACGTTCGGGATCCGCTCTGGCGTCCAGACGCTTCATCTTGAACACGTCCTCGTGGAACCGTTCGCTGTGCTCCCAGTTCTCCTCGGAAAGAACCCGCTCCTTCACGTCCTTTTTCAGCCGACTGATGCTCTGGGCCACGATGTAATCAAAACCCTCTTCCGCAAGGTGCTGCAAGTTGAGCTTGCAGTTGAGCCCGCGATCCGCGACGACCGTGACTTTCCCCAGTCCGGAATTTACCTTGTGCTTCCGGACGACCTGCAGCAGGGTCTTGATCTCCGACGTGTTACCGCGGAACAGCTCATAGTCAAGAGGGATGCCGTCGGCGTCAACGAGCAGTCCCATCACCACCTGCACCTCATTCGTGCGGTTCTCCTTGGACATCCCGCGCGCGCGAAGTTCGTCGGAATCAAAACTCTCGAAGTAAAACGTGGTGCAGTCGTAAAGCGCGACAGTCATCGTTCGCTCGTAGATATCCGCGATCCCCTTGTTGACGTTACGTATCAGGACATCCTTGCTCCCGCTCAGGAGCCCGAGAGTTTCGTAAAGGTCCGCCTGGGTGAGGGAAGAGAAATCGAAGACAAAGTTCCCGCGGTATTCGTGCGTCCGTTTTTTCGAACAAGGCGCCAGAATGCGCAGTGCGGCGAGGAAGAATGCGGCAAGGTCGAAGTCGAACTTGAGTCGGTGATTGCGTCGATACTGTTTGAACCAGACGTCCAGCCCAAGGCGTTCCCATAATCTGCGGTAAAGGGCGATGCCGTAGTTATAAATGCCCGCACAGTCCGGTTTATTGTTGGGTGCACATGTTGCGACCTGATCCTTAAGCGTCTGCGCTTTGAGGCGTTCTGCAAGATCTGCGTTTGCCCTCAACTCAGCAAGATCCGCCTGAATTCTTTCGTCGATGTCCGGCTCTGTGAGGCGGCGTTTGTTCAGGTCGCCGTACGTGCGGATCGTTTTTCCGGAACTGCGTTTGATGAGAGGATTGTAAGTCTCCTCGACGATGGCCGCGTAAAGTCTGCCCTTGTTTTTCATCAGTTTGATTCGGAAACTCATGCTGACCTCCGGGAGGACGATTCCTCAAGGAGTATTATAACATATTAAGCGATTCTTAAGCGTATATTCAAAAGTCATAAAAACTCCCTGCCGAAAGAGTTATTGCAAGTCTTTGCGCTTCTTCGATTTCTAAAAGTCGGGAAAAAAGAAAACGCTCAGCGGCCGGCGATGTTCCACGTGGAACATCGCTTACGCAAAAAGCCTGGCGATCGTTCGACCGTCAGGCTTTCGGCATTGTTCAGCTTGAAGTTCCGCGAGTTCTTCCAGCTTTTTTCGTCTGCTTCGTGCCGTCTCCCCGGCGCGCTTATTTCAGCGTCCAGCAGCCGTTGCGGTCCGGCGCGGTCAGCCCGCGGGAAACGGCGAGGGGCAGTCCGGCGGCCGCGGCGTTTCGCGCGGAAGCGCCGGCGCGGGAGGAACCGAGTTTTTTCGCCGTTTCGCGCAGCAGGTCTTCCTCGGGCAGGGCGATCTGTTCGCGCAGCACTTCGCAAAGGGCGTTGGCCGCCTCCTGCGCGGGCACGTCGGCGGCGTCGCGCCTGGCGCGGCCGGCGCCGCTGACGCGGAATCCCGCGTATGTATCGGGATCCTGCCCGCTGTGCCAGTACCAGACGACGCCCTCGCGCTCGGTCGTTTGCAATTTCATCGACGTCAGCAGTTCGTCGAGGCGCTTCTGCGCGCGCGGCCCGAGGCGGCTCATGCCGAGGCTTTGCAGCAGGCGTCGTGTCAGCAGTTTTGCGGAGATAGGGGCTTCGGTGCGCACGATGGCCTCGACGCGGCCGCGCAATAATTTTTCGTTGCGCGGCTCGGCGAATTCGGCCGTCGTGAGTTTTTTCTCGGGCAACAGCGCGGGGCGGTACGGCCGGCCGGCCGTTCGCGGAGCCGTCGTCGTTTTTTCGGCAGCGGCATCTGTCTGCGGCGAAGGATCCGCCTTTCCTGTGCGCTCCGGTCCGCCGCCATCGGCCGCGACGGCACATTCTGCGGGGATCGCCGCGTCTTCTCCGTTTTCAGCGGCGCGGCGCACGGCCGCTTCGGCTTCGGCCTTCGCGGCTTCCTCCGCGGCGCGGCGTTTGGCTTCGCGCTCTTCGCGGCGGGCGGCGCGGCACGCTTCGATGCGGCGCAGCAGGCGATCGAGCTCGCGCTTCCTGTTGTCCCACCAGTCCATGGTCCAGAGGCGCTCGATCGTCCAGCCCAGGCCCTTCAGCACGCCGATCTGGGAGATCTCGCGCTCGCGCACCATGCGGGCGTCGCGGTACGCGCCGCCGTCGAGCAGAACGCCCAGCAGGTATTCGCCGGGCTGATCGGGATCGACGACGCCGATGTCGACGCGGAATTTGGAATGTCCGACCTGGCGCGCCGTCTCGTAGCCGCATTCGTTCAGCCGCGCGCAGATCTCGGCGGCGACGCCGTCGGGCTCGTGCGGCGCGGCTGTTCCAGCGGCGGAAGCTTTCAACGGCAGATAACCGCTGCGGGCGTATTGGAGGAACGCCTTCAGCGCCGCCACGCCTTCCGAGGCAGTGCGGGTCAGGTCGATCTGCTCCGGTTCCAGCGACGAGAACACCATCATCTCGGCGCGCGAGCGCGACACGGCGACGTTGAGCCGCCGCCAGCCGCCGGCCTGATTGACGGGGCCGAAGTTCATGCTCACGCGCCCTTCGCGGTCGGCGCCAAAGCCGACCGAGAACAGGATCACGTCGCGCTCGTCGCCCTGCACGTTCTCGAGGTTCTTGATGAACAGCGGCTCTTCGGACTCCTGATACCACTTTTCCAGTTCGGGATCTTGGCCGCGGGCCTCTTCGAACAGGTCGTCGACGAGGTTCTGCTGCGAGATGTTGAAGGTGACGACGCCGACGCTTTCGCGGCGCCGCGCCGGGTCCTTGGCGCGGCGGATCACTTCGGCCACGACGGCTTCGGCCTCGGCGCGGTTGGTCCTGGAACCGCCGCGGTCGAACGTGCCGCCGATCTTGACGAAGCTCACCTTCGAAACGCGGTCGTTTGCCGACGGGAACGTGCAGAGTTTGTTCTCGTAGAACCGATTGTTGCTGAAGGCGATCAGGCTTTCGTGGCGGCTGCGGTAGTGCCAGAGCAGGTGCGTTTCCGGCATGCCGAGCGCCAGACAGTCGTCGAGGATGCTGGTGAGGTCGGCCACTTCGGGGTCTTCCTCGCGGTCGTCGAGATTGGTCATGAAAAAACTGGTGGGCGGCATCTGCTTGGGATCGCCGACGATCACGGCGTTCCTTCCGCGGGCCAGCGCGCCGACGGCCTTGCTGGTGGTGAGCTGCGACGCTTCGTCGAAGACGACGAGGTCGAACATCTCGCGCCGCGGGTCGAGATACTGGGCGGCCGAGATCGGGCTCATGAGCATGCAGGGGCACAGGCGCGGCAGCAGGTTGGGCAGCTGTTCGAAGAGGCGTCGGATGCTGAGGTTGCGCCCGCCGGAGCGGATGGCGCGCTGCAAGATGCCCAGTTCGGAGTTCTGCGAGGCTTCGCGCGCGAAGTCGGGGACTCGGGCGGCCAGAACGGCGCAGGCTTCGGCGCTGGCCAGCCGCGACAGCTCGTCGATCAGTCCCTTGATCTGGGCGATTTTTTCACCGAAAACCGCGCCGGAAAAGCGGTTCAGCACGGAATCGCCGTCGACGGCGTCCTCGATGAGGTTGCGCAGGCAGGCTTTGCGGTAGGCGGGCAACGCCTTGTCATGTTCCAGCCCGTTTCGGCAGGCCGAGACGACGGGCCCCAGTCCGGCGTCTTCGGCCTCTTCGCACAGGCTGTTCCAGAGGATCCAGTCGCGCAGAGCGTCGGCGTTGTTGAGCAGGGCGGCGCAGAGGTCTTTCAGCGCCGCGAGCCAGTCGCCGCCGTCGGGAGGATCTTCCGTGCGCAGCAGTTCGTCGAGCGCGCCGCGCGACGTTTCCAGTTCCCGCCAGAGCGCCAGCAGTTCCGCGGCCGCCCGCTGCGATTCGGGATCGGCGGCGTGCCGCTGCCGCAGCGCCGCGCCGCCGTTCAATCCGTCGAGACGGAGCGCGCTTTGCTCGGCCTTTCGAGCCATATCGGCCACGCGCCGCCAGTCCGTGTCCCCGCCGCGGTCGAGCGATTCGAGGCCGGGGGCGTACTCCCGACGAAGCCGGGCGGCGCTCGCCATTTCGGCGCGGTAGGCGTTCAGCCGGTCGAGATCTCCGGGCACATCTTCTTTGCCGCGTTTGAGGAACGCATAGGACGAAATTTTTTTCACAAAGCCCGATTCGGCCAGCAGGCGCGGCAGCAGCCACTTCCGCTGGATTTCGTTCCACTCGCCGCGCAGGGCCTCGCCGTCCTGTTCGAGGAAGGCGGGGCGATACGCCTTGAGCAGTTCGCCGCCGCATTCTCCCGCCGCAAGAGCGTGCCGGGCCATTTCCTGCACGCCGCGCAGATACGCTCCGGCGTCGCCGTCCGCGGCCCAGCGGCGCGGCCATTCCCGCCACTGCGACAGTTCGGCGGCGACGTCGCGGAGTTGTTCGTATTCCTTTTTCAGACGCGGCGCGTCCCGCCCCAGTCGCGCCGCGAAAGACCGCGCCGATTCTTCCAACGCATCGAGGCGCGCCCGATAATCTTCGGCCAGCGACGGCAGTTGGCTGCGCAGGCGCTGCGAATATTCCGTCTCGCCGACGAGGCGCAGCGGATGGCCGCAGGGATGGCCGACCGCGCGCGCCGCGGCGGCAAGGCGGCCAAGCAGCGACTCGTTGCGCTGCAGATCGTTCGCCGTCCAGGCGGAGGTACGCGAATATTCGAGACGGATGCCGGCGTCGTCGGCGTCGGCCAGCGGCTCGTAGGCGTTGATCATCTCGTAAACGGAAAGGCCCGAAGCGCGCTTTTCGTGCAGACGGCGGGGATACTCCGCCAGTTCGGAGCGCAGCCGCGCGGCCTGTTCGGCTTTTTGCGCGTAGATCGGGGTTTTCTGCGCGCGTCCGGCTTCGGCCGCGGCGCGCAGCTGTTCGAGCACGTCTTTTTTGCGGGCTTTGTTGGAATGGAGTTCGAGGCAGAACGGATCGAGCCCCAATTTGCGCAGGCGTTTCTGCACGACCGACAGCGCCGCCATCTTCTCGGCGACGAAGAGCACGGTCTTGCCCTGCGCCAGCGCGTTGACGATCAGTCCCGTGATGGTCTGCGACTTGCCGGTGCCGGGCGGCCCGTGCAGCACGAAGGTCTCGCCCGCGACGGCCGACTTGATGGCGTAAAGCTGCGACGAGTCCACCGGCAGCGGCAGCAGCAGTCCGGCCTCGTCAAGCTCCCGCGGCGCCTCCATGGGCGCGGCTTCCCAGCTCAGTTTGCCGTCCATCAGGCTTCGTACGACTTTGTTCTTTTCGAGATCGTCCATGCGGTTGCGGATGTCGTTCCACATCACGAAGCGCGAGAACGAGAAAATGCCCACGAAGGCCGACTCGACCACGTCCCAGCGTTTCTGCTGCATCACGGCGCGGCGCACGGCGGTGAAGACGCGCACGACGTCGGCGCCGTGTCCGTCGGCCGGCAGCGGGTCGAGGCCGTCGATGACGATGCCGAAATTCTGCTTGAGCATCTCCAGCAGCGTCACGTTCATGACCGGCTCCTCGTCGCGCAGACGCAGGCCGTAGCCCTTGTTGGCGGCCTTGCGCACGATCTCCGCCGGCAGCAGGACCAGCGGCGCGTAACGCGGGCGTTCGCTGCGCTCGGTCTCGTACCAGCGCAGCAGCCCCAGCGATAAATACAGGCTGTTGGCGCCGTTTTCCTCGAGCGAGACTTTGGCGGCGCGGTACAGTTCTTTGACGGCGTGCTGCAGCTCGGTCTCGTTCATCAGCGAGCGCAGCCGCCCGTTCTGGTATTCCGAATGCAGCAGATCCCGGGAAAGCGGCAGCTCCGGCAGCGGTTCCAGGCTGCGCGCCGCCCCCTCGGGAAGACGCCACTCCTGCGGGCGCGGCGAGACGGTGAACTGCCGTCCGTCGGCGAGCGCGTCTTCGAGCTGCGGCAGCGACGCGGCCAGCACGGGGATCAGATTCCTGGAGGCGCGCAGGTTGAGCAGCGTGTTGCGCAGCCCCAGATCGAGCAGCTTGCGTTCCCACTGCAAGATTTTCTTTCCGCGCGCGTCCAGCGGCCGCCGTGCCGCCGGTTGTCCGGCGCTTTCGGGGACGCGCGCCACCATCTCTTCCGGCGCGGCGGTCAGCTCCGCGGCGGAACGGGATTCGGCTTCCACGCGCCAGCCCTGATCGCTCTGCACGCGCAGCGGCAGCGGGCGGATCCCCGCCAGGCGGGCGCGGTGCACGTCGACGACGAGACGCACGGGATCGTCGCCGCCCATTTCCGACGCGGCGGCGGCGCGGGCTTCGTCGAAGGTCAGGCCTTTCCCGGCGGCGGCGCCGGTGCATTCCACCACGGCGATCTCGCCGATGCCGTCGGCCATGCGCTTGCTCACCAGCGACGGATCGTCCTTGACCGCGTCCTGGAAGGTCATCTCCTCCAGCCAGACGCCAGCGAAAATATGATCGTTCTTGAGCAGGAGCAGCGGATACAATCCCGCCGCCTCGAGGCAGGCCGCGTAGAGCAGCGTCAGGTCAAGGCAGGTGCCCATCCGCGTTCCTGTCACCGCGTCGCAGAGGCGCACGCGCTGTCCCGTCGCTTCGAAACTCGACGGCGGCACGGCGTAGACGACGTTCAGCTCCTGAATCGCGCCGTACAGAGCGGCCGCCTGCCGGAGCACGCGGTTGGGATTCTGCGTCTGATACGCGTCAAACGAAGGGCTGCCCGTCCATTCTTCCAGCAGCTTCGAAGCGCGCTTCATGAGTCGGGCGATCTCGGGATGGTTGGGCGTGACGAAGGCCGCCAGCAGCTCGGGATAGTAGCCGCTTCCCTGCCACTCGTCGAAGGCCAGGAAGGTCACTTCTTTCACGACGGAAGCCAGACGGCGCTCTCCCCGCCATACTTCCGCCGTCAGCGTCGTGACGACGCGCTCCGTCAGCTGCGCGAGACGCTCGGCCCTGAGCGTGAGTTTGAGGTCGCCGATCTCCGCGGTCTCGCCGGCCGGAAGCCGCGCGACGCCGAATCTCGCCGGCTCGACGAAATCCTCCGCCGCGAAAAGGCGCACTTCCAGATCTTCCCAATCCGCCTCGCCGTCATTGCTCACGGCGACGCGGCGCACAAGGGGCAGGCCGTTCTGCTGCTGCGCGTAGTTGACGACGGGCGTCAGCTGCACGTCCAGTGTGATTGCCGCCGTTTGTTCGTCCATGGCTCTCTCCTCGTTCGTCAATGAGATGAAAAACTTTCTCTCTTTATAAGCAAAAAGCGCCGAAAAGGCAAGCGCCGCCGAGCGATTCACCCGCCCGCCGCCGAATTTTTCGGCGACGGCCGCCGGCGTCCATAAAACAAAAGAGACCGGTTCGCGCCGGTCTCTTTTGTTTTACTTGCGCCATTTTTCGTACGCCGCTTCGTGGTAGGGCACGGGCACGCCCGTTTCGCGCCCCAGCCGCACCATGCGGCCGATGATGTGATCCAGTTCGGTGCGGGCGGGATCTTTGCCGGCGCTCAGATCGCGGTACAGCGACGTGACCGTGTCGGCCGGCATTTTTTCGAAGGCGTCGGCCAGCTTGTCGGGCAGCGACGCCGGCAAATCCACGCCTTGGGCGGCCGCGACCGCCGTCATCTCGCCGATGACGGCGCGGATCACCTTTTCATGATCGGGGTCGGCCAGGACCTTGCCGGCCGGGCCGTCGTACCAGCAGAACACGCAGCTGTTGCTGCCCATGGTCACGTACTTGTTCCAGCTGGCGCGCACGATGCGATCGGTCACTTTCGTCTCGACGCCCGAGCGGTTCAGCAGCTCCGCCGCCGCGTCGAGCGCGGCCGGGCGCGAACCGTCTTTCATTCCCAGAACGACGCTGCACTGGCCCGCCGTCTGAACCACCACGCCGGGAGCTTCCAGATGGCTGAACACGCGGATCGTGCCGTCGGCCAGCAGGCACGACGGCAGAAGCGGCTCCATCTGCTCGGAAACGACGACACCGTTGAGCAGCGGGACCACCAGCGTCCGCGCCCCGACCATCGGACGCATAGCCGCGCAGGAAGCCTCCAGATCGTAGCCCTTGCAGGCGACGACCAACACGTCCATGACGCCGAGATCGGCCGCGCGCTCCGAGATCCCCGCCGGAACCGCCGTGAAATTTCCCAGCTGGACGGACTCGACTCTCAATCCGCCGCGGCGGATCGTTTCGAGATTTTCGCCGCGAGCACAAAAATACGTTTCCCCGTGGACGCGCGCCAGCGCGCCGCCCACAAAACCGCCGACGCCGCCGATGCCGAACACGCCGACTTTCATCTTCCAGCCTCCCATCTTCATGACCGGCGCGCCAGGCGCCTTTGCCGCGTTTCGGAGCGCGGAATCTCGGTCAGTTCGACGCTTCACCATTGAAAATCGGCGTCAGAACGTGCCCGCCAGTTTATAGATGCCAAACTCCCGGTGTCCCAGCGCTTCCGCTTTGGTTTGCCTGCCGTTGCAGACTTTCACCATCATCTCGAACAATTCTTCGCCGATCTGCGGCAGCGAGGCCCCCTCGGTGATGATGCGACCGGCGTTGATGTCCATGTTGTCGCGCATGCTGCGGAACGTCTCGGCGTTGCCGGTGATTTTGACGACCGGAGCGATCGGGCTCCCCGTGGGCGTGCCGCGTCCTGTGGAGAAAACGACGACCTGCGCGCCGCCGGCAACCATGCCGGTGATGGAATCGATATCCTGCCCCGGCGTATCCATGAAATACAGGCCTCCCTTTCCCTCCGGAATCCGCTCGGCATATTCCAGAGCGCCGGCAAAAGGACGGGTACCGGCCTTGTACATACATCCCAAAGACTTCTCCTCGATGGTGGAGAGTCCGCCTTCCTTGTTTCCCGGGGTAGGCTGGCCGCTGCGAAGATCTTGCCCCAACATGATGGCGCGGTCTTCCACATCCTTGACCATACGCAGGAACTTGCGCCGCTCTTCTTCGTCGGCGAAACGCGCGGCCAGCAGATGTTCGGCCCCGATAACCTCGGTCGTCTCGCTGAGGATCGAGCTGCCGCCCATGTCCACCAGCTTGTCGGAGACATAGCCGATAGAGGGGTTGGAGGCGAGCCCGCTTGTGGGATCGCTGCCTCCGCACTCCATGCCCAAGATGATCTCGCTGATGTCGAACTCCTCGCGAACGTCCGCGGAAATGGCCCGCGCCATATCGGCCGCGATGCGTCCGCCTTCGGCGATGGTCTTCAGCGTACCGCCTTCTTCCTGAATGACGATGGACTGTACGGGTTTGCCCATCGGCTCGATCATGCCGGCCAGATGGCGCGCCTGAATGCCATCGCAGCCCAGCCCCACCACAAGAACCGCCCCGACGTTGGCGTTCATGCCAAAGCCCGCCAGAGCGCGTTCGGTCAGGGCCAGATCGCTGCCGATCTGACAGCAGCCATGTTGGGTGGGGACGCTGACGGCGCCGGGAACCTGGCAGGCGATCTTCTCCGCCGTATCCGCCGCGCAGACCGAGGTCGGCAGCACCAGCAGATAATTGCGAATACCGTGCGGTCCTTGTGCGCGCCTGTATCCCATCAGCTTCATCGTTCATTCCTCCCTTCGGCGTTTCTGTCGCCGCGGCCGCGGGTGCTTTCCAGATTATGCACGTGCACGTAATCGCCCGGATGCAGATCTGTCAGCGCGGTGCCGATGATCTCGCCATATTTGTAGCAATGTTCGCCCTTCTTGATCTCGGCTACCGCCATCTTGTGAAACTGCGGAATGTCGGCCGCGGCCACGTAGGTTGTGCCCTCAAATTCGATTCGTTCGCCCTTTGCCACCGGGCGCAGGCACGTCACCAGATTGTCCCGAGGATTCACGTGAATGACTGCGTTCATGAATGTTTTCCCGCCTTTCTTCCAGAGATGCGCTGCGCGTTCTTTCCCATGCCAAGACTGCCCGGGAAAAACGTTTACCGATCTTCCTGACGGATCGTGCCGTCGGGATTGGTCCCGTATCTTTTGCGCAAACGCCGGTCCAGCAGGTTGCACAACAGCGGGCAAAGGATCGCCGTCACGATGATGGCAGCCGCCACCTGCACGGTGGAGATCGCCTCGACAGCGCCCAGCGAAGGATCGGCGGCGGCAAGGACAGCCGGCGTGCCGACGGCGTTGCCGGCCGTGGTGCCGATCGCCGCACCGCTGGCTTTGCGCTCGCCCATGGCGCGGATAACGAAATACCCCGCCATGCCGGTCAGGGCGGTGCACATCACGCCCAGGACGATGCCCGGCAAACCGCCGCGGACCAGCTGGCTAAAGCTGAGACTTGAACCGAGCGGAAAAGCGAAGAAAGGGATCAGAACCGTCGTACCGCTGGCCAGAAACTTGCGGAGATCTTCGTCAAGGTTGCCCAGGATAAAGCCCAGAACGATGGGGACCAACGCGGCGACGAAGGTCAGGAAGGGGATGTTCGCCAAGCCCGTCAGCCCGAAGGCCAGCATCGTGAAGAAGGGGCCGTCGTTCAGCGAGAGGATGGAAATAGCGCCAACGTCGGTGGAGTCTCCGTACTGCCCCGCCAAAGCGGCGTACAATCCGCCGTTGGAATTCGTGACGGCGGCGACGATGGCCAGCGGAGTCAGGCCCAAAACGCCCGCGGGCCCGGCGAATTTGCCTACGCCCCACCCGATGAACGCGCCGATAAAAAATTTGGAAGCCGTCAAAAGGATCCCCTTCGCCAAAGGCTTACCTGCCTGCCTGACGTCGATCTGCGCCGCATTGCACAGGCAGAACAGAGCGATCAGGGCCGTCGCGCCGCTCTTGAACAGCGCCGTGGTAAAGCCGCCGATCTGAATCGACCTGGGGAACACCGAGTTGACGACGACGCCCAGCAGCAGAGGAACGACCATCAAGCCCCCCGGGATCTTTTGCACTGTTTTCAAAATTTTCATGCTCTTCTCTCCTTGGTAGAAAAATGAAATGCCGAAGCCGCTTCCACGCTCGGCGCTCGAACGTTTCCGCGCCGATAAACCACACGCTCCCCTTATCCCGCAGGATGCGGCACACGCGGCATCTGCCGCCGTCGCCCATCTCCGCGCCGTGCGCGGAACTTTTTTCCGCTCGCAGCCTACGGCGTTGACGCTTCCCTCGTCCGCGCTTACGACGGCTCTTCCCGGCGCCTTTTCGCCTGAGCCAAACGGACAGCGTAGTCAATGGCGTTCACAAGGCTCAGCTCGTTGGCGACGCCCGTTCCCGCGTGACCGAAGGCGGCGCCGTGATCCACCGAGGCGCGGATGATCGGCAGTCCCAGCGTGACGTTCACGCCGGCGACAGCGTTCCACATCTTCTTTCCCCTGTCGTAGACGAAGCCGACCACTTTCAGGGGATATGCCCCTGATCGTGATACATGCAAACGACCATGTCGTACCACCCGCCCAGCGCTTTCGAGAAAACCGTGTCGGGCGGTACCGGGCCGATAGCGTCGATCCCCTCGGCCCGGGCCGACTCGATCGCGGGGATGATCTCTTCGATCTCCTCGCGCCCAAACATGCCGTTTTCTCCGGCATGAGGGTTCAGTCCGGCCACACCTACGCGAGGCTTCTCGATGCCAAGGTCTTTGCATGCCTTGTTCGCGATGCGGATCACGTCGAGGACGCGTTCTCTCTTGACTCGCTCGCAGGCTTCGCGCAACGACACGTGAGTGGAGACATGAACGACGCGCAGGTCGCCGTGAGCCAGCATCATAGTGTACTTTCTCGTGCGGGTGAATTCCGCGTAGATCTCCGTGTGTCCCGAATAATGATGTCCCGCGAGGTTGATCGCTTCCTTGCTGATCGGGTTGGTCACGGTCGCGTCGATATCCCGACTCATGGCCAGCTCGATGGCTTTTTTCACGCACTGAAAAGCGGCTTCGCCCGCCTGAGACTGGACCTTGCCGTAGACGAGGCTGTCCATATCGACTAAATCCAAGGCATGAACGTCTATCGTTCCAAACTCGTATTTTCCGTCGCGCGGCGACGAGACGGCGTTGATCTTCACCTCGGGGTGTCCGGCGATTCTCAGAGCGTCGCTCATGACTTTCACGTCGCCGATAAGCAAAGGGCGGCACCGCTCGTAAACTCGGGAATCGGCCAGGGCCTTTACGGCGATTTCCGGGCCGCAGCCGGCGGGATCGCCCATGGTAATGCCAAGCAGGGGTCTATACATGATCTCACTCCATTTTTTTCAAAGCTGTCGGAAGGGTTGCCGACAGGCCTCCCGAATGTCGTTGGGGGCACGGACGCCTCTGTCGCCGACGCCGGTGGTTCATGCTCGAAGCCACGAGGTCCTAGGACGCGCGGTGCCGCTCAATAAAGTCGGCCACGTTCACGAAGACCTCGCGAGATCCCATTCCCCCCGATTTGGAAACGATCATCACGTCGCCTTCGGGAAGGATGGCGCGGGAAAGCACCACGCCCGATTCGATCTCGCAAAGAGGGCGCATACGCGAACATTCCATGTGGGCCAGCACGCCGCTCAGGATATCCCCGCCGGTCACGGCGAAAACGCCCCTGAGACCGCGGCGGTACAGTCGCCGAACCAGCTCGCCGAGGTGACCGGCCACGGCGCGGCTCTTTTCTTCCAAAGCGACGGAACCCACCCCCTCTTCCGGCGGCGCGCCGTACAAAAGAAGCCGCTTGTTCCGCCCGTAAAGCGTCGCAATATCGTCCAATATCCTGTCGCCCTCGGGGCCTGCAGGAATCCCCTCCTGCATCTGCGACGAGGTGAGCCGATAGGCGTCGAAACCCGAACTGCGCGCGTATTCCAGCTGAGCCGTCGTGATCGGGTTCAGGCTTCCCGAAACCACCAGAAGTCCCTGCGCCTCAAGCGTCACCGGCGGAAGGGGACGACGCAGGCCAAGCAGCTGCGGCAGATGCCCCGCGAACCCGGCGCAGCCAGCCAAAACGGTGGTCTCCCTGATCTCTCCAAGCTGTCTTGCGATGGCCACGCAGGCTTCGTCCGACGAAGCGTCGAAAACGAGAATCTCCCGACGTTCCGCTGCCAAAATCGGCGCTCCCTCCGCCACCGATACCACGGGAAGGGTACTTTGAAGTCCGATGATCTTCGCCACCGACGATTCCCTTACGGGATCGAAGGGATCGCGGCCGAAAACGCTCTCGCTCACGGGGACGCCGTCAATGTACTGAATCCCTCCAAGGGTCAGGCGCTTCAATTTCGGATACGCAGGGACGAACAGAAGGCGCGTCGCTCCGCTGCCGGCCAGAGCGCCTTCCAGCTCTGCCCCGATGTTGCCGCGCAGTGCCGAGTCGGTTTTCTTGTAAATCACGGGAACGCCGCTTTTCACGGCACGTCCGGCGATGTCGCGGACGATCTCGAAGGCCCGCCGCGGATCGATGTGGCGCGATTCCGTGTCGACAACGACGACAGATTCCCTGGCGTCGTCCTTCCAAGCATCGAAGGAGACATCCAGATTGGTCGTCACGTGAGTGTGCGCTCCACATTGAGCCAGCTGTACCCCCGAATCGAGCGCCCCCGTAAAATCGTCGGCCAGTATCAGCAGTCGAAGCATATCGTCAGCTCCCTTCAACGATTCTTTCTCTTGTTTTCGTTTCCTACGCAAAAGCATAAGAAAAAAATATTTCGGAAACAAGAGCGGATATTCTTTTTTCAGTTTCATTATGAAACTCTTTTCGACGATGTGTTTTATTTTGAAACAAGAAGGAAAAACGATCACGGCCTCGCCTGGAATGCGCGCTTTCGCTCGAGCGTTCCGCGCCGCCGCTCAGCCATGCTCATAAAATCGCAGGACCGTTCCGTTTTCGTCCATTTCCGAAATTTGTGTTAGAATAAAACATACTGACCTGGGAGGTGTCGTATTTTGAAAAAGGTTCGTCTGCTCTGTATCGCCCCCTACGAAGGAATGCGCGACGTCATGATGAACATTGCCGCGCGCCGCAGCGACCTGGAGCTCGTGATCCGCGTCGGCGATCTGGCCGACGGCGTCAGAGCCGTTTCGGAGCACCTCGAATCCAGCATCGACGCCATCATCTCACGAGGAGGCACGGCCGAAGAGATCCGCAGGCATTTCTCCATTCCCGCCTGCGAGATCGATCTCTCGGTCTGCGACATCCTGCGGGCCATCCGGCTGGCCCGCAATTTCTCCGACGACTTTGCCATCATGGGCTACCCGAGCATCACAAAAAACGCCTCGTCGCTCTGCGACCTGCTTCAGTACACGACTCCCGTGATCACCATCCACAGCGCCGACGAAGCGCGAGAACAGCTCGAAAAACTCAAAAAGGAAGGGCGCCGAATCGTCGTCGGCGACACGATCACCGCCATCATCGCCCAAAAGCTCGATATGAACGGAATCCTGGTCACCTCAGGCATGGAAAGCATCGAAGACGCGTTCCAAAGGGCGCTGCACCTGCAAAGTTATTACCGCGACCTGCAGGAAAGCAAAAATCTTCTCGATTCCCTGCTCAACAGCCTCAACGACAACCTGATCGTCTTTGGCGACCGCCGGGAACTTTGCTTCTCCACACTGAAGGATATCCCGCAGAAACTTCGTTCCACCTTGGAAAAAAATGTCCCCTCGATTCTTTCCGGAGAGAACCTGCATCTCGTCCGACGCCTTGACGCGCAGCGAGTTTCCATCGAAGGCAAAGCCCTTGTCTCGAGGGAACGGAACTACTGCGTCTACACGCTGACGCGGCAGCCTTACGCGGAACCCTTTGGCAACAAGGCGCTGCGGTGTTACGATCCGGAGGAAGCCCTTCAGACGGCGCCTTTCGAAAATTTTCTCGGCGAGAGCGCGATCATGCAAAAGGTCATTCACCGCATCAACCGCTGCGCCGCCATCGACCAGCCGGTGCTTCTGGTGGGCGAACCCGGGACCGGGAAAGACCGTTTCGCTCACTATATTTACGCTCACAGCAGACGGCGCCGCAGCTCCTTGGTCCGTATCGACTGCAGGATGATGACGGAATCTCACTGGGAGTATCTGCTTGAAAACGAGAACTCCCCGCTCCGCGACAACGGTCTCACCTTTTACATCCGCTGCGTCGAACACATTCCGCCCGAACAGCGCCTGAGGCTGGAAAACTATTTCGGGAACACCGCCGTTGCGTGCCGAAACAAGTTCATCCTTTCCTGTTCTCTCGGCGACGGCTTCACCGAGCGCGACAGCTTCTTCATCTATCTCAGGGAAATCTTTTCCTGCCTTACCGTCGAAATCCCGCCTCTACGACGGCACAGCGGCGACATTCCCACCCTGGTAGGGCTTTACATCAACTCGCTGAACGCCCGGCTTGGCACCCAAGTCGTGGGGTTCACGCCCGAAGCCATGCTGCTGCTCCAAAAGTTTCCCTGGGAGCGGAACATCGACCAGCTCGTCAGAGTGGTGCGCTGTCTCGTGGTCTCCGCCAAGATGTCCTACATTTCCGCCAGCGCGACGGAAGAGGTGCTGGCGGAGGAGCGTCATCAGCTGCTCCCCACCGCTGCGGCCGCTTTTAACCTGAACCGCCCTTTGAACGAGATCGTCAGGGAGATCGTCACGGCAATTTTCGCGCAGGAGAACATGAACCAGACGAAAACCGCCAAACGCCTTGGCATCAGCAGAAGCACCCTGTGGCGGATGCTCAGGTGATCCGGCATAACGCCGCCGCGTTTTGAAGAACGCCGCGGCGGAAATCTCGGATACGATGCCTTCCAGTTTGTCATACTGGTTCTCGATTAAAATGCCAAACGCAAGGGCGCTGCGAGGGAGTTCAGTCGCTCGCAGCGCCCAGTAGACCATGTTAACGCTTTTTATCAAGAAATAGTATCAGCTGCTATATTGTGTCAGGACGGTTCGATTTCTCGAGGCACTATGGAGCACGTTTATTTCATAAGGAACACGCATGCGAAGGCCGGGTTCTTCGCGCCGCTGTTCACCAAATCCGAAGGAGATGAATTGACAATGATCATTTCAGAACGAATCAGCAGCCTGTCCGCGTCCCCCATCAGAAAGCTGACTCCCTACGCCGCCGCGGCAAAGGCCGCAGGCAAGAAAGTCTACCATCTGAACATCGGTCAGCCCGATATCGAAACACCCGCCGGCTTTCTCGAGGCAATCCACCGCTTCGACAAAAAAGTCATCGCCTACGGCGACTCGCACGGCAATCCGCGCCTGCTCGAAGCGATCCGCGCCTATTACCAGAGCTGGAGCATGGATTACGGCACCGAACAGATCACCATCACCAACGGCGGCTCGGAAGCGCTGCTGATCGCCATGATGGCGCTCTGCGATCCCGGCGACGAGATCCTCGTTTTCGAGCCCTTTTACGCCAATTACAACGCGCTTGCCCGGGCGCTCAACATCACCGTTCGTGCCATTACGACGCATGTCGAAAACGGCTATGCGCTGCCGGAAGAAGCGCACGTGGAGCGCAGCATCACGCCGCGCACCAAAGCCATTCTGCTGACCAATCCCGGCAACCCCACGGGGCGCGTCTATACGCCCGCGGAGATGGAACTGATCTCGCGCGTCGTGCGCCGCCACAATCTGGCGCTGATCGCCGACGAAGTGTACCGCGAGTTCGTTTACGGAGCTTCGTACCGCAGCTTCGGCGCCATGCCGGAGCTCGACGAGCATCTCGTGCTCGTCGATTCGCTTTCCAAGCGTTACAGCGCCTGCGGCGCGCGGATCGGCGCGCTGCTGAGCCGCAACAGAGATTTCTGCGTCCAGATCATGAAATACTGCCAGGCCCGCCTGTGCTGTCCCGAGCTGGAACAGATCGGCGCCGCCGCGCTCTACGCCACGCCGAAGAGCTATCTCGACGGCGTCAACGCCGAGTACCGCCGGCGGCGCGACACGCTCCAGCGCGAGCTCGCCAAAATCCCCGGCGTCGCCTGTTCGTCGCCGCAGGGCGCTTTCTACGTGATGATCAAAATGCCCATCGACGACGCCGAAAAGTTTGCGATCTGGCTGCTGGAACACTTCGACTCCCACGGCGAGACCGTCATGTTCGCGCCCGGCAGCGGCTTTTACGCCACGCCCGGCCTCGGCAGGGACGAAGCGCGCCTGGCCTACGTGCTCAACTGCGCCGATCTCACCCGCGCCATCGCCATCCTCGGCGAAGGGTTGAAGGCCTATCCCGGCACGAAACTGCTGGCGTAGACCGCTTCCGTGAAAAGCCGCGCCGGACGCCTGTCACACTTCCATAGAGTACCGCACCTCCCACAACGGCCGCCCGACCGTGACCTGCTGCGCGCGGCCGTCACGGACAAAACCGTTCTTTTCGTAGAATCGCCTTGCTCGGATGTTGTCGCACAGCACCCATATCGTGAGGTGCGAATAGCCAAGGGACTTTAGCCTCTTGATGCAAAATTCCAGTCCGGCCTGGGTGGCCGGAGTTCCCCAGAAATCGGGATGAAAGTAGATCGAGTATATCTCTCCGACGTGATCAGGTTCGTCATCCTCGTGACTTCGGTACAGGGAAGCGACACCGGCGGGACGGCCGTCGACCGTGAACAGATAATATTCTTCCCGCCGGGCGGCAATCGCACGGGCAAATCTCTCCGCCTGCTTGTCCGCGGTAAACGCCGCGACGATTTCGTCGGGGACGATTCCTTTGTACGCCGTCTGCCATGAGCGTGAATGGATCTTTCCCATGGTGAAAGCGTCTTCCGTTTTCGCCATGACGGCCTCGAACTTCATGCGCCTCGCCTCCATTTCATCCTCTCCGTTGCGGCCAGACAAGAGGCGGCCCGCCGACGTGTTCCGGCGGGCCGCCTCTTTGACGTTCGGCATCGAACGTTTCACGCGGGACTTCTCCTAAGAAAAACGTCCTGCGAGCTTTCTCTGCGATCCTCTTTCCGCTTTCGCGGCGTCTCTCGTTTTACCTCCTAGCGCGCCGTTTCGGCCAGGAAATCCGCCGCGAACTGAGCCATCACGGCGCTGCCGCGCTTGAGGACGCTCTCGTCCACGTCGTATTTCTCCTGGTGATTCGTGTAAACGTAGCCCTTTTCCTCGTCGCGGCTGCCGATGAAGCCGAAGATGCAGCGGCATTTTTCGCCGAACCACGAGAAATCTTCGCTGCCCATGATCGTGGGCATGTGCCCGACGCTTTCCTCGCCGTACAGTTTGACTACGGCGTCATGGGCAATGCGGTTCAGCTGTTCGTCCTCGTTGATCACGGGCAGGGTCAGATACTTGTATTCGAGCGTGCCCGCAGCGCCGAAGGCCGAGGCCGTGTCGGCAATGACGCGGCGCATGGCCTCTTCCACCGAGGTATCGGCTTTGAAAGTGCGCACCGTGCCTTCCATTTCCACCTCTCGGGGCACGCAGTTCCAGCGGTCGCCGCCGTGCACCGTGCCCACCGTCAGCACGAGGGGATTGAGCGGGTCGTTCATGCGCGACACGCACTGCTGCAGGTTATTGACGATCGCCGCCGAAACGGTGATGGCGTCGATGCCCAGATGCGGGGCCGAACCGTGGGCCGACACGCCCGTGACGGTGATTTTGAACTGGTGGCAGCAGGCCATGCGATTGCCCGGCGTCACGTCGATCAGCCCGCTCCCCAGCACGCCCCAGATGTGAGCGCCGTAAATGGCCTCGACGCCGTCCAGCGCGTCCTCGGCGAGCATGGCCTTGGCGCCGGTGGCCACTTCTTCGGCGGGCTGGATGATCAGGCGCACGTCTCCGTGCAGCTCGCCTTTCACCTCGTTGAGGATCTGCGCCGCGCCCAGCAGCATGGCCATATGGTTGTCGTGGCCGCACGCATGCATTTTGCCCTCGTTTTTCGAGGCGAACGGCAGACCGGTCTGCTCCTTTACGGGCAGCGCGTCGATGTCGCTGCGCAGCGCCACCGTTTTGCCGGGATGGCCGCCGTGGATCGTGGCCGTCAGACCGCAGCAGTTTTTCAACTCTCTGATGTCGGTGACGCCCATGGCCTCGAGGTCGCGGCGGAGTTGCGCGCGCGTCTCCTTCTCCTCGCCCGACAGTTCCGGGCAGGAATGGTAATAGCGGCGGCGTTCGACGATGTAGGATTCGTACTTGTCGGCAAGAGCTTTGATGTCCATAATACATTTCTCCTTTCAATCGCTTCCGACGCGGAAAGCTGTCAGACCATAGCCTGGCAGCTTTCCGCGCACCTATTGCACTCCGTTTAGAACAGCTTCTCGAAGATCCCAGCCACGAAGACGGACGTGATCGTAACGGTGACGAAGCCGCCGACGATCATGGCCGGCATGAGGATGCCCGACAGGTAATCGTGCTCTTCGTCGTTTTCGGCCAGAGCCCTGCAGATCGACTCGGTGATGACGGCGTTGGGGGGAAAGCCGTACAAGGCGGTCAGCGAAACGGAGAACGCCAGCGGGACGGAGAGCTTGACGATCTTCGCCGCGATGAAGGCAAACAACAGCTGGCCGGAAACGCCGGTAACGATCAGCTGCACCAGGGGCAGGATGATGGACTTGAGCATCTCGGGGGTGCAGTCCTTCAGGCCGTCGAAAATGTACATCATCAGCGCGAACATGACGATGCCGAAGGAGTTGCATTTCGTCAGCGAATTCTCGTCAAGGAAGCCGATCGACGTGAACAGCACGCCGAGCAGCAGGCACCAGATCGCGCCGCTGATCTTGCCGACGGGACCGAAGGAGACGCCGCCCATGACTGTGGCGAGATAGCCGACGATCCCCAGTTTGAGCAGCACCACCACGGCCGAATCGAATTTCTTCGGCACGGAAGGAAGCAACTTGCGGCGCACCGCGGCAGCGGCCAGAACGGCTTGCTCTTCCGTGACGCCGTTGGCGTCGGATTTGCCGGCGCGGAAGTTCCTGATCAAACGGCGCCCTTCGTTCTGGAGGAAGATCGCCGTCAGAGGATAGCCCGCGAAACCCTGTACGCAGTACATGGCGATGGCGAATACGCCGACGGCCGTCATGCCCTTGGCGATGGCCGCCTGCTGCATGATCGAAGCGGCGACGATGCCTCCCGTCAGAGGCGGCAGTCCGGCGATGACGAAGCTGCGATCCATGAACAACGGGCAGACGAAGTAACCGGCGAGGCACATGCCAGCCAGACCGGCCAGCGCCACAACGACGACCTTCCACTGCTCCATCAGCTGTTTGAAGCTGATGATCGTGCCCATGTGCACCAGCAGCAGGAAAATGCCCGTGCTCGCGCCGAAGGGGATCAGCACCGAATCGGTGACCAGATCGTGAGGCACTCCGTGCCAGTACCCCAGCAGCATCAGGCAGGCCGTGACGAAAACCGAGGGAACCCAGGCTTTTGTGATCGTGGAAACCCATTCGCCGATGACGTACATCAGACCGCAGATGGCAAACGCCGCCATGAAATTGTACTTAAAGAACTCAAGCATAATCTCTTCTCGCTCCTTCTCGACACACAAGATTTTGCCGAAAAACCTTTCCGTCCCCCCGGAACAAAAGTTTTTTTCGGAACACATCGCCACAATCAGTCCAAATGGGCCGATTGCCTGTAGATGGAAGTAAGTATACCGTCCGCGAAGAAATTTTGCAAATTTTTTCTGCGCCGCGGACCGCGCTTTTTTTAGCAAAACAAATTTCCCATTTTCCTCCGCAAAATAAAATCCCCGGCGCGAAACGCCGTCGGAACGTTTCGCCCGGGGAAAAGCGCGGCCGCGAGCCCTTCAGCTTCAGCGGAGGATCAAATGAAAAACGGAGAGCGAAGGCGCTCATACTATATTTCTTGATCAAAAAGCTGAACGGAAGGGCGCGGCGAGGGAAAACTCGCAAAGCGGGCTGCGCGGCGGCAAAGATAGTCCTGAGCGACTGAATTCCCTCGCAGCGACCGGCAAATTATGTGAGTACTTTCTACCAGGAACAGCGTATCAGTTCCTGATAACCATCTTCCAGCCCTTGTTGCCGAGCTTCTCGAACGAAAGCACCTCGTGGCCGTCCTCCTGGCAGTAGCGGGGCAAATTGGTCACCGCTTCCGGGCAGGTGAAGGCGATCTCGATCTCTTCCCCCTTCTGGCTGGCCGCGACGGCCTTTTTCAGTTCGATCAGAGGAAGAGGGCAGTCTTTTCCCATGGTGTCAAGCTTGATCATAACAAAAACCTCCCTTTATTTTTTCGTGACGATGGCGTCTTTGTAGAACAGACGCACGCCCGCCCAAATGCCGAGCGTGATGGAAGCGAACGCGACCCACGAGGTCAGCGAAAGGCGCGCCGTGCCGGAAAGCCCGTGACCGACGATGCAGCCGCCGCCGAGCACCGAACCAAAGGCCATCAGCGCTCCGCCAGCCATGGCGCGCAGCAGCGTGGCGCCGTCGGTACCCTTGAGGCTGAACTCGCCGCTGCCATACGTGCAGACAAACGACCCCAGCACGATCCCCAGCACGAAGAACTGCGCCCATTTGACCGCGCCGCCCTCGGTCATGGCCCTCAGCCAACCGGTGACGCCGCCCGTGATGCCCCACGCGCTGGGCGTCCCCGTCATCGTTTTGCTGAACGCGTAGGAGAGCCCCGCGAAAACGCCGATCAGGACAGCCGCTGCGTAGACGCTCCAGATTTTTTCAAAAAACAGATGACGAGCTCCGTGATACTGCGCCGGCAGGACAAAAGGCGGTTTGGCCGTTTTGCGGTCGTAGAAAGCCCAGCCGAGCACCAGCGCCAGACCGAGAACGGCGACCCAGAGCGGGGCGACGGGCAGGGCGGCAAGCAGGCCGTCCTGAACCTTGCCCACGGCCCGGAGTTTGGCCACCAACGGGCTGAGAAATCCCTTCTGGCTGGCCACGCCGACGATCATGAACGAAAACAGCGACATGAAACCGGCAAGACGCCCGTCGCCGACCTTGACCAGGGTCGTCGTGATACAGCCGTTCGCGATCAGGGCCCCCAGACCGAACAGCAGACCGCCGATGACCGTCGCCGCGAGGGGAAACGCCTTGGGTTCGGGCATCGCCAGCACGCCAGCGCGGATCAGCGAGAAATACACCACACTCTGAGTGAAGATGATCAGCAGCATCGAAATCAGGCCGCTGCGCCGCTTTTCCATGTACACGTCGCGCAGGCCGCCCGCAAGGCACATGCGGCTCCTTTTCAGCAGAAAGCCGAATAGAAAACCGGGAATAAGTCCCGCCCACATAAATATCACTCCTCCGATAAAATCAACTCGCGCGTTGGATCCGGCCGCACCTGCCGTTGTCAGGGCGACCACGCCAACGCAGCCCGTTCCCGCCGTTTCGACCGACGTCCCTTCAGAGCGGGAAAAAACGGAAACCGCCCGGGCGGCTTCCGCCTCTTCGGACAGCTCCAGCCTAATAATTATAATCTTTATGCATGATACCAGAGAGCGCAAAAAGTTCAAGCAACATTTTTCAGCATCCCCAACGCCCCCGCCGCCGCGCAGAATAACGGAAAAGAATGAAAACAACCCAATCCATAAACGTTTTCGGCGCAAAAGCTTCCATGCCGCGCCGTCCTTGTGGATTACGCCGTATTTTTGACAGTTTCAGTTAAATAAATCACTGTCATAGGTTTCATGAAAAACACAGCCGGCATTCCGTCGCGCAGCCTTCCCGCTCGTCAGAAAAAGAGCGCGCCCCGAATGTTCCGGGTCCTCTCCGTTCTCGATTGCGGGCTTCATGACCGGACGACAAAAAACTCCCGGCAGAAAACCTGCCGGGAGACGTTCGTTACATCGCCGATTTTAAGTGAAGTCCATCCTGAGTTTTCGTCAAAAAGGGCACAGGTCCTTCGCCCTTTTTAGAGCGTCGAAAACTGCATCAAACCGCCGCATGCTTTTCGCGGCCCGCCCGCCGACGCGGCATTTTCAACGATACTTTTTCGTTGGAAATCAGCGTCAGTTCGCGCCGCCGAGGATCGCTCCGAGCAGCAACATGGCGCCGCCTACAACGAACAGATCGTCGCGGTCGCGATGACGATGATATCTCCGGGGAGGCGGAGGGGGCGGCGGACGGTGCCCGTACGGAGGCGGGGGCGGAGGGGGCGCAGGATGGAATCCCGGACCGCCGGGACGGGGCGGCGGGGGCGCGGGACGGAAGCCCGGACCGCCGGGACGGGGCGGCGGGGGCGCGGGACGGAAGCCCGGACCGCCGGGACGGGGCGGCGGGGGCGCGGGACGGAAGCCCGGACCGCCGGGACGAGGCGGCGGAGGCGCCGGGCGGAAGCCCGGACCGCCGGGGCCTCGGCGCGGAACAGCAATCTGGGATACGGCACTTTTCTTCGAGGCGGCACCGGCTGTTCCCGCCCCGCTCAGGATGACGACAGCCGCAGCGACAAGAACGACGCCGGCCAGTCTTTTCTTATACATGGAAAAACCTCCTTGTCTGCAATAGTTCAGTGTCCGCGGGACACTGGAGAATTAGATTTCGGGAAGTATCAGTCGCCGCTGTTGGCGGCCGCGCCGATCAGCACTCCGAGAAGGAGCATGGCGCCGCCGACTTTCAGCGCGTCGTGGTCGTCGTGATGACGATCACGACGGGGCGGAGGGGAGGAGGATTATAGCCTCCGCGTGCGGGAGGCTGAGGTGCAGGTCGTCCTGGCATCGGACGGTCTGGCCCGGGATGGTTCGTTCCTGAACGATTCGGACCGGGCATCGGTCGGCTGGGAGCGGGCGTAGGACGGCGGGAGCCCGGACGATCCGGCGCAGGTCGCCGACGATCGGGCCCCGGACGGTCAGGCGCAGGCATCGGACGAGGCGGTGCCGGACGATCAGCGCCGCTCCGCGGCGACATGTTTTCTGCTGCGACGTCGCCGCGGACGGCTGCAAAAGTCGCCGCCGGGGACGAGAGGACAAAAGATCCCAAAAGCAGCGAAGCAAACAGAGCGCGTGTGGCTTTCATCAAAACTCATTCCCTTCTTCAGGCGGAGGACACGGACGGATTCTCCGCCCTTCCGTCATCAAACCCCGTCTGCGCGAGAAACGGCATCCTCGGCCGCCGGAGCTTCGGCGGCGGGCGCCGCGGGCGCGTCCTGCCGGGGCACCGGCGACACCATCGTCATGCAAGGGCAGTGGTACATCGGTGTCACGGAGTAAGGCATCATCGGCATCATATAATAATGCGGAACCACCGGCGCCGGGGCGTGCGGACCGAACCCGGGCGCGGCAGGCGCGAGACGGCCGTCGGGGCCGTGTCCCCTGAAACCGCCGCGATGCCGGCGGCCGGCGGGTTTGGGCGCGTTGCCCTCAAGGATCTGCTTCACTTCCCACTCGCGCACCTTGGCGTGCAGTTCCTCGGACTTTTTCAGCATCTCCAGCGCCTTGGCCGAGTCGGGCTTATCCTTGCCAAGCTCGAGGCGGAGGTCTTTCTTCAGGCTTTTCATCTCCGCAAAAGCGTTTTTGATTTCCTCAGGCGCCTTCTCAGAGATACGCCTGTCAGTTTCCCAGCGCTGCATCCGCAGTGGCGGGGGCATGCCGGGACCGCCGTGGATTTCCCGGCCGGGGCGAGGCGGAACAGCCCACGCCGCCGCGCTGCCAAGGATCGCGATCGCCAGACCGCCGAGAACACGATGCGTTTTTTTCATTTTGCATGGCCTCCTGTTATAAATGTCTTTTCATGGAACGCGCCGCAGGGGAACCTCTCTCGCGTTCTCCCTCGAACGTGTCCTGAGTATAATTGAAAAGCGCCCGCCGCGCATTGAAGGATTCATCAATCCTCCGCCTGCGGATTCTCACAGGAAATTTTTGCGCGCTGTCCTTGACGGTTCAAACCCGCTGTCACAAAAGATTGTACAGATTCCCATTCCCAATCCGATTTTCCGGCGATACAATAAGCGCAGTACCGGATAGCGACTCCATCATGAAACGGGAGGTTCTTTCACATGATCTCAATCGTTCTGGCCGACGACCATCCGCTCACCCGCGCCGGGCTGGCGGCGCTCATCAACGAAGAAGAAGGTCTCAATCTGCTCGGCGAGGCGTCCGACGGCAAACAGGCCTGGGAAATGATCGAAAAGCTCAAACCCGACGTGGCCTTGCTCGACATCCGCATGCCGGAAATGGACGGCATCACCGTGGCCCGCAAAGTCAAGGACGCCAAGCTGCCGACGAAGGTCATCATGCTCACGGCCTACAACGCCCAGCCGTACATCGTGGCGGCGCTTTCGGCCGGCGCGCGCGGTTTCATCGTCAAGACGTCGGCGGTCATGGAGCTGACGCAGGCGCTGCAGTCGGTGATCGGCGGCGGCATCTATCTCGATTCCGCCATCGCCAACTCCGTCGACTCCGCGTCGAACGAACTGGAACCGCTCTCGCCGCGCGAGCGTGAAGTGCTGCTGCTTTCGTCCCAGGGATTTCCCGTCAAAGAAGTGGCGGCGAAGCTGTTCATCACCGAACGCACCGTTCAGGCCCATCTCTCCTCCGTCTACGCCAAGTTCGGCGCCAAGAACAAGACCGAGGCCCTGATCATCGCCCTGAAAAACGGCGTGATCCTCGTCGATGAACTGCTTGAAGGGGAACTTCCTTCATGAAGAAACGCCGCTGGCTGCTCCCCGCCATCCTCATGATGATCCTCGTGCCGACGCTGTCCGCGCTGCTTTTTTCCGGTTTCGGCCTTTACCGGCAGCAGCGGGCCATGGCCGGCATGGCGTCGCGCTACGCCCAAAGCCTGGCGCGCAGCATCGTCCGCGAGGAAAGCGGCGCGAGCAACGAATCGCCGCTGCAGCGCCACCGGCGCATGGGGCTGTTCCTGAAAATGCTCACGCTCGGGCCGCCCGTGCCCGGCTGGATCGCCACCGTCGGACCGGGGGGATCAAGCTGCAGGGCTCGCCCGGCAGCAAGATCACGCCCGAGCTGGCGCTCGCCGTCAACCGCGCGTTCGCCAGCGGCGAGATGCAGCTGCTCTCCGTGCAGATCGATCCGCATCCGCCCTCGGCTGCGGCCGTCTATCCTTATCCCGACGGCATCCGCGCCGTCGTCGTCGTCATCTCCAAGTTCCTCGTCCCCGGGCCGATGCGCGATCTCGTCTTCCTGCAGCAGTTCATCACCATCGGCGTCAGCGCGATCGCCCTGATCGGTATCTGGCTTTTGTGGCGCTGGTGCGTGACGCCGCTGCGCCGTCTTGCCGCGCAGGTGGAAACGCTGCACTGGGGGCGGGACGTGCTGCGCGCCGGTTCCCGACCGCCGCTGCCCGAACTGCAGAACATGCAGGAAGCCCTCTCGGAACTGTCGGTCAGCGCCGTCGACCGCGAGACTTTAAAGAAGAACTACGTCGGCGACATCGTGCGCACCCAAGAAGAAGAACGCACCCGCCTCGCCCGCGAGATCCACGACAGCCCGCTGCAGACCGTGGCGTCGCTGATCCAGCGCATTCAGCTCGCGCTGCGCGGCCTGGGCAGGCCCGAGATCGACCGCGAACGCGTCGGCGGACACCTTGCCGCCGCGCAGGAAGCCGCCCTCACCGCCGTACAGGAGATGCGCGACGTCTGCGACCGGCTCTCGCCGCCGTGGCTCAGCCTTGGCGCCATGCGCGCCCTGGAGGAGATTTCCAATCGTCTCAGCCGCATCCACAACGTCGCCGTCACGGCTGCCGTCGAAGGCTGCGTCGACGCGCTCAGCGAAAAGGAGGTGCTGGCGCTGTGCCGCATCGTCCAGGAAGCCGTGGCCAACTCCGCCCGGCACGGGCACGCCGCGGCCGTGGACGTCAAGCTGACTTGCGGCGACGGCTGTCGACTCACCATCGCCGACGACGGCTCCGGCATCGACCGCGAATTCGATCCCGAAGTCCTGCGCGTGCAGGGGCACCGCGGCATCGCCAGCATGAACGAACGCGCCGCGCTGATCGGCGCGTCGTTTTCCATCCGCCCCCGCCCCGAGGGCGGCACGCTGGTCACCGTCGATATCCCCGCCGGACGATGAGCGTGTCTTCAAACAAAAGCCGTCACGGAGAAGCGGCGGAGCGGAGAAAAAATTCAAAAGAATATGATATGGAACGTCCGTACAGAACCGCCCATATGCAGAAAGCCTGCCGATCAAGCGATCGACAGGCTTTCTGCATTACTTTCATTGGAATTTTTCCGGTTCCTTCGTGACCGATCTTCGGGTTCTCCGCGGCGGCCGTCGTTCTCCGCCGCTCACGAACGTTTCTTTTTCGGTTCGAGCACGGTCAGCGGCACCTGCAGGCTGCCTTCGACCACGTAATCGGAGCGGAAGATCCGCATCGAGCCTTCGCGCATTTTGCGGCGGCGGACTTCGCCGGGGAATTCGCTGTGCGTCCCCGAATCATCCTGGCTGACCAGCTCCACGATCACCTCGCAGCTCCGTTCGCGCGTCTGCAGCTCGTACAGCAGCTGCTCGAACGACGACAGACGGCGATCGGTCACCGGCGGCTCGTCGTTCGAATCGTCCGTCGGCGCGGGATTCCCTTGCCGAAGCGCAACCGTGTAGCCGCCCGCCGCATCCTCGGGAACTTTCAGCGTGAAACTGCGGATCACCGGCTGATGACGCCACGGGCGCAGCGTCGCCGTCACCGTCACCGTATCGCCCGGAGCCGCCTCGCTGCGGTCGACGCTGAGACTCTCGATGATCAGCTTGCGGATCTGCGACGAGGCCGACAGCTTGATCTTCAGCCCCACGGGGCTGACGTTTCGATAGGGATTGCCGACCACGTTCGACACCAGCGCCGCAAGCGGCGACACGGCGTCGCTCATCACGTCCTCGTCGGCAACCACCACGTCGTTCACGCTCCAGTCGTCGGGCATGCCGTCGCCCGTGACGGTGACGTCATAACGCACGGTGCCTCCCGACTCGCGCGCCAGCTCGCGGTCCGCCAGTCCCGCAAGCAGCTCCGGCAAGAGCGAGACCACGGCGTGCTCGTCGTTGATCATCTGAAAACGGCGCACCACCGTACGGCGGCTGTCGAGATCTTCGATTTCCACCCGCACCGAGACCGCCGGCGGGAAGCGGCCCAGCCAGCCGGCGATGCCCTCCGGCCGATCCTGCGTCACCGTGCCGACGAGGCGCTGCGACGCCGTCAGCTTGAACGGCGACTCGTAGCTGCCGATGACGCCGTAGACTTCGCTTTTCGCCAACGGGTAGGCCACGGCCCCCCAGTTCTTGAAGCTGTGGCCGAAGGCAATGAAGCGTCCGTCGCGGTCCACGGCCGTCAGCGTGCCGCTGACGTCGAGCGCCACGTCGCCCCAGGCCAGCATCGCCGAAACGGCGTCGCCCGGCTTGAGCGGCTTGGCCTTTTCCGACACCGCCGTATTGTCGCCCGAACCGCCCTCGACCACGCGCATGCCGAGCCGGTCGCCGAGTTTCTTCAGCGCGCGGCGGCTGAGCCCATCCGCCGTCGCGTACATTTTCGCCGTGGTCTCGGCGACCGCCGGCTCCTTATGGGTCAGTTCTTCGGCTTCCGCGGCGGCGATATCCTGCGGCAGCGAGAACTCGAAATCGGGAACCGACTTTTCCTTCATCGCCCGGTGCGCCGGCGTCGGCGCCAAAACGCCGTCCGCTTTCTTCGCGGCGTTCCGCGCGTACTGGTCGTACAGCTCGCTGAACCGCCGTTCCAGCTCGGTATCCTTCTTTTTCGAGAGCAGCGGGCGCACGCTCGCAAGCTTTTGAGCGCGGCTCGGATAATCGAAAAGCTCCATCATCTGTTCGATCGGCGTCACCAACCCCATCTTCGGATCGCCGAAATCCCAGCCGAAGGAAAACGCGCCGATCAGCCGCCCGTTCACGTACACCGGCGAACCGCTCATGCCCGAGGCCATGCCGCCGGCCCTGTCGATGTCCGGACCGGAGGCGCGGATCAGGATCAGCTTCGAGGGGCGGTCTTTCTTGCTGACGACTCCCAGCACTTCGACCGGGAACGATTTGATCCTGCTGCCGGAAAAGACCGTTTTCGCGTACCCTTTCATGCCCGCCCGCACCTGCGCCAGCGGCATGATCGGCTCCGTCGGCGCAAAAGGCTCCGCCGCAGCCGGAACGCACAGCGCCAGCGCCGCGCCCACAACCGCCCAAAATCGTTTCATCGCGCCCACCTCAGATAGGCCAAAATAAAAGGATCGAGCCCCCCGTCGAGCACGCCGCCGACGTTGCCCGTCTCTTCGCCGGTGCGGTGATCCTTGACCAGCGTGTAGGGCTGGAGCACGTAGGAACGGATCTGGCTGCCCCACGTGCTCTCTTTCTTTTCGCCGGCGAGCGCGCTCATCTCCGCCTGCCGCTGCTCGAGCTCCCGCTGGTAAAGTTTCGACTTCAGCACCGACAGGGCCGTAGCTTTGTTCATGTGCTGGCTGCGCTCGTTCTGGCAGCTGACCACGATGCCCGTGGGCAAATGCGTGATGCGCACCGCCGAATCCGTCATGTTGACGTGCTGGCCGCCCGCGCCGCTGGAACGGTACGTGTCGATGCGCAGGTCTTCCGGCGCGATCTCCACGTCCACGTCGTCGGGCAGCTGCGGCGACACGTCCACCGACGCAAAGCTCGTGTGCCGCCGTTTGTTGGTGTCGAACGGCGAGATGCGCACGAGGCGGTGCACGCCGATCTCCGAGCGCAGATAGCCGTAGGCCGTCTCGCCCTGGATCAGCAGCGTCGCGCTCTTGATACCGGCTTCTTCGTCGTGCTGGTAATCGAGCAGCTTCGTCTTGAAACGACGTTCCTCGCACCAGCGCAGGTACATGCGGTACAGCATTTCCGCCCAGTCCTGCGAATCCAGCCCGCCCGAACCGGCGTGCACGCTCAAAATAGCGCTGCAATGGTCGTAGGGGCCCGACAACAGCAGCGCCATCTGCTCGTCTTCGATCTCGCGGCGGAACGCCGCGCTGCGTTCGCCGAACTCGCTCGTCAGTTCGGCGTCTTCGCCGTCGCCCAGCAGCTCGGCAATCGTCTGCAGATCGGCGAATTCCCGTTCGATCTTGTCCCAGCGGGCCAGATCGGCCTCGCGTCGCGACAGCCGGGCCGAAACTTTCTGCGCGTCGGCCCCCGACCAGAAATCGGGCGCGGCCGTTTGGGCGCGCAATTCTTCGCAGTCCTTCCTTATCGCAGGCAGGTCAAAGGCTTTCCTGCAGCTCGGCCTTCAGCGCCTGCAGTTCCTCCATGACCGTGGTGATCGGCATCAATGCCATCGGTTTCATTCCTCCTGAAAAACAGATTTGTCATTTATTATAGCATCCTGCGCCTCGATGCAGAATCCGTTGCCTCTCTTTTGTCTGCATTTTTTACGTATCTCTTCGCCGCGGCGCTTGCCCTTTTGCGCCGACATGGTATAAATAAAACGACGAAGATCCGCCGCCGGCTCGTCGAAGCCGCGCCGCCCCGGCGGACCTGCCCGCTTCGAAACGCGGCGCTTCCAATGATCCCGGTCAATCGAAAACGGGGACTTCACGGAAAGGAATGAAATCATGGTTCACGACATCGGCAAAACCATCATGATCATCGGTCTCGCGCTGTTCGCCGTCGGGGCCGTCGTCCACTTCGGCGGGCGCTTTCTGCCCCTCGGCCGCCTGCCCGGCGACTTTGCCTGGCAGGGCAAGAACTGGTCGATTCATTTCCCGCTCGCCAGCTCAATCGTCGTCAGCGTCGTCCTCACCGTCCTCGCCAACCTCTTCTTCCGCCGCTGAGCCGCCGGGCGACTTTTTGCCGCCGCTGCGGTATAATGGTTATTAAAGAAGTTTTACGACAGGAGCGAAACGAAAATGAGCCTTGACCAACGACTGACCCAACTTTCCCACAGCAGCGGCTGAGCCGCCAAAATAGGTCCGGAGGACCTGGCGAAAGTTTTGGCGGATCTCCCCCGTCCCCACGACGGCCGTATCCTCACCGACTGGGAAGGGGGCGAGGACGCGGCGCTGTGGAAGATCACCGAAGAGCGCGTCGGCATCCTCACGCTCGACTTCATCACGCCGGTCGTCGACGATCCTTACGTGTGGGGGCAGATCGCCGCCGCCAATTCGATCAGCGACGTCTTCGCCATGGGCGGCTCGCCGTTCGTGGCGCTCAACATCGTCGCCTTCCCGCTCAACTGTCTGCCGCTGGACATGCTCAAGCGCCTCATGGAAGGCGGCGCTTCGAAAGTGTCCGAAAGCGGCGCTTTTCTCATGGGCGGGCACAGCGTCGAGGATCAGGAGCCCAAGTACGGGCTCTGCGTCTTCGGCGAAGTGGAACGCGACGCCATGTGGCGCACCACCGGCGCGCATCCCGGCGACGCGCTCGTGCTCACCAAGCCGCTCGGCACGGGCATCATGGCCACCGCCATCAAGGCGGAAATGGCCGATCCCGCGCAGGCGGCGGAGGCCGTGCGCTGGATGACGGCGCTCAACGACCTGCCCCGCCGCATGACGGCCGAGCAGCGCCGCCGCGTCCACGCCGCCACGGACGTCACCGGCTTCGGCCTGGCCGGGCACGCGCTCGACATGGTTTCCGACCACCGCGTCGACCTCGAACTGAGCGTCGAGGCTCTGCCGCTGCTCGACGGCGCGGCCGACCTCGCCCAGATGGGATTGTTTCCCGCCGGCGGTTACCGCAACGAAAAGCTCTATGCGCCGCAGATCGACCGTCTCGAAAAAGTATCGCGCACGTACCGCGACTTCCTCTTCGACACGCAGACTTCCGGCGGCCTGATGATGGCCTGCCCGCCGGAAGACGCCGAAGAAATCGCAGCGCTCGCCAAACGGCACGGTTTCGACCGCGCCGGCGTGATCGGCCGCTTCAAGCCCGGCACGGGGCGCATCGTCTGCGTATGACCATGGGGACAAAGGCTGTCGCGGAGAAGCGGCGCAAAAACGGAGGAAAAGAGACATCGAAAACCGCGAGGGCGGATGACCGGATGTGAATCGGTCATCCGCCCTCGCGGTTTTCGATTTTCGCCGCAAAGCGGCGGCTCCATTTTTCTCTTTGCTTTTCTCCGTGTCTCCGCGGCGGCCTTTGTCCTGCCTTTTCGTTCAACGGCGGCTGAGACGGGAACCGACGTCGAGGAGGACGCGGTGCATGAAAAACAGGATGTCCTCGTTCTTCGGCGGCGCGATGTAAACGGCCCCGAGATGGGCGACCAAGGCGCGGCGGAGCTTGGGATCGGCATCGTGAGCGACGACCACGAGGCGTCCGGCGGCCAGGCCGGCGGCGAGGCTTTCGATGTATTTCGGATTGGAAGCCTGGCTGATCTGACGGATGCGCCGCATTTCCTCCTCGGTCGGAACGCTGACGGTGCAGCCGAAAGCGGCGAAGAAGAGACGATACCGTTCGCTCAGGCAGAGCACCTTCGTGCCCGTCATGAGACGGCGTCCGGTGATCAGCACGGAGCGGAGGCGCGCGTTGAACTCGCCGAGACGGCGCTGGAAGTAGGCATAGCGCGCGGGGACGAGTTCGCTGAGGGCGTTTGCGACCTGCTGCGCGGTGAACGGCATGTTGGCAGGATCGCCGTAAAAGGCGTCGACGTCGCCGCGCTTCACGCCGTCGGGATAAAGATAATGCAGATTGGCGCGGTTTTGCTCGGCGGCGGTCAGATTCTTGCCGCGGCGGCCGGCCGTCATGAACTCGCGATACTGCGCCGGGTCGAGCGCGTAAAGCGGCAGCGCCGCGTTCGCGCTGCCCATGACGGCGGCGCGGCTGACGCGCAGGCGGCCGTTGTCGTCCCAGCTCGCGCCGGATGCAGTGCTCACATAAGGGCCGCCGATAAATTGAAACAGCAGCTCGGTCATCGGATCGAGCGCCAGCACACGCGTTTTTTCCGCGGCGGCGGCCGACAGCGCGCCCAGCAACAGCGCCGCGCCGCAGAGGACGATTCGGAACCGGCGCATGGCTAGGCTTTGGCGCAGATCACGGCGACGTCCTCGCCGTCCAGCTCTTTGACGCGCACGTCCACGATCTCCTGCGACGAGGTGGGCACGGCCTTGCCGAGATAGTCGGGCTGGATCGGCAGCTCGCGATGGCCGCGGTCGATGAGGATCAGCAGCTGCACGCAGGCGGGGCGGCCGATGTCGCCGATGGCTTCCAGCGCGGCGCGGATCGTGCGTCCTGTGTACAGCACGTCGTCGACGAGGATGATGCGGCGGCCATTGACGTCGACGGGAATGGCGGTGCTGTGCACGACAGGCTGGTCGCTGAGCAGCGTGATGTCGTCACGGTACAGCGTGATGTCCAGTTCGCCCAGCGGCAGCTTGACGCCTTCGGAGGCGCGCAGGAACTCGCGCAGCCGTCCGGCCAGATAGACGCCGCGGCGCTGGATGCCGATGATGACGAGGTCGTCGGCGCCGTGGTTGCGTTCGACGATCTCGTTGCCCATGCGGCGCAAGGCGCGCTCCATGTCTTCGGCCGTCATCACGACGGCTTTTTCTTTCAGTTTCAACGCCGCGTCGCCTCCAGTCGTAAAAGGATCGTTTTTCTACTTCGCGTTGAGCCGGCTGCCGGGCTTGACGGGAGGCGTGCCCAGTTCGCGGCACAGCGGGCAGTCGTCGGCTTCCCAGGTGGGGAAAGAGACCTTGAAGAGCGAAACGAGCTCGGCCCCGAGCTGCTGCGCGCCGCCGGAGCGGTCGACGATGCAGGCAGAACCGGCCCAGACGCAGCCGCCGGCGATCATGTGCTCGGCGGTCTCCTTGACGGAGCCGCCCGTGGTGACGACATCCTCGACGGCGACGAAACGTTTGCCGACCGGCATCGGGAAGCGGCGCAGCTTCATTTTGCCTTCCTCACGTTCGCAGAACAAAAATGGAATATCCAGCGCGCGCGCCACCTCATGTCCGATGATCAGCCCCCCCAGCGCCGGCGAGACGATGAAGTCGGGCCTGAACGCGGCGATCCGTTTGGCGATCTCGCCGCCGGCGAACGCCGCGTATTTGGGAAAGCGCAGCAGCATGGCGCACTGCATGTAGTTGCCGCTGTGTCGCCCCGAGGTGAGCTTGAAATGCCCCTCAAGCCACGCTTTGCTCTCGACGAGCATCTCTTTCAGTTTTTCCTGTACCTGAGAATCCGTCATCACTTCCGACATGCCAATCCCTCCTCAATGGATCGGGCGATCTCTTCGACCGCCTTGCGAACGTCGGGCGCTTTGTAGATGGGACGCCCCATGACGATGTAATCGGCGCCGTTGCGGAACGCGTCGGCGGGCGTGGCGACGCGGCTCTGGTCGTCGCCGCCGGCGACGAGGCGCACGCCGGGCACGACCTTGAGCAGCGTCGGCGGCGTCACGGCGCGCACCTCGGGCAGATCGAGCGGCGAGCACACCAGCCCGTCCATGCCGCAGTCTCCGCACAGCCAGGCGCGCTTTTTGATGGCCACGTCCATCGGGCAGCCGGGCGCGACTTCGTCCCAGCTTTTTTCGTCGAAGCTGGTCAGCACGGTGATGCCGAGCAGCTTCATGGTCGAGCCGAGCCGATCGCGGGCGGCGACAGATTCCTCCATCATGCGGCGGCCGCCCGCGGCCTGCAGCGTCAGACAGAAGATGCCAAGGTCGGCCAGCGTCTCCACGGCCAGGCGCACGGTGTTGGGGATGTCGTGCAGCTTCAGGTCGAGAAACAGTTTGAAACCGTGGTCGACGATCTCCTTCAGAAACGGCGCGCCGCCCTGAGCGTAGAGGCGCGGGCCGATCTTGATGGCGTCCACGATTCCCGAAAGGGCGTCCATCGTGCGGCGCGCCTCGCGCAGCGTGTCGAGGTCGAGCGCCGCAAACAGCGGCAAAGATGTGTGTTCGGTCATAAAAGCACTCCTCACGTTGATAGGATCGATCCCGTTTTTTTGACAAAATTTTCGCGTGCTCACGCGCGGCGGGCGCGGCCGATCAGTTCGGCCAGGGAAGCGACGTTCCAGCGCTCCACGGCGGCGAGCAATCCCTCGTGGACGTTTTCAAGCACTTTGAAATCGCCGAACAGCGCCGCTCCGACTTCCACGGCGCTGGCTCCGGCCATGATCATGGCCAGCGCCGAATCGGGGCCGTCCACGCCGCCGCAGCCGATCACTGGAATTTTCACGGCGCCGGCCGCGTCCCAGACGACGCGCAGCGCCAGCGGAAAAACGGCCGGGCCGGAAAGTCCCGCCACACGGCGGCTGAAAACCGGCACCCCGCGCAGCGTGTCGATCGCCATGCCCAGCCAGGTGTTGGCGGTCACGACCGCGCTGGCTCCGGCCGACTCGGCGGCCTTCGCCACCGCAGGAATGTCGGGCGCCTGCGGCGTCAGCTTCACCCACAACGGGCCGTCCCAGCGCCGGCGCGCCATCTCCGTGGCCTGCGCCGTCAGCGCCGGGTCGACGCCCCAGCTCATGCAGCCGTGATCGGTGTTGGGGCAGGAAACGTTCAGTTCCACGCCGTCGACCATGTCCCCGGCTTCGGCGATGCGGTCCATCATGTAAGCCAGATCTTCGGCGCTCTGCATACAGACGTTGAGCATCACGGGCACGCCGCGTTTTTTCAGGTCGGGCAGACGGCAGTCGATGAAGCGGTCGATGCCCTCGTTCTGCAATCCGATGCTGTTGAGAACGCCCGAGGGCGTCTCCCAGATGCGGCAGCCGGGATTACCGGGGCAGGGATCCTTGGTGATGGCTTTGGAACAGATCGCGCCGACGTGGCGCGTCAGGTCGTCCGCCCACATTCCGGCTTCGTAAGCCCACGTGCCCGACGCGATCACGACGGGGACTTTCAGCTTCATGCCGCCGACGTCGAGCGCGAGCGGATCAGAGATGCAGCTCATCCCATTTCACCTCCCTGGCCTGGAACACGGGGCCGTCGATGCAGACGCGCCGCCGTCCCGTCGTGGTGTCGACCACGCAGCCGAAGCAGCCGCCCATGCCGCAGCCCATGCGGCGCTCGAGGCTGACCTGGATGTCGTCGCACTGCGCGCCGTACCGTTCGTACAGCGCTTTCATCATTGGATTGGGGCCGCAGCAGGCCAGCGACACGTCGCTCAGATCCTGCCCTTCCAGTCCGGCGATGGAAAATCCCCTGCGTCCGATCGAACCGTCGTCGCTGTACAAAACCATCTCCGGCGCGCGGGCGCGCACCCAGTCGGCGAAGCTCCGCCACGAGGCGTTGCCGACGCCGAGGAACAGACGGTCGAAACCGTTCAGCTCGCGGCACAGGAACAGCAGCGGCGCGATGCCCAGCGTGCCGGCCACGCCCCAGACTTTTTCGTGCCGGAACGGGGCGAACTGCCCGCCTACGGGCCCGCGCACGGAAAGCGACGCGCCAGGTTCGGCGGCAGCCAGCAGAGCCGTGCCCTGCCCAACGACGCGGAAAAGCGTCTCGATCGTCCCCTTTGCGGGGTCGGCATCGAGGATGCCGAGCGGCCGGCGCAGCAGCGGCGCCGTGGCGGCCGACGTTTTGAGCAGCACGAAATTCCCCGGCCGCGCGTTTTCGGCAATCTCTGGACACGCGAACGTCAAATGCCAGATGTCCGGCGAGATCCGTTCCTTTTCGAGCAGCCGCGAATCGTAATCGCGAATCAATCCAAACTCCCCTCTCGTTGGCGCTTCCCGCGCGGCCGTTTGCACGGCGCGCTTTCATCCCCCCGGCGCGCCGTGCAAACGGCCGCGCGATCGACGGATTTATTGTATCGCAACGGACCGTTTTATACAACCGATTGCACGAAAAGTTCTTCGATCGCAGACGATCCTCCCGCCCAGCACGGTCATCAGGACCGTGCCGCTCAGCGTCCAGCCGTTGAACGGACAGTTGCGCGCCTTCGATTTGAACTTCGCCGCGTCCACGCGCCAGCGGCGTTCGGGATCGAACAGCGTCAGATCGGCCGGCGAGCCGGGCTGAAGATGGACGGGCGGCAGCTTGAAAATCCGCCGCGGCGCGGAGCTCATGCGCTCCACCAGCGAGGAAAGCGAAAATCCACGCTCGCGGCACAATCCGTCGAGGCACAGCCCCAGCGACGTTTCCAGACCGATGATGCCGTTGGGGGCCTTGGCGATGCCGAGGGCTTTTTCGGCCGGCGTGTGCGGCGCGTGATCGGTGGCGACCACGTCGAGCACGCCGCTCATCAGCGCCTCGCGGATCGCCGCCGCGTCGTCGGCCGTGCGCAGCGGCGGGCTCATCTTGGCGTTGGCGCCGCATTCGAGAATCGCCGTTTCGTCGAGGAACATGTGATGCGGCGTGGCCTCGCCGGTAACGGCGACGCCGCGGGCTTTCGCCGCCGCGATGATCTCGACGCCGCGGCGCGAACTGACATGCTGCACGTGCACATGCGCGCCCGTCTTCTCGGCGAAGAACACGTCGCGCATGATCATCAGCTCCTCGGCCAGCGCCGGCGCGCCGGCGAGCCCCAGTTTTTTGGAGATCTCGCCGCGGTTCATGGAGCGGTCGCCTTCGAAGCCGGGAGCCTCGCAGTGAACGCTCACGGGCAGGCCGACGGCGGCCGCTTTTTCCATGGCTTCGTAAAACAGCGGCCCGCTGCCGACGGTGATGCCGTCGTCGGTCAGGCAGACCGCGCCGGCTTCCTTCAACGCTTCGAAGTCGGTCAGTTCTTTGCCGCCCAGCCCCTTGGTGACCGCGCCCCCCGGATAGATGCGGCAGTCCATGGTCCGGTTGCGCTTGATGCAGCTGCGGATCAGCTCGGGCGAATCGACGGCCGGTTTGGTGTTGGCCATCGTCACTACGGCCGTGAAGCCGCCGTTGGCCGCGGCGGCGCAGCCCGTCTCCAATGTTTCCTTTTCGGTCTGGCCGGGATCGCGGAAATGCACGTGCAGATCGACCAGTCCTGGGGCCAGGACTGCGCCGCCGCAGTCGATCTTTTCGGCGTCCGCGGTCGGCAGCAGCTCGGGGCCGAGGGCGGAAACGACGCCGTTTTCGACCAGCAGATCGCCCCGCATGTCCATTTTCAGATCGGGGTCGATCAGGCGCGCTTTTTGAAACAGGATCGGTTTCATGAACAGCCTCCTTATAAAAATATCCCTGGGATTCCGGAGTCTTCGTAAAAAAGTTACCGAACGATGTCTTTCACCGCCTGGAGCAGCACTTCATAGCCGGGACGCACGCGCCGCCAGTCCACCGTTTCGGCCGGGTTGTGGCTGACGCCGTCCTTGCACGGCACGAAAATCAGCGCCGAAGGGATCAGCGTGGCCATGTACATGGCGTCGTGTCCCGCGCCGCTGAGCATGCGCCGGTATTTGACCTGCAAGTCTTTGCAGACGTTTTCGAGGCGGCGCGCCAGCAGGCCGTCCATGGCGACGGGCTTGTCGGCCGAGTAGAGCGTGAAGTTCGCCCTCACGCCGCGTTCGGCGCAGACGCTTCCGACGCGCGCCTTGATCTCGTCGCAGGCGCGGCGGATGCTTTTTTCGACGATGCCGCGCACGTCCACTTTCAGAACGACTCGCCCCGGCACCACGTTCATGGCCCCGGGGAAACACTCGCACACGCCCACGGTGGCGACCGTGCCGAACTCGCTTTCCTCACGTCCGGCGCGCTCCGCGGCGAGGATTATCTCCGCCGCCGCGGCCATGGCGTCGTGGCGCAGGTTCATCGGACAAGCGCCGGAATGGGCCTGTTCGCCGATCACTTCGAGCATGAAACGCGTCGGCGCGGCGATCGCCTCGACGATGCCCACGTCCTCGCCGTTCCAGTCGAGCACCGGCCCCTGTTCGATGTGCAGTTCGAAATAAGAGTGATACGACGCCGGCGCCAGGCAGTCGCGCGGGATCCGCTCGGGCCGCCCGCCGAAATCGCGCAGCGCGTCGAGCAGCGTCACGCCCTGTTTGTCCTTGAAGCGCAGCGTGTCCATCAGCGACAGATTGCCCGTCGCCGCTTTGCTGCCGATCGTCGCCAGCGAAAAGCGGCTCGATTCCTCCGCGGTGAAGACCACCACCGACAGCGAACGCCGCGGATGCGGATTTTCGGCAAGGAGGTCGCGCGCCGCGCCCAGCCCGCAGGCCACGCCGAGCACGCCGTCGTAGCACCCGCCCTCGGGCACAGAATCCAGATGCGAGCCGATCACCACGCCCGGCTGGTCCGCGCTTCCCTCGAAACGTCCCCACAGATTGCAGCAGGCGTCGGTCGTCACCGACATGCCGAGCGATTTCATCTCTTCGATCACGATCTCGCGCGCCTGACGGTCCGCCTCGGTCAGAGCGAGGCGGGAAACGCCCCGCTCGCCGCGCCCGGTCTGCGAGATCGCCGCGACCAGTTCGCGGACGCGCTCGAAACCCGACATTCCCCGCGCTCCCTAACGGCCGTACACCAGCGCCGGCAGGAAGGTTGAAAGCGCCGGCACGTAGGAGATCACCAGCAGACCGACGATCGAGACGATGATGAACTTCGTCACCGCGCCGATGATCTTCGACATCGGCAGCCCGGTCACGCCCGCGGCCACGAACAGGTTCAGTCCGAACGGCGGAGTGAAGTTGCCCAGCGCCAGGTTGGAGACCATGATGATGCCCAGATGCAGCGGGTCGATGCCCATCTGCTGGGCGATCGGGAAGAACAGCGGCGCGAGGATGACGATGGCGGCGATGCCTTCCATGAACATGCCCACGATCAGCAGAATGACGTTGACCATGGCGATGAACGCCCAGGGCGTTTTGATGTTTTCGATGATCGCCGCCGTGACCATCTGCGGGATGCGCGCCACGGTGAGGAACCAGGCGAAGCTCGTGGCCGCGGCGACGAGGATCATCACTTGCGCGCAGGTCACGGCCGAACGCAGACACACGTCGAACAGTTTCGCCCAGGTGATCTCGCGGTAGACCGCCACGCCGACGAACAGCGCGTAAACGGCGGAGATCCCCGCCGCCTCGGTGGGCGTGAACACGCCGCAGTAAATGCCGCCGAGGATGATCACCGGCACCATCAGCGACCAGCCGGCTTCCAGCGTATTGCGGACGATCTCGCCGCGGCTGGAGGGCGCCGAGACCTTGAGATCGTGATGGCGCGCGAAGTACCAGATGTAGACGACCGTCGCCAGCCCGTAGACGATCCCGGCGCTGACGCCCGACATGAACAGCGAGCCCACCGACACGCCCGTGGCAGCCGCGTACATGATCAGCGTCACGCTGGGCGGGATGATCAGCGCCACCGATCCCGACGACGCGATCAGACCGGCGGAGAAATCCTCGGGATAGCCGCTTTCGATCAGCTCGGGATAGAGCACGCGCCCCATGGCGACCACCGTCGCCGGGCTGGAGCCGCAGAGCGCGCCGAAGATCATGCAGGTGCACTGCGTCGTGTAGGCCAGTCCGCCCTTGCGCGCCCCCACGAGGCTGCGCGTCCACTTGAGGATGCGCTTGGAGAGTCCGCCCGTGTCCATCAGATTGGCGGCGAAGATGAAAAACGGCATCGACATCAGCGAGAACTTGTCGAGTCCGCCGAACATGCGCTGCGCCAGCACCATCGGATCGAGTCCCGTGAAGAGCAGCATCGAAACCAGCACGGCCGCCGCCAGAGCGACGAAGATCGGCACGCTGCCGAACAGCAGCGCCAGCAGCGCGCACATCAGAAAGACCGTCATCTAGGCGCCCTCCTTCCCGAAAGCGGCCTGAACGAAACGCAGCGCCATCAGCGCCGATCCCAAAGGCATCGCCAGATAAGGGATCCACATGGGGATTCCCATCGCCGGCGAAGTCTGCTCGAGTTCCACGGTGAACCGCACCAGCTGATAGCTGTACCGGAACAGCGCCGCGCAGAATCCCGCCGCGATCAGATAGACCAGACGCGTCAGCGCGCCGGCCATTTTTTCGGGCAGCACGCCGAGCAGAAAGTCCATGCGGATATGCGCCCCCCGCCGCACGCAGACGCTGCCGCCGATAAAAGTGATCCAGATCATCAGATAGCGGATCAGCTCTTCGGCCCAGCTCGTGCTGGCGCTGAAAACATAGCGCAGCACCACGTTGACGAACAGCACAAGAGCCGTTGTCAGCAGAGCGGCCGCGCAGAAAATCTCCTCAATCCTGCCGAGGAACCTGAGCATTTTTCGATCTCCTCCCAGTTTCATGCAACGCATCATGAATATAAAAACGAAAGGGGCGAACCTCCTGCAGGAGCCGCCCCTTGTTTTTTCGCCGCGCCGGACGCCGCGGGTTATTTGGCCTCGTAAACCGCTTTCAGCAGCTCCGCCTTGGTCGCCGAGCCCTCGACGAACTTGTCGTGCAGCGGCTTACTGACCTCGATGAACTTGGCGCGGTTCTCGTCCGTCAGTTCGCCGACGGCGATCTTGGACTGTTTGATCTGCTCGAGGAATCTGGCCTCGCCCTCTGCCTGCGCCAGGCGTTCCGCCTCGCGGGCGCCGCGTTCGCACTCGACGATCAGCTTCCGTACGTCCTCGCCCTGCTTCTCGAACCAGCGCCTGTTGACGATGAACAGATAACCGAGGAACCCGTGATCGGAGATCGTCAGATAATCCTGCACCTCGTACAGCTTGGCCATGGCGATGGTCTGCAAAGGATTCTCCTGACCGTCGACGATGTTCTGCTGCAGCGCGTTGTACAGCTCGGCGTACTCGATCGGGATCGGATTGGCGCCCCACGACTTGTACTGCTCCACCAGCTGCGGGCTGGGCATGACGCGGATCTTCATGCCCTTCAGATCCTCGGGCGCGTTCACCGGCCTGCCCTTGGTCGTGATCTGTTTGAAACCCGAAGCCCACAAGCCCAGGGTCTTGAAGCCCTTCTTCTCGCAGAAGGCGTAGAACTTCCCGCCGACTTCGCCGTCCATGATGCGGTACAGCTCGTCCTTGTCGGCCCACAGAAACGGGAAGTCGATGACGCTCAGTTCCTCGACGAAAGGCGTCAGCACGGAAGTGGGCTGCACGGACATCTCCAGCGTGCCCATCTGCACCATTTCGGCCTGCTCGCGCATCGAGCCCAGCTGCATCTGCGGGAACACGTCCACGGTGATCCTGCCGCCCGATTTCTCTTCCATCAGCTTTTTGAACGTCTGGGCGCCGACGTCCTCCGGGCTGCCGACAGGCTGGTTGTGACTGAGGCGGACGTTCATCGCCGGGTACTCCGCCGCGGCCAGCGAGGCCGGGGCGATCAGCGCAGCGGCGAGAAACAGACTTGCCAACTTCTTCACGTGCGATCCACTCCTTTGAAGGATAACGAACTTTTCCTCCGCCGCGAAATCTCGGAGGCCGGTCCATTATAGCAAGGCGCCGCGAACCGTGCAATCGGTTTCAGGAAAGGCGAAAGACAAAATCCGCTCCGGCATCCTCCGCGCCCGGCGCTGGAAAAAAATTTCCGCCGCGGTACAATAAACCACGTCATCGCTCTTCATACAAGGAGGTTTTCGCCATGACCCGGACAAACGACGTCCGCCCCGTCGCCGCCGCCGGCGGCGAGTCGCTCGACCTGATCCGCCTGCCGCTGGACGGCCGGCCCGGCTTCGAGGAGTTCCTCGGCGCCTGGCTGCTGCGCGCTCCCGGCGAAACCGCGCTGGTCGACTGCGGCGTGGCCGGTTCCTACGCGCGTCTCAAAAAAGCGCTGGACGACCTGGAAGCCGTGCCCGACCTGCTGCTGCTCACCCACATCCACCTCGACCACTGCGGCGCGGCCGGCTGTCTGTGCCGCGATTACCCGCGGCTGAAAGTGTTCTGCTGCGAGCGCGCCGCCCAACACCTGATCTCGCCGCAAAAGCTCTGGCAGGCCACCGCCGCCACGCTCGGCGAAGCGATGGCCGCCGCTTACCGGCCGCCGCTGCCCGTGCCCGCTTCCGCTCTCGTCGCGCGCAAACAGCTGCCCCCCGCGTGGCGCGTCATCGACACGCCAGGGCACGCCGCTCACCACGTCTCCTTCCTGCGCCGCTGCGCGGGGCGACGCCTCTGCTTCGGCGGCGAAGCGCTCGGCGTCATCCCCGGCGACGGCGCCTCGAGCTGGTTCGCCGACGGCCGGCGGCGGGACGGCATCCGTCCCGCCACGCCGCCCCGCTATGTGCCGGAAATCGGCCGCGAGAGCATGAGAAAGCTCGCCGCCGCCGACTGGGACCTGTTCTGCGCCGGGCACTTCGGCGCTTCGTCCGACCGCACGCTGCCCGAACGGGCGCTGAGACAGAACCTTTTCTGGGAAGAAACGATCGCCCAGGCCCTGCGAGACGGCCTGAGCGAAGACGAAACGGTCGAATTGCTGCGGCGCGAAGACCCCGAACTGGCCAACCTCGTCGCCTATACCGAAAGCGCGCAGAGCCGCGAAGCGTACTTCCTCGGCAACAGCGTGCGCGGCTTCGCGCGCTTTCTGGGCGAGAACGCCTGACGGCCGGGGCATCCGCGGCGCCCGAGAAGACGTGCTTTGCTTTGCCAAACGCAAAAATGGACGGCACACAAAAAATCCCCGGCGGCCGAAAAAAAATGGCCGCCGGGGATTTTTTTGCGTGCCGCATGTCCCGCGCGAAACGCGGACGTCCGCTCCATGCCGACGCGGTCTTCTCCGCGTTCCGGCGCCGGGGCGCCTTTTCGCGGTCACTGTCCGCCAGTCGGCTCCGGGGCTTTGAACGTGCCTTCGGAACGGGAGACGATCAGCGCCGTGGCCGCGTCGCCGGCGATGTTGGGGATCACGCGGGCCATGTTGAGGATGCGGTCGATACCGGCCAGCAGCCCGATCGCTTCCATGGGCAGATGGACCGAGGTGAGCACGATGGTCAGCATCACCAGCCCCGAGCCGGGCACGCCGGCGGTGCCAATGGAAGCCAACGTGGCGGTGAGCATGATCATGACCTGATCGGCGACGGTGAGCGGCACGCCGAAGATCTGGGCCGTGAAGACCACGGCGATGGCTTCGTAGATGGCGGTGCCGTTCATGTTCATGACGGCACCGAAGGGGATCACGAAGTTGGCCGTCTCCTCGTCGACGCCAAGTTTCTTCGTGCATTCGAGGTTGAGCGGGATCGTGGCGACGCTGGAACAGGTGGCGAAGACGAAGGTCATCGCTTCCTTCATCGTTTTCAGGAAACGGAGCGGGCTGACGCGCCCAATCACGCCGGCCATCAGACCGGCCTGAACGACGACCAGATAGAGGAACGAGGCGATGTACATGGCCGCGATCGCCTTGATGTAAGGGATGAGGATATCCGGGCCGTTGGCTCCCACGACTTGCGCCATCAGGCCAAAAACGCCGTAAGGCGTGAACTCGAGCACGATAGTGGTGATCTTTTTCATCGCTTCCTGTCCGGCGCGGAACATGTCGAGCAACGCTTGCCCCTTGGGGCCGATCTTCATCAGCGCGAAGCCCAGCAGCAGCGCAAAGAAAATGATCTGCAGCAGGTTCTGTTTCGACAGGGCCTCGAAAGGATTTTTGGGGATAACGTTGATCAGCGTGTCGAGCATGGAGACCTGTTTCGCCGTCGTCTTCGCCGATTCCTTGGCGAGCTCGATGCTGACGCCCGTGCCGACCTTCATGAGATTGGCGAAGATCAGGCCGATGACGATGGCGAACGCAGTGCTGACAAGGAAGACGACCACCGTCTTCACGCCCATGCGTCCCAGCTTCTTGCCGTCTCCCACGTCGGCGGCCGCACAGACCAGCAGGCAGAGCACCAGCGGCGCCACCACCATGGTCAGCAGGTTGGTGAGGATTGTTCCCAGCGGTTTCAGCACCGCGGCCTGCCTGCCGAAGATCAGCCCCGCGGCGACGCCGAGCGCGAAGCCGATCATGATGCGCGTGAACAGGCTCAGTTTGTTCCACGGTTTAAAGATGAATCCCATTTCTCTTCCCCCTTTAATGAAAAATCAAACGAAGCGGCAGACGTGATCGATCGCGATGTCGGAGAAGCCGTAGGCTTCGGCCTTGGTCATCTTGCCGTTACAGACGTCTCCGATGATCTCAAGGAGCTCCCTGCCGCTTTCCCGATACGTCGTCGTGCCCTTGATGATGCCGCTCAGATCGACGTCCATGTTGTCGTCCATCATCCGATAGGTGCGGGCGTTGGCCGTCACCTTGAGTACGGGCACGATGGCGTTGCCCGTCGGCGTGCCGCGCCCCGTGGTGAAGATCACGGCATTGCAGCCGCCAGCTACCATGGAGGTGACGGAGGAGATGTCGTAACCGGCCGTGTCCATGACGATGGCGCCGTGCTTCGTGGGGCGCTCGGCCTGCGCCAGCACTTCGACGATGGGGCGGGAGCCGCCCTTGCGGATGCAGCCGAGGCTTTTCTCGTCGAGCGTGGAAAGGCCGCCTGCCTTGTTGCCGGGCGTGGGCTGACCGGCGCGGCAGTCCTGCCCCGCCGCCTTGAGGTGTTCTTCGTAACTCCGGCAGATCTCGATGATCTTGTTGTGCAGTTCCGGCGTCGCCGCACGCCGGGCGACGACGTGCTCGGCGCCGATCCATTCGATGGACTCGCTCATGATCGTCGAAGCGCCGAGATCCACGAGCAGGTCGCTGAGCTCGCCCACGGCGGGATTGCTGGCGATGCCCGAGGTAGCGTCGGAGCCGCCGCACTCGATGCCCAGAAGCAGATTCGATATGTCACACCGTTCTTTTTGCTGCATGGCGGCTTCGGCGGCCATGTCGCGCGCGGCGCGGACAGCTTTTTCGATGGTTCTGAGCGTGCCGCCCTCTTCCTGAATGCCGAAAGAAACCACGGGCTTGCTGGTCATTCCCCGGATTTTTTCGCGCAACTGCGCGTGCCCCACCGTCTCGCAGCCAAGGCCAATGATGACGACACCGTAGACGTTGGGATTGCAGGCGAAACCCGTCAGCACTTTCTGCGACATGGCCGTGTTCGCCGCCACGTCGGAACAGCCGGTGTTGAAAATGATGTTCACGGCGCCGCGCACCTGCGACGCGATGATGCGCGCGCTCTCGCTGCCGCAGGCACACGTGGGCAGGATCAACACGTGATTGCGGATGCCCGCGCGCCCCTCCTGGCGTTTGTATCCCCAAAACTGCATCGTTTCCCCCTCCTTATACCATTTCACTGGCGTAGTCTCGCGGCACGCTGAAGATGTTCTCGTGCGAGACCCAGTGCCCTTTCGCGATCGGTACCAAGGTGCGGCCGATCAGCTCGCCGTACTTGATCACTTCGTCCCCCTCGTCCAGCGGGACCAAGGCGACCTTGTGGCAATAGGGAATCGTCTCCTCCGCCGTGAGCGTGCAGAGCTCATCGCCGTGGCGATAAACGACCGGCGCCCCGGCCGGCACCTCTTCGACGCAGGTGACCACGTTGTCTTTCTCATCCATGAGCAAAGCGTTGATGTTCACATTCAATCCCCCCTTGAAAGTCGAATATCTTGCTTGACGTCATCATACGGCGGCGGTAACATAAATTCAATTACTGGAAATTTATTACACCATAAGGAGAATTTATGTTATGAGACAGGAGCTGGAGTACGTCTACGAGGTCTACAAAAGCGGCAGCCTTTCGAAAGCGGCGGAAAAACTGTATATCACGCAGCCGGCGCTGAGCATGGCGATCAAAAAATCGAGTCGTCCATCGGCATGACGCTGTTCGACCGCAAGGTGCGCCCCTTTCAGCTCACCGAAGCCGGCTGGCTTTACATCAACGCGATCACACGCATCAAAAAATCGAGGCGGAACTGACGCAGCGGATCGGCGACATCAACGACCTCCAAACCGGACACGTGCGCATCGGCGGCTCCCACTACATCAACAGCTACATCCTGCCGCCGGTGTTGTCGCGCTACAGCCAGCTTTATCCGGGCATCGCCCTGGAGCTGGTCGAGCACAGTTCGGCCGTCCTCACCAAGATGCTGGAGGAACGCGCCGTAGACCTGACGTTCAGCTGCAACCAACTCTTCATGAAGGACTTCGAGCGTTACCCCATGTTCAGCGATCGCATTCTGCTGGCAGTGCCCCGCGCCCATCCGTTCAACCGCCGATACCGAGCCTTCGCCCTGCCGCCGCGCGGCGTCATGAACGGCCATCATCTGCATGGGGATTGTCCCGCGCTGCCCGCCGAGCGCTGCGGAGAGCTTGAGTTCATCTCGCTGATGCCCGGTAACAATCTTCACGACCGTATGCTGCAAATTTTCGCCGCCGTCGGCGTCAAACCGCGCCTCAAGATTGAGCTGAGTCAGCTCGCCACCACCTATCATCTGGCGGCAGGCGGCTTCGCTGCCGCTTTTGTGAGCGACCGTATGGTCACGGCCGCGGCGACGCCGCTGTGCTTTTACAGGCTCGATTCGCCGCTGGCGACGCGGCAGTTTTACGCGCTCCTGCCCAGCCGCGACTACACAGCCAAAGCGGTGCGGCGCTTTATCCAGCTCGTCGGCGAAGTCCTGCGTCCGAAAGCGCGGGCGTAGGGGCAAAGGCGAGCTCGTTTTCGAACGGCGGAGCGCTCTCAGCGGTTCCCCTTCCGCGAAGGAATGTTCCACGTGGAACATTTTCCGCCTCTCTCCCGGCGGCGACCGCCCGAAAGCGGAAGGTAAATTTTCAGAGTAAATGCAACCTCGTCAAAGTAAATGCGACGGGGTTGCATTTACTTTGACAGGACAAAAGCAGCAAGCAGTCATTACGAACACATAATAACGATCAAGATTGCGCTAACGGAACAAATTCAAGGGGATGAAAAGCTGTTACGAGGAAATTGTCCGAAAAAAGTGCATACAAAAGTGATCCTCAACTGAAAGCAAAATTTTCAGTTCAGAGTTAATGCAATCAAGAAATTAAAAAGGAGCCGTTATTTACCGGCGAGAAGAGTCCGCTTTAAGCAGATATCCTGTGGCGGAATAAGTTCGAGTCCGAGTAAATGCAATACGTCCTCGCCATACAGGTTGATAAAGATCTCTGCAGGAGATTTTCCGTTAAATTTTTTCCTCCCGTATGAGTTTATATGAGACATCATCAGGTTGATATCAGTTTGGGATAAATTGTCGAAAGTTGTTCCCTTGGGAAGGATCCTTCGAATGAGAGTATGATTATTTTCAACCTTCGTTTTTTCCTGCGGTGCTTGTGGATTGCAATAGAACATATATGATTTTCTTTCTCCGTCCGGACCTTTTTCGATAGCCGTCGGATTGGAAAACTCTGTACCGTTGTCAGCAAGAAGGACCTGAAACATGGACTTATAGCGTTTCCTGCCCAGAAGAGTGAAGAGCATTGTAAAAATCTGCTCAACAGATTGAGCAGTATTTTTATCTCTCAAAAAAGCCAGCATAAAGTTGCAGTTTCTTAAGATGACAGTCAGAAGAACTTTTCCTCCTGCGGTGCCAACGACACTGTCGATTTCGGTAATAAGCATGTCCGGATGTTTCTCTGAAAAAGAGAGAAAATCATTGTAGGTACGGCCTTCACGACATTTTTTATCCACCTTCATGTTATTTCTTTTTCCCTTTCTCTTCTTAAAACGGACAGCTCGGGGCAAGTCTATTTTCCGTGCCTCTAAAATACCCGAAAGCAGGAGCCGTCTGGCGGTACTTTCAGAACAGGGAACAGTATCTCGATTATTACGGATAATATGATAGAGAGACTGCCCCTGTTTGATGAGAGGAGAGAAAAAAGAATCAATATCTGCAAGCTCGGCATCGGAGATATTGAAGCCTTCACGAGCCTCATGCAAAGTTTTCTCGTAAGAGTCATTTGCAGATTTAGCAGAATAGATCCGTTTTTTTAAAGTGCAGCGGTGACGGTTGGGGCAGCCGTTACAGACATACGGAGGAACCGAAAGCTGCGGGCAGACCTCCTCCTTAAAGTCAGGACACATCGTATTACATCTTGAGCACCGGAAACACAGTGAACGGCATTTCGGAGAGGTGTTACAAAGGGAAGTAACGGAGCAGTCATACCGGTGAAGGCAGCAGTTTGCTGTCCGGCCATAACAGCCTTTGAAGACAGTCTCTGCATGTTTTCTGATCTCTCTGGAGATCGTACTCGGCGACTTCAGAACTGTTGAGGCAATACTTCTGAGAGATTCTCGCCGGTTGAGGGCGCTTTCAATGGCTTTTCTTTCAGCCAGAGTCAAATGTTTGTTCATGATGATGAACTCCTTTCCGAGATCTGTTGTCTCGTAAGAAAGGTCTTTCATCAATTCAGACTGGGCTTGTTTAAAAAACGTCAAAGTTGCCTAAATCGATCCAATCGCTTAAACTTTTCTCATGGAAGAGAGAAGATATGAACTGACCTCCAGCGAGTGGAATCGAATCAAGAGAATGCTGCCGCCCGAACACCCGAAATCAGGTCAACGTGGACGCCCGGCAAAATACGATAACCGCAGGATCATCAATGGGATTCTGTGGCTTGCCAGAAGTGGAGCGCCATGGAGAGATCTTCCGGAGCGTTACGGCAAATGGCAGGCAGTTTACGCACGTTTCAGGCTGTGGAAACAGCGGGGAATATTCGAGGCGATCTTTGCCGCCCTAAGCGCTGATGCCGACATGGAAAATCTCTCTATCGACTCCACGTCCTGCAAAGTACATCAAAGTGCCAACGGGAGAGGGAAAACCCCGGAAGGGGGAAAAAAGGGGCTCAAGCGATTGGCATGTCCAGAGGCGGCAAGAATACGAAAATTCATGCGATAGTAGATGGTTTAGGCAATCCGCTGGCGCTCCTGCTCAGTCCCGGCAATGACCACGATTCCCGCCATGCCGTGTCCTTGCTCGGGCAAGCGGAAATCAGAGGGAGCAACGTCATCGGCGATAAGGCTTACGGTTCGCAAGCCATCAGAGAGTACATTACTTCTCGGGAGGGAAGTTACACTATCCCGCCGAAGAGCGATAATCCCGAACCGTGGTTTATAGATGAGCATGTTTACAAGGAACGACACTTGGTTGAATGTTTCTTTCAGAAAATCAAATGGTTCCGTAGAATTTTCACCCGCTATGACAAACTTGACGCTTCGTTTTTCGCTTTTGTTCTTGTCGCTGCCAGTGTTATTTTATTGAAATAATACAAGCTGAAATGTTTTTTAAACAAGCCCTAAATGCAAGCTCCTTTTAATTCAGATTTAATGCAACGGGGTACCGGATGTTGCGTTGCATTTACCTTGAAGAATTTCAACCGAAAGCGGAACGCGTCAATTCCGACGGTTCTTATTGACTAACACGCCGCGGTCATGACACAATGGCCGCGGCGTTTTTCCCGCGGGAAAAAGCATCTTCCGTTGTCCCGCCAACGAACATTTCACCTAAAATGTGATAGAGTAAAAACGGGAACGGAGAGGGGCTTCGCGCCTTCGCCCCGGATCCGGGGGAACAAAAACGAAGGGGGTTGCCAGCCATGCTGGAATTGAAAAATATTTCCTTCAGCGTCGCCGAGGACGTCGGCCGGAAGGAGATCATCCACGATCTGAGCCTGAAAGTGGACAACAGAAAATTCGTCGTCGTCACCGGCCCGAACGGCGGCGGCAAATCGACGCTGGCGCGCCTCATCGCCGGCATCGAAAAGCCCACGGGCGGCCGCATTTTTCTCGACGGCGAAGACGTCACCGATAAAAGCGTCACCGAGCGCGCCCGCATGGGCATCGGCTTCGCCTTTCAGCAGCCGGTGCGCTTCAAGGGCTGGAGGTCGTCGACCTGCTGCGTCTGGCCGTCGGCAGAGAACTTCTCGTCAGCGAGGCCTGCGAGTATCTGGCCGAAGTGGGACTGTGCGCGCGCGACTACATCAACCGCGAGGTGAACGCTTCCCTTTCGGGCGGCGAGCTGAAGCGCATCGAGATCGCCACGGTGCTGGCCCGCCGCGCCAAGCTCTCGGTCTTCGACGAGCCGGAAGCGGGAATCGACCTGTGGAGCTTCCAGAATCTGATCCGCATCTTCAAAAAGATGCGCGAGGACATCAAGGACAGTTCGATCGTCATCATCTCCCATCAGGAACGCATCCTCAGCATCGCCGACGAGATCGTCGTGCTGGCGGAGGGACGCATCGAGAAGCAGGGGCCGCGCGCGGAAATTTTCCCCGCGCTGGTCGGCACGGAGTCGGCCGTCGACGTGTGCCACAAGCTGAAACAGGGGGAGGCTTAACCATGGTGCAGCTGGACGAGATCCAAAAACGCCTGCTGGCGGAAGTGGCCGACCTGCACAAGGTCCCGACGGGAGCGTACAACTTCCGCGCCAACGGCCAGCTGGCCGGGCGCAGCAACACCGCCCACATCGAGATCACCTCCAAGGCCGACGGCACGGGGATCGACATCCGCATCGCTCCGGGCACGAAGAACGAGAGCGTGCACATCCCCGTCGTCGTCAGCGCCAGCGGCCTGAAGGAAACGGTCTACAACGACTTTTACGTCGGCGACGGCAGCGACGTGCTCATCGTCGCCGGCTGCGGCATCGACAACTGCGGCCGACAGGACGCCGAACACGACGGCGTGCACCGCTTTTACGTGGGCAAAAACGCCAAAGTCCGCTACGTGGAAAAGCACTACGGTTCCGGCAGCGGCGAGGGCAAGCGCATCCTCAACCCGCAGACGGAAGTTTACATGGAGGACGGCAGCTCCATGGAGATGGAGATGGTGCAGATCAAGGGCGTCGATTCGACGCAGCGCATGACGATCGCCGAGCTGAAAAAGGACGCCCGGCTCGTGGTGCGCGAGCGCCTGATGACGCACGGCGACCAGCAGGCTGTCAGCGGTTACCGAGTTGCGCTGAACGGCGAAGGTTCGAGCGCGGACGTGGTGTCGCGCTCCGTGGCGCGCGACGCGTCGTTTCAGAAGTTCGACGCCTGCATCGTCGGCAACGCGCCGTGCAGCGGGCACACCGAATGCGACTCGATCATCATGGACCGGGGCAAGATCCTCGCCGTGCCCTCGCTGGAAGCCAACAACGTCGACGCGCAGCTCGTCCACGAGGCCGCCATCGGCAAGATCGCCGGCGACCAGATCGTCAAGCTGATGACGCTGGGTCTGAGCGAACAGCAGGCGGAAGAGCAGATCATCAACGGCTTCTTGAAGTAGAACGGTTTGTCTTGACTAACACGAGACGACGGTGTCACAATAACCTCCGTGAGGGAGTAGCACGCGCTCGGGACGGAGCGCAGCACGTCAACATGCTGGCCGTAAAGGTCTGGCGTGCTTTAAACTGCGAGACTCATGTATAACTGCCAAGCTATACATGAGGACGATCGAAAAACGACATCCGGGTATAGCCGAGGCTATGCCCGGATTTTTCGTTTCCGCGGGGACGGGCGATCATTCGGAATGGGGTGGCCGAAGTGAATTTGAATTTCATGTTTGTGCTGAACTGCGCGCTGTTGGGCGTGGGGCTGTCGATGGATGCCTTTTCGGTGTCGATGGTCAACGGGCTGAATGAGCCGCGCATGAGAGCGCGCCGCGGCTGCGCCGTCGCCGGCGTATACGCGTTCTTCCAGGCGCTGATGCCGATGGCGGGCTGGGTCTGCGTGCGCACGATCGTCGAAGTTTTCTGTTCCTTCCGGAAGATCGTGCCGTGGATCGCGCTGATCCTGCTGCTTGGCATCGGCGGCAAGATGGTGTTCGAAGGGCTGCGCGGCGGTCGCGAGGATCGCGCCGCGCTTCGGCTGACGCCCGCCGTGCTGTTTTTGCAGGGGATCGCCACGTCGATCGACGCGCTCTCGGTCGGCTTCACGATCGCCAATTACGACTGCGCCGCGGCGCTGGCGGCCTCGCTGATCATCTCCGCCGTCACGTTCGTGGTCTGCGCGGCGGGACTGCTGATCGGCAAGAGGATCGGCACGGCGCTGTCCGGCCGGGCGACGATCCTCGGCGGCGCGATCCTGATCGGCATCGGCCTCGAGATCTTCGCCGACAGCGTGCTCTAGCGCCGAGACACGGGAATAAAAAATGCCGGAAGCTCGATCGCGAGCCTCCGGCATTTTTTACGGCTGAATTTTTACAGCGCGCGGTACTCCACTTTGCCGTCGATCATGGTCATGACGGGGTGGCAGCGGGTGTCGAGCGGGTTGCCGTTCCACAGCACGAGGTCGGCGTCCTTGCCGGCGTCGATGGAGCCGACGCGATCTTCGATGCCGAGGTGCTCGGCGCTGGACAGCGTGACGCAGCGCAGGGCTTCGGCTTCGGTCAGTCCGGCGCGGGCGGCCAGCGAGGCGGAGACGATCTGTCCGTAAAGCGGGATCACGGGGTGGTCGGTGAGGATGCAGATGTGCACGCCGGCGTCGCGCAGAGCGAGCAGGGTCTCCCAGCCCTGATGGCGCAGTTCGGGCTTGACGGGCACGCCGAAGGTGGGGCCGACGGCGGCCTTGACGTGGTGCGCGGCCAGCCACGGGGCGATGAACTGACCTTCGGTGCAGTGCTCGATGGTGAAGTCGAGGCCGAACTCCTCGGCGATGCGCACGGCGGTGCAGATGTCGTCGGCGCGGTGGCTGTGGACGCTGAGCTTGATCTTGCGGTCGAGCACGAGGGAAAGCGCTTCCATGTCGAGGTTGGTCTCGAAGGCTTCGCCGTCTTTGCGGCACTTTTTCTTTTCCAGATAGTTGCGGGCGTCCTGCAGGGTTTTGCGCATGATGTAGGCGTTGCCCATGCGGGTCGTGGGCGTGCGGTGGCCGTTGTCCTTGTAGACGCGGATCGGGTTTTCGCCGAGAGCGGCTTTCATGCAGGAGGGCGATTTGACGAGCATTTCCTCGACGACGCTGGCCTGCTTGAGCTTGATGATGGCGCCGGTGCCGCCGATGACGTTGGCGCTGCCGGGCAAAGTCTGCACGCAGGTGACGCCGCCTTTTTCGCGCGATTCGGCCACGTTCTTGTCGCGCACGTAGATGGAATCGAGGATGCTCAGCCCGGGCGTGACGGGGTTGGTCATCTCGTTGATGTCGCTCATGCCGTACAGTTCCATCTCTTCGGACGTGGTGATGTGGGTATGGGCGTCGACCAGGCCGGGCGTCAGCGTCAGGCCGCGGGCGTCGATGATCTCCGTGCCTTCGGGAGCGCCGAGGTGTTCGCCGACGCCGGCGATCTTCGTTCCGTCCACGAGCACCGCGCCGTTCTCGATCGGCGCGGCGGAAACGGGCAGCACGCGCGCATTGACAATAAGTTTCATACAAGGACCTCCCCTGAAATTTATAATACGCGTCCCCCTAAAGATTCCCCCAGGGAACGTTCGTCACTACGATCTGCGTCTCGTCGTCGCCGGGATGGAACGTGTCCGGCTCTTCGGCGTAGTACTCGAAAATGAATTCGCCCGAATCCCAGCGAGGGAGCACCGACCACTCTTCGGTACGGAACGCGATGGTCTCGTCGTCGATGCCGCGCAGCGCCGGCGTCATCTCCGCCAGCAAAAAGGCGAAGCGTTCCTTGAACTGGCTCCATTCGATCGTCTCTGTCTGAAGCATGGCGTCTCATCCCTCCCTGCCGGGTCGATCGTGATCCGTTAAAAGGATAGCAGATTTATACACCTTTGCAAGTGAATAAATTCGGTTATAATAGGCGATGCTGCACGAACATTTTGTGCGCTTCGCGCACAGGAAGCGATTTTTTTTAAGGAGGAATTTTTCGGATGAAAAAGTTGTTTGCCGCCGCGGCGGCGCTCTCGGTTCTTCTGGCCGGCTCGGCGTTTGCGGCCGACCAAAACTCCGGCAAAAAGGTGCTGGCCACCGTCGGCGGCGAGACGATCACGCAGGCCGACCTCGACCAGGCCATGAGCGGCTTCGACCCGCAGCAGCGCGCGGCCTATGCTTCGCCGCAGGGCCAGGCGCAGCTGTTGGACAACCTGATTGACTTCAAGGTCTTTTCGCGCTCGGGGCACGAGCAGAAGCTGCAGAACACGGCCAAGTACAAGGAGGCCATGGGCAACCTCGAACAGCGCCTGCTCTTCACTTTGGCCACGGAGAAGATTCTCGACGAAGCCGGCAAGACGCCCGCGACCGACAAGGACGCGCAGAAGTATTACGACGAGCATAAGGAGATCTTCCAGGTCCCCGCGGCGATCCGCGCCTCGCACATCCTGATCCGCGCCGACAAGAACATGCCCGAGAAAGATCGCAAGGCCGCTCAGGAAAAGGCCGCCGATCTGATCCGCGACATCAAAGCCGGCAAGATCACGTTCGAGGACGCCGCCAAGAACAACTCCGCCGACGGCACGCGCAGCCGTGGCGGCGACCTGGGCTATTTCAGCAAGGGACAGATGGTGCCCGAGTTCGAAAAGGCCGCCTTCGCCCTGAAAAAGGGCGAGATGACCGCCAAGCCCGTCAAGACCGATTTCGGCTATCACGTCATCAAGGCCACCGACAGCCGCGACGCCTCGATCCGTCCGTTCGCCGAGGTGAAGGAAGACATCAAGGCCGACCTCCTGCGCCAGAAACAGGTCAAGGCCATCCAAGACGAACGCGACGCGCTGCGCGCCCGCTACGGCGTGAAGATCGCCGCGCCCGAGGCGCCCGCCTCCGGCGACAAAAAGCCCGCCAAGTAATGCGCCTCAAAAAAAGAGAGACTCTGCGGAGCCTCTCTTTTTTTGAGGCGGCACGTTGAGATTTTCGAAAGGGCAGAGTAGAATGGATCAGTTTCCGTATAAAACCACGCTTCGGCCGCTGCGGCCGAAATCGAACGCAGGAAGGGGAGTTTTCTCATGAAGTACGATTTCACGAGCATCATCGACCGCCACGGCCGCGACGCCCTCGCCGTAGACAACCTCGGAGCCGGCATGGCCCCTAATCCGCCCAAACCGGGGTTCGACTCGATCCCGATGTGGATCGCCGACATGAACTTCGCCACCGTGCCCACCGTGCCCGAAGCGATGATCGAGCGCGCGAAACATCCGCTCTACGGTTACTTCGCGCCCAAAAAGGAATATTATCAGTCCATCATCGACTGGCAGGCGAAGCGCAACGGCGTCGCCGGGCTCGAAGCGAAGCACATCGGCTACGAGAACGGCGTGCTCGGCGGCGTGGCCAGCGCGCTGAACGTAATCTGTTCGCGGGGCGGCAACGTGCTGCTCCACTCCCCCACCTACATCGGCTTCACCAACACGCTGAACAACAACGGCTGGCGCATCGTCCACTCGCCGCTGAAGCGCGACGCACAGGGCGTGTGGCGCATGGATTACGCCGACATGGAAAAGAAGATCGTGGAAAACAAGATCCACGCCGCCATCTTCTGCTCGCCCCATAATCCCTGCGGCCGCGTTTGGGAACGCGAAGAGATCGAAAAAGCCATGGAGATCTACCGCAGACACGACGTGTTCGTGATCTCCGACGAGATCTGGTCCGATCTGACGCTCGACGGTTATAAGCACATCCCCACGCAGAGCGTCGGCGACGACGCGCGAAACCGCACCGTCGCGCTCTACGCGCCCAGCAAGACCTTCAACCTCGCCGGCCTGATCGGCAGCTACCACATCATCTACAACGACTGGCTGCGCGAGCGCATCGACAAGGAATCGTCGCTGTCGCACTACAACAGCATGAACGTGCTCTCCATGCACGCGCTGATCGGCGCCTACAAGCCCGAGGGCTACGAGTGGGTGGACGAGCTGCGCCAGGTGCTGACGGAAAACGTGAACTACGCTTACGATTACATCAAAGAGCATTTCGACGGCGTCGATCTGGCCAAACCGCAGGGCACCTACATGCTCTTCATCGACTGCGAGCAGTGGTGCAAAAAGCACGGCAAGACCATCGACGAAGTGCACCGGGCCGGTTCCGACGTGGGCGTGTCCTGGCAGGACGGGCGCATGTTCAACGGCCCGTACAGCATCCGCGTCAACCTGGCGCTGCCGCTGTCGCGCGTCAAGGAAGCCATGGCGCGCCTGGACAAGTACGTCTTCAACGCCCGATAAAACTCGAGCCCGCCTCCTTTTTGCGGAAGCGGGCTTTTTCGTCCGCGCCGGCGCAAGAGTTTTTTCTGCGCGCGGTATGATAACATTGCCTCGGGGCGGAGCTTTTACGGCGGCACATTTCATTCGCGAAAGGAGCGGCCTCCATGCTGAGAGAATTTCTGGCAATGGGCGCGGCCTTCGGTTTTCTCGTCTTCTTCCCGAAGGGGAAGCTGTGGAACGGCACCTCGCTGCTGATCACGGGGCTGATCATGGGACTCGGCGCCGGTCAGTCCCTGCGCGGTATCGCGGAAAACTTTACGAGTATCGTCACCTCGCCGCCGACGATGAAAACCATCGCCGTCATCCTGCAGATCGGCGTTCTCAGCGCGCTGATGAAGCAGTACGACATTCTCGGCCGGCTTGTGGAGGCCTTCAAGGACGTTTTTTCGTCGGCCAAAGCGGTGATCATGATCCTGCCGGCGGCGATCGGCATGGTCTCGGTGCCCGGCGGCGCGGGCATCTCCAGCCCTTTCGTCGACGAATTGGGCGACAGCCTCAGGCTGCCCGTGTTCAAGCGCGCGGCGCTCAACCTGACCTTCCGTCACTGCGCCTTCTTCCTGCTGCCGACGAGCAGCTCGATGATCGTTTTCTCCAACATGGCGCCGCACGTCAGCCTGTACAAGCTGATCGCGCTCAACGTCGTTTTTGTCGCCGGCATGGAGTTCGCGTCTTACCTGCTTTACCTGCGCGGCGCCTCGGCGCCGGTCGCTTCGCGCTCCGGCGGCGGGCATACGCTCCGCGGGCTTGTCAGCATTCTCAAATACATGTCGCCGATCTACGTCATCGTGCTGCTCAACGGTCTGTTCAAGGTGCCCATGTACCTGAGCGCCTTCGCTTCGCTGGCGCTGATTCTGGCCGGTTGGGGGCGGCGCGACGCAAAAGCCTACGCGCGCGCGTTCTGGCAGGGGCTCAGCGGCCAAACTTTCGTGACGATGCTGGGCATCTATTTCATGCAGAACACCGTGCGCGATTTGACCGGCATCATGGCCGCCTTCCAGACCATGTTCGTGCAGTCGTCGGGGTTTCGCGTGCTGTTGGTGATCGCGGCCGCGGCGCTGCTCTTCGGCCTCACCACGGGGCTCAGCTACGTGCCGCTGGGCGTTTTGGTGCCGCTGCTGACGAGCCTGCACCTGCCGCCGACGGAAGAGCTGCTCTACTGCGTTTTCATCTACACCTGGAGCTTCAACGGCTATTTCTTTTCGCCCCTGCATCTGTGCCAGACGCTCACCCTGCAGCAGATGGACTGTTCCGTTTCCGCGCTGGACAAAGGATACCTGCCGCTGATGATCGAGATGGCCGTGGCTCCGTTCGTCATTTTCGGCCTGTACAGAGCGATCCTGCTGTGACCGCCGCGCCCTGAAAGTCCTCCCCGCGGGCACAAAAACGTTCCGCCGGCGGCACAGCGCGCTTTCACGCAGCCCGGCATCTCACTTTTCCAGCCTGGATCGGTTCCCCCTCGGCGGCCGGCAGCGGATACGGCGGATTGTCGCGGCATAAAAATTTTAGAGCGATCGTTATCATCATTTCATTGCGGAGTGGAAAATCATGAACAAGAGAAAAGAAGAGCAGCTGAAACGGATCCTTCAGGCCATCAAGAGCGGAGAGATCGTCAGCGGCGGCAAGCTGCCGACGGAACGAGAACTGGAAAAGCATTTCGGCATGTCGCGGCTGCATATCCGCGAGTGTCTGAACATCCTCGAAGCTTACGGCGTGCTGGAGATTCGCGAACGTCAGGGCATTTTCGTGGAAAGCCACGACGTCAGCGGGGCCTTTCGTTCGCTGGACGACTTTCAGTCGGCCTGGCCGGTCGGACTCTATGACGAAATCTCGGAAGTGCGCAGCCTCGTCGAGGTCCCTGCCGCGCGTTTTGCCGCCCAGCGCCGCAACGAACAGGATCTGGAACATCTTCACGAGGCGCTGACCATGCTGCGCCGTGTCATCGCGCTGGCGCCCCCGGACCGAGGATTGCAGGGCGCGAAATGGAACAGCATCTTCCACAATCTGATCGCCACGGCCGCTCATAACATGGTGCTGCTGCGAATTTACGAAAGCGTCATCGCGCTCTCGCAGAGCACGCTGAACTCGCTGATCCTCGGCGACATCGCCCGCCGCCCGCAGGACATCTGGCCCGATCAGATCATCGACGAGCACGAGAAACTGGCCGATGCCATTTTCCGACAGGACGCGGAAACCGCCGGCAAAATCATGAAACTCCATCTCGAACGGACGTACACCCGCTACAAGCTCAGTTACACCGTGAACCTGGAACGCAAGGACAACGGCTAAACAAAAAATTCCATCCGCCCCGGACGCGCCAATGGCAGGAGCGTCCGGGGCGGACTTTTTTTCAAAGTAAATTGTCGACTGTCAATAGCCAATAAAAATGTCACCATAACTGCTCATTGAAAAAGTCACCCCCTCACACTCCCATCACAGCAAGACATCTCGAAAGAACTCCCCATCGTGCCGCCATAACAACGTCTACGCGAACGTACATTTATCCCGACATGTGCTATGATATCCCTGCCTTTTGACGACGCCACGCCGCCAAGGGTGGTCCGGAGCGGGCTTGTGCGCTTTCACAAGCCCGCTTTTCCGTTTCTTTGCCGATGCCTCATCGGAGTCGACTCGTTTTTGACTTTCAACCTCCTTCATCTCGATCCGTCTGCCCTTGGAAACACCCCAGATCCGCCCGGTCGACGTTTCACGCACCTCAACCGTCGTTTTGGCCATCCCGAGGCAATCGTCCGCCGCCGGAACGTACCGACGACCTCCGTAGGAGATCATGCCGCCGTGATCCGTCCTGCGAGATTCGCGACGCGCAAAGAGAAAATCCAAATCGACTTTTCCTTCCGGCTTCACATAAACGTCCTCTCCCTCAGCCGGATTGACGGCAAACTTCCGATTGTGCCTGGCGATGAGCTTGGGCAAAACCTCGTTGGCCGCCGTGATATCCGAGACGCCAAGCAGCCTCAGCTCCCCGGCAGCCTGTCCTGCATCGTGTTCCAAAGACGTTCGACACGCCCCTTCGCCTCCGGCGTCAAGGCAAAGATCTGCCCGATCCCAAGATCCTTCAGCCCCCGTCCGAAACAACTTAACGGCTCCTCCTTCCCCGCCTCATTCCCTTCATTTTCTTCATTCCCTTCGATCCGATCCTCATCATCCTGCGCCCGTGCCTTTGGAGAGCGGAAAATCGTATGCCGGTCGCTGTAAATCGCCATCGGCAGCCCATACCCCTCGATCCCCATCCCCAGCGCGGCGACATAGCCCGCCATACATTCGTTCTCAGTGAAACAGGCGCCAGTCACGATCCCCGTCGCATCGTCAATATAAGCGTGCAGCGTCGCACGCCCGTTCCCCCTGCCAAACCATTCAAACGACGTGGCGTCAGTCTGCCACAACATCCCCGCGGCCACCTTCCGCGGTCGAGAACGGTGAAGCTTCGGCCGCCGCCGCACACTCTTCTTGCTCCTGATCCCCTCGTCCTTCAGGATGCGGACGACACTCGAACGACTGATCCCGATCCCCTCCCGTTCGTTCAGGCATTCCGCAAAGTGAGAGAAGTTGAAATCGTAATAGACCTCCTCATACGCCTTCAGCACCGACTCCCGAACCTCATCTCCGATCCTGCGCCGAGACGTTCTGCCGCGGTTGCCGTGAACAAGCCCCGCCGCCCCTTGAGCGACGAACCTCTTCTTGATCCTGATGATTTGCCGTTGACAGAGCCCCAGCTTTTCCGCCGCCTCCCTGTTCGTCATGCGTCCGTCGACAAGCGCTCCGATAATCCTGATACGATCCAGTTCCTTTTGTGACAATGTCATTCGCTCCTGTTTCATGAACGGTATTATCTCAGAGTGACATTTTCTTGGAACAGTTATGGGGGACTTTATCACTGAGCAACGACAAAAAGTAAATTGTCGACTTGATTTTTAATATCCATGATGTTACACTGTTTTTGCCTCAGGTAGATCATGGTTAACCAGAAAAACTGACGCTGATTTTCAACGAAAAGCTCTCGATCGTTATTCGGCGAAAGACTGCTTCGCCTCTGAAAAATCATTCCCCGTCGCTCCGCGGGGAGGTTTAAGGCACCACGGTTCAGGTACCTATACTGTTTCTCCATTAAAAGGCCGAGCATAAGGGCGCTGCGAGGGAGAGCCACACAGCGAGCTGCGCAGCACAGTCGAGGGAGTTCTGAGCGGCTGAACTCCCCCGCAGCGCCCGGCAAACGGTGCGAACGCTTTTTATCAAGAAAACAGTATTAATACATCGTGAGGGGGAGATCTTTTGATGAGAAGTGGAAATCGCGTTTTCGGTGCAGCAGTTTTGATCGGCGCGCTGGCAGCGTCCGCTGCTTTTGCCGCTTATCCGAGCAAGCAGATCACCGTTCTGCAGGGATTCAAGGCCGGCGGCGGCAGCGATACGGTCGCTCAGCTGACTCAGCCTTACCTGGAGAAGGTCCTTGGCACGTCGTTCGTCAATCAGTACATCCCGGGAGCCACCGGGGCGATCGCCTGGACGCAGCTGGCCAAGGCGACTCGCAACGACGGTTACACGCTGAGTATCACCAACACGCCCATGCTTCTGACCAACTACATCATGACGCCCGCCATCACCTACAAGGTCGACGAGCTGACGCCCATCGCCAACGTCATCAGCGATCCCGGCATCGTCGTCGTGGCGGCCGACAGTCCCTTCAAGACTTTCGACGATTTCATCGCGGCGGTCAAAGCCAACCCCGGCAAGGTCACCGTCGGCAATTCCGGGGTCGGCGGCGACGATTTCTTCACGACGCTGATCTTCGAAAAAGCTTCAGGGCTGAAAGTCCAGATGGTCCCCTTCGAAGGGGACGGTCCCTCCTGGCAGGCGGCGATGGGCAGGAAGATCGACGTCAGCTTCAACAACATCGGCATCGTCTTCCCTCAGATCAAAGCCGGCAACCTGCGCGCGCTGGCGATCATGGCCGAGAAACGTTACGAGCTGCTCCCCGACGTGCCGACGATGAAGGAAAAAGGCATCGACGTGGTATCCGGCTCTTCGCGCGGCTACAGCGCTCCCGCCGGCATTCCCGAGGAGGCCCGCCACACGCTGATCGAAGCGTTCAAAAAGATGGCCGAGATGCCCGAATTCAAGAAAGCGTGCGCCGACCGCGCTTCCATCATCGACATGAAGTACGGCGACGACTACATGGCCATGCTGAAGAAACAGGAAAAGGATTTCACCGAAATTTGGAACGAAGTGAAGGATCAGTTTCAGAAACACTGAACTTCCACCGAAATGAACCACGAGGCGGTTTCACTTGCTGAAGCCGCCTTTTTTCAAGTGGTATCGCCGAAAAACCGGGGCTGTCCGTTTGTGCGAAGGAGTCTTTTTTCATGTCCTATTTTATGCAACACGTCCTTTTTGCGCTGTTTTCCTTCGGCGTGGGGCTGTTCTTTTTCCTTACAGCCCAGTCCATGCCTGATTCCGCTCGACTGTTTCCGCAGCTGGTGGCGGCGTTGATCTTCCTGCTCAGCTTCGCGATGGCTTTCAATGCGCGGCGCTCGGCCCCTCCATCCGGTGAGAAAGCGCGGATCAACGTCGTGCGCGTGGTCGTTTACTCGCTGATGACCGCCGCTTACATCGCCGTGACGGAAAAGGCGGGATATTTCGTCGCGACGCCTCTTTTCATGATCGTCAGCTATATCTATCTGCGCGCAGCGGGGTTCCTCAAGGCAGCCTTGATCGCCGCGCTGTTCTGCGTTTTCGTCTATCTGCTGTTCGTCCGTTTCCTGAATCTTCCCGTGCCGCTCGGCCTGCTCGAACCACTGCTCGGCGCTTAAGGGAAAAGGAGCGTGTTCGCATGTTTGACAGTATGATTCTCGGTCTGAGCAACATCCTCCAGTGGAACAACATGCTGGCCATGTGCGGCGGCACGGCGCTGGGACTTTTCGTCGGCGCCATGCCCGGCCTTTCGGCTACGATGGCGATCGCGCTGCTGGTCCCCGTGACGTTCGCCATGCCGCCGGAAACAGGCATCACCATGCTGGCGTCGCTTTATATGGGCTCGATGTACGGCGGCTCGATCGCCGCCATTCTGATCCGTACGCCGGGCACGCCTTCGGCGGCGGCCACGGTCATGGACGGCTATCCGATGGCCTCGCGCGGCGAAGCGGGGCACGCTCTCGGCATTTCGCTGTTCGCTTCCTTTGTCGGCGGCGTGGTCAGCAGTATCGCGCTGTTGACAGTAGCGCCCCTGCTGGGACGTGTGGCCGTGATGTTCGGCCCCGTCGAGCTCACTTCGGTGGCCGTGCTGGGCATGACGATCATCGCCTCGCTGTCGCAGGGATCGCCCGTCAAGGGACTGCTCTCAGGGTCGCTCGGCCTGGCGCTGTCCACGGTGGGGATGGACCCCATCACGGGGATCCCGCGCTTCACCATGAACAATATCAACCTGTTCTCGGGCATTCCCTTCACGGTCGCGTTGATCGGCTTGTTTTCCATCCCCCAGGTGCTCCGTCTGATCGAGAAGGACGAGGACAATGCCGAGCGCATCGGGACGATCGAGGACAGCGTCGTGCGTCCCTGGTTCGAGCTGAGGGCGCTGCTGCCGACAATCGTCCGTTCCGGCCTCATCGGCGTGTTCACCGGCATCATCCCCGGCACGGGCGGCGACACGGCCTGCTGGTTCGCTTACAACGAGGTCAAACGCTTTTACAAGCCCGGGCGCAGCAAACACGAATTCGGCGACGGCAACGAATACGGCATCGCCGCGCCGGAATCGGCCAACAACGCCGTGGTCGGCGGCGCTCTCGTGCCCACGATCACGCTGGGGATCCCCGGCAGCTCGGCCACGGCCGTGCTGCTCGGCGGCCTGATGATCCACGGCATCATGCCCGGTCCGACGCTGATGACCGAGTACGCCGGCGTCACCTACACGCTGCTGTGGGCCATCTTGTTTTCGTGCTTCGCCATGTTCGTGGAGGGCCTGTTCTTCACGCGCCTGTGCATCGCGGTGACGAAGATCCACAACCGCATTCTCGCCGTGGCGATCACGATTCTCTGCGTCATCGGCGCTTTCGCCATCAACAACAACTTCTTCGACGTGGGGCTGATGTTCTGTTTCGGCATCCTCGGTTACTTCATGGATAAGCTCAAAATCCCGGTCGCGCCCCTCGTGGTCGGGTTGATTCTCGGCCATATGCTCGACGTCAGCCTGCATCAGGCGCTGCTTATCAGCGGCGGCAGCTGGTCGATTTTCGTCACCAACCCGATCTCCGCCGCGCTGCTGGCGTTGGCGCTGCTTTCTTTGATCCAGTCCACGCCCTGGTATGTCAACTGGAAAAAAGCGCGTCAGAGCAAAAAGGCGGCGTAGCTCAAGACGATCGGACAGATGCGGCCGATTCGAAGTTCTGTTGGCGATGCCGCACCTTTTTTCCGAAGAAACGTTACAGCATAATTGAGGGGGAAAATTTGAAAAATGCTCAGACGCAGTTTGCAGATATCGCCCGCCGACAACGTGAAAACAGTGCTCGAAGACAGTTTCCGAGGCGATACGATCGACACGCCCGACGGACCGTTGACGCTCCTCGACGACGTGGAATTCGCCCACAAGGTGCTGATCAAAGACCTGCACGCCGGCGATCCGGTCATCAAGTACGGCGAGGAGATCGGCCGCGTGAAGGCCGACACGCCCCGCGGCACATGGATCCACACGCACAACATGTCCTGTGAGCGCGGCAGGCGATAGGGGGAACGATCATGACGATCACTTTCAATGGATACCGTCGTTCAGACGGAACGGTGGGCGTACGCAATCATCTGGCCATCATTCCCTCCGTGTTCTGCGCCAATCGCACGGTGGAGCGCATTGCCGCCCAGCTGCCCGGTTCGGTGCCAATCCGCCATGCCGTAGGCTGTTCGCAGGTCGGCCTTGATCTTGAACTGACGGCCCGTACGCTCAAAGCTCTCGGCACGCATCCCAACGTCGGCGCGGTGCTGGTGATTGGCCTCGGCTGCGAGCGTTTTCCGCCGCGCGAGCTGGAGGAAGCCGTGCGCAAGAACGGGCGCCCCGTCGCCTGTTTCGTCATCCAGGAAGAAGGCGGCACGACCAACACGATCAACCGCGCCGTCGAAGCCGGCAGAAAAATGCTCGCCGGTCTGGCCGAACAGCGGCGCGTGCCCTGCCCGCTGAGCGAGCTGTTCGTCGGCACGAAGTGCGGCGGGACCGACGCCACCAGCGGCCTGGCCGCCAATCCCGCCGTCGGCGAAATGGTGGACAAGCTGGTCGCGCAGGGCGGCAGCGCGATCCTCAGCGAGATGAACGAGCTGCTCGGCACCGAGCACATTCTCGCCCGCCGCGCCGTCAGCAAAGAGGTCGCCGATAAAGTTTACAAAGCCATTTACGAGATCGAGGACGTCTTGCGCAGCAGCATCGACATGCGGCTGGGAGCCAAACGCAACCAGCTCATCTCCCCCGGCAACGCCGACGGCGGCGTCAGTTCCATCGTCGAAAAGGCGCTGGGCGGCATGCACAAATCGGGCACCTGCCCCATTGTCGACGTGATCGACTACGCCACGCCGCCCGAGAAGGGCAAGAAAGGCCTGTTCCTGATGAAGTACGAAAGCCACGACGGCGAAGTCACCACCGGCGAGATCGGCTGCGGCGCGCAGATCGTCGCTTTTACCACGGGACGCGGCTCGCCCACGGGACACCCCATCGCCCCGGTCGTCAAGATCACCGGCAACGAAAAAACTTACAAGGCCATGAGCGAAATGTTCGACTTCGACGCGTCGGGCATCATTTCCCGCGGCGATTCGCCCGAAGACACCGGCAGAGCCCTGCTCGACCTCGTCATCCGCGTTGCGGATGGCGAGCGGACACAGGCCGAGAAGACCGGCGACGACAGCCTGATGTGCATCGCCCGTCGTCACGGCTACCACGTCAAGAGCGAAGAGGAAATCATGAATCACTGCCGGGAGGTGTAGCGCCCGTCATACTGATTCTTGATAGAAAGCGTTAACATAGTTTGCTGGGAGTTGCGAGGAAAATTCACAAAGCGAGACCGTCGCCGGCTTTATGCCGGTAGCCGTCTCGCTTTGTTGATCATGATGCGTTGGATCTGTCACAGCAGATCCGAGTGGCATATTCTTTGTGAAAGAAAGGCGGCCGCCTCTCCTCATTTTTTTCATTTCATGATATTCTATGTTAAGCCACATCTGAATATAATATTCAGACTCTATAAATTTCCCAACACTGGAGGATTTCACATGATCTTTGGTCTTCTGAGAGACATCAAGAACGGCGAATACCGCACCATCGCCACGCCCGGCGAGATCTCCACGATCGTCGCCGACGGACATGAGGCACTGGTCCAGAAGGGAGCCGGCGAGCGCGCCGGTTTTGACGATGGCGCCTACGCCAAAGCGGGAGCCGAGATCGTCGACACGATGGAAGAGATTTACGCCCGAGCCGAGTTCGTCACCAAGGTCAAGGAGTTCGAGCCCTGCGAGTACGGTTTGATCCGCGCGGACCAGATCGTCTTCACCTGCATCCATCCGGCCGCTCATCCCGAAGAAGTCGAGGCGCTGCTCAAGAGCGGGTGCATCGCGTTCACCGCCGAGGATTGCCACCGTTACGGCTCGCCCAACTGCGAGGCGGCCGGCAAACAAGGCGCTTTGTTCGGTCTCGAGTCGATGTTGTCGATCAACGGCGGCAAGGGCAAATATGTAGGCGGTCTGGCGGGCGCGCCGGGCATGAACGTCGTCATTCTCGGCGGCGGCATCGTCGGCAAGAGCGCTCTGCAGGTGCTGCACGCCCTTGGCGCCCACTGCACGGTGCTCGACATCAACATCGGCACGCTGCGGGCGATTCAGTTCGAATACGGCGATTCCGTCGACACCGCCTTCTCCACGCGCGAAAACGTCGCCAGACTGCTGCCCGGCACCGACATGATCCTCAACTGTGTCAAATGGCCCAAGGGCTGCAAGGACTATCTCGTCACTCGCGACATGCTCCGCCTCATGGAAAAGGGCTCCGTGCTGGTCGACATCAGCAACGATGACCAGGGCGCCATCGAATCGTTCCACGAGACGACGCACGAGAATCCCCGCTACGTCGAGGAAGGGATCGTTCACTTTTGCGTCAGCAACATTCCCGGCGCCATTGCTCAGTCAACGTCCATCGCCTATGCGGCCTCGGTCATCGGGCACTTCCGCAGCATTCTCAACCGCGGCGTCGCCGAGGCTTGCGCGCGCGACGGTTTCCTGCGCCGCGCCCTGACCTGCTACAAGGGGATGCTGACCCACGAGGAGACCAGCGCGCTGCAGGGCAAGCCATGGATCAGGCCGGAGGACGTCCTCGGCATCGCCGGACGCGAACTCGACCCGGCGCCTCACGCGACGGTCAGCCGCTCGAACAATTTCTACAAGAAAGCATAAGTCTGTTTTTCATTTAAGGAGGCGTTACGATGCAAAACATGGGATTTATTTCCGTCATTCCCTCGCTCCTCGCCGTGGTACTGTGCTTTGTCACGCGCAACACGGTGGTCTCGCTGATGGTCGCCTGCTTTGCCGGCACGCTGCTGGCCGGACAGGGGCTGATGGGGCTGCCCACGTTGCTGAAAACGAGCATGGGGACCACAGGCTTCGCCTGGGTCATGATGCTGAACGTCTTCATCAGTATTCTCGTCGCTTACTTCCAGAAGACGGGGGCCATTCAAGGATTTTCGCGGAAGGTGCACGATTTTCATTTGGGACGCAAGGGCGTGCAGTTGATTTCGTGGCTGCTGGGCCTTTTCGTTTATTTCAGCGATTCCTTCTCGCCGCTGTTCGTCGGCACGGTCATGCGCCGTATTTCCGACAACGCGAAAATCAGCCGCGAAAAGCTGTCCTACATCGCCGACTCCACCTCGGCGCCCGTTTCCGTGCTGGTGCCCATCACCGGCTGGGCAGCTTATTTGAGCGGTCTGGCCGTCGGCGTGGGCTGCATCGTCGACCAGGAGCAGGCCATGAGCCTGTTCGTGAAAGCCGTGCCGTTCAACTTTTACGCGCTGTTTGCCGTGGCCTTCGTATTCCTGATCGGCTCCGGTCTCGTCAAGGATTTCGGGCCGATGAAGAAAGCCGAGCGGCGCGCCATGGACGAAGGCAAGGTCCTGCGCGACGGCGCTCAGCCGCTGATCGGCAAGGAACTGACGGAGATGCCCGCGCAAGAGGGCATAAAGACGCGCGTGTTCCTCAATTTCATCCTGCCGGTGCTGATGATCGTATGCATCGCCGTGGGGACCTACGTCACGCTTCACTCCGCCAAGACCATGGAGGCGTTCCTCGCCGTCGTGATTTTCATGACCGTCAGCATGATGCTGCAGGGCATCCCTCTCAAAGATGTCATCAACACGGCCACCGACGGCGTCAAGGGGGCCGTGCCCGTCGTCATGCTGTTGGCTCTCGCCTATTCGGTCAATGCGCTGAGCAAAACCATGGGGACGGCCAACTACATCGTTTCTTTGGCCCAACAGTTCCTGTCGCCTCATCTGCTGCCCTTCATCATCTTCGTGATCGCGGCGATCATGGCCTTCGCCACGGGAACCTCATGGGGAACGTTCGCGATCTGCATGCCCATTGCGCTGCCGCTGGCCTTCAACTATACGAACAATCAGGTGACGCCGCTCGTTACCGCCTGCTTTGCGGCCGTTGCCGGCGGCGGCGTATTCGGCGATCACTGCTCGCCCCTGTCCGACACAACCGTTCTTTCCTCCGCGGGAGCGGCGGCTGATCACATCGATCACGTCAAGACCCAGCTGCCTTATGCGCTCGTCTGCGCTGCGGCGGCTTCGATCGCTTATCTTTTCGTAGGGTTCTTGATGGTATGATCCCGTCATCGCTCCGTCAAAGCGAGGCCGGTCTCTTGGCTGAGGCCGGCCTTTTTCGTGCCAAACGGTCCGCCGCGCGCAAAATGCCGCCTCTCCCCGTCACACACAACGCCGTTCCGCGCGGCGATCATGGCCGCCCGGCGAAGAAACAAAGCGGTAAATTTTCAGAGTAAATGCAACCTCGTCAAAGTAAATGCGACAGGGTTGCATTTACTTTGACAGGACAAAAGCAGCAAGCAGTCATTACGAACACATAATAACGATCAAGATTGCGCTAACGGAACAAATTCAAGGGGATGAAAAGCTGTTACGAGGAAATTGTCCGAAAAAAGTGCATACAAAAGTGATCCTCAACTGAAAGCAAAATTTTCAGTTCAGAGTTAATGCAATCAAGAAATTAAAAAGGAGCCGTTATTTACCGGCGAGAAGAGTCCGCTTTAAACAGATATCCTGTGGCGGAATAAGTTCGAGTCCGAGTAAATGCAATACATCCTCGCCATACAGGTTGATAAAGATCTCTGCAGGAGATTTTCCGTTAAATTTTTTCCTCCCGTATGAGTTTATATGAGACATCATCAGGTTGATATCAGTTTGGGATAAATTGTCGAAAGTTGTTCCCTTGGGAAGGATCCTTCGAATGAGAGTATGATTATTTTCAACCTTCGGTTTTTCCTGCGGTGCTTGTGGATTGCAATAGAACATATATGATTTTCTTTCTCCGTCCAGACCTTTTTCGATAGCCGTCGGATTGGAAAACTCTGTACCGTTGTCAGCAAGAAGGACCTGAAACATGGACTTATAGCGTTTCCTGCCCAGAAGAGTGAAGAGCATTGTAAAAATCTGCTCAACAGATTGAGCAGTATTTTTATCTCTCAAAAAAGCCAGCATAAAGTTGCAGTTTCTTAAGATGACAGTCAGAAGAACTTTTCCTCCTGTGGTGCCAACGACACTGTCGATTTCGGTAATAAGCATGTCCGGATGTTTCTCCGAAAAAGAGAGAAAATCATTGTAGGTACGGCCTTCACGACATTTTTTATCCACCTTCATGTTATTTCTTTTTCCCTTTCTCTTCTTAAAACGGACAGCTCGGGGCAAGTCTATTTTCCGTGCCTCTAAAATACCCGAAAGCAGGAGCCGTCTGGCGGTACTTTCAGAACAGGGAACAGTATCTCGATTATTACGGATAATATGATAGAGAGACTGCCCCTGTTTGATGAGAGGAGAGAAAAAAGAATCAATATCTGCAAGCTCGGCATCGGAGATATTGAAGCCTTCACGAGCCTCATGCAAAGTTTTCTCGTAAGAGTCATTTGCAGATTTAGCAGAATAGATCCGTTTTTTTAAAGTGCAGCGGTGACGGTTGGGGCAGCCGTTACAGACATACGGAGGAACCGAAAGCTGCGGGCAGACCTCCTCCTTAAAGTCAGGACACATCGTATTACATCTTGAGCACCGGAAACACAGTGAACGGCATTTCGGAGAGGTGTTACAAAGGGAAGTAACGGAGCAGTCATACCGGTGAAGGCAGCAGTTTACTGTCCGGCCATAACAGCCTTTGAAGACAGTCTCTGCATGTTTTCTGATCTCTCTGGAGATCGTACTCGGCGACTTCAGAACCGTTGAGGCAATACTTCTGAGAGATTCTCGCCGGTTGAGGGCGCTTTCAATGGCTTTTCTTTCAGCCAGAGTCAAATGTTTGTTCATGATGATGAACTCCTTTCCGAGATCTGTTGTCTCGTAAGAAAGGTCTTTCATCAATTCAGACTAAATGCAAGCTCCTTTTAATTCAGATTTAATGCAACGGGGTACCGGATGTTGCGTTGCATTTACCTTGAAGAATTTCAGAAGAAACAAAGCGGCGCCGACGTTCGGGGAAAAAGCGCTTTTTTCGCCTCGCGTGTGTTATGATATGAATGTTCTGAAAGACTTCTTGCATCTGTCTTTCATCAATCCACCATTGAGGAGTGGCTTTCATGAATGGTTCCATCGCTGCAAAATTCAAGAAGTCCATCATGTTCCTCTTCAAGATCCTGATCGTCGTCACCGCCGTCGGACTTTACATCGGCGGCTTCAAAATCTGGTACGAAGCGCCGCGCCTGATGTTCAAGGACAATTACGTCGTCGGCGTAGTCTACCTGTTGGTGTTCTATACTCTCAGTTATTCATACGGGGCTTACCGTATCGGTATCCTGCGCCTGCGCGAGCTGATCTATTCCTTCTCGCTGGCGCTGGCCATCGCCAATTTCACGGGATACTCGCAGCTGAGCCTCATGCTGCACCGTTTCATCGCGGTGGGGCCGATGATATTGCTCACGTGCGCGCAAGTTCTGGCGGGAACGCTGCTTTACGTCGCCGCCAACGCCGTTTATTTCGCCATCAATCCCGCCCGCGACGCGCTGGCCATCCTCGCCAATCCCGAAGACGACGAGCGCGTGCTGAGGAAATTCCTCAGCGAGAGCAAACGCTATCGCATCGTCCAGTACTGCCACGAGAGCGACGGGGATGCGGCGGTGCAGAGCGCCATGGACGGGCAGCCGCTGGTGCTCATGCTCGGGCACGGGCGGCCGGAGTTCCGCAGCATGGTGATCCGTCACTGCTACGAGACGGACAAACGTCTGCTCATGGTCCCCAACGTGGACGAGATCTTCGTCCACAGCGCCGTACGCTGCCAGATCGACGATATCCCCGCCTTCCTGTTCCGCGGACATCAAATGAGCAGCGAGCAGAAGCTCATCAAGCGCGCTATCGACGTCGCCGGTTCGGCCGCGGCGCTGATCGCGCTCAGCCCGCTGATGCTGATCGCCGCGCTGTCGGTCCGTCTGCACGACGGCGGTCCGGCGCTCTATCGGCAGACGCGCGTCACCGAGGGCGGGCAGCCGTTCCAGCTGTACAAGTTCCGCACTATGGTGCAGAACGCCGAGTCCAACGGCGCCGAGATGGCTTCCAACCACGACGGCCGCATCACTCCCGTGGGACGCTGGCTGCGCATGCTGCGCATCGACGAGCTGCCGCAGCTGTTCAACATCCTCAAGGGCGACATGTCTCTCGTCGGCCCGCGGCCGGAACGTCCCGAGCTGATCGAGCAGTACTGCCGCCAATACCCGGAGTTTCGCTACCGTCTCAAGGTCAAATCCGGCCTGACGGGCTATGCGCAGGTATTCGGCCGCTACAACACGCTGTTCGAGGACAAGCTCAAGCTGGATCTGCTCTACATCCAGCATTTCTCGCTGATTTTCGATTTCTATTTGATGATCTCCACCGTCAAGGTGCTCTTCATGCCGTCAAGTTCGGCGGGCGTCGAGGAAAAAGATCCCGGCGGCAAATGAGCATAACGAGACAAGGCCCGGCGCCGGAAAAATTTTCCGGCGCCGGGCCTTGTCTCGTTATGTAATCGCAATCGGTTCCCGGCGCTCCTACATTTTTCTCAGCGCGCTGACTACCGCTTCGATGGATTCAAGAGCGTCCTCGGGCAATTCGTCGACGCCCCCGCCGGCGGTCTCGCGGCTGGCAACGAAGCGGGCGCGGTCTTTCATGCGGGCCATGAAGGCGGCGCGGTATTTTTCGTCGTTCAGATCCATCTCGAAGCCTTTCACCGGCAGATACTCGATGCCGGGCAGCCCCGTCGGCTCGAATTTCGCCGTGCCGTCGACGACGGCTTCGAGCGCGGCGAACGTGTCTTCCTTCGTCACCTTTTTGCCCATGAAGTCGCCGGTGTTGAGAACGTAACAGTCGACGCCGTCTTCGATGAGCGCCTTGAAACGCTCGAAATCCATGGACAGCGGATAGGTACGGAACGGATTGGCGTAGCTTTCGATCACCAGGGCGTCGGGATCGACGCCCTGGGCCAGCTGTTCGGCCGAGGTGCGCTTCGTGGCCAGCGTGGCCCCCATCGTCGCGGCCAGCGAGGCGCCGGTGAGCTTGAGCATCGGCGGCAGCGTCGGGTCCTTCATCAGCCAGCAGATGGCGTTGAGCGGCTCGTCGATGCGGTCCACGCGGTTGGCCGTCCACAAACGCGACTTGACGGCGCGGCCGTTGCCGTTGCGCACGTCCTCGGTGACGGCTATCGTTTTGCCGGCGGCGTCGCGCGTGACGCCGCAGTTCTGTACCGTCAGCAGGTATTTGTTGGCCTCGCAGCCGATCGGGTAATCCTGCAGCTTGTCGAAGTAGGTCGGCTCCATGGCGATAGCGTACTTTTCCCTGACGTTGACGACGAACGCGTCGTCGTGCAGTACCATGATGTCGTACTTGCCGCCGTGAGTCGCGTGGGTGATGGTCGACTTGCCGGAGCCGGAAAGGCCGAACACGGCCAGCACGAACTTTTCGCCGTCGCGGCGCGTGAAGCGCTTCAGGCCGCCGTGACAGGAGGCGTAGCCGTGGCGCGCGGCCGTGCCCCAGCCGAGCGTCAGCGTGCCTTTTTTGAACTCGCCGAAGTAGCGCATGCCGAGAATGGCCGCGCAGTTCTGCTCCGGCGAGAAGAAGGCCAGCCCGAGCGGAAAGTCGGGATGCGTCCAGTACGGATCGGAATAGACGAGGATGTCGCCTTCGCCGGGAATGACGCGGCTGCCGGCGTAGAATTTTTTCACTTCGTCGGTCATGAACTGGAAATTCAGCATCCAGCTCAGCAAGTTGTTCTCGAATCCTTCGGGGATCAGAAGGCGGGCGCGGACGGTGAAGTCCGTGTCAAGCCCGACCACCGTCTCGGCTTCGTAAAAACGGCGGAAGCGCCCCTGATAAACGGCTTCCCGCACGATCTTGCACAGTCCGGCCGTGTCCACTCCGGGCGTACCGACGATGCGTCGGGCGGCCGCAGCGCGGCCGACGACGGCGCCGTCGTCGAACATCAGCACGTTGGCGCCCTTCGGCAGCCCCTGCGCCTCCGGCTGATACACGGGCATACCGGTCAGCTCCAGCGTGCCGGGGCTGTTTTTGGCCAGCTCATAAGCCTGGGCGACGCTTTCGATCTTCGTGACGTTGTTGCCGTAAAACGGCGTTTCGACAATGGCGCGCACGGGCAAAGCGTTGATTTTTTTGAAGAGTTCCGCGTTTTCGAAGTGCTCCAGTTCAACCATAAGATTCAGTTCTCCTCTTTTCCGTCATCTGCACATCTGCGGCTATAAGAATCTCTTGCATCATCCGGTGCGTCTGCTTGCGATAACGCAGAACTTCTTCCGTGTTTCACGAGTTTATAAAAAAATGCCGGGACAGTCAATTAAAATCTTATATTTCAACTATATTTTTACAAACATTCTGCTCATCTATCTTTCTGCACTCTCCCCTCAAATTTCACCCCAACGGGTGATGTCTTTTCTTTCTTTTATCAGTATGTTATATTTAAACAAAATTCCTGCAAGGGATCGTTCCGCGCGGTCCGACAGAACCAAATATTGTTGTTTTCGCTAATGCGTCCGGATATCTTTGCCGTTATGCTTTTTACAAAGCAACAAAATTTGCGTTGAAGGAAGTCTTCGTCATGAAACGGTTCTGCCGCACCACCGCTTTTTTCCTGATCCTGCTGACGCTGGTCGTCGCCTTTGCGCTTCTCGGAGCGGTCGCGGGCCGGGCGCAGCTTCTCAACACCATGTGTTTTTAAAGCCTTAATTTTGGGGAGGTATCCATTATGAACCGCAAAGTCCTTCGTTTCACCCTCGCCGCGCTGGCGGTGCTGACGCTGGCGGTCACGGCCGTCGCGGCGCCGCTGCGGAAGAACCGGGCCATCGCCGTCATCCTTTACGACGTCGAGCCCGGCACGCGCTATACGTCGCTGTCCAGCTGGAACTACTACGGCGGCATGAGCTATACGCACTACGCCTCGGCCGCCCGCGGCGCCGCCCTGGCAACGGAGACGATCCGCAGCGCGCTGGTGAGAAACGGCTACAAAGTCGTCAGCGACCAGATCACCGCCCGCATCGTCAAGGCTCAGCCCAAACAACCCGGCCCCGGCGCCGTCAAGAAGATCAGCCGCGCGCACGGCGTCAGCCAGTACGTCGACGGCACCGTGGAAGTGCTGGACACGATCCGCAACGAGTTCGGCATGTACACCGGCTCGGCCGTCGTCATGGTGCACGTTTACGATTCCACGGGACGCACGATCTTCTCCGATTCCGCCATGGGCAAGGAAGTCGGCGCCACGCCTGACGAGTCCGAGATCAAAGCCGTCAGGAAAGCGGCCGAGGAACTTGCCGAGAAAATCACCGGCGTGCCCGCCAACCCCAACGTCACCGACGGGGGCTTCTACGTCTTCGTCAGAGGAGCGCGCGACCTCAAATCCGTACAAAGCGTGGTCACCGCCTGCAAGACGGTTTACGGCGTCACCTCCGCCCGCACCGGGCGGTTTGACGGCGACTGGGCCCAGCTGACCGTGTTCGGCAACTTCGACCTCAAGGAACTGCAGAAGGCCATCGTCGACAAAGTGCCTTACGCCCGCATCAACGACATCACCGACAGCACCATGTACGTCGACATCTATTAGACCGAAGGGAGCTCCCAGACCATGAAAAAATCGCTCAAAATCCTGCTGGCGTTTTGCGCCGCTCTGTGCCTCGCCGTTCCGTCTCTTGCGGCCTATACCATCTCCGTCGAGACCTTCCGCAACAGTTCCGGCCGCCACGTGCCCGTCGATTCCATCATGGACATGATGATCACCGAGCTCGTCAACAGCGGCACCTTCCAGGTCGTCGAGCGCGACCGTCTCGACGTGATCGCCCGCGAGCAGCGCATGGGGCAGTCCGGCCTGATCGACAGCAACACCGCCTCGCGCACCGGACGTCTTGCCGGCGCTCAGTACATGATGACCGGCGCCGTGACCAAATACAGCGCCAGCGACACCGCCGGCGGCGGCATTATCGGCGGCGGCAGCAGCCTGATCGGCGGCCTGATCAACACCAACACCGCCTACGTTACGCTCGACGTCAGGATCGTCGACACCACGACCGGCGCCATCGTTTACGCGGGGCGCGCCGAGGGCGCCGGCACCAACGTCCTCGGCGGACTGCTGAGCCGCTACGGCGGTTTCGGTACCGGCCGCAGCGGCGGACAGCTGGCTACCGCCACTCACAAGGCCATTACCAAAGTGATCGCCAATCTCCGCGCCGCTATCGGCGCCGGCGCCGCGCCCGGCAGCGCCGAAGGGTTCCACGTGCTTGAAGCCAAGGGCGTCCGCAACGTCACCATCGACGCCGGCACGGCCACCGGCAGCGCCCGCAAGGGCCAGTATTACGCCGTGTACCGCGAGGGCGAAGCGATCCGCGACCTTCACGGCAACGTACTTGACGCGGAACATTACTATGTCGCCGTGATCCAGATCATCGACGCCCGTCCCCAGTATTCCAAGGCCAAGATCGTCCGCGGCGGCGGGCTCAGACGCGGCGACGGCATCGAGCCGATCCGCAAGCCCGACGACGTCAAGCTCGACTACGAATAAGTTCTTTCCGGTCCATCACAACCTGCGCTCCACCCCAGAGCGCAGGTTGTTTTATTACTCCAAGGAGGATTATCGATGAAAGGAATCAAAACGCTGTGCGCCGCCGCGTTTCTGATGACAAGCGTTCTGCTTTCGCCCGCCGCGGCCGTGATCCGCATCGGCGTGGACCGTTTCAGGTCGGGAGCGCCGGGAGTCTCGTCGGACGTCGCCGACGCGCTCACGGAAATGTTCATCACCGAACTTTCCAATTCCGGATCGTTCCAGGTCTACGAGCGCACCGCCCTCGAAAAAGTGGCCCGCGAGCAGAGGCTTTCCATGTCGGGACTGGTGTCCGAATCGACGCTCGTCAAAGTCGGGCGTCTCGCCGGCGTGGAATGGATCATCACCGGCGCCGTCACCCAGTTCGACGAACAACAGACCGGCGGCGTGCTGCCCATCCACAACTTCGGCCTGGCCGTCGGCAGCAACGTCGGCACTGTCACGCTCGACGTCCGCACCATCGACACCACCACCGGCGCCATCACCGCCGCTCTGCGTCAGACCGGCGCGGCCAGCCGCGCCATCGCCGGCGCCGTGTACGAAGGTACCGTGATCGGCACGACGCAGTACGGCGGCGTCGGTTCGCAGGCCGCCATGAAAGCCGTCAAGCGCGTTGTGCGCGAACTGGAACGCCGCATCGGCGGCGTCGCCTATCACGTCATCAAAGTCACGCCGCAGCGCGCTCTCATCGACATGGGCTCCGCCAAGGGCGCGGCCAAAGGCCAGCTCTACGGCGTCTACGAAGAGGGCGAACCGATCCGCGCCATCGACGGCTCCATCATCGACGCCGAAAAAGTCTATCACGCCCTCGTCAAAGTCGTCGAAGTCAAGCCGAACTACAGCCTCTGCGCCTACGTGAAAGGCAAGGGCGGCCCCGCTTCCATCCGCACCGGCGACCTGCTCGACGAGATCGACCCCGGCGAGAGCGCGCGCAGTCTGCCCGTCACCGCCGAACGTCTCGTCCCCGACGCGCCCGCTCCCGTGATTGCCGGCAGCGAAGCTCCGCCCGAACCGACGGTCCCCGACGCACCTCCGCTTCCCCAAAGCGACAAGACCGGCAAGGCCTCCGTACCGGGGCAATATGCCGACGAAGGCGGTCCCGTCTTCAAAGACAATCCGCCCGTAAATGTGAACAGCTGCACGGATGACCGACTGTTCACTGCCTACAACATGCCGGCCAACCGCCTCTCGAATCTGCGCATCATCTACCGCAACGGGCAGAGATCCTACAAGGCGGGGCAGTACCGCAGCGCTTACTCCATGTTCAACCGCAGCGCCCGCGAGAACAGCTTCGACCTGCTCAACACCTACTGGGCCGGCATGTCGGCGCTGAAATGCGGCGACAAGAAGAACGCCCGCAAATGTTTCGACGCCGTTCTCGCCATCAACCCCAATTACCAGCCTGCACAAAAAGCTCTCAAACACCTCATGTAATGCGGATTGCCGATGAAACTTTTTCATCGAGAATCAGCATCGCTTCTCGCGGACGCGTTTCTGCGCCCGCGTTTTGAGCTTTCCCGTTCATCGTCATATACCAGCCGATCACGTCGCCGGCGCTGGGATCGAACCAGCCCGATTTATCGATCCTGACGCCGCTGGCACAAATCTCCGTATAATCGTTCCGGGACTCTTGACCTGAAGGGCGCTCAAACCTTTATAATGAGCCACCAGAGGCAGGGCCACGCACAAAGGCCTTTCCGGCAGATGTCTCATTATGAAAGGAGATTCCAAATATGAAAAACCTGTACGCGCTGATGATCGGTCTGTCCGCGCTGGCGGCCCTCTGGGCGCTGCCCGCGGCGGCGAAACCGACGAAGGAGAAGACGCTGATCGTTTTCTATTCGTGGGGCGGCAACACGCGCGGCATCGCCCGCGCCATCCAGAAAAAGACGGGGGCCGACATTTTCGAGATCGAGCTGGTCAAGCCCTACTCCGACGACTACAACACCGTGCTGAAGGAAGCGCAGCGCGACCAGCGCGCCCAGGCCCGGCCGGAGATCAAGGGCAAAGTGACCGACATGGCGAAGTACGACACGATCCTGCTCGGCTATCCCAACTGGTGGGCGTCGATCCCCATGCCGGTCGCCACGTTCCTCGAAAGTTACGACTTCGCCGGCAAAACGGTGTCGCCTTTTTGCAGCAACGGCGGCGGCCGGCTCGGCCAGAGCGTCTCCGCCATCACCAAGCTGATCCCCGCGGCCGTCGTGCAGAATCCGCTTTCCATCTACTACGACGGCGGCTCCTCGCTGAGCGCCGACCTCGACGCCTGGCTGGAGAAGAACGGATTTTAGGCGAGCGCCATGAAAAGCACGCTGATCCTGCTGGTCCTCCTGGCGCTGAGCGCGAGAACCGCGCTGGCGGCGCCGCAAGACGAAATGATCCTGATCACAGGCGGCACGTTCATCATGGGCAGCCCCGAGGGCGAGCCGTGGCGCGAGAACGACGAACGCCAGCATCACGTGACGGTGAGCGACTTTTATCTCGGCCGCCGCGAGGTCACTCAGGAGGAATACAAGGCGCTGACGGGCGCAAATCCCAGCCGCCACACCCGCGGTGAAAAACTGCCCGTGGAGAACGTCAGCTGGTACGACGCCGTGAAGTTCTGCAACCTGAAGAGCACCGCGGAAGGGCTGACGCCCGCTTACGCGATCGACGGCGAAAACGTGACCTGGAACCGCGACGCGAACGGCTACCGCCTGCCCACGGAGGCGGAATGGGAATACGCCTGCCGCGCCGGCGGCGCCGGGCCGTTCAGCATCGAGCCGTCGCCGTCCTGGACCGACGCCAACTACTACGGCCACTATCCCTACAACATCGAGCAGAACTATTTCGATACGGGAAAACTCGACGTGAAGCCGGGCACTTACCGCGGCGATTCCATCCCCGTGGGCAGCTTCAAGCCCAACGCGTTCGGCCTTTTAATTAAGAAATAGTATAAAACGAGGAACGGGTGTGCGGAGAGTATCTTTCCCCGCGCAAACGAAAACGTTCCGTCTGAAACATTTCCAACGGCAAAGGCCGGCGAGCACGCTCGCCGGCCTTTGCCGTTGCTCTTGAGTTTTCTCTGCCCGTACCTGATTCAGAAGTACAGCTCGTACTCCTGCGGCGTCGGGGCGTTGTAGATGTAGGCGGCTTCCTCGCGCTTGACCTTGATCCACTGCTCGACGAGCTGCTCGGGGAAGACGGGGCGCAGATAGGCGTGATCCTTTTCCAAGCCGTCGAGCACGGCGTTCAGGTTGAGCGGGAAGATCTTTTCCTGAAGGATCTCGGCGCTGTTCATGCCGAGCGCCACGGGATCGAGCTGGGCGGCGATGCCGTCGCAGCCGGCCATGACCATGCCGGCCAGCATAAAGTAAACGTTGGCCGAGGCGTCGCCGGGCCGGTACTCCACGCGCGTGCTGTCCTTCTTGAGATAGCTGGGGATGCGCACGGCGGCGCAGCGCGAGCCCTTGGCAAACGTGGCGCTGACGGGCGCTTCGAAGCCGGGCACGAGGCGGCGGTAACTGTTGGTGCTTGGATTGGTGAACGCCAGCAGGCTGCCCGTCTGGCTGTGGGTCAGCAGTCCCGCCGTGTAGGAAAGCGCCAGCGGCGACAGATTGGCGACGCCGTCGCCGGGGAACAGGCTTTTGCCGTCGCGGGTCAAGAATTGGTGCACGTGCATGCCGCTGCCGGAAACCTTGTTCATCGGCTTGGGCATGAACGTGGCGAAGATGCCCATCTCGCGGGCCACGGTGCGGATGATCCACTTGGCCAGCGTCACGTCGTCGGCCGTCTTCTCCATCGACGTGAATTCCAGCTCGATCTCCAGCTGGCCGGCGGCCACCTCGTGATGATGATACTTCACCGGCACGCCGGCGATCCCCATCAGCTCCACCGTCGTGTCGCGGAAATCGCGGTAGCGGTCCTCGGGCGAGACGCGGTGATAGCCGTCGAACAGGCCGAAGCGCGGCGCGCTGCTGAAATCGTCGCCCAGCCCCTCGGCGGTGGCGACTCTGTAGCCGACGCGGTTGGGCTGGATCGTGTACTCCACCTGATCGAACGCGTAATATTCCAGCTCCACCAGCATTTTGGCGTCGTCGGCGATCTTCTTGTCGCGCAGGTACCTGGCGGCGTTTCTGACGACGTTGCGAGGATACTGCTCGAAGGGGATACGTTCGTCGGTGGCGGAGACCACGTCGCAGAACACGTGCACGGTGTTGAATTCGCCGCGCCGTTCCAGCAGCGCCCGCCCCATGTCGGGAACGGCCACCATGTCGGAATTGCTGACTTTGGCGTAGCCGTAGTTGGAGCCGTCGAAACCGATGCCGTCGCGCAAAACCTTTTCGGTCGCGTACTCGCGGGGCAGCGTTACCGAGCGCAGGTTGCCCCTCAGGTCGATCATCATCAGGTTCAGAAAGTTCACTTTCGACCAATCGCCGTTAAACGTGCTCAGATTCATGACTATCGCTCCTTTTCATCTTTCTCCGCTTTTCGGCCTGGCCGCGGCCAGCCTTCAGCAAAAATCCCGCCGGAGGTTCCCTCCGACACGTCACTTTATAAAAAATTAATAACTATCAATCAACGCCAAATTATCATAAAGGACGATTCACGTCATTAATAAAAAATGACCAATTTTTCTGTTTTAATGTACCGTATTACTGCAAAAACGATCACTTTTTCGCAGGTGATTTCTTTTGAACGGCAGCTTCGAACAAAAAAAGTCCCGCATCGCTTTTCAGGCGTTTTATGCCTGCACGTCCTGCGCGATAAAAAAGCGCTCCGCGAGTTTCTCATTCCCTGCGAGAAACTTCCCGGAGCGCTTTCTGCATATTCTTTAAATGAACTGTCCCAAAGGACTTCCCCGCGCCGACGCGAAATCTATTCGGGCAGCCCGCCCCTGTCGCCCCAGGCAAGAACAATGCGTTCGGCCAGTTCGCCGGCACGGCGCAGGTCGTCGAGCACGATCCGTTCGGAAACGCCGTGGTTGCCGCTGTACCCCGTGGCGACGCCGACGACGCCGATCCCGGCGGCGTTGAAAACGTTGGCGTCCATGCCTCCGCCGCCGCCGTTGACCTGCGCCTCCGCGCCCATGCCGCGCAGGGCGGCCAGCGCCGCCTGGATCACCGGAGCGTCCTCGTCGAAGCTGAAACTTTCGTATTGCGGCGTCACCGTCGTCGTGACCGCGGCGCCGGTTCCCGCGGCCGCCTCCCGGCAGTGCTTCTCGAAATATTCCACGTAGGCGGACAGAGCCGCGTCGTTGCGGCTGCGCATTTCACCCCGGCAGACGGCGTAGGACTGGACGATGTTGGTGACTTTGGTGCCGCAGTCCAGCACGGCGAAGTTGGCCGTGCTCTCGGGATCGAGACGGCCGTCGCGGATCGTCGCGAGGATTTTCGCCAGCGCCGTCACGGCGTTGACGCCCTCTTCGGGACAGTTGCCGGCGTGCGCCGCTTTTCCCGTCACCTCGACCGTCAGGCTCACCTGCCCCGGAGCGGCGCAGACCACGCGCCCCAGCCGACCGGGCGAGTCGAACGCGTAGCCGACTTTGGCGCGCAGCCGCCTTGTGTCGAAAGCCTTGCTCCCCAGAAGCCCCGCTTCCTCCCCCACGGTGAAGAGATATTCCACGCGCGGGAACTTTCGTCCGCAGGCCTGCAGACGGCGGACGCTGTCGATCAGCGCCGCCACGCCCGACAGATCGTCAGCCGCCAAAATCGTCGTGCCGTCGGAAACGATCAGGCCGTCTTTGATCTGCGGCTTGATCCCCTGCCCGTTGGCGACCCGGTCCATGTGGGCGTTGAGCAGAATCGAGCCGGGCAGCCCGCCGTCGAGCACCGCCAGCACGTTGCCCGCGTTGCCGCCGAAACCGGCCCCCGCGTCATCCTCCTCGACCGCCAGCCCCAGCGCCCCGAGTTTGCCCTTTACCGCGTCGGCCACGCCGCGTTCATTCCCCGACGCCGCGTCGATCTGCACCAGCTCGAGAAAATCCTCAACGATGTCTTTCATCTATAGAGCTCCCCCTTCTCTGCCATCTTGTCACCGGCTCCTGTGGAATGTCGCAGTCTGCTCTGCCTGTTAACAGGCCTACAGTGTCCTGCTCATATTGTAGCACTGTACGAAGGCAGTTCTTCCTATTTAATACTCACATCACTAAAATTTTAAAATATACATTATACAGCTTGACAAAGCTCGATGAAAGAAATAACATGTCCACAAGAGAGATACGCAATATATCGTGTATTTTTGAGATGGTTATTTATATCGAAAGGGCAGGTAGATATCAATGGACAAGAACAGCGACAAGTACATCCGGGACGTCGACGCCGAGATCGCCGACATCATTATCGAAGAGTACCGCCGCCAGAACCACCAGATCGAGCTGATCGCCTCCGAGAACTTCACCTCGCGCGCCGTCATGGCGGCGATGGGCTCCGTGCTCACCAACAAGTACGCCGAAGGCTACCCCGCCAAACGCTACTACGGCGGCTGCGAAGTCGTCGATAAGGCCGAAAACCTCGCCCGCGACCGCGCCAAGAAACTCTTCGGCTGCGACCACGTCAACGTCCAGCCCCACGCCGGCAGCCAGGCCAACATGGCCGTCTACTTCTCCCAGCTCCAGCCCGGCGACACCATCCTGGCCATGAACCTCACCGATGGCGGACACCTCACCCACGGCTCCCCCGTCAACTTCTCCGGCAGACTCTACAACGTCGTCCCCTACGGCGTCAGCCGCGACACCGAGACCATCGACTTCGACCAGGTGCGCGAGCTTGCCCGCAAGCATCATCCCAAGATGATCGTCTGCGGCGCCAGCGCCTACCCCCGCATCATCGACGCGTCGAAATTCCGCGAGATCGCCGACGAAGTCGGGGCCCTCGTCATGTTCGACATCGCCCACATCGCCGGCCTCGTCGCCGCCGGAGTCCATCCCAATCCCGTGCCCTACTGCGACTTCGTCACCACCACCACCCACAAGACCCTGCGCGGCCCCCGCGGCGGCATGGTCATGTGCAAAGAACAGTACGCCAAGAAACTCGACTCCGCCATCTTCCCCGGCATGCAGGGCGGCCCCCTCATGCACATCATCGCCGCCAAAGCCGTCGCCTTCGCCGAAGCCCTCAGACCCGAGTTCAAGACCTACCAGCAGAACATCGTCGGCAACTGCAAACACCTTGCCGAAAAGATGATGGAGAAAGGCTTCCGCCTCGTCTCCGGCGGCACCGACAACCACCTGATCCTCGTCGACCTGACCAGCAAAGGCGTGACCGGCAAACAGGCGCAGATCGCGCTCGACCAGGCCGGCATCACCGTCAACCGCAACACCATCCCGTTCGAGACCCTGAGCCCGATGGTGACCAGCGGCGTGCGCATCGGTACGGCGGCGGCGACCACGCGCGGCTTCGGCCGCGAGGAAATGGAGAAGATCGCCGGCTGGATCGACCGCGTCGTCACCCACATCGACGACGAAGCGGAGATCGGGAAAGTCCGCGCCGAGATCACCGAACTCTGCGAGGCGAAACCGCTCTATCCCGGGCTGTACTAAAACACCGTCCTCAATAAAAACAAATCGTAAGCGCGGTATAGTACAGTCTCTTTAATAGACTCCGCAATTTTATGGACAAACGCATGGTTTATGAAGGTAGAAATTATGAATACAGAAAAAATCAAGGAAGCTGCCGCAAAATATGAAAAAGACATGACGGCATTTCTTAGAAGAATAGTGAAACATCCAGGGGAAAGTTCAGAAGAAAAGCCCCACGCAACAGTCATAGCAGAAGAAATGAGGAAACTGTCTTTTGACAGAGTTGAAACAGATCCCATGGGCAATGTCCTAGGTTATATGGGAACAGGAAATAGACTTATCGCCTTTGACGCACACATCGATACCGTCGGCATAGGTAATATAACAAACTGGGATTTTAGCCCGTACGACGGATACGAAAACGAGACAGAAATCGGTGGAAGAGGCGTATCGGATCAATTAGGAGGGATTGTAAGCGCGGTTTACGGAGCCAAAATCATGAAAGAGCTGGGAATTCTGAACAACGACTTCTCCGTTTTAGTAACAGGCTCCGTTCAGGAAGAGGACTGCGATGGGCTTTGCTGGGAATACATTATCAAAGAAGACGGCATAAAGCCTGAGTTTGTAGTGTCTACCGAACCCACAGACGGAGGTATATACAGAGGCCAGCGCGGACGTATGGAGATACGCGTAGACGTGAAAGGTATTTCATGCCATGGCTCGGCACCTGAAAGAGGCGACAACGCCATATATAAGATGGCAGATATTTTACAAGATATCAGAGCGCTTAACGAAAATGGGTTCTCTGCCGGAGATAAGATCAAGGGTCTCGCGAAAATGCTCGACAGCAGGTACAACGCGGATTATGCCGAAGCAAGCTTTTTAGGGAAGGGAACGATTACCGTATCGGAAATTTTTTTCACCTCTCCAAGCCGATGCGCCGTAGCTGACTCCTGCTCCATATCGCTGGACAGGCGCATGACTGCCGGCGAGACATGGGAAAGCTGTTTGGCCGAGATAAGGACGTTGCCCGCGGTTAAAAAATACGGGGATGATGTAAAGGTCAGCATGTATCAATATGCCCGAGCGTCTTACACAGGGCTTACATATCCCATAGAGAGCTATTTCCCCACGTGGATACTTCCAAGAGATCATAAGCTTACTCTCGCCATGGAACAAGCGCACAAAGAGCTTTATGGAAACGACAGGACTTCCCCCCAGACTCAGAAAAGCGTACGTGCGGGACGCCCCCTTGTGGATAAATGGACTTTTTCAACAAACGGAGTGTCCATCATGGGAAGAAATCATATTCCCGTTATAGGATTCGGCCCCGGCAGCGAGGCTCAAGCCCACGCTCCCAATGAAATCACCTGGAAACAGGATCTAGTAACATGCGCCGCTTTGTACGCTATGCTACCGCTTACGTATTTCAAATAAGAGAACGGAGACAAAACTGATATGTACCCAGAATCCTGGACACATTGATTACTGCTCGGACGAGCGAGATATGGATGCTATCCTGTATTGGGCCTAAGACGAAGAGGGAGGAAAAATATGTATAAAGAAAATATTGGTGGGAAGAAAAAATTTACCATGCCTCATATCTTTATTATCCTTTATGCCATCATACTGCTTGTAGGACTTCTGAGCTACGTACTGCCTGCGGGGGTATATGACAGAGTCGCAGACGCGACCACGGGAAGAATGATTATTAACCCCACATCCTATCATGTGGTCAAATCGAACCCTACGGGCGTTATGGATCTGCTTGAAGCGTTTCCTAACGGTTTCGTTGACGCGGGATATGTGGTTGTTCTTACATTCTGCGTATGCGGCGGATTCTACGTTGTCAACCAGAGCGGAGCCATAGGAGGCGCCATATCATGGTTGACCAAAAAGATGAAAAATCGCGGCATATGGATAATTCCAATACTCATGATCACTTTCGCTGCCATAGACTGTTTTATTGGTATGTGCGAGTTATGCATGGTCTATGTGCCGATCATACTTCCGCTCATGCTGGCGCTGGGATTTGACTCCATGACGGCTTGCGCCACCGCGCTTTGCGGTTCCGCCATCGGATTCACGTCAGCTATAGCAAATCCGTTCACAACCATCATCGGTCAAAAAATCGCAGGTCTCCCGTTGCTGTCGGGCTGGCAACTCAGACTTATCTCTCTTATAGTTGTCGGGATTGCGGGCATAGTTTACGTAATGTCATACGCAACCAAGGTAAAAAAAGATCCTACGTCTTCCATCATGTATGAAGAAGACCTCGTTCTCAGAAAAGAACTTGAAACAGCATCAAATCAAGAAAAAAAGATGACAGGCAGGCAAAAACTTGCCGGCATCGCCGCTCTTGTCATGTTCGTCATCATGGTATACGGCGTGTTCCAATGGGGCTGGGATACGCCTGAAATCGGCGGCATCTTCATGGGAATGGCCATGGTATCAGGCCTTATTTCGGGCATGAGACCCAACGAGATCTGCTCCACGTTCCTGAACGGATGCCAGCAGGTTCTTTTGGGAGCCTTGATCGTCGGACTTTCCAGAGGTGTATCTGTCGTCATGAGCAGCGCCCAGATTACAGATACCATCATACACAATCTGGCAACTGTGCTTCAAAACCTGCCGGCAAGCGTTACATCCGTGGGTATGCTCATCGTGCAGACCATCATGAACTTCCTTATCCCCTCAGGTTCGGGGCAGACCGTCGTCACCATGCCCATCATGGCTCCTCTTTCGGATCTGGTCGGAGTTACAAGGCAAACGGCTGTTCTCGCTCTTCAGTATGGCGACGGTTTCTCGAACATTTTCTATCCCGTGTCAGGATATTTTATGGCGACTCTGGCTCTCGGGCACGTTCCTTATGGAAAATGGATGAAGAAGATGGCTCCTCTGTTTATCATATGGACGGTGTTAGCCGCCGCATTCATGGTTATCGCTCAGCTTATTAAGTGGGGACCATTCTAAATGAATGACGGGTCCCGGATAAAAAAGATCGTAGACGAGATAGCGCGGGACATTATTGATTTTGCCGTAAAGCTCGTACAAACAAAATCCATGACTTGTTCCGAGGAATCCGTCGCGGAGCTCGTTGCGAGCAAAATGCATAGTCTCGGCTACGATAAAGTAAACGTAGATCCCTATGGCAACGTGATCGGACAGTTAGGAAGTGGGAAGAACATATTATTCTTTGATTCCCACATGGACACCGTCGCGGTAAACGACGGACCAAAATGGAAGTACCCTCCGTTTGGCGGCGAAATCCATGACGGCAAGATCTATGGGCGAGGAGCGGTGGACATGAAGTGTCCATTGGCAGCGTCTGTGTACGGCGGATATATAGCCAAGCAAATAGGAATTCCTGATAACGTCGCCGTCGTGGTATCCGCCTCCTGTATGGAGGAAGATTACGACGGAGAGGCCGTGAGAGAGTATTTTAGTTGGTCGTCTCTCAAACCCAATGCCGTGGTCATTTGTGAACCGACTGACCTAAAGATAGCTACAGGCCATCGGGGAAGAGCTCTTATAGAGATCAACATGCCCGGAAAGGGGTGTCACGCCAGCGCTCCGAGAAACGGCATCAATCCTGTGTACTTGCTGGCTCCCGTAATAAAAAGAGTCGAGCAGCTTTGCACTGATTTGGCGGCACAGAAAAATGCAAGCAGCGAGTGCGGCTCGGTCGCGATATCAAACATATACTGCAATACAGCCTCCAATAATTCCGTTCCCATGGACGCGACAATAATACTTGACCGCAGACTTGTCACAGGCGAAGACAAAAAGTTTATAGAAAAGGAAATGGACAGCCTTGTAGCGGGAACGCCGGCTGCATGGAAGTACAGTGATATTCCAAGCACCAGTTGGACAGGCATGAATTTCATGTTCCACTCGTTTCTTCCGGCATGGGATATAGACGAGAACAGCAGCCTCGTCAAAGCCGCCGCGGAAGCGTACAAGTCGATCCGGAAATCAGAACCGGTCCTTTTCCACATGGGCGCCTGTACAAACGGAGTTACTACGGCCGGTATGCTCGGACTTCCCACAATCGTATTCGGTCCCGGAGACATAAGCATGGCTCACGCGACAGACGAATGCTGCGATATACAGAGCATGCTCGACGCATGCTGCATGTACGCTCAAATAGCTGTGCAAGGCAAATTCTAGGGGCTTATCAATTCTTTGGAAGAAAACTTAGCCGGTTTTTCCAAAGCAGCGCCAGTCAAGAGTCTCTTCAAGAAAAGCAACTCTCGGCATTATGTTTTAATTTCATTAAATAAAAGGAGACCAGCTATTAAAAGTCAAGTAGGAAATTCGAGCTCATGCCCGAAGTATTTCTAGCCGGTTGCCCGCGTGAAAAAGCCAAAGCGCCCCTGAAAACGGCATATTGGACAGAACTCAGACAAAACAAGCACGCGAACGAGCTCACACGGAAGCGACACGAGCAGGGAACCCCGCGGGAACAGGATCATTCTATGCCCTGGCGGCGTACCTCGTAAGGTTTGTTGGCTTTCAGAACAGCGTAAATCGTATAAAGCAGTTTTCTCGACACAGCCCCCAATGCAGTCCCATGCGCTTTCCCCTCACCGCGCTTCTTTTCGTAGAACGCTTTGAAGACAGGATCGCATCTGACTGCTATCAGCGCCGACATCCAGACAGCTCGTCTCAGGTAGGGGGATCCTTTCTTGGACAAGCGGTTGTGCTGGCCGACATAGTTCCCCGATTGAAACGAAGTCGGATCGATCCCGGCAAAGGCGACGAGTTTCTTGGGATTGGAGAAACGACTGATATCGCCGATCTCACCGAGGATCACGGCGCCCGTCGCCGGCCCCACGCCGGGGACAGTGAGGATGACAGAGCTAAACTTCCTCAGCTGCCGGGCGATCTTCTTGTCGATCTCATCGATCTGCTTCTCCGTGAATTCGATCTGTTCGATGAGAATCCTGATTTGAAAGGCAAAGGCATCCGAACACAGAGTCAGGCCGACCGAACGCGCCGCCAGAGACTTGAGCTCACGGGCTTTGTCAGTACCGTGCCGGCCCCGGCTGGTTTTTCTGAGCAAAGCGGCCAGCGATTTCGTGTTCACGTCGACCACCTGTTCCGGAGTGCCGTACGTCTTGAGAAATGCCTTTGAACTCTCGCCAAAGACGTTGGAGAACAAGGCAGCATACTCCGGAAACACCTGATCCAGAACGGTGACGACCTGTCGCTTGTAGTCGGCGCAGGAGTCCTTGAGCGACTCTCTGAAACGGGCCAGATTGCGCAGCGCCATGATATCTTCATCAGCCAGATGAGTTTCGCTGAACGAGCCGAAACGGATCACCTCAGCCACCAGAAAGCAGTCGACCGCATCCGTTTTCTGCTTCCGGATGTGGAAGTTCCTCAGACTGTCGGATTGGATCGGGTTGATCACATGCAGAGCAAAACCCTGCTCCCGCAGAAAGGAGTAGAGCGCGAGCCAGTAATGACCGGTCGCCTCCATGCCGATACAGAAAGCCTCCCGCTCGGGAAGACTCTGTTCGAGAAAGAGCAGAAGCTGCTGAAAGCCCTCCTGCGCATTGGCGAAACGCAGCGACTTGCCGACGTGGCTGCCGTCCTCCCTGATAAGCCCTGCTTCGTGATTGTTCTTCCCGATGTCAATACCAAGATAGTACATGAGTCACCTCACCACAACGTATTTGCAGGTGAATTCTCACGCTTCCTGCGGCTCACAACCTCCTTGGACAGACGGAGAAGACTTTCGGTCTCAACATCCAGCTCATTCGTGAACTGCCGCAAGAGGTGAGGCGCCACTCTCCTTTACGAGGAAATGTCCCCAAGGAAACAAACGGCGACGCTCACACTGCATGCTGACATTATCGCAGATTGTTCCGTTCAATAATCTGTCAACAAGTGCGACTACATTATTCTAGGAGGAATCACTATGGTCAGAACGTGTTTTGTGAGAAAGGCACTCGCCGCAGCAGCTGTCGTTATGATTTTGGGCGCCGGCACGGCTTCCGCCGCTCCGGAGTATAAGTGGCGTTTTGGGCAGACCTCGGTCCGTGCCTCGCAGGGCAAGTCCTACAAACTTTTCTGTGAGTTAATCAAGAAATACAGCAACGGCCGTATCGAAGTCGAGTTTTTCCCCGACAATCAGCTCGGGACTCTCAATGAGATCTTCCACGCCGTGCAGGACGGCGAAATCGAGATGTGCGGTTTCGCTCCTTACGTCAATCTCGTTCCCGGCGGCATGTTCAACTGGATGCCGTGGACCGTCGAATCGTGGGAAGAGTGCAAGATGGCTTTCTCGCGCCCCGACGGATGTCTCTACGTGCCTCTCGAGGAGGCCATGAAGGAAGTCGGCGTTCACATTCTGTTCACCGTTTCGCAGGGCTCCTACGGCATCGGCAACAGCGTGCGCCCGATCAAAACGCCGGCTGATTTCAAGAATCTGAAAATGCGTGTTTCTTCGTCGCTCGGCTGCGTCCGCGGCCTGCAGAACATGGCCGAGGGAACGGGTATGACCGTCGAAACCGTGCCGTGGGGCGATCTTTACCACGCCCTGGCGAAGGGCGTGGTCGACGGCTGCTGGGATATGTGGCCTTCGCTCGTGGAGGAGCGTCACTGCGAGGTCATGAAGTATTACACGTCTCTGGATTGGATGTGGGACGCCAATCAAGTCGTCATCAACGCCGAACTTTGGGCGAAGCTGCCCGACGATCTCAAAGCCGCGATCCGGAAGGCGGCCGACGAAGCCGAAGCCGATCAGTACGCCATCCAAATCGCCGAAGAGGACAATTTCAAAGAGTTCCTCAAGAAGCAGCCGAACTTCGAAATTTACTATCCGACCGAGGCGGAGCGCGCCGAGTTCCGCAACTGCGCCCGCAATCTCGACAACTGGAACGATCTTTGCAAGCCGTGGCTCGACAAGCACTTCCCCGGTCAGGATATGACCGTGAAGATTCTCGACCAGCTCCGAATCAATCGCGAAAAAGTATTAGCCGACAAGGCCGCAGCTGCAAAGTAACGATCAGTCTCACAAGGGGGCGGCCCGAAAGCCGTCCCCTTTTTTGAAGCAAGATCTCTGTGACAGAAAAGGCGGTGCATTATGAAAAAACTCTTTTCTTTCCTGCAGAAAACCGAATTCTTTCTCGGCTCTCTCGGGCTCCTGCTGGCCATAATCCTCACGTTCTGTCAGGTGGTAAACCGCTACTGGCTCCATTTCGAAATCATGTGGATCAGCGACGCGGCGCTGTACATCTTTATTTTCACTATTTATGTGGCGATTTCCTACGGAGCCGCCGTGAAGACGCACATCGCCGTCGACATCCTTCCCGACGTCTTGTGCAAGGACAGCCGGGCGAAACGCGCTCTGTTCGACATGGCGAAGAGCGCCGTCACCGTCGCGATGATCCTGGCCATGTGGAGCCCCACGCTGCGCGTCGTCAAACGCGCCTGGAAGCATCCCGAGTTCGCCACGCTGGTGCGCTGGTTCAACACGAGCTGGCTCGTGTATGCCATGGGCGTCATGATCGTGTTGAGCGTTCTTCATTACGGCTGGCATGTCTGCGAGGATATTTTCGAGCTGCAAAAACTCCGTTGGGAAAAAGAGGTGAAGGAGTAATGTTCGATCTCGGCACTTCCACAACTCTCGTTACGTTCCTCGTCGGTATCGTCGCGGGGCTGCCCATCGGCTGGGTTTTCATCGGCGCGACCGCCCTCGGCGTCATTCTCGGCGGCGGCACGATGACCTTCATCGCCAACTCCTTTTTCCATTCGCTCGACTCCTCGACGGTCATGGCCATTGCCTTTTTCGTTTTTTCCGGCGCTCTCATCGGCGAGGCCGGGCTGGCGGACCGCATCGTCAATTTTTCTTACGCGCTGGTCGGGCGCCTCAAGGGCGGCCTGACGGCCGTCGGCATCGTCGCCACGCTGTTCATGGGGGCGCTTACGGGGTCTTCAGTTCCCTGTATCGCCGCGCTGATTCCCCTGCTTGTTCCCAAACTGGAAAAATTCGGTTACAGCCGCGTCTACACGACGGCGCTGCTCTGCTCGTCCAGCTATCTGGGATATCTGATTCCGCCCAGCGTGCCGGCCATGATCTATTGTCTGCTGGCCGGACAATCGGTCGGCGCGCTGTTCCTTTCCACCGTCTTTCCCGGTCTGCTGCTGGCTCTCGGCTACTGCATCCTCAATTACCTTTACGTCGACAAATACACATCCTCCAGCGTTGAAGTCCCGGAGCTGCCCAAGACTTTTATCGCTTCCGTCAAACAGGTGTGCCGCACCGGCTGGGTAGCCCTGCCGGCGCTGGGCTGTCCGGCGCTGATTTTGATCGGCATTTACGGCGGCATCTTTACGCCCAACGAAGCCGGCGGCATCGCGGCTATTTACTGTCTGCTGGTCGGCTGGTTCGCTTACCGCGAACTGACCTGGAAGCGCCTGAAAAAAGCCTTATCCAGCACGGTCGGAACGTTCGGCATGACCACGCTGCTGTTGGCTGGCGGCACGGTTCTGACCCGTTACCTGACCCGGCAGGGCGTGGCTCAGCAGGTGGCGTCGGCCATGCTTTCGATGTTTTCGAGCAAGTACATGATTTTGCTCATGCTCAACGTATTCCTGCTCTTCCTCGGCATGTTCCTCGACGGTATTCCCATTCTCATTCTGGTCGTGCCGCTGGTGCTGCCCCTGATGACGGAACTGGGAGTCAACCTGGTCCACCTCGGCGCGATCATGGTGGTCAACGTCGGCATCGGTGTGATGACGCCGCCGTTCGCCATGTCGATCTTCGTCGGGTCGCGTCTGTCGGAAATCTCCGCGGCCGACCTGACGAAAGCGATGCTGCCTTTCCTGTTCTACGTTTCCATCCCCGTCCTGCTGCTGACAACGTATTTCCCTTTCCTGTCGTGCTGGCTGCCCGAGCTGCTTCTGGGCGCGAACGTCGTCGGCGCGTGGTAAACGGACGGCGGAAGCTTTAACTCACGTTCGAGAGAGTCTTGATTTAAATTTTTTGAGGAGGGAAGGCAATGACGTACGATCTGTTGCTCAAAAACGGCATGTGCTATGCCGGCGACGGCAAGGAAGGCTTTCGCGCCGACGTGGCAGTCAAAGACGGCAAAATTGCCGCCGTCGGCAGCGTTCAGGCCGAGGCACGCCGCACGATCGACGCCGCGGGGCTGGCGGTGGCTCCCGGTTTTATCGACACGCACAGTCACTCCGACCTGGTGGCTCTGGTCGAACCCGAAATCACCAATAAAACGACTCAGGGCGTCACGACGGACATCATCGGTCAGGACGGGATGTCGCTGGCTCCCGTCGTGCCGGAATTTCTGTCTTCATGGGAAAAGACGATGGCCGGGCTGGAGGGACAGTACCCGGTCGACTGGAAATGGCGCTCCGCCGAAGACTATCTGAAACGCCTCGACGCGATGCCGCTGGGGCCCAATCTCGCCTACCTGGCGCCGACGGGCAATATCCGCATGTGCGTAATGGGTCTTGAGAACCGCCCCGCCACGGCCAGCGAGATCGACATGATGAAGGATCTGCTGGAAAAATGCATCGGCGCGGGCGCGGTCGGCCTCTCCACAGGGCTCATCTACCCTCCCAGCAACTATATGACGGAAGATGAGATCGCCGCGGTCACCAGCGTCCTGACCAAATACAATTTGCCGTTCGTCATTCACCAGCGCAGCGAAGCCGACGACATCCTCAACTCGATGGACGAAGTGTTCCGCATCAGCCGCAAGTCGGGCTGCCCCATTCATTTCTCGCATTTCAAAGTCTGCGGCATGAAGAATGCCCATCTCTTCGACGCCGTCATGAAAAAGCTCGACGAAGGGGAAAAAGATATCCAGCTTTCGTTCGACCAGTACCCTTACGCCGCCGGCAGCACCACGTTCAGCGTCATTCTGCCGCCGTGGGCCCACGACGGAGGCGCGGAAAAATGTCTTGCCCGTCTCGCCGACAAGGACGCCCGCGCGCGCATGAAGGCCGACATCGCCAAGGGGATCCCCGGCTGGGACAATTTCGTCGATTTCGCCGGCATGGAAAACATTTTCGTGACGTTCGTGAAGACGCCGAAGAACGCCGACCTGGTCGGCAAGAATATGATCGAGATCGGCCAGATCCGCGGCAAAGATCCCTTCGACGCCTCGTTCGATTTGCTGCTCGAAGAGGAACTGGCGGTCGGCCTGGTGGACTTTTACGGACTGGAAGAGCACGTCGAGGCCATCATAGCGCATCGTCTCCAAAATCCTTGCACCGACGGCATTCTCGGCGCCCGTCCGCATCCGCGCGTATACGGTTCGTTCTCGCGCATTCTCGGTCGTTACGTGCGCGAGCGCAAACTGATGACGCTGCCCGAAGCGATCCGCAAGATGACCTCCCGTCCCGCCTCCATCTTCAAGCTGAAAGAGCGCGGTTTACTCAGGGAAGGCTATGCCGCCGACATCGCCATTTTCGATCCCGAGACGGTGGCCGACAAAGCGACTTATACCGATCCCATGCAGTACTCCGCCGGAATTCCATACGTCGTCGTCAACGGCCGGCTGGTTGTCGACGGCAATCAAGTCGTCAAGGGGAAAGCGGGCAAAGTGCTGCGATTCGATAAGGAGTGATTTTTTTCAGGCGATAGCGACGGAGCGTTCCATTCGCGCGTAACAAGTCCGGCGTCTTTCGTATTTCATCACAAGCCAAGAAGGAGGCAAGCGATCATGTCGAAATTTTTAAACTGGCTGGCCGGCGAGCTTTGGGGCTGGCCCATGATGATTCTCATTTTCCTGTGCGGTCTGATTTTCGGTTTGGGGACGAGATTTTTTCAAATCCGCAAGCTTCCTTACGTCCTCAAAGAAACGCTCGGCAAGTGCTTCAGAAAGGACGCGCTCGAAGGCGAAGGCACGATCACGCCGCTGCAGGCCGTTTCTTCGGCTCTCGCCGGATGTATCGGCAACGGCAATATCGCCGGAGTGGCGACCGCGATCGCGACCGGCGGTCCGGGAGCCGTTTTCTGGATGTGGATCATGGGCCTTTTCGGCATGATGACGAAATTCGTCGAGGTCGTTCTGGCCGTTCATTTCCGCGAGCAAACGGAGAGCGGCGCCTTTTACGGCGGCCCGATGTACTACATCGAAAAGGGCATGGGTAAAAGATGGAAGCCGCTCGCCATGTTCTACGGCGTGATGATGATCGTCGGGGCCCTCGGCACCGCCGTATGGGTCCAGCCTCACACGATGGCTTCGGCCCTCAAGAGCACTTTCGGTATCCCGCCCCTGGCCACCGTCGTCTGCGCTGTCATTCTCACCGCGCTCGTATGCTTCGGCGGTTTCAAACGCATCGGGCGTTTCGCCGAAAGTATCATGCCTTACTTTGTCGTCGTCTATACCGTATTTTCGCTCGGGGTTATTTTTACGAACATTGCGCGACTGCCCGAAGTGGTCGGCATGATCTTCAAGTACGCTTTCAACCCCCATGCGGCCGTCGGCGGTTTTGCCGGAGGCACGATGATCCTCGCCGTCCGGTACGGCGCGGCGCGAGGCGTTTTCTCCAACGAAGCCGGACTGGGAACGGCTTCGATGGTTCACGCCACGTCGATCACCAGGCACCCCTGCCAGCAGGGTCTGTACGGCATCGTCGAAGTTTTCGTCGATACGATCGTGATGTGTTCGATGACCGCGTTCGTTATCCTGCTTTCGGCTCCCGACGTGTGGAGCGGCGGTTTGAACGGCATCGCCCTTACCATCTCCGCATTCGATACGCTGTACGGAAAATTCGGCGCGTGGATCGTCTCCATATCCGTCATGCTCGCGGCTCTCACGACGATGATCGGCTACTACTTCGAATACAAGACGTCCGTCGTTTATGTCTTCGGCGAAAAAAATATGGGAATCTTCAACGTTTTCTGGCTGATCCCGCCGTTCGTCGCCGTGACGCAGGACGTCGATCTGGTCTGGACGATCGTCGACATTTCAACCGGCATCGAAGGCATCCCCAACATGATCGCCATGCTTGCGCTCGCGCCTATATTTTTCAAGGTTTACAAGCAATGGACTAAGGACAACAACTTATAGCCAGACTCAATAATTACGCAGAAAAACCGAAACCATTCATTAAACGTTCAAGGAGGCTTTTCCCGATGAGTGAAAAATGGCAGGACGAATTGGTCGAACTGGTTCGCGGCATGATTCGCTGTCCCAGTCTTTCCGGGCACGAGGACAAAATCGCCGATTTTGTCGAAAACGCGATGAAGCGCTTCGGCTTCGACTCCACCGAACGCGACCGTTACGGCAACGTTTCGGGGCGCATGGTATTCGGCAAAGGCGGCAAAAAGCTGCTCTTCGAAGGCCACATGGATCACGTCGACATCGCCGACCGCTCCAAATGGACTCACGATCCTTTCGCGGCCGAGATCGTCGGCGGGCGCATGTACGGCCGCGGCACGAGCGACATGAAGGGCAATCTGGGCGCCGCAATCATGGCGGCCAGACTGCTCAAAGAAAATCATGCCGAACTTAACGGAGAACTGATCGTCTGCGGCGGCGTGCACGAAGAATGCTTCGAGGGCGTCGCTTCCGAGGAACTGGGGATCCGCTGGAAGCCCGACTGCGTGATCATCGGCGAGGCTTCGTCGCTGAATCTGAAACGCGGCCAGCGCGGCCGCGCCGAAGTGGTTCTGGAGACTCTGGGGAAATCCGCCCACTCGTCCAATCCCGAGGTCGGCCTTAACGCCGTAAAGACGATGGCGCCGCTTCTGACCGCCATCGAGCGCGATTTCAAGCCTAAAGAGCAGCCTGTGCTCGGCAAAGGCATTCTCGAACTGACCGACATCATTTCCTCCCCTTATCCCGGCGCCAGCGTCGTGCCCGAAAAGTGCCGCGTCACGTACGACCGGCGTCTGCTCGTGGGAGAAACCGACGCCGAGGTGCTGAAGCAGATTCAGGACATCGTCGACGCGCAGAAGAAGCTCGATCCCCGTCTGGACGCCAGAGTTTATCTGGCTACCGGCACGGAAAAGTGCTACACCGGCGAGACGATCTCCGCGACGCGCTACGCGCCCGGTTGGCTGTTCCCCGAAGACAACTGGTTCGTCGCGGCGGCGCTGGAAGGGCTGAGGAACGCCGGATTGAATCCGGAATTCTCCCATTACGCTTTCTGCACCAACGGCAGCTATTACGCCGGCAAGGCGGGGATCCCCACCGTCGGCTTCGGCGGCTCGCTCGAATCGCTGGCCCACGTGGTCGACGAATACATCGAGATCGACCAGCTCTGCAAGGCCTGCGAAGGCTATCAGGGCATCGTCCGCGCCGTTCTTCGCTAGAGGCACGTCATGGCTTTCTACACGCTCAAATGCGCCCTCTGCGGGCGCGAATTCCCCGCCGAAAGCACGTTGAAAACGTGTCCCGACTGCGGGATCCACGGCACTATGCACGTGCTGTACGACTACGACGAAGTGAAAAAACAGATCGACCGCACCTCTCTGGCGGCGGATCCGCGTTTCAGTCTTTGGCGCTACGAAGCCCTGCTTCCGATGCGGAAAAATTCGCGCCGCCCCACGCTTCAGGTCGGCTGGACGCCGCTCTACGATATGCCCCAGATCGCGTCCGAATACGACGTCGGGCAGCTTCTGATCAAGGACGACGGACGCAATCCCACGGCTTCGCTCAAAGACCGCGCCAGCGCCGTCGCCGTAACGCTCGCCGCGGAGCTAAACCGCGACGTTCTCGCCTGCGCGTCGACGGGCAACGCCGCCAGTTCGCTCGCGGGTTTCGCCGCCAACATGGGATTGAAAAGCGTGATCTTCGTTCCGGAAACGGCGCCAGTCGCCAAAGTGACGCAGCTGCTCGTGTTCGGCGCACGGGTGTTCCTCGTCAAGGGAGATTACGCCGCAGCGGTGCGGCTGGCGATCGAGGCCATCGAACATTACGGCTGGTACGACCGCAACTGCGCGATCAACCCGTTCCTCGTCGAAGGGAAAAAGACCTGCGCGATGGAGATCGCGGAACAGTGCGACTGGGACGTCCCCGACAAAGTTTTCGTCTCCGTCGGCGACGGCTGCATCGTCAGTTCGACGTACAAGGGTTTTTACGATCTGTACAAGATCGGCGTCATCGACCATATTCCTCAGATCATCGGCGTTCAGGCGGAGGGCGCCTGCCCGATCCACAGGGCGATTCAGGAGGGCGCCGATAAAGTCGTATTCGGCCCCTCGCACACGATTGCCGACAGCATCGACGTGGGCGCGCCGCACAACTGGGCGAAAGCGCTTCACGCGATCCGCGCTTCTCATGGGAATACGACCGCCGTCAGCGACGCCGAGATCCTTTCCGCCGTCGCCGAACTGCCGCGAAAAAGCGGCGTGTTCGCCGAGCCCGCGGGAGCGACGGCCTACGCCGGTTTCGTCAAATTCGCTCGCGAAAGACGTCTCAAGGCGTCGGACCGCGTCGCCGTGATCATTTCAGGCAACGGCCTCAAAGACGTCGCCTCGGCGCAGAAAGCGGTTCCGCCGGCTGCAAAAGTCGCCCCAAACATGGAGGAACTGATAAAAATTCTCGGCTGACGGCGTTTTTGCCCAAACGACTCATCCGCGGCATTTTTATACGCTTCGGCGTTCCCCCCAATTTTATTTATTAAGGAGAGACTCAAAATGTACGACCAAATCAACCTGCTCGTCGACAAGGAAAGACGAAAGAACGGCATCGAGCGCGCCAAATCGCGGCATATCCTCATCCCCACTTTCCGCCAGATGAAAAACCCCGACAAGGAGACGCCGGCGAAAGTCAAGGAAGGACTGAAAGAAACCGGCTTGTGGGACGTCAATCCGCTGAACCTGTTCCGCATCACCTGGAAGAACGAGCCCAAAACTTCCGGCGGGCTCTACGGCGGCGTCAACTTCATCGAGTTTCCCAGCTCGCTGACGGGAGTGAAGGCGCGCATTTTCGCTCTCGTCGGCAAATGGTTCCCCACCGGGGCCCACAAAGTCGGCGCAAGTTTCGGCTGCCTTGTACCCCGTCTTGTCACGGGACAGTTCGATCCAACCCGCGATTGGGCCGTCTGGCCTTCGACGGGCAACTATTGCCGCGGCGGTGCGTACAACTCCCAGCTGCTCGGCTGCCGCTCCATCGCCATCCTCCCCGAAGGCATGAGCAAGGAACGCTTCGACTGGCTCCGCACCGTAGCCGGCGAGATCATCGCCACGCCCGGCACGGAGAGCAACGTCAAAGAAATTTACGACAAAGTCCATGAACTGCGCTCGACCCGCGACGACGTGGTGATCTTCAACCAGTTCGAGGAGTTCGGCAATTATCTGTGGCATTACGAAGTTACGGGCGGCGCGCTCGAAGAAGTGGCGAAAGGCTGCATGCGCCCGGGCGACCGCCTCGCCGCGGCCGTTTACACGACCGGCTCCGCCGGGACGATCGCCAGCGGCGACTATCTGAAACAGATCTGGCCCGGCATGAAGATCGTCGCCAGCGAAGCGCTGCAATGCCCCACCTTGCTGCGCAACGGCTGGGGGGCACACCGCATCGAAGGCATCGGCGACAAACACGTGCCCTGGGTACACAACGTGCGCAACACGGACATGGTCACCGCCATCGACGATAACGACTGCATGGCACTGATCCGCCTGTTCAACGAACCTGCCGGTCGCGAATTCCTCCGCCGCGCGGGAGTGCCCGCGGCCCTTACGGAACAGTTGGATCTGCTGGGCATTTCCGGCGTCGCTAATTTGCTGAGCGCGATCAAGGCCGCCAAGTACTACGAAATGGACGAGCACGACGTCGTTTTCACCATTCTTACCGACTCGATGGAAATGTACGGCTCGCGCCTGCAGGAACTCGAAGCGGAATTCGGGGCGTACGGCGCCGTTAACGCCGAAGTCGACTTCGCGAGCCGCCTGCACGGGCAAAAAAGCGATAATGCGCTGGAGCTCACCTATCCCGAACGCCTGCGCGTCCATAACCTGAAGTACTACACATGGATCGAGCAGCAGGGCAAAACCAGCGAAGAACTGCATAGCCAGTGGTACGACGCCGACAATTACTGGGGCGAGATCCGTACCATGGCTCCGAAGATCGACAAACTCATCGAAGAATTCAACGTCGCGACGGGACTGAATTAATCGCTCCGCCCGAAACGGCGGGCCGCGGATGGAAAAGGCCGAAAGCCTCCGCTCCGCGTCCCGCCGTTTTTATTTGAAGAAACGTTTCTCCCAAACATTACGAACTTTTATTTTTTGCCCTGTGATTTTACAAAGGTATTTTGTGTATCTTGTCCGTAAAAATGTTATACTTGTTTCTGTTGCATATCGTATATAAATCCTCTACGAAGCGGCAAAAAGCGCGCCGCGGGATCAGGGCGAGCGGTACAGCACAAAATTCAACGACAGCCAGGGAAAAAACAATGCCTATTCCTCAGAGAAAACAAAAATTCATACGCGAGAGCGCCAAAGAGAAAATCTACAGGACCCTCCAAAGCTGGATCGTCAACGGCACCATGAAGCCCGGGGAACGCATCAGCGATCAGGAAATCGCCGAGTATTTCGACGTCAGCCGCACGCCGGTGCGCGAAGCGCTACAGCGTTTGTCGGAGCAGGGACTGGTGTATGTCGAGCCGTCGAAGGGGACGCACGTCTCCCCGCTCGACGAAAACAACACGTTCACGATCTACGAAGCGCTGGCGCTGCTTTCAGGCTGCGCGGCGCGGCTCGCCTGCCAGAAGCAGAAAAACGGCGACATACAAAAACTGCGTGAATTGAACGCCGTTTTTCAGAAAGCTATCGAAGCGGGAGAAAATCAGAAACTTGCCACCTTCGACAATCAATTCCACGGATATCTTTTGGAGATGGCTGACAACGCTTACATCTCTGATATAATATACACGTTGACGCTTCACGCCAACCGCTGCGAAAATCTGTATTTTGAGAGAGGCCCCGACAAGATGGCGTCCGTACGCGAGCACAACGCCATCATCGACGCCATCGAAGCGCACGAGCCGGAGGCAAGCGGCCGTTACGCCGAAGAAAACTGGCTCGGCTTTTACCACCGGCGTCTCGCCAAGATACTGTAAGCGCCCCGCGTTTCGGCTTGAAGCTTTACGAGCGGTAAAGAAACATAATTACGGCGTCGCACGATCAGACGGCCGTAAAATTCATTCAGAAGGGTTGGGGTTCACATGTCCTACACGTCCGATATCGAGATCGCGCAGTCAACGCCTATGCTTCCGATCGAGGAAGTCGCCCGCGGCGCGGGGATCGACGGGAAGTATCTGGAGTTCTATGGCCGCGCCAAAGCCAAGATCGATTACGTCAATCTGCTGAAAGACTGCCCGCGCCCCGATGGCAAACTGGTGCTGGTCACGGCTATCACGCCGACGCCCGCCGGCGAAGGCAAGACGACGACCACGGTCGGCCTGGCCGACGGCCTGCGCAAGATCGGCAAGAACGTGATGGTGGCGCTGCGCGAGCCTTCGCTCGGGCCCGTCTTCGGCGTCAAGGGCGGCGCGGCCGGCGGCGGCTACGCCCAGGTCGTGCCCATGGAAGACATCAATCTGCACTTCACGGGCGATTTTCACGCCATCGGCGCGGCCAACAACCTTCTGGCCGCCATGCTCGACAACCACATCCAGCAGGGCAATTCTCTCGACGTCGACACGCGCCGCATCATCTGGCGGCGCTGCGTCGACATGAACGACCGCCAGCTGCGCAGCATCGTCTGCGGCCTTGGCGGCAAAGCCAACGGCGTGCCGCGCGAGGACGGCTTCGACATCACCGTCGCTTCCGAGGTCATGGCGGTTTTCTGCCTCGCGTCCGGCATCGACGACCTCAAATCCCGCCTGGCGCGCATCATCGTCGCCTACAGCCGCAGCGGCAAGCCCGTCACGGCCGGCGACCTGCACGCTCAGGGCGCCATGGCGGCGCTGCTGGTGGAAGCGCTCAAGCCCAATCTGGTGCAGACGCTGGAGCACACGCCCGCCTTCATCCACGGCGGCCCGTTCGCCAACATCGCTCACGGCTGCAATTCCGTCATGGCCACGCGCCTGGCGCTGAAGATGGGCGACTACGCGATCACGGAGGCCGGATTCGGCGCCGACCTGGGCGCGGAAAAGTTCCTCGACATCAAGTGCCGCTTCGCCGGGCTCAAGCCCTCGGCCGTGGTGGTCGTCGCCACGGTGCGCGCGCTCAAGCATCACGGCGGCGTCGCCAAGGCCGAGCTGAACGACGAGAATCTGGCCGCGCTCGAAAAGGGGCTGCCCAACCTGCTGCAGCACGTGGAGAACATCACCAAGGTCTACAAGCTGCCCGCCGTGGTGGCGATCAACCGTTTCCCCACCGACAGCGAGGCCGAGCTGAAACTCATCGCCGACAAATGCCGCGAGCTGGGCGTCAACGTGGCCCTGTCGGAAGTCTGGGGCAAGGGCGGCGACGGCGGCGTGGAGCTGGCCAGGGAAGTGGTGCGCCTCTGCGAGCTGCCCAACGACTTTAGCTACGCCTACGACCTCGACATGACCATCGAGCAGAAGCTCGACGCCATCGTCAAAAAGATCTACCGCGGCGACGGCGTCGTCCTTACGGCTAACGCCTGCAAGCAGATGAAGCAGCTGGAAGAACTGGGCTTCGGTAATCTGCCCATCTGCATGGCCAAGACGCAGTATAGCTTCTCCGACGATCCCACGCTGCTGGGCGCGCCCCGCGGTTTCGAAGTCACCGTGCGCAACCTCAAGGTCAGCGCCGGCGCGGGCTTCATCGTGGCGCTGACGGGCGAGATCATGACCATGCCCGGGCTGCCCAAGATCCCCGCCGCCGAGCGCATCGACGTCGATTCCGACGGCAAGATCTCGGGGCTGTTCTAAAAAAATCGGGCGGACTGCGTGAAACAGTCCGCCTTTTTTCAAACGCGCCGCGCCGGCACGAAAATGTTCCACGTGGAAATCCATCGCGCCGAGCCAGTCGATACCTGACGTCAAATTATATGTTCCTTTTCAAATTCGAATGACCGCGAAAAAAAGGAGAACTCGTCCCATGAAGATGACCGAAAAATCCTGCTCCGATTTCGTCGCCGTCCTCGCCACCAAAGCGCCCGTGCCCGGCGGCGGCGGCGCGTCCGCGCTCTGCGGCGCGATCGGAACCGCGCTGGGCAACATGGTGGGCAGCCTCACCGTCGGCAAGAAGAAGTACGCCGCCGTCGAGGAGGAGATCAAAAGCCTGCAGGCCAAATGCGACGCACTGCAGGCCGACCTGCTGGCGTTGGTGGAACAGGACGCCGAGGTCTTCGCGCCGCTGGCCGCCGCTTACGGCCTGCCCAAAGACACGGAAGAACAGCGGGCGGAGAAAGACCGCGTCATGGAAGCGGCGCTGGGCGCCGCCTGCGGCGTGCCGCTGCGGATCATGGAGAAATGCTGCGAAGCCATCGGCCTGATGGCCGTCTTCGCCGAAAAGGGTTCGCGCCTGGCCGTCAGCGACGCCGGCGTGGGCGCGGCCCTGTGCCGCGCGGCGCTCGAAGGCGCGGCGCTGAACGTGTTCATCAACACCAAAGCCATGAAAGACCGCGCCAACGCCGCCGCCATCGACGCCCGCGCCGAAAAGATGCTGGCCGGCAGCCGCGGCCGCGCCGACAAAATCTACGAAACCGTCATGAATTCCCTGCGCGCCTGACGCGCCTGTCTCAAAAACAACGGCAACCACGGAGGAACGAAGAAGTGGAGGGCAGACAGGGTGAAGCGCAAAAAAGCAGAGGACGTTTTTTGAACGCCCCTTCAGCGAAGCAGGATATTTGCGAAATCCTTCAAATCCTTTCGCAGAGCGTTCTGGAAATCCCGTTGTCCTGTTTTCCGTTTCGCCGCTCCGCCGCTTCTCCGCGGCTGCTTTCGTTCTCCGATTTCAATCAGGAAAGGCATGTGATTTTTATGGCTCAGATCCTGGACGGCAAGGCCGTGGCCGCCGCCCTCACCGCGCAGCTCAAAAACGACGTGCAGAAGCTCAAAGACCGCGGCGTTTCCCCCTGCCTCGCCATCGTGCGCATGGGCGAACGCGGCGACGACCTCGCCTACGAGCGAGGAGCGACCAAGCGCGCCGCGACCGTGGGACTGGAAGTGAAACAGTTCGCGCTGCCCGCCGAAGCTTCGCAGGACGAACTGCTGGAAGTCATCGCCAAAATCAACGCCGACGCTTCGATCCACGGCTGCCTGATCTTCATGCCGCTGCCGAAGCACATCGACGAAGCGGTCGTGCGCGCGGCGCTGGCCCCCGAAAAGGACGTGGACGGCATCACCGCCGCGTCGCAGGCTGGCGTTTATTCCGGCAAGGCCGTGGGCTTTCCTCCCTGCACGCCATCCGCCTGCATGGAGATCCTCAGGCATTACCGGATCGAACTGAAAGGCGCGAACGCCGTCGTCTTCGGGCGCAGCCTCGTCGTCGGCCGCCCGCTGGCGATGATGCTGCTGGCGCAGAACGCCACCGTGACCATCTGCCACACCAAGACCCGCGACGCCGCCGCCGTCGCCCGCGGCGCCGACGTGCTGCTGGCCGCCGTGGGGCACGCGGGAGCCGTCGGCGAGGCGTTCGTCACTCCCGATCAGGTGCTGATCGACGTGGGCATCAACGTGAACGCCGAGGGCAAGCTCTGCGGCGACGTCGCCCCCGAAGCGGCGCAGAAGGCCCGCGCCTCCACGCCCGTGCCCGGCGGCGTCGGCTCCGTCACCACCACCGTGCTCGCCAAGCACGTGATCGAAGCGGCGCAGCGGACGCTCGAATAATCAAAAATCTTCGCCAACACAAATCGGCCGGGATCCCCAACGATCCCGGCCGATTTTTTCATCTCGCCGTATCCCGCTCGTCCGCGCGAGCCGCCCTCACCGCTGCGGGACGGTCCCGCGCAGGGCGTCGAGGCGGGATTCTTTTTCCTTCCGGTCGAGGCGCTGCAGGGCTTCGACCGCGCGTTTGCTGCCGGCGTCGCGGGCAAGCTGGTAATATTGGCGCGCTTTGGCAAAATCGGCTTCGACGCCGCGTCCTTCTTCATAAGCGCTGCCGAGGTACCAGGCGGCAAGCGCGTGCCCCTGATTGGCCGCCTGTTCGAACCAGCTGATGGCCGCGGAGGGTTCGCCCTCGGGGCTGTAGCTGTAGAGCAGCCCGAGATTGAACTGCGCAGCGGCGGAGCCGCTCTCGGCGGCGGCCTGCAGCCAGCGCTGCGCCACGTCGAAGGAACGCTTCACCACAACGCCTTCGGAATAAAGCGTGCCCAGCAGGTTCTGAGCGGGGGCGTAACCCAATTTGGCGGATTCTTCCAGCCATTTGAGCGCCTCGTCGGCATCTTTCCAGGTGCCGATGCCACGCAGCCGCATCAGGCCGAGGTTGTACTGCGCCTGCGCGCTGCCGCCTTCGGCGGCAGCCGTGTACCAGCGGAAAGCCTCGCGTTCGTCCTTGTCCACGCCCGAACCGGCGGCGTACATGGCGGCCACGTTGCACTGCGCCAGTTCGCTGCCCTGCCGGGCGGCGGCGAGGTACCAGCGGAACGACTCCTGCAGATTGACCGAATAACCGTAGTCGCCGCGCTTCATGATGCCGGCCAGACGGATCTGCGCGTTGGCGTCGCCGCGTTCGGCGGCGCGCCGGTAATGGATGACGGCGCTGCGGATGTCGCGCTCTCCCAGCTGTCCCTGCTCGTACAGCAGTCCCAGCGTATACTCGGCGGGGACGTAGCCGGCTTCCGCCGCCCGGTCGATCATTGCCGCGGCGGCGCGGATCTCGCTGTCCTTTTCGGCCGCGTCGAGACGGAACAGGCCCATGGCGCACATCGCCGCGGGATGCCCCTGTTCGGCGGCGGCGTTGTACCACTTGACGGCGCGGACCAGATCGGGCGCGTGCCAGCGATCGTCGGAGTAGCATTGGGCCAGCGCGAACTGGGCGTCGGCGGAGCCGCTCTCGGCGGCTCTCTCGTAATATTTCAGAGCCTGCTCCATTTTTTCCCGGTCGGTGTCGGATTTGAGCTGCTCCCCCATGATGAACTGCGCGCGCGGATTGCCGTGTTCGGCGGCTTCGCGGTAAAGGCGCAGGGCTTCGCCGCGGTTGGCGGCGACGATCTTGCCCTCCATGTAAAACGTTGCCAGGGCGGTCATCGCTTCCGATTCGCCCATTTCGGCCGCTCTTTTCAGCTTGGCCAAACCGGCCTGTTCGTTCTTCTCGGTGCCGAGGCCGTAGATCTCCATGCGTCCCAGATTGTACAGGGCTTCGCCGTTGCCGCCTTCGGCGCCGAGCGCGTAAAGACGGTAAGCGTCCGTATAAGACTGCGCGATGCCGTTCCCCTTTTCGGTCAAGCGCCCCAGCTCGTTGCATCCGGCGGGATCGCCGGCATCGGCGGCCATTTTGTAGTAGCGCGCTGCGGCCGCCGGATCCTTTTTCACGGTCTTGCCTTTTTCGCTCATGCGTCCCAACAGGACGTAGGCGCCCCACGAGCCGTTTTTGCCCGCCTTCAGCAGCAGTTCGGAAGCTTCGGCGCCTTTGCCTTCGTCCAGAGCGAGGCGTCCCAGCTCGTACATGGAGGGGGCGTAATCCGCCTTGGCCGCCAGCCCGTGCAGTCTTTTGGCTTCATCCACGCGGCCGCGTTTTTTTTCCATGTCGGCGGCCACGTAATAGGCGGCCGCATCGCCCTTGGCCGCGGCTTTTTTCAGCAGTTCCAGACCGGCGGCCGCTTCCGCGGCGGATCCGCGTTCGCCCAGCGCCGCGCCGTAAACGGTCATGGCCCAGAGCTGTTCGCCTTCGGCGCATTTTTTCACGTATTCGAGCGCGTCTCCGCCCTTCCCTTCCTGAAGAAGCACCTGATAATATTCCTGACAGGCCATGGGAATGTTCTTCTCGATGGCGGCCTCGAGCATTTCCATGGCCTCGCCGGGATGGGCCTCGCGCTCCGGATGCGCGTGCATGAGTTCGTAGAGGGCGTACATGGCGTACGGTTCGCCGGCGGCGGCGGCCATACGGTACCAGCGCATGCCGACCGCGAAATCTTCGGCGACGCCGCTGCCCATCGTGTACATATAGCCGAGAGCCGTCATGGCCTGGGGCGATCCCTTTTCGGCGTTGGCCTGAAAAATGCGGTAGGCCAGCTCGTAATCCTTGGAGCTCCACGCCTGGATGCCTTCGTTGAAAGTCGCCGGTTCGCCGGCTTCGGGCGACTGATCGCCGAGGGCCACCGGAGTTTTATCCCCGCTCGCGGGCGAGGGTGCGCCCCACGCGGCCGCGCTCCACAAAAACACGGCCAGGATCAGGAGCGGCCACCTTTTCATTGCATTTTTCGTCATTCAGAGAGCCTCGTTTCACTCAGTCTTTTCGTCCGTTCCCACTTCGCGGCAGCGGCGGGGCCTCGTTTTTTTCCCGCCACCGCCGTTATTCCGGGTTCATTTTATCTCATTGAACAGCGTCGGTCAAAATTTTGCCCGCGGACGCCAAACAAAAAAAGGGAGCCGCGCGCCGCGGTCCCCTTGTGCTTTTTGGATCTGCGCGCCTTTTGCGGCGTCGTCCTTTTTTCGCGCTATTTCGCGGCCGCCTGCACCGCGTCGCTGAAGCCCATCCACATGCCGATGGGGACCGTGATCAGGATCGAGAGCACGACGCGCTCGAACCAGATCACAAGGATATCGCGGATCTTCAGCGGGATGTCGGTGCCCATGATGCAGGGGATGCTGGCCGAGAAGAACAGGATCTCGGAGATGCTGACCACGGCGATGACGAACTTGAGCAGCATCGTGCCGGAGCCCTTGATCAGGATCGCGGGCAGGAACATCTCCGGCAGGCAGATCGCCGCCGCCTTGCCGCCGAGCACGGGCTGCGCCACGCCGAAGACCTTGAAGAACGGGTAGAAGACGTAGCCGAACCAGTCGAACACCGGCGTGAATTCCGCCAGCCAGAGCCCCAGCAGCCCCACCGAAGTGATCGCGGGGATCACGGCGAAAGCCATTTTCAAACCGGCCCACAGATTGTCGCCGCAAAGTTTGAACACGTTGGGCTGGGCGGCGGCCGTGCGGATGCCGATCTGCCAGGCGCGTTCGAGGCGGCCGCCCTCGAGGCGAGGCTCGGGCGCCGCCGCGCCGTCGAAATACGTGTCGGGGATCGAGCACAGCGGCCAGAGACGCGCCGTGATCGCCGTGACGATAAACGTCACCAGCATGGCCACGAAGAAATACGGCGTCCAGTGATCCATCAGCCCCAGCGTGCGCGCCACGACCAGCAGGAACGTCATCGAGACCGTCGAGAATCCCGTGGCGATGACGGCCGCCTCGCGGGCCGTGTAGCGGTTGGATCGGTACACGCCGTTGGTGATGATCAGGGCGATGGAATAGCTGCCCACGAACGAGGCCACCGCGTCGATGGCCGAACGCCCCGGCGTGCGGAACAGCGGACGCATGACGCAGTCGACCAGCACGCCGATGAACTCCATCAGGCCGTAGCTGGCCAAAAAGGCGAGGAACACCGAACCGATGGGGATCACCAGCCCGACCGGGATCGCCAGCTTGTCGAACAGGAACGGGCCGATGTCGCCGCGCCACAGCCAGGCGTTGCTCCGCCACAGGCCGAAGTACATGATCGTGCCGATCACGGCGCCGCAGATTTTGGCTATCGACATGAAAATGTCCATGCCGTTTTTGTTCCACGTGCCTTTGATAAAGGGCATCGCCGCGCCGACGTACATGACCGCGAGGATAAAGATCTTCACGGCCGGCATCGCGCGGCTCTGCAGCGAGCTGACGATGAAATCGACCGGCACGCTCTTCAGGTTCGGGCTCAGCCACTCGAGTTTGAAGAAAAACATGAACAGGCCGAACAAACTGAAAACGACGAACTTCCATAAAGCCGAACTGCGGGGCGCTGCGTTTTCGGACATTCGAACACCACAACCTTTCGTAAAATCGCCTGAGGCCGGATGCCTCCTGCGGCAAAAAACGGGAACCATCTTCCCGTTTTTTTAACTTCGCTCACGCGTTTATTATACGTTTTAGGCGCAAAAAAATCAATATCATCGTTAATTTCTCTTGTTTCTTTGCCGGATTCGCTTTCGGCGACGCGGCAGCCGTACGAACTGCGCGCGGCGCATCTCCGTCCCGCGGGAAGAAACCGGCCGTATTGACTTTGTCAGGCGCGAATGAGATACTCATAGTGTCTAAATAACTTTGTTGATGACAAATTGATTTTCGACCGCGCAGGCGCCGTTTTGCGCAGACGATCAAACAGGAGGCGAACCGATGAGAAACGAAAAATTTGCGGGCGAGATCCCCGTCACGCCGGCCTTTGAACGGGCCGTCCATAAGATCGTGGCGGCCATTCCCAGAGGGAAAGTCGCCACCTACGGTCAGGTCGCGGAAATGGCGGGAATGCCCGGCGCCGCCCGCGAGGCGGGACACGTGATGTCCCGCGTCAGAGCGGAACAGGATCTCCCCTGCCACAGAGTCGTGAACAAGACGGGAACGCTGGCGCCCGACTTCGCCTTCGGCGGGCGGGAGCGGCAGCGCAGTATGCTGGAAGCGGAAGGCGTCACGTTCCTCGCCGACGGCCGCATCGACATGTCGCGGCATCAATGGGGCCGCGGCGAACAGCTGACGCTGTTTCCGTAAAGGACCGTCAGGCGTCGCGTACGAATAGCGCGGGGAAAAAGGAGGGGGACCATGACACAAGCGGCCGTAAAGACGCCCATACAAAGGACCGTCATCCACGTCGACATGGACGCGTTCTACGCCGCAGTCGAGATCCGCGACAACCCGGCCCTGAAAGGCCGGCCGCTGATCATCGGCGCGCTGCCCGACGAGCGCGGCGTCGTCGCCACGTGCAGCTACGAAGCGCGCCGGTTCGGCGTGCGTTCGGCCATGAACATCAAGGAAGCGTACCGGCGCTGCCCGCGGGGGATCTTCATGCACCCCAACCGGGAAAAGTACCGCCGGGCTTCGGCCCGGCTGCACGCCATCTGGAGTTCTTACGCCGACGCCGCCGAATACGTGGCGCTCGACGAAGGCTATCTCGACGTCACCCGTTCCGCGCGCCGGTTCGGCGGCGCCCGGCGCGTCGCCCGCCTCATCAAGGAGCGCACGAGGGCCGAAACCGGCCTGACCTGCTCCGTCGGCATCGGCTACTCGAAAACGTCCGCCAAGCTCGCCAGCGAGGAAAAGAAGCCCGACGGCTACTTCGAGATCCTCACGCCGCAGGATTTCATCGACCTCATCGTCGACCGCGACATCACCGTGCTCTACGGCGTCGGCGCCAGGACCGCGGAAAAACTCTACCACGCCGGCATCCACACCGTGCGCGACGTCCAGAACAACCGCGAACGGCTCGCCGCCCTGCTCGGAGACAAAACCGGACGGCACCTCGCCGAACTGTCCCTCGGCATCGACGACCGCCCCGTCACTCCCGCCGACACCGCCGACGCCAAGTCCGTCAGCCGCGAAGTCACGTTCCAGAAAGACACCTCGCATTTCGGCTACCTGCGCGACGTGCTCCTGCTGCTGTCGTTCGACCTGGGCGGCAGGCTGCGCGCGCTCGGCCTCAACGGGCGCACCGTCACGATCAAGGCGACCTACTGGAACATGAAGACCGTCACACGCTCCCGCAGCGGCGAAAGCGTCGACCATCCCTACGAGATCTATCAGGCGGCCTCGGCCCTGCTCGCCGGGATCGAGAAGAGCGCCGTGCGCCTGATCGGCGTCGGCCTCCAGAACCTCAGCGAAACGTACGCGCGCCAGCTCACCTTCGATACTCTCGGCGGCGAACGCGAACGCCGGCACGCCGAATGCCTCCGCGCCCGCCTGCTGGACCTGCAGCGCCGTTACCGCGTGGACCTGCGCCCGGCGCTGCAGGACGAGACCGGAGAACTTCTGTACCACGTCATCGACCTGATGCAGACCCGCGTCTTCCCGACGACGCCCAACGGGGCATGAAAAAGTTCCGCGGCACACCGTTGGGTCGGTGTGCCGCGGAACTTTTTCATGCCCCGTTTTCTCTCGGCGTTTCGACCGCCCGCTTTATAAATGCAGCGCGCCGGCCGCCGCGTCGGATCTCAGCGTCTTGAGAATGGCGAGGGCGACCTCGAAGATCGCCGCATTTTTCAGGCTGCGCGGATCGAGACGGGTCAGTCTGTGGATGCGGCGCAGCTTGTACTGCACGGTATTCTTGTGCAGACAAAGCTCTTTCGCAGCGGCCTGAATCGAACCGTTGCAGCGAAAATAGACGGGCAGGAAATCCATGATTTCGCCGCAGTCGCGCTCGGAACACCCGCGAAAAAGGCGCGCGATGAAATCCCGGCGCGCTTTGAGGGGCATTTCGCCGGCGATAAATTCGATATCGACGCCGTTATAAAAGGCGCAGCGCTCCCCATTCTGCACCGCGGCCCGAAGCGCCTTGCCGGCGCGATCGTAAGCGCCGCGCACGTGCCGGCAGTCGACAGGCTCGGCGTCGATGCCGATGAAAGAGCGAAAACCGCAGCGCTCCACGTTTTCATAGACGCGGCCGGCCATCTCGCGCAGCCGCTCCTCGTCGACGGGAGATACGAAACAGACATAACGGAAAGGCAGTTTGTAGTAAAAACCTCCCGTCGCCTCCCGCACGACCTGCCGGACCGCCTCCTCGACGCGACCGAGGCGCTCCTGCTCTTCCGCCGCGCCGCGCTGCTCCAGCGCGACGACAAAAATCTGAAACGGCTTGCGGATGTCGATGCCGAGCTCGAGCCCGCGCTCGACGAAACGCTCGCCGACCAACTCTGCGGACGAGAAAAGCCATTCCTCCATGAACTGGCTCCACATGGCGGCGCGAAGCTGCTTCTGACGCTCGCCCCAGGAATCCAGCAGCAGGATCTCGGTCATCTTCTTGATGATCTGGCTGTATTGCTGCACCTCGTTCCCTTTGCCGGTGATGCCGATCACGCCCACCGTCGCGCCTTCGAAGCAGACGGGCAGGTTGATGCCCCTGCGGGCGCCCGGATATTCGCCGTCGCCGCTCACGACGAGCTCGCCGAGCCCCTGCCGAAGCAGTTCGCGCGCGCCGCCGTGGAACGTGCCGAGCCGTTCCGGATCGGTGCTGGCGATGATGATGCCTTGCTCGTCCATCATGTTGACGTCGTGTCCGATGATGGAACTCATTTCGGTGACGATGCGCATGGCGCTGTCGCGAGAGATGTTCATCTTACAGAGTCCTCCTCCGTTTGCGAGGCGCGCGCCCCCCGCGTCCTCCAGGACGCGCGTCGGGACGCGAAAACGCGTCTTGAAAAAACGCCTGCACAAGAACGGGATGTTTTTCATAACAGTATTATACATAAAATTTTATTTTACAAGACATGGCAATGGCGTACGACTTTTTTATAATCGTTTTACGGAATTCGAATACCCCGGCTTGAAGGAGACGATCAGCGTGAAGATTGTGGTGGCGCCGGATTCATTCAAGGGATGCTGCACGGCTGCGGCAGCTTCGCGCGCGTTCGCGCAAGGGATCGCGACCGTTTTTCCGCAAGCCGAGGTCGTGCGTCTGCCCGCGGCCGACGGCGGCGAGGGCACGGCCGCCGCGCTGCTGTCGGCGCTGGGCGGCGCGAAGAAAACGGCGAACGTTACAGGCCCCTTGGGCGAACCGGCCGCAGCCGAGTTTGCGATCCTGCCCGACGGGACGGCCGTCATCGAGACGGCGGCGGCTTCGGGGCTGCCGCTGGTACCGCGTCAAAGGCTGGATCCGCTGCTCGCCACAAGCCGCGGCACGGGAGAACTGATCCGGGCGGCGCTGGACGAGGGCTGCCGGAAATTTCTGATCGGCCTCGGCGGCTCGGCGACGAACGACGCGGGCATGGGCATGGCGCAAGCCTTGGGCGTTTCGTTTTCCGACGCCGCGGGGCGCGAACTCGGCCCCGGCGGCGCCGGGCTGGAGCGGCTGGACCGCATCGACGCGTCGCGCCTCGATGCGCGGCTGGCGGGATGCCGCTTCACGGCGGCCTGCGACGTGAGAAACCCGCTCTGCGGACCGGACGGCGCGTCGACGGTCTACGGGCCGCAAAAGGGCGCGACGCCCGAGATGATCGCGCGGCTTGACGCGGCGCTGTATCGTTTCGCGCAGACCGCGCGGCGCGACCTGGGGCGCGACGTACTGGACGTTCCCGGCTGCGGCGCGGCCGGCGGACTGGGAGCGGCGCTGGTCCTGTTCTGCGGCGCCCGGATCCAGCCGGGTATCGACACCGTGCTCGACCTGATCCATTTTGACGCGCACATGAGCGGCTGCGATCTGGTGATCACCGGCGAAGGCAGCATCGACGGGCAGTCAGCATACGGCAAAGTGCCCGTCGGCGTGGCCCGGAGAGCCAAACGTCACGGGCGGATCCCCGTGGCGGCCGTCGTCGGCGCCATGAAACCGGGCGCAGAAAAAGTATACGACCACGGCATCGACGTGATCATGCCGGCGGCGACAGGCCCAATGACGCTCGACGAGTCGATCGCCCGCGCCCCGGAATTGCTGTCCGGCGCGGCGGAACGGCTGATGCGCATCGTCAGAATGATGTTAAAACACGTCCACCTAAGCACAGAACAATGAGGTGACATCAGTGAACTTTTTAAGAAAAATCCATATGCCAGTTGCCTTCTATCTGCTCTTGGTCAGCGTTGTACTTTCGCTGGCAACGGGATACGGAGTGCCGTATCGGCAGTTAATCGAAGGTGAGTTTGGTTATTTGAATATTGTCGTGGTCATCCTGACAGGTGTAATGTTCCTCCGCGTTTATGAAGCTAGTGGCGCAATTGACCTGTTGATGCAGCGCTTGGCCCGTATGATGGACCGTCATCCGTCGTTTTTCCTGTTTACTGTCATGGCGCTGCTCTATATACCTGGTATGTTTACCGGTTTAGGAGTTCCAGCCGTGTTGATCATTGGCGGGCTGGCCTATCCATTGCTGATAGAAATGGGCTTCGTTCCTGAAAAAGCGGTGGCTTTTATATCTCTCGGCGCCATGCTGGGCAGCGTTACCGGGCCGCTCAATATCCCTGTTATGATCATTGCCTGTGCGATTAACATGCCTTATGAAGGGTTTGGACTCGTTCTGCCAGCAATTACAATTCCATTGGGAATCATGATCGTATTGTGTATGGGGACTAAGATAGCACGCCGTTTTAAAACATCTGAGAATCATAAGTTGACGAACAATCCGCTCTCTAGTGTTCTAAAACCTGTTGTATACCTCCCCATCTTTGTACTCCTTCTGCTAATTGGCCTGCCCCGTGCATTCCCCAGACAGGTTCCCGACCTTGGCACACCGTTGGCGTTCACAACAGCCATGTTATGTGTGTTACTGACAGGACATGTCAAAGGCATGGGGACGGTGTTGCTCAGATCGATCGACAATCCCGTGCTCGACACAGCGGCACTGCTCCTTAGCGTCGGTGTTCTGGTGCAGATCGCAACGTTGACCGGCATCAAAGGTGACATCATCACCTCTTGTATGAGCCTGCCGCCAGTTGGTATTTATCTGGTTCTGCTGGTTGCGCTGCCGTTGTTGGGCGGTGCGGTTTCCATGCTAGGCGGTGCAGCGCTGTTTGGACTGCCGTTGGTTCTGGCTCTGCTGGGACATAACACGATCGTGGTTACGGCCGGCTGCTCGGTACTGTGTGCTTTGAGCCAGCTTATTCCGCCCACAGCCATCGTAAGCAAGGTCGCCGGTGAAGTGCTGGGGGTCAATGATTACGGCAAGATCTTGCATTCCATGATGCCGTATATCATCATGATCGCTCTGTTCTCGCTGCTTTTCGTGATTTTTTCCAACACGATTGCTCGTGTATTCGTATAGGTGGTGGTTTGAAAATGGGCATTTATAATGGAATCACATGGTGCTACCGTCTCATTTTCATCCTGATAGCTATGCTGTTCGCCGTTAATATCTTCAGGCATAATTCGATGACGAAAAAAATTCTCGGTGTCATCATTCTATTGCCATTGTTGCTGCGCCTGTTCAACATCAAATAGGTGGCGGAGACCATGGATAAAAGAATCTTTTCCTCCGACAATCTCATCAAATCGCTCTGCGCATTTGCCATTCTTGGCGGACTGTTCGTCGGCAGTCGGAAGGTCTTCATTGAATCGCGACAACAGTTCCCTATTTATCCCAGCGCTGCTCTGACTCGTATCGCCCGTCTCAGCGAATATTTCGACGACGTCCGAGGGACGACAGCCGACGGTGAGGTTTATGTGTTCGACAGCGGCATGCCCGGCGCTTCTATGCTAATCCTCGGCGGCACACATAACGACGAGCCTTCAGGTCACGTCGCCGCAATTGTGATGATTGAAAATCTTCGCGTGAAAAAAGGGCGCGTTTTTATCGTGCCACGCGCCAATCCCAGCGGTCTGACACATACGACGCCACTGGAAGGTTTCCTCGACCGCTATTACGTTGATACACCGAACGGCAAACGCTGGTTCAAGTTCGGTTCGCGCTACACCAACCCCATCTACCAGTGGCCAGACCCCGATATTTTTGTACATCACCAGTCGTTGCAGAGCATGGCTGGCGAAGAATCGCGCAATCTGAACCGCTGCTGGCCCGGCCGTCCAGACGGTACCTATACGGAAAAGCTCGCATACGCTTATATGGAACTGATGCGCAAGGAAAAAATTGATCTTGCCGCCGACTTTCACGAAGCGCCGTTGGAATATTTCTTAATCAACGCTATCTGCTATCCCGAGAAGAGCAACAAAGTGGCGTTGGGAGCCGAATTCAACCTCTCCATGGAAGATCTGCAGTACACCATGGAGGCCTCTCCAGGCAACCTTCATGGATTCTTTCATCGCGAAGTTGGCGATTACTCCCCCACAACCATGCCGTTCCTGATGGAAACTCCCAATCCGTCACAGGGTCGTTTCCATGGCAAAATGACAAACGACTTGATCGTAACCGGTCAGGATATAAACTATATCAAAGCCGGCAAACTGGGACGCCTGTTCGTTGATATGGATGAAAATGGTTGGCCATTGTCGTTGCGCGTCGCGCGTCAGATCAAGAGCGCTGAAGAAATTATCAATTCCTTTAATGAGCTTTATCCAGATCGCGCCATTGAAGCAGAGAGCATTCCGTCGTACAGAGCAGTTGTGGAAAAAGGTGTGGGAGCCTTCCTTCACGCACCAGAGAAATAAAATGATATTGTTAAGGAGGAATCATTGTGAAAACGCTGAAAGTTGCCATTTTTGTTCTTCTGACCATAATGCTCATGACAGGCTCCGCTCTTGCACAGAATACCTTTGAGGCACCTGTGCTCATCACGTCAGCCGGTCAAAGCATCGAAGCGGCCACCGTAAATTTTCACTTTGAAAAGGCCAACATCAAGACCATTTTAGAAAATCTAGCCAAGCCCGCCAAGCTCGAAGGCATTAAAACTCTCGTCGTCGTTCCCGGACACAGCCTGAAAGGCCTCGGTAGCGCTGGTATCGACGAAACGTCCGAGCTGGCTCGCGTCAACGATCTGATCGAAGCCGCCCACACCGCCGGCATCCCCATCATTTGCGTCCACATTGGAGGCAAGGCCCGACGCGGGACCACCTCGCAACCTTTCATCGAAGCGAGTATGAAATACGCGGCCACCTGCATCGTTTATGACGCTGGCAATGAGGATGGTTATTTCACTGATACCTGTGCAAAGAATAACATTCCGTTGATCACTATGCCCAAGGCCGCCTTCCTCGCAAAGAACCTAAAAAAGCTGTTTCCCAACCAATAAATTCGCAAAAACCAGGTGCAGTACAGGCACCGCTGCAATACGCACTCGGTGCCTTCAGGTAAAAAGCTTTAAACGTTGTTCAATTCATGAAAGGAGAATGTTCTATGCGTAACGGACTCAGAAAGTTAAGTGTTGCTATGGCTATTGTTTCTCTGGTTGCTAGTGTGGCCGCAGCATGTGACATGGTTGTCGTTACCCCCAAGGGTAGCGCTGACGGCAACATGATGTGGGCCAAGAATAGCAATCGGAACAACGAAGAGTGCATGACCTTCAAGTTCCATCAAGGTGGCAATCATGCCGTCGGCGAGACCGTCAAAGTCAGCCACTGCGAAATCCCCCAAGCTCCTGTTACTTACTCCGTGATTGGCGCTGAACCCTACTGGGGCTGGGGTGGCGAGATCGAAATGAATGAAAAAGGCGTCTGTTGCGGAAACGAATTGATCCTTACCAAAGACCCTGTTCATCATGAGGAAGAGGGTATGAATGGCCATGACCTGAACCGGCTTGCTGTTGAGCGCGGCGCCACCGCTTATGAAGCTATGCATGTCATCATTGACATGATCGAAAAATACGGTCAGGGAGGCAATGCTAATCCTCCCAGCGCTTCCGACCTGTACGTATACTGGAATTCCTTCCTGATTGTTGATCCTCATGAGGCCTGGGTGCTTGAGACCTCAGACCGCCGCTGGATCGCCCGCAAGATCGATCCTAATGAAGGTGTTTTCGCCCTCACCAACATGTGCTCCATCGGCGCTGTTTACGATGAGTGCAGCGAGGACCTGATCCAGCATGCCATCGACAAGGGCTGGCATGCCGCTGGCGACGAATTCAACTTCTTCAAAGTTTACAGCCAGATCAACCCTCGCCCCAATTTTGAGACTAAAGGCCGCCGTGCTTATGACATGCTTGCCAAGAAAATGGGTAAGATCGTCCCCTCAGACATCATGGAAGTTATGAGAGACAACAAACTGGCCGGTTCGTTCCTCGAATCGCGTTTCGGCATGGCCAAGGTCACTCGCGCCCTCAGCGAGCATATGATCGGCAACAGCATTGCCGGCAGCGCCGTCGTTCAGATGCGCACGAATCCCGAGATTCCTGAAGCGATGCGTACTCTGATCTGGGCCGCCATGGCTTCGCCAGACTGCTCCGGTTATCGTCCGTTCTACTTTTGCGCCAAAGTTCCTGAAGAGCTTTCCATTGGCGAAAATACCTACGACATCAAGTCGCCCTGGTGGTGCTTCGATATGCTCGATCGCATGGCCCGCGCCAACGAAGATTGCTACTTCGACGTGCTCAAGGCTATCTGGACGCCTTACGAAAACCGCATGTTCAACGAGAACAAGATGATGGAAAAGCAGGCTATCAAATTGTTCGACGCAGGTAAAGACGAGGAAGCAAAAAAACTTATCAGCGACTTCGTCCAAACTTACTGTGACAAGAGCTGGGACATCGCCAAGGGACTTCAGGGCGTGTTCAAGGAACTCAACAAGGTCGTCCCTGGCCCCAAGGTCAACCTGATTGATCCTGAAGGCGTCAGCAACAAAAACGCCAAGGTCGTGCTGTTCCAGTAACATCCACATGTTGCACTGATTCTTGAAGGATGCAGGCTCGAAGACAAGACGGCCGAAACGCGAAAGGAAAATTCCCTTCGCGTTTCGGCCGTCTTATCGTCCGCACCAAACGTCGGCGTTCGATTTTTCAGTCCGGCCGCCGCGGCGCGGACGCTTTCGGTCAGTCGCGTTTTCTCGGCGGGCAGGGGACGTTGTAGACGACGGCGGTGAGGACGGGGATGACGATCAGGGTCAGGATGGTGCTCACGGTGAGCCCGGCCATGATGGTGACGGCCATGGGGCCGAACATCAGGTCCCAGATCAGCGGGACCATGCCGAGCACGGTAGTGAGCGCCGACATGGCGACGGGGCGCAGGCGTCCGACGCCGTCCACGACGATGGCTTCGTAGCGGTCGCGCCCGGCGGCGAAATCGGCGCTGACCTGATCGAGCAGCACGATCGAGTTCTTGGCCAGCATCCCCACAAGGCTGAGCAGGCCGACGATGGCCAGAAAGCTCATGTTCATGCCGGCCAGCCACAGTCCGGGGACGACGCCGATGAGGATCAGCGGCAGCACGCCGAAGATGATCAGCGGCTGGCGGAAGCCGTTGAACAGGAACACCATGATCGTGAACATGATCAGCAGCGCGGGCAGAAAGGCCACCTTCATGCCGCCGATGGCGTCGTCGGAAAGTTCCTTCTCGCCGCCCCATTCCAGCGAGTAACCCACGGGCAGCTCGATGGCCTCGATCGGGGCGCGCACGCGTTCCAGCATGGCGTCGGCGTTATGCCCCAGCTTGACCTCGCTGGCCACGGTGAGCACGCGGCTGCGGTTGCGGCGCATGACGATGTTGTCCTCGTAATCCACGTCGAGGGACGAGATCACGGTGCCCAGCGGCACGGTGGCGTTCGCGGCCGGCGCCCAGACGGGTAGCGATTTGATCCGGTCGATCTGGTTGCGCTGCTCCGGCACGAGGGCCGCCATGATCGCCAGCGTTTTGTCGCCGTCGCGGAACGCGCCGATCGGCAGCCCCGTGGTGGCGATGAGCAGAGCCTGATTGAGCTGCGGGCGCGTCAGGCCGAGATTCTGCATCTGATCCTTGAGCACGCGCGGATGGATCACTTCCACAGGCTGGCGCCAGTCGATGCGCGCGAAATTGTGGCTGGGATCGGCCTCGACGATGCGCAGCGCCTGTTCGCCCAAATCGCGCAGTACGGCCGGATCCTCGCCGTAAAAGCGGGCTTCGAGTTTCGGCGCCATGCCGCTGCCCTTGGAGAAGAGCTTGCACACGCCCGTCAGCTGCGGCATTTCCTCGTCGAGACGTTTCTGCGTCCGCAGCAGCATGGCGCGGGTGTCTTCGGGATCTTTCATCTCCACCAGCAACTGCGCGTAGGCTGTGTCGGGATCGGGCGGCGAATAGGTGAGCATGAAGCGCAGACTGCCGCCGCCGATGAAACCGGTGACGTTTTTCACGTTGGGCTGCGAGCGCAAAAACCGCTCCAGATCCATGGCGGCGGAACGCTGCGCCGCCAGCGACGCGCCCTCGTCGCTCCACAGATCGACGGTGTAGTAGACCGTGTTGGCGTCCGGGAAGAACGACGTGTCAAGGCGCGCCAGACCCCAGCAGGAGAGCGCGAACAGCGCCGCCGTCAGCGCCATGGAGATGAAACGATGGCGCAGGCAGCTCTCGAGCAGGGCTCGGTAGGCGCGGAACAGCGGCCGGTCGTAAGGGTCGTCCTTCTGCGGCGACGGCTTGAGCATGAGCTGTCCGAAGACGGGCGTCACGGTCAGCGCCGCGCCCCAGCTCAACATCATGGAGATGCCCACGACCTGCAGCAGCGAGCGGCAGAACTCGCCCGTGCTGTCCTGCGACAGGCCGATGGGGGCGAAGGCCAGCACGGCGATGAAGGTGCCGCCCAGCATGGCCCATTTGGAGCCTTCTACGGCCTGATCGGCGGCGTCTTCGGCGTTCATGCCGCGCTCCACGCCGACGAGCATGCCCTCGGAAACGACGATGGCGTTGTCCACCAGCGAGCCGAGCGCGATAATCAGCGAGGCCAGCGAGACGATCTGCAAAAAGATGCCGCAGGCGTTCATGATCGCGAACGTGCCCGCCACGGTGAGCAGTAGCACGGCGCCGATGATCAGCCCGGTACGCATGCCCATGAACACGAGCAGCACGCCGACGACGATGGCCAGCGACTCGATCAGGTTGACGATGAAATTCTGCACCGAGCGCGTCACCTGGTCGGACTGCATGTAGATCTCGTTCAGCTCCATGCCGATCGGGCGGTGCACTTCCAGCTCGCGCAGGCGCCTCGAAACGCCCTCGCCCATCGTCACGACGTTGCCGCCGGTGACCGTGGCGATGCCGATGCCCAGCGCCGGACGGCCGTTGAAACGCATCATGAAACTCTGCGGATCGACGAAATCGCGGCGCACCGTCGCCACCTCGCGCAGGCGGATCAGCTGCCCGCCGACGCCGCCGATGACGAGATCGCCGATGTCGTCCACCGACATGATGGCGCCCGTCGGCGAGACGCGCACAAAGCGGTCGCCGAGCGTCGTCGTGCCCAGAGCCGAAAGCGTGTTCTGCTGGTTCAGCACGTTGAAGATGGCTCCCGGCGACAGCCCCAGCGACGACAGGCGCGTGGCCGAGAACTCCACGTAAACGGCTTCCTTCTGCTCGCCGAGGATCTTCACGCTGGCCACGCCGGGCACGAGCACGAGCTGCTTTTTGAGGAAATCGGCGTAATCCCACAGCTCCTTCATCGTGTACCCGTCTCCGACGAGCGCGTAATACTGACCGTAAACGTCGCCGAAGTCGTTGTCGACCATGATCGTGCTGCCGGCGGGCATGAAGACCTGCACGTCGTTCAGCTTCTGGCGCAGCACGTCCCAGATCTCCGGCAGGTCTTTCGACGCGTATTTATCCTTGATGTCCACGTAGACGATCGCCATGCCGGGAACGGAACGCGAGCGGATGCGCTTGATCTCGCCCATGGCCTGCACGGCGTCCTCGACGCGGCTGGTCACTTCGCGTTCCACCTCGTAGGCCGTGGAGCCCGGATAGACGATGGTGACCACGGCGGTCTTGATCGTGAAAGAAGGGTCTTCCAGCTTGCCGATGCGGAAATACGCCGCCACGCCCGCGATCGCCACCAGGGTGCAGAGGAACAGGACGACGGCGCGGCGTTTCAGACTGGCGCGCGCGACGCTCATGACCGTTCACCGGCTTTCATCAGGCGGACTTTCTGACCGTCCTTCAAAAAATGCACGCCGGCCGTGACGATCAGGTCGCCGTCGCGCAGCATCTTTCCGCTCACTTCGAGGCGGGCGCCCTTCCAGCCGGCGACAGCGACGGGCACGCGCCGGACCTGCCCGTCTTCGAAGCGCCACAGCCAGCGCGCTCCGTCCTCGCCGGTCAGCACGGCCGGCTCGGGCACGAGGAAGCGGTTTTTCGCCGCGCCGGCGGAGAAATCCACCGTCACGGTGACGGCCATGCCGGGCAGCACGCGCGCGCCCTCCGGCTGAGGCATGGTGACGGTGACGGGATACGTTTTGGTGCGCGGATCGGCCTGCGCGGCGAATTCCTTGAGGCGCACGGGGAACGACCGGCCCGCGATGGCGTCGAAGCGGGCCTCCATGCCGAAGGAGGCGGCGTATCGCGCCAGATCGCGGGCGTCGGCGCCGGCCGGCACGGGGGCGCTGAGCACGTCCTTGTCGGGCACGGCGAAGACGATCTCCAGCGTGGAAATGTCCTGAAGGCTGAGGATGGGCTGCTTGGGCAGCACGTCCTGAAACTTCTCGGCCATGCGGTCGACGACGACGCCGTCGAAGGGGGCGCGCAGCTCGGTGTCGCGCAGCGCGTCGGCGGCCGTGCGCGCCTGGGCCTCGGCCTGCTGCACGGCGGAGCGCGCCACGTTCAGCTGCGTCTTGTAGGCGTCGTACTGCGCCGCGGCGATGACTTTCTGCCTGTAAAGCTCGTCGTAACGTTTGAAGTTGGTGGCGGCGTCGCTGTACTGGGCGCGCGCCTGCGACAGCGCGGCCTGCGCCTGCGTCAGGCGGGTCTGGAAATCGCGCGGATCGATGCGGCCCAGCAGTTCGCCTTTCTTCACGGCGACGCCCTTTTCGGCCGGCAGTTCGAGCAGCGGCCCCGAGACGCGGAACGACAGGTTGACGCGCTGCGCCCCCTGCACGGTGCCGAAATAGCGATGTACGTTCTCGCCCGCGCCGCTGTCGAGCCTGACCGTGCGCACGGGGCGGACGATCTCCGGCTCGGGCTTCGGCTCGCGCAGCTGACGGAATCCCTCGATCCCCGCGCAGGCGGCGAAGATCGCGGCCAGCCCGGCGGCCATTTTCAGCAGCGAAAAAGCGGAAAACTTTTTCATCCTCATTCCTCCAGTGCCATTCTTTCGCTTCCGCAGGCGGCGAAAAAAACGCCCGCAAACTCCGGAAATCCACCGCGTTGATTGTACCACGCGCCCCATCCCTTTGCACGGAGGGCGCGGACAAACCCGCCGTGGGACGGGAAGAAGTTCCGTCACGCTATTGGCATCCCGCGGAAAGCGATTTTACGAAAAGAGCCTTTTGAACCACATCCGATGAAAAGCGTCCGGAAGCCGATGGATCCTCGATCATCGGCTTCCGGACGCTTTCAATGTTCCACGTGGAACATTGACACCGGTCAGCGGTTCTCCGTTTCATCGTCCGCGAACGACGAAGCGTTCATCTGTTCAAAGAGTTTCTGCGCGGCCTCCCGGGCGCGTTTGCATTTTTCCGCCGAAAGCCTGGCGCTGCGGAACATGCCGCGCCCTTCCAGCCTGTTGATGAGAGGTGCCGTGCCGACGGCGCCGTTCAGGCGAGCCAGCCACGCCCACTTATAGGCCTCCTCGTCGTCGCGGGGCACGCCGGCCCCTTTGCTGTACAGTTCGCCAAGGGCCTTTTGCGCGGGAGCGTGGTTCTGACGGGCGCTTTTCAAAAACCACGAAGCGGCCTCGGCCAGGTTTTGTCCGACGCCGCGGCCGGCGCGATAGCAGGTGCCAAGGCTGAACTGCGCCCGTTCGTTGCCCTGGCGGGCGGCGCGCAGATACCAGCGGGCCGCTTCGTCAACGTCCTTCTTCACGCCGGCGCCCCGTTCGCACAGACTGGCGTAGCGTTCCTGAGCGGCGTCGCTGCCCTGCTCGGCGGCCAGTCGGTACCATTTGGCCGCTTCGAAGGGCTCTTTTTCGCCGCCCCAGCCGTTTTCGCAGATCTGACCGAGCAGGAACTGCGCGCGCTCGCGTCCCTGACCGGCATAGACGCGGCAAAAGTTCGTCAGCGCCGCGTAAATCTCGCCGCTGCGCCGCGCCAGATCTTCGTGACGGACCAGCAGAACGCCTGCCCGAACACGTCCCTGAGGCACGCCGAGCCTGCCGCGCCACAGCTGCGCCTCCACATAGCAGGGCACGGGAGCGCCGGGGTGGAGGCGCTGCAGTTCCGACGCCATGCGCCGCGCCGTGCCGTCCTCATGATTGAACCACGCCGTCAGCAGATCCAGCGTCTCCACAGGCACGTTCACGTTCGCCAGCACGCGCCAAAAACCGCGGCGGAAGTGCGTCATGTCGAAATCGCCGGACTCCATGGACTCGAGCACCACAGGGCTGATCTGCGTTTCCGCCTCGAACAGCACGTTGTTGCGCACGGCCGTCACCCCTGCCTTGCGGTCCCCCAGCGCCCAGCTGACCGTGCCGTAAAAGAGATTGTCGAGCCAATCGCGCGGCCCAATGTTCTCCCTGATCTCGGCCAGCAGCTCTTTGAGACGGGACGGCGGCAGACTTTTGTCGAGCAGGATGCGCTGCTTGGCCGTCTGCACCCTGTAGGGATCGCGGCGCAGCACGCGCCGCCATTGGCGGTCGAACTCGTCGAAGCAGGCCAGCGCCGTCTTCACATCGCCGCAGCGGCCGGCCGCCTCGCCATAGTAATACCAGAACGGAGGATAGGCGCCGAACGATTTCTTCAGCGCCGGGAACATCAGCAGCGCCTTGCGCTTGTCGGGCTGCGCCAGCGTCTGCTCGAGGTAGTCCAGATCCTCCTGGCTGATGCGGTAGGCGTCGGGCAGGCGGTATTTGCGCAGCAGCGCCCACGAGTCGGCCAGCAGCTCCTTCTGCAAGTCGTTCAGCGCCGTCAGCGCTTCTTTTTTCAGCGACCACATCTTCTGATCCATCGTGTTGCGGATCTCCGCCATCTCGCTGCGGTAGCCGAAGTAAGCCGTGATGCCGCCGCTGAACAGCGAGGCGAAGAAACTGTCGAGGTCGCCGCCGACCGGCCACATCTTCGACAGCGACGAGATCAGGGCATGATGCTGCTGCGTGTCGTACACGCCCTGAAAAACTTTGCTTTCCTCCTCGGTCAGACGGTAAGTGTTGATCGTGTCCAGCAGCCGGCTGTAAAGTTTGACGATCTCATCGTCGCTGGCGATGTCGCCAAGACTGAGATTGTTGATGATGCTGCGGTACTCCTGATCGAGCACGATCCGGTCGCGGCTGGCCGTCATGTGCTTGACCGAGACCACGGCCATGTTCAACGCCACCGCCGTGTTGACCGGATCGTAGTCGTCGGCCGCCGACGCCGTGGGCACGACGCACAGCCACAGCGCCGCCAGCGCCGCGGAAATCCTCCTGATGAACCATTTCATTGCGATCGTCCTCTCCCTTCCAGCGGAAAAAGCGCGTCCTTTCCCCGCAGAGCTTTATTATACACAGATCGCCCAACGCACGTAAATTCCCGCCGAAAGCAAATGACGAGCACGCCGCGGGAAGTTCTGTATAGAGCGCTTGACCTGGTGGGAAGCGGGGAGTATTCTCTCTTTGCGCATCCCGTCGCAGGGAATGAACGTCTTCTGCGCAATCCTTACCGCACGGTGGTTTTGACTCAGACCCCGGCGGCACGCAGACGCATCCCGCAGGACCGGCAGACGGCCTTCATCAACAGAGCCCTGAACAAAGCGGAAGACATCGAATACGGCGAGATTCCCGCCGGAACTCACGCGGACTACGCGACCGTCGATTTTGAACTTTTCAAGACGGCGATGAACAGCGCTGAAAACGGGGAGTGACAAGAGTCCCTTCCTCTTCGGCAGCAAAAACTCAAAACGAGGTGATCGGCATGAGCATCAAAGAAAGACTGAAAGAACTGGGCATCGAGCTTCCGCCCGCAAACAAGCCCACGGGATCCTATGTGCCCGCCACGGCTTCGGGAACGCTGTGCTTCTCCTCCGGACAGACGCCGCGCGTCAACGGCGAGGTCGCGTACGCCGGCACGATGGGCGCAGAAAACGGCCCCAGCCTCGAGGAGGCCTACGCGGCCGCCCGCGTCTGCGCCATCAACTGTCTGGCCGCCATCGACATGGCCGCCGGGTTGGACAACGTGGCACGCGTCCTCAAGGTCACGGGCTTTATCAACGCCGCTCCGGGCTTCACGCAGACGGCCAAAGTGTTGAACGGCACCTCCGACCTGCTGCTCGAGGTCTTCGGTCGGCCCGGCCGCCACGCCCGCAGCGCCATCGGCATCCAAGCCTTGCCCGGCAATGCGGTCGTCGAGGTGGAGATCGTTGTCCGCCTCAAGGAACCGCGCGAATTCCCCGCGGACTGACTCCGCGCTCTGCAAAAAAATCCCTGCCGCTTTCGCGGGCAGGGATTTCTTCATGCCGCCCCAAAACAGGAACGCTTTCGCAGCTTCCAGCCGCCGCGGATCTTCGCAAAAAAACCGCCTTCCCGGTGTCGGGAAGGCGGTTTTCGATCCTTTGTGATTTTTCGAGGACCGTTACGCTTCGAAGGTGCCCTTGGCGAGCACTTCGCCGTCGCGCATCATCACGCGGCCGCGGCCGATCAGCGTGCGCAGGCGGTAATCCTTGTCGAGGATCATCAGGTCGGCGTCGAAGCCCTTTTCCAAACGGCCCTTGCCGGGCAGCTTGAGCCAGACGGCCGGATTGGCGCTGGCGAACGCGAAGATCTTTTCCAACGGAGCGTCGCCTGCGCGCGCGCAGTCGCCGATCGCCTGCAGGATGGAGGCCGGGTCGCCCACGCCCATGCCGGCGAAATTTCCCGCCGCGTCGAAGCGCGGCATGCTGCCGTTGCCGTCGGAGCTGAAGCAGACGTGCGACAGGTCGGCCCCCTCGGCCACGTAGCGGGCGACCGCGCCGGGCGTCTTTTCGTCGGCGGTGATGTCGGCCACGCCGCCGGCCTTGACCCAGGCGACCGCGTCGTCGAGAAGCTCGGGGCAGCGCGTCGTATGCGTCGGCATGAACTGGCTCAGCGGCACGCCGGTACCTTTGACGGCCTCGCGCAGCGGTTCCAGTCCCGAAGCCTCGCTGCCCATGTGCACGCAGACGACGCCGGCCTTGCCGGACAGCATCCCGGCCACGCGCGCTTCGGATACCAGCGCGCGGATCGTCTCCACCGCAGGATGCGAGGAACGGTGATCGGACAGCGCGATCTTGCAGCCGATGACCTTGTCGATCCAGGCGATGTCGTGGCCGACCTTGCCCGTGATCGTCGGCCCGGGCAGCTGATAGGAGCCGGTGTACATCCACGTGCTCAGCCCTTCGATGTCGAGCGCGCGGGCCTTGGCCAGCAGTTCGGTGAGCGAACGGCTGAAGCCGTCGGTGCCCAGCAGGCCGACCGCGGTCGTGATGCCGGCTTTGACGAACGTGGAAAACTGCGCGGGCGGCGTGCGGAAGTTGAACGCGCCCTCGCCGCCGGCGCCGCCGAAATGATTGTGATGATCGACGATACCGGGCGCGGCGATCAGCCCCTCCGCGTCGACGACTTCAAGGCCGGGGATCTTTACGTCGAGCCCTTTTTCCACGGCGGCGATTGCGCCGCCAAGGATCAGCAGATCGGTCAGGCCCACGTGCTCGGGCGCGTACAGATCGATGTTTTTCAGAAGCAACGGATTATACATTGTCCTTTCCTCGATTCACAGCAAATGATTGATTCAGTTTCACGCAAAGAAATCGCAGGCCAGTCCGGTCTGCGATTTCCTGTCCCAAAACGCGATTATTTGCTTTCCGCCGTTTTGGTGCGGAAAATCGCGATGTTGCAGAACGCGTAGATCCATGCCAGCACCGCGCCCGAGTAACACATGATCGTCCAGGGCAGGTACTCCAGCACCGGCACGTCGAGCACCGACGCCATGTAAACGCCGGCGGCCGACCAGGGGATCAGCGGCACGACCACCGTACCGGAATCCTCGAGCGTGCGGGACAGCACGTTGCGGCGGATGCCGAACTCGTCGAAGGGATCGCGGTACATGATGCCGGGCATGATGATGCTCAGATAGGAATTGCCCGTGCCGAGCGCGGTGATGATGCCCGTCAGCGAGGTGGAGAACACCAGGCGGCCGACGCTGCTCTTGATGAAGCGCTCGCGCATGGCGTTGGTGATCACCTTGATCGTGCCGGTGCACTCGAGCTGCCCGGCGAAAATGTAGGCGAAGAACACGACCACGACCGAGCCGGACATGAAGGAAAGCCCGCCGCGGCTGAGCAGGCTGTCGACCACCTTGACGCCCGTCGCCGCCTTGGGGCCGCTGGCCATGATCTTGACGATCGCGGGCAGCGAATGGCCCTGCATCATCGCGAACGGTATGGCCGAAACCATCGACGCCCAGAGCACGGGGATCGTCGGCTTGCCCATGTAGGACAGCACCAGCATGACGCCCGCGGGGATCAGCACGAGCGGCGTCAGCTTGTAGGATTTCTCGATCGCGCCGACGATCTCGTTGATGCGGGTCATGTCCATCGTGTCGGCGCTGGAGGAGCCGACGTAGGCGTACACGGCCAGGCCGATGCAGAACGCCGGCAGCGTTGTCCACATCATCGACTTGATGTGGTCCATGATGTCGCACTCGGCGGTCGCGGCCGCCAGGACCGTGGTGTCGGAAATGGGGCTGATCTTGTCGCCGAAGTAGCTGCCCGCGATGACCGCGCCCGCGGTGGCGGCGGGATTGATGCCGAGACCGTGACCGATGCCCATCAGCGCCACGCCGAACGTGGCGGCCGAACCCCACGAAGTGCCCGTCAGCACCGAAGAGATGGCGCAGATCACCGAGGCCGAGATCAGGAACGTACTGGGACGGAGGATCGACAGGCCGACTTTGATCAGATAAGGTACCGTGCCTCCGGCCATCCAGATGGCGATCATCGGGCCGACGATCAGCAGGATCAGGATCGCGCCCGAAGCGCGGGCGACCATCGGGATGACGCCTTCCTTGAACATATAATCCCACGTGAAGCCATAGCCGAACACGTACACGACCGTCGTCGCCAGCGCGACGATCAGGCACAGCATGCCCGTGTCGAAATTCATGAACAGTTTGCCGACGACCATGATCGCGAGGATCATCACCATGATCGCAATCGCGCCGCCCAGTCCGACTTCCTTGTGCGGCTTTGCTGCTTTCTCTGCCATACTCCTTCAACCTCCTGCACCAAAAACAAAACCGTGCCCTTCGTCAGGGCCCTTTACGCCGCCAGCCGGCGCCAAAACGCCGGCCGCAAAAAAGCGAGGCGTCGCCCGGCGGGCGACAAAAGATTGGATACAGATTCGAATCCACGCGATTAGTATAATTAAAAATATTTCTCCTGTCAACGGAAAATTTTTCGGTGCGGAAAAACGTCCCTAACGCGGCCGGAAACGGAAAAGACGGGAACGCGCGCAAAAAAAATGACGGAGCGCCCGCCGAGAGCGTCCCGTCATTGAAAAACGCGCGTTACTGCCTTTCCGTTTCCTCCAACAGCGAACGGTAACGGAACGTGTTCAGCACGTGCTCTTCCATCAGCCGGCGGCTGCGCTCGGCCTCGTGGGCCTCGAGCGCGTCGATGATCAAGGAATGTTCCTTCCAGCTCGGCACGTTTTCCCCCGTCGAACGCGTTCGTTCCCGATAAAAACGGGTATAAAGCAGCGTGTACATCGTGGAGCGCCAATAACTGCTGTTGAAGAAACGCAGCAGGTACACGTTGCCGGAAAAAGAGACGATCAGGCGGTGCAGTTCTTCGTTCAGCTGCGCGTACTGCGCTTTCTCCTCGGGAGTTTGCCGCTTTCGTCCGAACAGTTCCGCCTCTTTGGCGTTGATCGCGCGCAGCACCGTCACGTGTTCCGGCGTGCAGCCATGCGCCAGCCGCGCCGCGGCGGCCCCCTCCACGGCGGCGCGGCTGTAGAAGATCTGCCGCATGTCCTCCGACGACAGCGCCGGCAGCAGATAGCCCTTGCGCCCCCGCTCCTTGACCAGGATGCCCTCCGCGACCAGCCGGCTGAGCGCGGTGCGCAGCGGCGTGCGGCTCATCGACAGCCGTTCGGACAGATCCGGCTCGAAAAGCCGCTGCCCGGGAACGATCTCGCGCTGACGGATCAGCTCCACCACGGTGTTGAACGCGCGCAGCTCGGCGTTTTGCTTCGACGCTTCTACCTCTTGGTCCATCGAAAATTTCCCTTCCGACGTCGCTTTCGACGCTCGAAAAACGTTCCTCCGGCAATGAAGCGCCGCCGAACGGGAACTCTCTTTCCGGATATCCGCTCTCTATTGGCCGGTGCGCGCGGCGAGACGGCGGCTTTTCAGCTTCCAGCGGCCGGAGTTGAAATAAAGCCACAGCAGCGCGCCGCGCACGCCTACGTCGAGATCCATGGCGTACCACGCGCCGGCCAGTCCCAGCCCCAGCTTGTTCACGAACAGCCAGGCCGCGCCCAGACGCAGCCCCAGCATGGAAAAAATGCCCAGCCACAGCGGCACGACCGTGTCGCCCGCGCCGCGCAGCGCGCCCGAGCTGGTCAGCGCCGCGCCGAAAAGCGTCTCCACCCACGCCACGATGCGCAGCGCCCGCGCGCCCTGTTCGATCACGGCCGCGTCGGACGTGAACACGCGGATCAGCCATTCGGCCCCGAAATACATGCCCGTGCTCACCACCGCCATCACGGCCAGACAAAGATGGATGCAGGCCCGGCCCTCGGCCTCGGCGCGCCGTTCGTCGCCCGCGCCCAGAGCCTGACCGACCAGCGTCGTGGCGGCGATGGCGATGCCGTAAACGGGATTGTAGCACACGCCTTCGGCCGTCGTCGCCAGATAATGCGCCGAAACGGCCACCGTGCCCAGCGCGGAGATCACCGACATGTAGAGGATCTGCCCGCTGGAGAGCACGATGCGTTCGGCCGCGATCGGCAAACCGACTCGCAGCAGATCGTCCAGGCGTTTTTTCTCGAAGCGCAGGAACCGCGGCGCCGACAGCTCGAGCTCGTCCCGGCGCCGCCTCAGCGCCGCCGCCATGGCGGCGGCCGCCAAAACGATCGAAACCGCCGTCGACACCGCCGCGCCGCGCACGCCCCAGCCCATGCCCCACACCGGCAGGCCGCCCAGCCAGTCCAGATTCCGTCTGGGATAGATGAGCAGGAAGTTGCCCGCCACGTTGCACAGGTTGGCGGCGACGGAGATCTTCATCGGCGTCACCGTGTCGCCGGCGGACTGGAGCACGCCGGCCATCGTCCGCTCCGCCATGAGAAAGGGCAGGGACGCGCCGACGATGCGCATGTAGGCCGCCGCGTCGGGCGCCACGTCGGGGGCGGCATGCATCAAGGCGACGTACAGGCCGGCGCCGGATTCGGCGGCCGCGGTCATGCACAGGCCGATCAGCGCGCCGAGCACGACCGCCTGCGCGGCGTAGCGCCCCGCCAGCGCGTAATCCTTCGCGCCCCAGCAGCGCGCCACCAGCACGGAGGCGCCGCCGGCAGCGATCATCGTCACCGCGTAGGCCAGCCACATCGGCTGCGCGTTCAGCGCCGCGGCCGCCGTCGCCACGGCCCCCAGCGAACCGACCATGGCCACGTCGACGATATTCACCAGCGTGAACATCACGTTTTCGAAGACAGCCGGCAGCGCCAGACGGATCACCCGTCTCAGCGTGTCCCGACGTTTTTCTTCCATGCCCTTCCCCGTCCCTTCGCGCCCACTTTACCAGTTTCGCGGCGTTTTTGCAAAAAACAGACGGGCCGCGAAAAAAGCCGTCGATCGGAGTAATCGACGGCTTTTTTTGTATATCATGTTTTTCCTCGCGGCGCCAAGCCGGCCGCTTTTCGAAACGGCGCGGGCGTTACCCGATTTTACTCGCCTTCGCCCTCTTCGATGTGGATCGTCCTCAGCTCGTAGTCGAGCGAGCCCATGCCGATCTTGGCGCCGTGCTCGAACTGGGCGTGGGGAGCGGTAGTCGGATGAAGGAGCTGGAACTTGTCGTCGCCCTCGTGGAAATGATGTTCCTCTACAGCCGAACCCGAAGCGGCCATGACCATATCGTAGCAGGCTTTGTCGAGCGCCACGGGATCGGTGCTGGCGGCGACGCCGATGTTGGGGACGATGGGCGTGTCGCTCCAGCCGCAGCAGTCGCACAACGGCGTGATGTCCATCATGACGTTGATGAAGAGGGAACGTTCCTTGTCCTTGATCGCGCCCCAGGCGTACTCGGCCATGCGGCAGTTGAAACTCGACTTGTCCTCGTCAGCCGTCCAGATCATGCCGACGGCCTGAGTGGGACAGACGGTCATGCACTCGCAGCAGCCCAGGCACGGTTCGGCGTGGATATGCGACGTCGTTCTGCCGGCGGCGTCTTTCTCCATCGTGATGGCGTGGCCGGGGCAATTGCGGAAGCAGCGGCCGCAGCCGATGCACTTTTCCTCGTCGACTTCGAGACGCACCGCGTGCTGGGCTTTTTTGCCGCGGGCCGGCGCGCAGCCCATGGCGAGGTTCTTGATCGCGCCGCCGTAACCGGCCGCCACGTGTCCCTTGAAGTGCGAGACGACGACGAGCGCGTCGGCTTCGGCGACGGCGGCCGAGACTTCGACTTTTTTGAAATACTGGCCGTCGATCTCCACCTCGCGGAAATCGTTGCTCTTCAAGCCGTCGGCGATAATCAGCGGCGCGCCGGTGACTTCGTAACCGAAGCCGTTCTCGATGGCGGTGATCAGATGATCGACGGAATTCTTGCGGCTGCCCACGTAGAGCGTGTTGCTGTCGACGAGGAACGGCTTGCCGCCGCACTTCTTGACCTCGTCCACGACGGCGCGGATGAAGATGGGCCGCAGATAGGTGTCGTTGCCCTTTTCGCCGAAGTGCAGCTTCACGGCCGTGAGCGCGTCCTTCGCGACGGTCTTTTTGAACTCGACGGCCTCGACGGCTTTTTTCAGCACGTCCACCTTGCTGACGCCGGGCGTGAAAGGCGCAAAATAAACGATCGACTTTTTATTTCCCATTGTGAAAATCCCCCCTGCGAATGTTTCCGCAGCCGGCCGATCCCCCCGGGCCGCCCGCGGTCGTTCGACGAGAGTTTACCACATGAAGTGAACTCCAAGTCAAGCGGGCGCTTAAAATAGGCGATTTTCCCGATTAGCATTTTCAGACATACTGGCTTATAATTTTCGATGAGACCCATCAGGATTCAAGGAGTGTTGCCGATGAAAAAAATTCTCCCGCTCGCCGCCGCGCTTTTGCTCGCAAGCGGCGCCATTTTCCCGGCCGGAGCCATCGACGCGCTGTCGCTCATCACCGGCGCCGACGCGGGAACCGCCGTTGATGCGGCGACATCCGCCGACCGGGCCGTCGGAAAAGACGAGACGCCTCAGCCTTATACGCCCTCCGCCGATCCGGAAGCCTGCAGCAAGCGCCTCGCCGAGATCGAACGGCTTCTCGCCGAATGGGAAAGCCTCAAAGCCGACGAGGCCGCCGCCCGTTTCGGCGTCACCGCCGAAGACGTGACGAGGCGCGTCGAAAATCTGACGCTGCTCAAAAACGCTTACCCGCGAATCATCAACGCCATCAGCCGCAAAAAGCAGGACGACGCCGATCTGGCCCGTCAGAAAGGCGACGTCAGTTCGCCCGAACTGACGCTGAACGACAAACCGCCCTACAAGCTCGGCTACTACGACGCGTACATCGCCGGCCTCGACGATATCCGCAAGCAGATCGACGACGCCAAGGAAGATCTGGAGCGCTTCGACTCGTACGCCGCCGCCTCGCAGAAACTCGTCGAGGAGCGCGAAGCGGCGTGGCGCCTTGCCCGCGACAATTATCAGAAAGCGCGGGATCAGAAGACTTCCTGGCAGCTTCATGGCGCCGCCTATCTGCTGGAAATCGCCCGCGCCCAGCTGATCCTCGACGGTTTCGAAAAAGAACGCGCCGCCACCGCGCTCGCGAAATACGAGCTGCAGTATCAGCGCCGCGGCTATCTGCAAAAATACATCCGCGAGAACCTCGACCTGAGCGCAGAAAGTTTTGCCGCCCAGATCGCCGCGTTGAACGCCGAGATCAAAAAACTGGAAGACTCGCGCCCGGCCCTGAACCGCCAGATCAAACAGGCGGAAGCCGCCGCCGAGACTGCCGAAATGAAATACGCCGCCGACGACAAAGACAAGCGCGCCGCCCAGCTGGAAATGAGCTACCGCACCGCCGAGCGCGACCGCTACCGCCTGCAGCTCGAACAGCTGCAGGAAACGCTGGTGCTCTACGCCGAACGCAAGCGCCTGTGGACGCTGCGTTACGACCTGGCCCGCGGCGCCGTCGACGAAACGACCATTCCCGCTGCCGTCAAAAACATGAACGCCGAAATCAAAACCCTCGAAAACAACCTGCTCGACGTGCAGAAAGACCTGCTCTCGCTGCAGAGCCGCCAGTCCGCTATCAGCAAGATGCTCGACAGCGGAACGACCGAGCCCAAATACCTGCCCGGGCTGAAAAAATACAGCTCCGCCATACAGGCCTCTATCGACAGCTGCCTCAGTTACACCGCCGCCGTCGTCTCGCTGTCCGCGCAGGAACGCGCTTTCGTCGGCGAACTGCAGGAGACCTACAAGACCGTGTCCACCTTCGACAAGATCCGCGCCTTCTGGAAAACGCACGCCGCCACGCTGCTCAACACCGAGCTGTGGCAGAGCGGCGGTTATGCCGTGCGCCTCAGGGAATTTCTGATCGCGCTCGCCATCATCGTCTTCGGCACGTGGGGGGCCCGCAAACTGGTGCACATGTTCTCGTGGGCCGTGGGCAAATATTTCAAGTTCGACGAGACCAGCCGCCGCACCTTCGACCGCTTCGTGTTCTACCTCGCCGGCATCGCCATCTTCCTGACGGCGCTTCACATCGTCGGCATACCGCTGACGGCCTTCGCCTTCCTCGGCGGCGCCGTTGCCATCGCCATCGGTTTCGGCGCTCAGAACATGTTCAAGAACCTCATGGGCGGCATCCTGCTGACGCTCAACCGCCCCTTCCGCCTCGGCGACGTCATTGAAGTGGCCGGCATCGCCGGCACCGTCACCGACCTGGGCGTACGTTCCACGCTGATCCGCACGTTCGACGAAAAGGAAGTCGTCGTCCCCAACAGCCAGCTGCTCGACAACCAACTCATCAACTGGAGCCTGTCCGACGCCCTGCTGCGGGTCGGCGTCGACTTCGGCGTCGAATACGGCACGCCGGCGAAGAAAGTCCGCGACACAGTTCTGCGCATCGCCGACGCCAATCCCAAGATCCTCAAGAATCCCGCGCCGTGGCTCTATTTCGCCGCTTTCGGCGACAGCGAGCTCGATTTCACGCTTTACTTCTGGGTCAACCAGAAGATCGCCAGCGGCATGAAAGTCAGCGGCGAGATCCGCGAGGCCATTCAGGAAGCCTTCGCCCAGGAAGGGCTGGTCATGGCGTACCCGCACATGGACGTCAGCATTTCCTCCGCCGGCACGAAAAACGGCGCGCCCCAGGCCGCGGAGAGCGAAAAATAACGCGCTGCAAAAGCTCTCCCGCGCGGAACACAACGAGGGGATGCGGACGACTCTCCGGTCGTCCGCATCCCCTCTTTAAATTTGTCCTCTTGATTTTCCCACCCGCGCGGCGCTACGGCAGTTCCCGGTGCGGGATCAGGGAGCGGTGGATCTTCGCCACGATCTTGCGGATCCGCCGCGGCGTCCCCGGCGCCACGCAGGGACGGTGGGCGTCCTCGGGGAAGAAGACGGCGAACATGCCGCCCGTGCAGTCCAGCGTCAGCCCTTCGCCCTTGAAGAACTGAACGTCGCGCTTTTCGTCGTACTCTCCAAGCGGCGTCACCTGAGCCAGCGGCGCATAGCCGATCAGCTCGTCGCCGGCGAGCGTCATCTGCACGTCCACGAACTCGCGGTGCGCCTCGAAAAGCGTCCGCTCGAGCGGCTTCGTCTCCGGCTCGTCGATGGAAAACCACGCCTTGCCGGGAATCAGCTCCGTCGTGCCGACCGGCAGCTCCTTCAGGTCGGCGCGGGCCAGCTGGCGCACGGCCCAGGCAAAGACCTCGTCGAGGCCGCTGTAATTCCTCGCATCGTCGATATGCGCGTAAATCATGGACTCTCTCTCCTTCGGATAAAAACTCCGTTTACTTGAAACTGTCGAAAAGCCCCTTCACCTCGTAGCCGGCCACCCGGCGCGAGGCGAAAGAATCGTACAGGCGCATGGACGCTTCTTCCAGCGCCGCGGGGCGCACGCCGATGCGGATCGACTCGCGCGCTTCGATGTAGGCCGACAGCTTGTCGCAGACCTCGATGACGCGGCCGTCGACGGGATCCATCTCGTCGCGCCCCTCGGCGTCGGCGAGATCGCGGCCGATGACGCGCACGCGGCCGTTCGTGCGGACGCGGTTTTCGAACTCGTCCATGACCATGTAGAGCACGTCGTCACGCCACGCCGGCGGCAGCAGCGGGAACAGGTTCTCCTCGACGCCGCGGCGTTCCAGCTTCTTGACCAGCTCGTCGAGTCCCTTGACGGAGCGCTTCACGGGCGAAATGATATCGCGCGTCAGCACCTCGGGCAGGTCGTGGAAGAGACCGCCGTAAAAATCGTTGCGCCGCCGCCGCGCGCCCGCGCCGATCTCGAGCGAAATGAGCCAGCTCAGCAGCGCGACCACCAGCAGATGGCCGAGCACCGACGTGGGCGGCAGGCGCTGGATCTGCGCCCAGCGCTTCTGGAACTGCAGCTGCCCGACGAGGCTGATCAGATCGTTGAAGGCGCTGTGCTCCGACGAAAGGATGTCGCCCACCGCGGCCAGATCGCGGTATTTTTCGATCTCGCCCATGATCTCTTCACGCGTCTTTTCGATGCCGTACAGCGGCTTGCTCCAATAGTAGATGAAGCCAAACTCCCAGCGCGTGGCGACGTAGTGCGCGGCGCCGAGGATACGGTCTTCGAGGCTGTCGGGGACCGATCCGAGATAGGCGCGGCACTGCTCGCACAGCGGATAACCGAGCGGCGACAACAGCGGCTCGAGCTGGGCGTAGACCCAATCGTTGAGCTGACGCTGCTGCGCGCGGTCCTGCATGAGGCGGTGAAAGACGGGCGGCTTGATGTCGGTGACGAGCACGCGGTGCAAAAAACTGAACGCGCCGTTGGCGATAAGCCGGTTCCAGTCGACGGCGCGGCCGCGGTCCTCCTCGGCGCGGGCGATGAAATAGGCGATCATCGCCTTGTGCGCCTGCTTGTCGATCTCGGTGAACTGGGCCGTGCGCGGATGGTCGTTCCAGCGTTCGATGCTCGAAGCGGAAAAAATCAATTCCATCAGGCCTTTTGAAATCATGAAACGTTCATCCCTCCTTCAGCGGGGATTCCGCACCGATTATAATGGATCGGGACGTTTTATGACAGCCCCGCCGGTCTTCATGTATTATAATAAAGGATCTTCGAAACCGCGCTCTCGTTTCGAAGACGAACAGGAGGTTTGACCATGAAAAAAATCATCCGGACGCTGCTGACGTTTCTGATCCTGACAGTCCCGCCGCTGACGGCGGCGGCGCAGCAGCCTTCCCCCGAAGAACAGGCCGCGGAGAAATTCTTCTTGAGCCGCAACTGGAAGTCCATCGAAACGCTGCTCGAACAACGGGAAAAACTTTCGCCGCGCGCCCTGTCGCTGGCGGCGAACGCGCTTTGGTATCAGTCACGCTGGGGTGACGCTCTGGAAGTGATGGAACAGATCGGCAGCCGCTATCCCAAAAGCGTCGTCCCCTATGCGAGCCTGCTCACAGCTCTGGCACTGGAACGCACCGAACGGCCCCGGGAAGCCTATCAGGCCGGGCTGGCGCTCTATCAGGCAAAATCCACGCCGCGGCTGGCGCGCTACTACGCCATGTATCTGCTCTTCCGCCTCACCGAGAACGTCGACGAGAAGGAAAAGTGGCTGCGGCGCATGGCCGACGCGACCAGCAGCGACGACCAGGAAGCGGAGATGCTGAGCGAGCTGGCCAAGCTCGGGCGCATGAAGTCCGCCGACGCGCTGCGCCTGCTCAAACTGGAGCCGCGCAATGCCGCCGCGCTCAAGATCGCCGCAAAAGCGCCTTCGTCGCTGCAGCGCAGCTATCGCCTCGGCTACGCCGCCTACCTCGACGGCCGTTATCAGGACGGCGTCAAGTTCCTGAGTCAGCTCAAATGGGGCGGCGCTTACGGCGAGTCGGGGACTTATTATCTGGCCATGTGCTGGCAGCGCCTGGGGAAGCCGCCGCTGGCCGCGCCGCTTTTCGAGAAGCTCGTTTTCAAAAAAGACGGCGATTACGTGCCCCGCTCGCTCTCGCGCCTGTCGCTGATGATCGGCGGCCCGGCGGAAAAAGCGGCGCTGGCCGCCCTGCTCAAGGCCTCCGGCGACAAAGACGCGTTCCGCGCCGCGTCGGCGCTCTATTCGCTGGCCACCAGCCGCTGGAGCAAAGCCGAGGAAGCGCGCGACGACTACATCGAACGCTTTCCCGACGGGACGCGCGCGAACGCGCTGATCTGGGGCAAAGGCTGGGACGCTTTCTGCCGCAAAGATTACGAGACGGCGCTGAAAAACTGGAAACTTTCGGCCGCTCACCCCGGCGACCTGAGCGCCGCCCGCCTGCTCTACTGGCACGTCAGAGCGCTGAACGATCTGGGGCGCGCCGGCGAAGCGGAAAAATACGAGAAAGAACTGGGAGACGACCACGCCCTGAGCATCTACAGCTTTATGGCCTTCGACGGCGGCTCGCTCAAAATCGCCGACGCGCCGCTGCCGAAGGACCTCGCCCCCGCGCCCGCGAGCGAACTGGAACGCTGGGGCTTCATGACCCACGCCCGCATGCTGCTGACCGGCAGAAACGATCTGCCCAGCCGGATGCGCCGCTCCCAGCTGGCCCGCTGGCTCGGCCTCGAGGGGCAGGCGTACGCCGACCTGCACGGCGCCATCGAGAGCAAACTGAAAGGCCGCGAGATCCCCCGCTCCCTGCTGGAGCTCGTCTACCCGCGTCCCTACCGCGCCGCCGTCGAGGCGCAGGCCGAAAAGTTCGGCGTCGATCCGCTCCTGATTTGGTCGATCATGAAGCAGGAAAGCTCGTTCGATCCCCGCGCCACCAGCTGGGTGGGCGCGGCCGGCCTGATGCAGCTCATGCCGGCCACGGCGGCCGGCGAAGCCAAAAAGATCGGCCTGAAAAAGTACAGCTCCTACAATCCCTCCGACAACATCGCCATGGGCGCGTCGCACATCGGCGGCCTGATCGCCCGCTTCAAGCGCCTCGACTGGGCCGTATCGGCCTACAACGCCGGTGGCGGCAACGTGAACAAGTGGAACGCCGAGCGCGGCGGCTGGGAACAGGACGCCTGGATGGAAGGAGTTCCCTTCCGCGAGACCAACGATTACGTCAAAAAAGTCCTCGGCAACTACGAAGTGTACAAAAAGCTCTACGGCGACTTCTACGCCAAGCAGAAAGAGAAGCGCGAAGCCGCCCGGAAGGCGACCCCCGGCGATCAGACGCCGCCCGTCCATGAATAAGTCCGTCTGCTGGATCGCGGGAGCCGGCGAGTTCTACGCCCCCGCTTTCGCGCCGCTGCCCGGCGATTATGTGATCGCGGCCGACGGCGGCTATGAATCGCTGCGCCGCCGCGGCGCGCCAATCGACATGGTGCTGGGCGACTTCGACTCGCTGGGTTATGTGCCCGAACACCGCAACGTCGTGCGCTGCGCTCCCGTCAAGGACGACACCGACATGGCGCTCGCCGTCAAGGAAGGACTGGCGCGCGGCTGCGAGCGTTTCGTCCTGCTGGGGGGACTTGGCGGTCGACTGGCGCACACGCTCGCCAACCTGCAGACGCTGATGTACCTTTCGCGCCGCGGCGCGCGCGGCTTTTTGGCCGGAGAAAACGAGACCGCCACAGCGCTGACCGACGGCGAGCTGCGCTTCAGCGCCGCGCATCGCGGCTACCTCTCGCTGTTCTGCCTGAGCGAGCCGGCTTGCGGCGTCACGCTGCGGGGCCTCAAATACGAACTGACGGACGCCGTGCTGGAAAGTTCCGTCGCCCTCGCCGTCAGCAACGAATTCACCGGCCGAGAAAGCTCGGTGGCTGTCGCCCACGGCACGCTCGTCGCGCTGTGGCAGGACGGCCGTCTGGAAGAAATGCTGCGCGCTTGACGCGGGCGCCGCAGGGATTATAATTTCAAACGGGAGTTCCATCACGCAGGGGAGTCCGCACAGGCGGGCTGAGAGGAGGCCGCACGGCCTCGACCCTTTGAACCTGATACGGGATCATGCCGGCGAAGGAAGCGCTTTCTGAAAAATGACGGGGGAGAACCGGCGCGCAGGCTCTCCCCCGTCATTTTTCTGCGGCGAGAATCGCCCCGCGACGAACGCCTCTGGTGAACACCTCTGATGGAAAGAAGGGAAACTCATGAACTGCTCAAGAGAATCGCTGCGCCTCTACGCCGTCACCGACCGCCGCTGGCTGGGGACGAAGACGCTGGCACAGGCCGTGGAAGAGGCGCTGCGCGGCGGCGCCACGATGGTGCAGCTGCGCGAGAAGGACCTGCCCGACGGCCTTTTTCTGGCCGAAGCGCTGGCGATCGGATCCGTCGTGAAAAGATACAACGCGCCGCTGATCGTCAACGACCGCGTCGAGATCGCGCTGGCCTGCGGCGCCGACGGCGTCCACCTCGGACAGGACGACGCGGATCCGCGCGCGGCGCGCCTGCGGCTCGGGCCGCGCAAAATCATCGGCGTCTCGGCTCACAACGTCGCGGAAGCCGTCGCGGCCGAACGGGGCGGCGCCGACTACCTCGGCTCGGGGGCGCTGTTTCCGACCGATACCAAGGCCGCCACTGCCGCGCTTTCGCTCGACGAGCTGAAACGCATCGCCGCCGCCGTCTCCATTCCCGTCGTGGGCATCGGCGGCATCACGGCGGACAATCTGCCGCGGCTGAAAGGCACGGGGCTGTGCGGCGCGGCCGTCGTCTCGGCGCTCTTCGCCGCCCCCGACGTCGAAGCGTCGGCGCGTCGCCTGCGCCGCCTCGCCGACGAAATCTTCGGCGCCTGAAATTTTTTCGCAAAGGAGTCTTTCCGATGATATACAAAGTCCTCACGATCGCCGGTTCCGACTGCTCGGGCGGCGCCGGCATCCAGGCCGACCTCAAGACCATGGCGGCCCACAAGGTGTACGGTATGAGCGCGATCACGGCGCTGACCGCCCAGAACACCACCGGCGTCTTCGGCGTGCTCGAAGCTTCGCCGGAATTCGTGGCGCAGCAGATCGACTGCGTCTTCGACGACATCCGCCCCGACGCCGTGAAAATCGGCATGGTGTCCAGCGCCGCCATCATCTCGACCATCGCCGCCCGGCTCAAGGCTTTCGGCGCGCGCAACGTCGTCGTCGACCCCGTCATGGTCGCCACCAGCGGCTCGCGCCTGCTCGACGAAGACGCGACCGGCGCGCTGCGCGGCGAACTGCTGCCATTGGGGACGGTGATCACGCCCAACATCCCCGAGGCGGAAGCACTCTGCGGCTTCGCCATCGCCGATCACGGCGACATGGAACGGGCGGCGCGGCGCCTCGCCGCCGGCCTGGGCGGCGCCGTGCTGATCAAGGGCGGCCATCTGACCGACTGCGCCGACGACCTGCTCCTCAGCGAAGGACGTCTCGTCTGGCTGAATTCGCCGCGCCTGGACAACCCCAACACTCACGGCACGGGCTGCACGCTCTCGTCGGCCATCGCCTGCCATCTCGCTATGGGGCGCAGCGTCGAAGAAAGCGTGCGCCGCGCCAAAGCCTACGTCACCGACGCGCTGCGGGCCGGACTGGATCTCGGGCGCGGCTCGGGGCCGCTCGACCACGCCTGGGCCGTCAGAGAAGCGGACTGAATCCTATTTCTTGATAAAAAGCACCAATATAGTTTGCAGAGCGCTGCGGAGTGCCGCCGCGCGCCGAAACATTTTTCCGACTCTGCCGGAGTTGAAAAACATCTTTCCCCAACTTTGATTCCTGGGCTGAATCCTCACGTTGACACCGTGAGGTAGCATTGTTACAATCCCAAAGCGCCACATAAAAATTTTAATAACTGAAAAGCGGCCGTCAAAAGCTGACGGTATCATACAAACGAGACGGGGTGTTTGCATGTCGTTATGGATCCGCAACGCGGCGATCGCCACCATGGACCGCGAGAACCCGGCCGCCGATTCGGCGGTCGTCGTCGGGGATTTCTTCGCGTACGTGGGCAGCGACAGGGGGCCGAGGCCTATCTGAAGGAGCATCCGCAAAAGGAACTCGAAGTGCTGGACTGCGGCGGGGCGTTTTTGATGCCCGGCTTCAACGACAGCCACATGCACTTCCTGCATTACGCCAAGTCCAAATTGGGCTCGGTCGACCTGCGGGGGACGAAGTCCGTCGGCGAGGTCGTCGAGCGCATGAAAAAGGGGCTGGAGAAGTACGATCCGTCCTCGGGGCTGTGGCTGCTCGGCGAGGGCTGGAACCACGACTATTTTACCGACGAGAAGCGTTATCCCACGGCGGCCGATCTCGACGCCGTGACGGCGGACTATCCGCTGCTGGTCATGCGCACGTGCTTCCACGTCGGCGCGCTCAACTCCAGGGCCATGGAGCTGGTAGGGCTGGACAGGGCCGCGGCGGAAAAGATGGGAGAGTTCGCCGGGAAAAATCCCGACGGCTCGCCCGACGGCGTCGTCAAGGAACATATCGTCGACAACATCAAGGCCAACCTGCCGGCGCCCGATTTGGAGACGCTGCTGGACATGGTGCTGGCCTGCCAGAAGGATCTGTTCGCCTGCGGCATCACCAGCATCCAGTCGGACGACTTCAAGTACACGCCCGACGGCTGCGCTTACGAGATGATGCGCCTGCTGCGCGATGCCTCGGAGGACGGGCGGCTCAAGGTGCGCTGGGGGGAGCAGGCGCTGCTGCCCACCAAGGCCGAGATCGATGAGTTCTTCGACCGCAAGGGATTCGACGACAGCTACGGCAACCGCAGCTTCAAGATCTCCACGGTCAAGCTGCTCACCGACGGCTCGCTCGGGGCGCGCACGGCCTACATGCGCAGGCCCTACGCCGACGATTCCTCGACGCGCGGCCTGCCGACCTACACGCAGGAAGAACTCGACGCGCTGGTGCTGAAGGCGCACGAGAACAACATGCCCGTGGCCATGCACGCCATCGGCGACGGCGCCATGGAGATGGCGCTTGGCGCCATCGAGCGCGCCCGCAAGGCAATGCCCTATGTGCACCCGCGCCACGGCGTCGTTCACTGCCAGATCACCGACCGGCGCCAGGTGGAGCGCTTCAGGGAACTCGACGCGATCGCCTTTATCCAGCCGGTCTTCATTGACTACGACATGCACATCGTCTTCGACCGCGTCGGCAAAGAGCTGGGAAGCACTTCTTACGCCTGGAAGGATTACATCGAATCGGGCGTGCACGCGCCGTTCGGCACCGACGCGCCGGTGGAAGACTTCAATCCCATGCGCGGCCTGTACTGCGCGGTCACCAGCCGCGACCTGAACGGCGAAGGGCCGTTTTTGCCGCGGCAGATCCTCAGCCGCGAGCAGGCGCTGTACGGCTACACGGCGGCGGGGGCCTGGGCGACGCGCGACGAGGACGTGAAGGGCAAGATCAAGCCCGGCATGTACGCCGACTTCATCACGGTGGACCGCGACCTGCTGAAATGCCCGGAGCGCGACATCCTCGCCGCCAAGGTCACGGCGACGTATATCGGCGGCGAAAAAGTGTTTTAAGGGGCCGCGCACGCGGATAAAACGACTTTTCTCAGGGGGAAAAACAAAAAAAATGGCGGACAATCAGAATCTCGTTTCTCAGCTCAGTTCCGAAAAGACGGAGTTCAAGCGCGAAATCACGCTGTTCGGCGGCGTCAGCATCCTCGGCGGCATCATGATCGGCGGCGGCATCTTCTATCTCGGCTCCTACGTTTTGCAGCGGGCCGGCTTCAGCCTCGGGCTGGCGCTGCTGTGCTGGTTCGTGGGCGGCGTCATTTCGCTGCTGGGCGGCCTGTGCTTCGCCGAACTGGGGGCGATGATCCCCAAGGCCGGCGGCGTCACGGTGTACCTGAACACGGCCTACCACCCGCTGGTCGGCTTCATCAGTGGCTTCAACAGCTGGCTTTTGACCGGCCCCGCTTCGCTGGCCGCGGGCGCGGTGGCGCTGACGGCCATGTTCGGCCTCGGCGGCGTGGCGGCGCAGGTCGCCGCTTCCGCCATCCTGATCGCCTTTACGGCCTACAACTGCTTCGGCATCAAGCGCGGCTCCGTGCTGCAGAACGTCACGATGGTCGCCAAGCTGATCCCCATCTTCATCATCATGGGTTCGGCGCTTTTCATGGGCGACGTCTCGCCCGACCTTTCCTTCACGCCCATGGACGGGCCGGTGCCGTTCTCCAAGGTGCTGAACATGATCGGCTTCGCCACACTGGCGACGCTGTGGGCCTACGAGGGCTGGACGAACCTCAACGCCGTCACCGAGGAGATCAGGGACCCCAAGCGCAACCTGCCGCTGTCGCTGATCATCTCCATCTCCGGCATCGCCGTGCTCTACATGCTGTTCAACTACGCCATTTACCGCGTGCTGCCCCTGGCCGAAATGCGCGCCATGATCGAGGCGAAAAAGCTCTATCTGGGCACCGAAGTCGCCCTGCGCCTGCTGGGCGGCGCCGGCGGCATTCTCGTCACCGTGGGCATGGTCGTCTCCATGCTCGGCTCTATCAACGGCATGGTCATCGCCTTCCCGCGCAACTACTACGCCATGGCCAAGGAAGGCCACTTCTTCCGCTCGTTCGGCAAACTGCACCCCGCCTACAAGGTCCCCACGGCGCCCATCCTCTGCCAGTGCGTCATCTCCATCGCCTACATCTGGGTGCGCAGCCTCGACCAGCTCACCAACCTGGTGGTCTTTGGCTCGATGCTCATCAACGTGCTGATCATCGCCGCCGTGCTGGTGCTGCGCAAAAAGCTGCCCGACCTCGAGCGTCCCTACAAGGTGTGGGGCGGCGCCTTCACCGTCTGCCTGACGCTGCTGATCAACTTCGGCATGATGGTCAACACGCTGGTCAACGACCCCGTCACCTGCGTCACCGGGCTCTCCATCCCCTGCATCGCGGCCTGCGTCTATTTCTACTTCGGCTACAGGAACAAAAGGGAAGAACAGCGGTAAGCTTCCGCACGGCCGAAAAACCGCGCCGCGGAGCAGGGCGGCCCGTCCTGTTCCGCGGCGCTTTCGCAACGGAGCGGAGCGCTCCATCGGAGGTACGAGAAAAATGAAAAAATTCGCCCTTGTCAACGGGAAAATCTACGTGGAGCGCGGCCGTTTCGCTCAGGCGCTTTACGCCGAAGACGGCGTGATCCGCCTCGTCGGACGCGACGACGAGATCAGATCGGCCGCCGGGCGCGGCGCGGAGATCCTCGACTGCGAAGGGCGCGCGGTGATCCCCGGCCTCAACGACAGCCACATGCACCTGCTCGGCGTCGGCATGGAAATGTCGCAGCTGCGGCTGAACGGCGCGCGTTCTGTCGGCGAGATCGTCGCGCGCGGCCGGCGCTTCCTCGCCGAGCATCCCGAGCTGTGCCGCCACGGCGTCGCCGGCATCGGCTGGAACCAGGACCTTTTCGACGAAGGCGAAAAGCGCCTGCCCAACCGCCACGACCTCGACCAAATCTCCACCGACATCCCCGTGATCGTCGAGCGCGTCTGCCGCCACATCGCCGCCGTCAACACCAGAGCCATCGAGATGCTCGGCCTCGGCAAAAATTCGCCGCAGTACGAAAACGGGGAGTTCGAGCTGGAAGCCGACGGCTTCCCCAGTGGCGTCTTCAAGGAGCAGGCCGTCGTCCATGCCAACCGGCTGATCCCGCCCAAGTCGGCGGCCGAATACGAAGACATGTTCGTCAAAGCCGCCGATTACGCCGTCGCCCACGGACTCACCAGCGTACAGTCGAATGACGCCGGCTTCGTCCCCGTGCCGGCCGGCACGCTGATGGAGATCGTCACCCGCGCCCACGCCGGCGGCCGCACGACGCTGCGCTACCGCCACCAGATGACCTTTCGCGGCGTCGGCGACTTCGAAGAATTTCTGCGCGGCGGTGCGCGCGAAAAATACCACGACCCCGCCGCCCACGTCGAGATCGGCCCGCTCAAGCTCTTCAAGGACGGCTCGCTGGGCGGCCGCAGCGCCAAAATGAGCCGCGATTACCGCGACGACCCCGGCAACCGCGGCGTGGAAACGCTCTCCAACGAGGAAATGGACCGCTTCTGCCGGGCCGCCCGCGACGCCGGCGTGCAGGTCATCACCCACGCCATCGGCGATCAGGCCATCGCCGACACGGTCGCCTGCTACGAGCGCGTCACAGACGGCGGGAAAAACCCGCTGCGCCACATCGTCAACCACTGCCAGATCACCGACCGCCCGCTGCTCGAACGCATCGCCGCGGACGGCCTCTGCGTCGCCTATCAGCCCATTTTCCTCGACTACGACATGCACATCGCCGAGTCCCGCTGCGGCGCGGAGCTGGCGAGCACGTCCTACGCCTTCGGCACGGCCGCCGCGCTCGGCATCCCCGTCGGCTACGGCACCGACGCGCCGGTCGAAGACTGCAACCCGTTCCCCTGCATCTGCTCCGCCGTCGCCCGCACGGACCGCCTCGGCCGGCCCGAAGGCGGCTGGTTCCCGCGGGAAAAAGTCGACGTCGAGACGGCGATCGACGCCTACACGGCCGGCAGCGCCTATCTCGAGTTCCACGAGCGCGACAAGGGACGCCTCAAGCCCGGCTTCGTCGCCGACCTGGCCGTGCTCGACCGCGACATCTTCGCCTGCCCGATCGCGCAGATCCGCGAGATCCTGCCCGCAGCGACCGTGATCGGCGGCGAGATCGTCTACCGCCGCTAGAACCGCGTTTTTCCGGAACGAAACGCCGAAAGAGCAGCGCCTCCTTTTCCGCGGCCGAAAGAAAATGTTCCACATGGAACATGGACTCATGAAACGTTGAAAAAAACGCGCTCCGCCGCGGCGGTCATAAAACAAACGAAAAGGCGCGGACTGGGAGACAAATCCAGTCCGCGCCTTTCATATGATTTCTTATGCTTTCCCCGCCTACCGGGCCCTCCCCGAGGCGCGCAGCAGGCGTTCCAGTTCCGCCATGCGCGCTTTCAGTTCGGCCTGTTGGCGAGCCTGCGAAGCCTTCAGTTCCGCAATTTCCTGAGCCTGCGAAGCCTTCATCTCCGCCATCTCGTGCTCCATCGAGGCCACCTGGGCCTGCAAGTTCGGCGTTTTCCTTCTGCATCACGTAGACGCTGCCGATCGGGCCCTTGCGGTAACGCGCCGGGATCGCGTCCTTGTCTTCCTTCTTGCCGATCTTCCACGTCAGCCCGGCGTTGGCCATCGATTCGCCGTGGTGGGTAATCGACACGCCGGCGTGGACCATGAAGTCTTCCCTGACGTAATGCGCCACGCCCAGCGCCAGCGCCCACGTGTCGCGGTAGTTGCCGAACCTGGCCATGATCTGGCTGGGCCTGACGGGATCGTACTGGATCGGTTTCAGCCCGGAGAGCGCGGAGCTCAGCGCGCCGACGTTCTTGACGTCGCTTCGCAGTTCGCCCATCTGTTCGTAGACGCTGCCGAAATTGTTGTAGATGTTGGTGAATTCGGTGTCTGCGGCGCTGAGGGCGTCGCCGACGTTATGGTATGTGCCGCCGCGGATGGTGTAGGCAGGCGCGCTGATCGAGCCGTCGGAATTGACCGTGGAGCCGCCGCCGAAGCGGCCGGCAACGCTCGACGAGACGCCCCAGAGCTGCGAGCCGTTGATGGCGTCGGCGCTGGTCTGGCTGACTTCTCCTTTGGCGACGTTGGCGATCTTTTTGTTTCCGGCGTCGATGCCGGCCCTGGTGACTGAGGGGCCGTTTTCAATGACGAGGCCGTTGTCGGTGATCGAGGCGCCACCGGCCGTAAAGGCGTTCGCCGTGACGCTGTTGAAGTTCGCGTCGGCTTTCGTGGCGATGGTGACGTTTTTGTCGTCGCGGGTGATGGCGATGTTGTCGCCGCTGGTGAACGTCACCGTGTCGTTGGGATTGACGGCGGCCGGGGGCTGCGCGCCGGGCTTGGTGTCGAGGTTCCAGGAGCCGCCGGCGCCGTCGAGTTCGAGGACGAGGGTCTGGCCGTCGACGGTCAGTTTCAGTCCTTCGCCGGCCCTGAAGGCCGGGGCGGCCGCGGCGCTTTCCATGTCCAGCGCGCCCAGGAGCGCGCCGTTCGAGTCGAAGGCGCGGAACGAGAGGCCGCGTTTGAGCTGGGCGATGTTGACGGCGTCGGTGCCGTGCGTGCCGCCTGCCACGCCGGTGATCTGGCGGCTGGCGGCCGGCACGGTTTCCGTAACGGGATTGCCGTTCAGGTCGGTATAAGTATAGCTGTACGGCGTCCGGTTGCCCACGGCGACGGCGTTGTGCGTCGATTTCCAGGCCGGCTCCGTCTGCCCGCCGGCCAAAAAGGCCGTTTCCCCGGCGGGGGTGTCCGCGGTGGCGAAGCTGCCGAGGGCGACGGAACCGGCCAGTTTGGCGTGGGCGCCCCAGCCCGCGGCGAGGGAGTTTTCCGCCGTTCCCTCAGTGACGCCGCCCGACGCGGCCAGGGAGTTTCTGCCTTTCGCCTGCGAAGCGTACCCCATCGCGGCGGAAGCGTCGCCGCTGGCGGTCGCCCACTGCCCCATCGCGGTGGAAGCGAAACCGCTGGCGGTCGTCCCCTTCCCCATCGCGGTGGAATATATGCCGCTGGCGGTCGTTTCCCCCCCAGGGCAATCGCTTACGAAATAAGCAAGCCCGTCGGCACCAGTCCCAGGACCTGCAGAGCCGTAGGGACGCCAAGCCCGCAGAGCTTGCGCTTGCTCCTCATCCCGCATTTGCACGTTTCACAGGTCTTCAGCATCTGCAAAGCAAGTTTTCGCAGAATGTTCATCACTTCCGCCGCGTTCTTCGCTCTCGCCCGACAGTCATCCTCCCTGAAGGCCATGTCCAGCATCCAGTGTAAGTTGTTCTCGATCGCCCAGTGCTCTCTCTTGATGCGCAGAAGGTCTTGCGCCCGGGCTCCTTTCAGGCTGTAGATGAAGTAATGGTCTTCAGTGCTGGTCTTGTTATCGACGTTCCGGGTGTTGTGGATCCAGGCGACGCCCGTGATGCCTCGCCAGCCTTCAAGTCCTTCGAACCAGCTCAGGTCGTTGGAGAGGTAACATTCTCTTCTCTCGATGCGCCCATGATCCTTCTCCAGGGTGCTGGCATACTGTCCTTTGGCTTTGAGTTCTCTTGTGCTTGTGTCCTGCGCTTCGCTGCGCAGGTGCCAGATGATGTCGTCGTGCAGTTTCTTCTGATTGCCTTTGACGGCGAGGACGTAATCTCCGCCCTTTTCGATGATCTTAGCGGCGATGTCCTTCTGCGTCCCCATGGCGTCGATGGTGACGACGGTGTCTTTGACCTGAAAGAGATCCAGCAGTTCGGGGATGGCCGTGATCTCGTTGCTCTTCTCGTCGGTCTTGATCTGACCGAGGACCAGCTGCGCCCGACTGGCAAAAGCGGTGAGCACGTGACTGGCTTTCTGTTCGGAACTGCCGCTGCGGCATATGGTCTTGCCGTCGATGGCGACGGTCATGCCTCCTGACTCCGCCAGCTTGCCCAGGTGGACGTACAGCTCGCTCATCCAGGCGTTGAAGCGTTCGGACAACACACGGGGATCGAGGCGGCTCAACACCTTGCCAAAGGTATCGTGAGAAGGGGTGCCGTGGCGGAAGTCGCAGAACGGCGCCAGATATTTCTTCTGATGATCGGCAAACATGGCCATTTCCGTATAGGTATCCATGTTACAGATCACGGCCAGCACGCTGACCAGAAGGATATCCTGGAGCCGATAGTGGATCGCGTTGCCTGTGCGGAAATCTTCAATTTCTGCCAGCAGTTCCAGAAATGTCTGGTTCATTCTCGTGCCTCCTGTCGGTGTTTTGGGGCGTTTTCGGTGTTTCTTTGTATTCTACCGCAGGGAGGCTTTCTTGGGATGAACTTACTTTTCTGCGTTGCGGCTTTCTTCTTCTCGTGAGCTTAATGGCAATTTCCTCGAGTGGATTTTCGTAAGCGATTGCCCTGTTTCCCCCCCATCGCGGTGGAAGAGCTGCCGCTGGCGGTCGTTTGCTGTCCCATCGCGGTGGAAAACTGGCTGCTGGCGGTCGTTCTCCATCCCATCGCGGTGGAAGAGTCGCCGCTGGCGGTCGTTCTCCATCCCATCGCGGTGGAAGAGCCGCCGCTGGCGGTCGTTTCCCCTCCCATCGCGGTGGAATAGTCTCCGCTGGCGGTCGTTTTCCATCCCATCGCGGTAGAAAACTGGCTGTTGGCAGTCGTTTTCCATCCCATCGCGGTAGAATAGTCGCCGCTGGCGATCGTTTCCCCTCCCATCGCGGTAGAATAGTCGCCGCTGGCGATCGTGTAACTCCCCATCGCGGTGGAATAGTCGCCGCTGGCGGTCGTTTGCTGTCCCATCGCGGTGGAAGAGAAACCGCTGGCGGTTGTTTCCCCTCCCATGGCGGTGGAATAGTCGCCGCTGGCGGCCGTTTTCCATCCCATGGCGGTGGAATAGTCGCCGCTGGCGGTCGTTTCCCCTCCCATCGCAGTGGAAGAGCCGCCGCTGGCGGTCGTTTGCTGTCCCATCGCGATGGAAGAGAAACCGATGGCGGCCGTCCCCTTCCCCATCGCGATGGCGTCAGCGCCGGTCGCCTGCGAGTCGGAGCCGATCACGACGAGCGCGCCCACGCCCGGAAGGGCGGCGCTGCCGATCTGCAGCTGGTCTCCCGTCACGATGCCCCAGCCGGCTTCCGCTGTCGTGACCGCCAGCGCCAGAGCCAGAAGCGCCCGCGCGGCGCAGAATTTTCCCTTCGTTTTCATCCCGATCCGCCTCCTTTGTGTGGCACGCCGCATGGAGCGGCGTACGATATGTTGTCTTTTGACGTTTACAAGTTTAACATCCCCCCCCCCCGCGTAAAGATAACGAATTGTATTCGTCGCGGCGCGGATTTTTCATCGCAAAGCGCGCCGCCGAGGGAGTCGGCGGAGGGCCCGCGGAAGCTCCCGCCTTTCGGGGCGGCGGGGCCGCGGCCGCCGCCCGAGCGACGTTTCGCGCGAAAATCCTTGAACAAATCGTTTTTCAGGAGTAGAGTAAGCGGGAAATCACCCAGAAACGGAGACCTGCCATGAATGTCCTCACCCTCGCGCTTTTGATGAGCTCCGCGGCCGCCGGCGGGATCATCAACACCGTCTGCGGCTTCGGGCTCGGCGCCGTGGCCATGTCGGTCTGGCCTTACCTGATGCCCTACATGCAGTCCGTATCGGTGGTCACTCTCTGCGGGCTGACGATCGATCTGCTGCTGCTGTCCAATACGTACCGCTTCATCAGCTGGAAAAAGCTGGTGCCGTGCCTGATCTGCGGGATGATCTTTTCCAGCCTGTCGGTCTATCTTTCCGTCGGCGCCGCCGAAAAGGCGCTCACTCGTTCGCTGGGCGTCATCCTCATCGCTCTGGGCGTATATTCGGTGTTCTTCAGCGGCCGGATCCGCATCAAGGCGTCGCCGTTCAACGGCTGCATCGCCGGCGCGCTGGCGCAACGGCATCATCACGGCGCAGGTGCTGCGGGTCTGGCTGCTGCTGGCCGCCGCCGTCGGGCTGAGCATTCTCGTCGGCAACAAAGTCTTCCACAAACTCGACGGGGCGAAGCTGCGCAAAATAGTTTACGCTTACCTGATCTTCTCCGGCGCGCTGCTGCTCTTCCGCTGAGTTCCGAGCGCCGGCGGGGACCGCCCCGCGGAAAGCGGCCTTTGTTTTTTTCGCGCTTGAAAAGGCGCGCCGGAAAGCGTAAAGTGGATACATTCCCCCATTGAAAAGGAGTTTTCTTCATGCCGCCTCTCACTTTCGCCGCAGCCTTCTCGGTCAGCCTGATCGGCGCGGTCATCCAGGCCGTCTGCGGTTTCGGCTACGGGCCGGTGAACATGTCGCGGCTGCCCTACCTCTTCCCCTACGCGCAAGCGGTCGCCCTCTCCGGCCTGTGCGGCTCGACGACGGCCGTTTTCGTCGCCGCCAGCAGCTTCAGGTACATCCGTTGGAAGACCGTGCTGCCCTGCGCTGTGACGGCGCTGGTTTTTGCGGCTCTGTCGGTGCAGCTTTCCGCCGGCGCCGCCGACGGGTTCATGGTTCGCAGTCTCGGCGCCGCGCTGGTCGCGCTGGGCGTTTATTCGATCTTCTTCAGCGGCCGCCTCCGCATCAGGCCGACGCCGCGCAACGGAGCCATCGCCGGCGCGCTGGCCGGCGCGCTCTCGGGGCTCTTCTCCGTCGGCGGGCCGCCCATGGCCCTCTACCTGCTGGCCGCCACCGACAGCAACGACGAATACCGCGCCTCGCTGAACGCTCATTTTTGCTTCACCGCCTGCATCACCACGTTTATGCGTTGGCGCAACGGGGCCTTTACCGCCGCCACGCTCCGCGCGTACGGGCTCGTCCTCGTTTCGCTGCTGCTGGGCGCCTGGATCGGCGGGAAAATCTTCCGCCGCCTCGACCCCAAGCGCCTGCGCCTGCTCGTCTACGGCTATCTGATCGCCTCCGGGCTCCTGATGCTCTTCAAGTGAGAAAAAATCATCCCCCGCCCGAAAGCGCTTCCGCGCTGCGCTCTCGATCGGTTGTTCCACGTGGAACATTCGTTCTCGAAAAAAAACGGTTCTCCGGCGTTCGTCATGCCGAAGAACCGTTTTTTTGTCGCCGCGGAATCTCAGCGGCCGTGGCGCGCCAGCCACGTCATGGCGCTGCCGGCGGCCATGGCGGCGCCGCGCCAGAGGATGCCGTCGTCGATCTCGAAGCGCGGGCTGTGCTGCGGCGTGGGGCCGTGGGACGAGGGCGTGTACATGAGCAGGAAGGTTCCCGGCCCCTTGAGCAGATAGCCGGCGAAATCCTCGCCGCCCGTGGTGGGCAGCGGCACGCGCAGGAAGGCTTCGTCGCCGAAGAGTTCGCGCCCGATGGCGACGACTTCTTCGGTCGCCGCCGGATCGTTGACCAGATTGGCGGCGCCGCGCGTCCAGACCAGCTCGGCCGTGGCGCCCGACGCCTCGGCGATCAGCTCCGCCATGTTCCTCATGCGCTCTTCGATGCGGCAGCGCTCCTCCTCGGAAAGGGCGCGGGCCGTACCGTTCATCACGCAGGTGTCGGGGATGATGTTGAAGGCCGCGCCGGGCGTGCGCACCTTGCAGACCGACAGGACCATCGGCTTCGTGGCGCTCTGTTCGCGGCTGACGAGGCTCTGCCAGGCGTCGATGACGCGGGCGGCGATCAGCACGGGATCGACGGCCAGCGACGGGAAGGCGCCGTGACCGCCCTTGCCGGTGATGGTGCACTGCCAGCTGTCGAGGAAGGACATGAACGCGCCGGGATAGAATCCGAACGTGCCCGCCGGCCAGTCGTGCGGCGCGATGGAACCGGCGTGAAGGCCGACGATGAAATCGGTGTGCGGATTCTCGAGGCAGCCGTCGGCGATCATGGCGTTGGCGCCGTTGCCGGTCTCCTCGCCGGGCTGGAAGAGGATCTTCACCGTGCCGTTCAGTTCGTCTTTGTGTTTCATCAGCAGGGATGCCGCGCCCAGCGCCATGGCGGCGTGCGTGTCGTGGCCGCAGGCGTGCATGCAGCCGTTTTTCGAGGCGTAGTCCACCGGCGTCTGTTCCACGACAGGCAGGCCGTCGCAGTCGGCGCGCCAGGTGAAGCACTTGCCGGGACGCCCTTCGATCAGGGCGACGACGCCGTGACCGCCCACGCCTTTGCGGTACGGCACGCCGAGCGAATCGAGCGCCGCGCAGATGTAGGCTTCGGTCTGGGGAGTTTCCAGCCCCAGCTCGGGGAACTGGTGCAGCTCGCGCCGCCAGGCGACGATCTGGGAACTGAGCTCTTTCGCTTCGTCAAGGATCGTTTTCATGTCATTCGCCCTCCTTCGCAAGCCACTCGAGCGCCAGCGCCGCGAACAGCGCCGTGCCGCGCCACAGCCAGCGGTCGTCGATGCGGAAATGGCAGTTGTGCATGTTGTACGCGGGTCCGTCGGGCGGCGGCACGACGAGGAACGCCATGGCGCCGGGAACATGTTCCGTGTAAAAGGCGAAATCGTCGCCGGCCAGCATCGGCTCGTTCACGAACAGCGCGTTTTCGCCGCCGAACAGGGCCGCCGCCGTCTTTTGCGCCGCGCCGATCACCTTTTCGTCGTTCAGCAAGGGCGGCGCGCCGCGCGTGTATTTCACGCCGGCTTTCACGCCCATGCTCTCCGCCGTCAGGCGGGCGATCTCGCCCAAGCGCCGCTCGATCAGGTCGCGCGTCTGCGGCCACAGCGTGCGCGCCGTGCCCACCAGACGGGCCGTCTCGGGGATGACGTTGGACGTCTCGCCGGCCTCGAACTGGCACACGGAGACGACCGAGGGGCACATCGGGCAGGCGTTGCGGCTGACGATGGTCTGCACTCCGGTGACGATCCGTTCCGCCGCCACGACGGGATCGCGCGACATCTCGGGGATGGCGCCGTGGCTGCCCTTGCCCGTCAGATCGATCTCGAACTTGTCCATGCAGGCCAGCGCCGCGCCTTTGATAAAATGGAAGGAACCGGCTTTTTTGTTTTCGCCCGATCCCATCGACACGTGGATCGCAAACGCCGCGTCGGGCGTTGGATCTTCAAGGCAGCCGCCGGCCATCATCGCCTTCGCGCCCGCGCCGATCTCTTCGGCGGGCTGGAACAGCACCTTGACCGCGCCGTTCAGTTTGCGCCGGCGCGCCAGCAGCAGTTTGACGGCGCCCAGCCCCATGGCGCTGTGGGCGTCGTGCCCGCAGGCGTGCATGTTTTCGTTCTGCGACGAGAACGATTCGCCCGACTCCTCGCGGATCGGCAGACCGTCGCAGTCGCAGCGGAACATCAGGCAACGGCCCGGCAGTTCTCCCCTGACCACGGCGGCGACGCCGTGCCCGCCCACGCCGCGGCGGTATTCGGCCCCCATGGCGTCGAGCTGGCGGCAGAGATAGTCCTCGGTCCACGGCGTCTCCAGCCCGACTTCGGGGAAGGCGTGGAGCTCGCGCCGCCAGCCGCGGATCCGCTCCTGGAGCGCCTGAGCCTCGTTCAAAACAGTGTCCATTGCGTACTCTCCTTTGTTTTCATGAAATTCCGCCTGCCCGGGACGGACAGGCGGAACGGCAAATTTACTTCTTGATGATGCCGGCTTTGTAAAGCACCCGCGCCGTGATGATCGTGCCGAACACCGCACCGAGGATCAGCGTGGCCGGATGTTGCAGCGCCGGCCTGCCGCTGGCGAAAAGCAGCCCGGGGATGCCGATGCCGGGAACGGCCAGCAGCGGTTCCTTAATGACGCAGGAAACGAACATGGCGCCGAAGACCGCCGGCACGGCGCAGCTCTTGAACGCCGAGACGATGCCCGCGGGCAGCACGGAGAGCACCGAAGCGCCCGCCACCGCCGCCAGCGTGACGAAGAACAGGTTGACGACCACCGAGCCCGTCAGCCCCACGGTGGAGACGATCAACGCCTCGGGCGAACCGCTCTCGGTGCCGACAGCTTCCTGCGCCGCCGCCGAGCAGGGCACGCGCAGATTGCCGATGTTGCCCGTCAGGAAGGCGATGTAGATGCCCACTTCGCCAAGCACAGGGAAGTAGGAGATCGGTTCGATGAAGTACACGGCGCCGCAGATCGAGACGATCATCAGCCAGGCCTGGAACGCCGCGCCCCAGCCGGGCCACGCGCCGTGAACGAGATAGAGATACAGGTTCGGGAAGAAGCAGGCCACGATCACGATCCACAGCGTCGTCACGCCGATGCCGCGGGCCGGACGGTTCCACACGCCGCCGAAAGCCGAAAGTTTGTCAGACATGAGTTTTCCCCTCTCTTCCTGCGATTAAAAGAACGTAGCCACGATCATGCCGGCCAGCATGGCCAGACCGAGATTGTACTCGCGCAGCTTGGGACGTTTTTTCGAGACGCGGATCAGGATCGCCATGGCGATGCCGGCCGCAATCGTGGCGATCATCGGCTGCAGCGGCGTCGTGCCCGAGCCGCCCGCGGCGAGCGCCTTGCGGTAATTGCGCAGCGCCTTGCCGATCGTGTCGGCGCTGAGGTAGCCGTAACAGCCGGTCGTCGCCGCCACGGCGATGAGCACCAGCCAGCGGGCGTCGCCGCCGCCAAACTTGGCGCGCACCTTTTCCAGATGGGGCGTCAGCACCGCGGCCACGATCAGCCAGCCGATGCCGTTCACCGACATCGTCCACCACGAGGCGGCCAGCGCGTTGAGATCGTATTGGGCCGAGTTGAGTTCGACGCCGTACGCCTGAGCGCCCAGCATCGCCCCCGTCATCTCGATCGGCGCCGAGCCGATGATCGAACAGCGCAGCCATGCGATCGGCGCGCCCACGGCGCTGATCAGGCCGACCATGACGAGGAACACCGCGAACGACGGCCCCACCGACGAGACCGCGCCCGTCCACAACCCCTTGTACACGTTGCGCCGCTCGAAACCGATCGCGTCGGCCGCCTTCAGCGACAGACGGATGTAGAGCAGCGACTGGATCAGCGCCACCGCTACGACGATAAAGCAGAGGAACCACACCACCGCGTTGTTTGCAACCTGAAAAACTTCCTGCGGCATCACAAGACCTCCCCATTAAAGAATAAAAATGATCTCCGCGCCGCGAAAGCATGACTTTCGAGCGCCGAGACCATTATCCAAATTCTTGTTTTTCTTTTCATCGTTATTTCACGACGAAAAACGATCATGAAATTTTAATATTCCGTTCCCGAAACAGTGATTCTCGTCTAAATGAACTTATCAGACAAAGATTCTTCACTAAAATCGTCCATCTGTTTCATCTTCAGCGCCAGTTCCGCGCAGAAACGGCTTTCGCTGCTGGAAAAATCCTCGCTCAGCAGGGAGCAGATCTTTCCCCATCGGTATTTGAGCGTATTGTAATGAAGCCCCAGCGCCGCGGCGCTCTTCTTCACGCTCCAGTTGCAGGCGATCATCGTTTCCAGCGTGCGCCGCAGCGTGTCTTCCTTTTTTTCTGCGTCGCAGCGCAGCAGCGGCCCCAGCTGCGCCTCGACGAATTCCCGCGCCGCCGGATTCTGAAGCGTCGTACAGAGCACGCGCGGCGCTCCCATACGGTTCCACCAGGCGATGCGGTTGCCGCCGGCCGTCCGCCGCGTCAGCTCCAGCGCCGTGCGCGCCTGATTGTAGCCCTTCCAGCAGAGAAACACGTCGCCGCAGCGGCCGCTGACGCCCACGGTGACGGAAAAGCCCGTCTGCGCGGCGATCTGCTCCATCATCGGCGTCAAAATGCATTCCAACTGGCGCTGCTCTTCCTCGAAGATTCCCCGCGAGGAAAGGATAAACGCGGCCGAGTCGCTCATCTCCGCGTAGGGCACGTGCTTTTCCATGCGGCCGATGAACTCGCGGCAGACGGCGAAGATGCGCCCCTTCGACTCTTCGAGGACGGCCGGCCCCTGCCCGGCGGCCATGGCGCGGGTGAGGCGGTTCTTGTAGTCGTCGATGTCGCAGACCACGACTTTCTTGGCGCCGCCCAGATCCCAGCCGAACGAACGGGCGCGGTTCCACACTTCGTCCTTGAGGCGCAGGTTGTTCATGAGGATGTCCATGACGAACTCGTTGCGGTAACGCCGCTCCACCTGCGCGCCCGAGCTCCAGCGCTGGAAGAACAGCAGCAGCGCGCCCTTGGCCTGGGTGATGGGGATCTCGTTCCAGGACTCGCGCAGCCGGGACGGCTCCGCGTCGAAAACGAGCCAGGCGGAAGCGGACTCGCCGCAGAGGGCGATTTTCTCCCACGGATAGCGCTTCAGCACTTCCGGCAGCGGCAGCGACGCCAGCGCTTCCCGGAAAGGGCCTGCGTCGGCGCAGAGACGGTCGAAAGAACTTTCCGTACAGCGCAGCGCCAGGTTGAGATGAGTGAAATTGCGCAGCGTTTCCAGCAGATCCTCGAGGCTCGCGCACTGCACGTTCAGGTCGAAAAAGGCCTTCTGCACGGTGCTTGAATAGCGGAGCAGATGCGCCTGATCGCTGATGACGCGCGACTGTACGGGATGGAGGATCTCGGCGAAGGGCATTTCCAGCGGGATGGAGATCAGCGGATAACCGATTTTATCGGCCAATGCCAGCGCCTGCGGCGGCAGCCTGTCGATGTAACGCCCCAGTTTGATGCCCAGGGCCGCCGTGCCGGACTCGCAGCAACCGCGGATCAGCTGTTCCACGTTTTCCGGATCGCGGAACGGATAGCCCGAGGTGATCACGAACTCGCCGCCCTGCGACCATTTATAGCAGTCCGGCGCGTCGCCCACCGTCGTGCGCAGCACCTCGCGCCCCAGCCCGCCGGCTCCGCCCAGCAGGCGAAAGCCCTTGAACTCGGGCATGTTGAGAATGTCCCGTACGGTTACAACCATTTCCCTCTCCCCCTTGACCGCCGCTTCAGCCTGTAGATTTCGCCGCGGCGGAACTGAGCCACACCCCGGCGACGATCACCAGCCCGCCGAGGATCTGCCGCGCGGAAACCGCTTCATGAAGCACCAGGCAGGAACAGACGATGCCCACCACCGGCACCAGATTCAGCAGCGCCGCCGCCGCAGACGCCGAAAGCCCCGTCAGCGAATAATTGTAGAACAGATAAGACAGCAGCGAACAGCACACGCCCAGAAAGAGGATCGCCGCCCCCGACGAGACCGTCGGCATGATCCAGGGACGCCCCTCGAACGCGGCGAACGGCACGAAAAAGAGCGCGCCGAAGAGCATCTGCCAGGCCGTCAGCATCGACGCAGGATAGCGAACCGCCACCTTCTGAGTGATCAGATTGTAGAATCCCCAGGCGATGCCCGTGGAGATCAGCAGCCAGTTGCCCAGAGCCTCCCGCGGGCCCCGCGACACCGCCGCGCCCGTCAGCAGCGCCACTCCCGCGATGGCGACGAGGATCCCGACGACCTGACGCAGCGGCGGCATCCTTCGGCGCGCGGCGCACTCCATCAGCACCGTGATCGCCGGATAGGAAGCCACGATCAGCGCCGCGTGCGACGACGAGGTCATGTCGAGCCCCAGATTCTGAAAGGAGAAATAGAGCGTCACGCCGAAAAAACCGCTCAGAGCGATTGCCGGCAGATCCTTGTTCGCCGGCCGCCCGTCACAGCCCTGCAACCGGCAAAAAGCAGCGCCGCCAGCGCGGAGCGCACCAGCCCCAGCTGCAGCGGCGCGATGGTCCGGTAGGCGATCGCCGTGACAATGAACGAAGCTCCCCAAAAAACGACGGCCGTCAGGACCGCAAGATAGTGTCTGCCCATGATCAAAGTTCCGTTTCCTCTGTAAAAGAATTTGCGCCCCCACGCGGAGGCAATTTATCATACCACATTCGCCGCTCGGCAGCGCCCCCATCCGTCGGCTCCGGCCGTTCCCGACGTACGGACTTTCCTCAAAAAGGAAGCGCTCGCGCAAATTTTGCGATTTAAGGCATTGACCTTACCTGATTTATTTTGCCCGTTCTTTGAAAAAGCGAAAAAATCCGGCTTCCTTTTGCCGGGCGACGCTCTTGCGTGGAAAGGGACGGGCGGCTGTGTTATACTATTTTTGACAAAAAGCATTAACAGAGTTTGCAGGGCGCCCATCCTTATTAATTGAGAAATAGCATTACAGTGCCCGTGGACGCTTGACAAAAAAGCCCCCGCGGCAGGATTTTTTGCCGCGCGGGGGTTTATCTTTCAGAAAAAGGGGCTCAATAAAAAAATGCCTTCTCCCGTCACGAAACGGCAGGAACCGGAGCTGAGCTGGCGCGTCGGCGTGCCGGTCGGTTCCAATCCGCTGATCCTGCTCGACTTCGCTTCGATCCTCGTGGTCGCCTTCCTGCTCGCCTGGCTGGTGCTGCTTGCCGCGCAGTTTTACTTCGACGGATTCGTTACCGCCGCCCACGTATGGAGCGGCGCCATCGTCGCCTTCGACTTCTGCGTCCTGCTCGCGATCTTCTACGCGGTCGTCTGTTTTCTCGTCATGCGCAACCGCTACGCCGCGCTCTACCGCTTCGACCGCACAGGGGCGCACTGCGACAACCTCAAGTGCTATCCCAAAGCGCTGTCGCGCAAAGCGCTCCACTGCCTCTGCTATCCGATCGAGCCGCCGCCGTTCTCCGCGCGCAGCGTCGAAAAACACGTCGGCTGGGGCGACGTCACCCGCGCCGCCGAGCTGCGTTCCCTGCGCGTCCTCCTGCTCAAGGGGAAACGCGGCACGTTGATGCGCGTCTATTGTCCCGATCGGGAAAGCTACGCCGCCGCGCTCCGCTTCGCCGAAGCGAAGATCGCCGCCGAACGAACGCCGACCGGCGGCCAGTGAAACCGGCGGCGGAGGCCCGGCGCCCGGACGCCTGTCGAAAAAGCGCGCCCCGTAAAGAGCGCATGAGCGCCGCCCCGTCCCCGGGACACGGCGCGCCCCGTCAGCAAAAAACGAGTGCGGATGGCTGGATCGTGCGCCAGTCATCCGCACTCGTCGTTCCCGCGCTTATTCCGCGGCGAGGACGTGGACGGCGTTGCCGCTGGGGACCAGGATCGACAGGCCGTTCATTCCCGACTGTTCCTGCAGCCACCTTTCGGCCGACTGCATGTCGCGGAAAACCTGCCCGGGAAAAGGCACGTTCTCGCGCGAAGTCACCAGAGCCGCGGGGCGTCCCCGCATTTCCAGCACGGTGCGCAGGGCGATGTAGCCGGGGATCGTGAACGCCGTTTCCATGTGGCGCATAAAGGCCGACGCGTCGTGCAGCGAACTGCGCAGCGAGGCCTCGAAATCGCCGGGGCCGAGGCTGTCTTCCAGATCGGCGACCAGCACGATCGGCGCCCCGGGCTCCAGGGCCGCCAGCGGCGAAAACAGCGCCTTGGTGGCCTGGTAAAGATCGAGATCCAGCGGAAAGCCGCCGCAGGAAGAGACGGCGCGCGCCGCCCGGCGCGGGATCCACAGCGAGGCGAAGGAACGGCTCGTCTGGCAGCCCGCCTCCCACGCCTGCCAGATGTCGCCCGCCACCCACGCCGCCGGCTCGCCCACGCTGTCGGCGATCGTGTTGAGGACGAAGCATTTTTTGCCGCGCAGCGCCAGATCGGCGTAAGCGCGCTGATCCTGCGCCATCGGGTTGTGTTCCAGCAGGCCGCTGTCGGTGGCGGGATTCAGTCCGCCGTCTTTGAGACAGTGGTTGTGATTTTTGACGATCGAAAGGCGTCCGGAAACGCCGGGCATGATCATCTTGCGCCCGCCCGAAAAGCCGGCCATGTCGTGGAACGTGATGCCGCCCACCAGCACCGCCAGATCGGCGGCGACGAAGGCCGGATCGAGCGTGACCGGCGTGCCCAGCGGCGTGACCAGCCCCGTGTCCACGACGTCTTCGCAGTCGTGGCTGAGCCAGCGGTCGCCGGACATCATCGCGCCGCCGAAGACCAGTTCTTTGTCCCGCTCTTCCACGGCGCGGTGCTGTCCCGTGGCGACGATCCACGTCACCTCGGCCGATTTGTTGACGGCAAGGCGTTTTCTTACCGCCGCGTTCATCTCGGGGGCGCGGCACCAGCCGCGCGTGACGTCGGGCACGACGATGGCGATGCGGCGGGAGTCTTTCGCCAGTTCTTCCAGCGAGGGAGAACCGATGGGGCGGTCAAGCGCCTCCTCGACGGAGCACGACGCGCCGCACAGGCCGCGGCCGCGCGGCTGCGGGACGATATAGTCATACGGGCTCTGCCAGCGCTGCACGCCGCGACCCATCTTCACCTCGTAAGTTTTCATGGCGGACTCCTTGCGACAGAAAATTTTGTCTCATTATAGTCTCATTTGAGCTAAAAGGTCAATCATCATTTCAAAAATAAATTTCTGTACATAACGCTGATTCCTGATAGAAAGTGTTAGGATGGGTTTTTAGGCGCTGCGAGGGAGTTCAGCCGCTCGGAACTGCCGCGCAGCGCCCTCGTGTTCGGCTTTTTCGATCAAGAAATAGTATCAAAGCGCGCTGCACCTGCATTTCAACTGAACTGGATCTGATACGCATGAAGCGCCGCATTCCCTGCGTTGGGGAATGCGGCGCTTCATGCGTTTAGCGGCGATGGTTCCAATCGCGCGTCGCGTATTTATTTTCGATCAGGTCCTCCGCCAACGAAAGCTCGTCGTCAGTCAAGTCGTCTTCCACGAAATGAGCGTCCAGATCGCGCTCCAACGCGATGAAGAAGCCTTCTTTGAACGCGTCAAAGAGCTCGTTCCACGGAAGCGGGCGGCCAGTGAGATGGCGTATACTCGTCGCTTTTTCAAGAAACGTCGCCTTGGCCCGTTCCAATCTCCGAGGGTTTTCGTCCTTCATGGTTGCAAAAAGCATCTCCGGATTCAGGTCGTTGAGCACTGAACCATGCTGGAGTACGGAGCCAAAGCGACGGGCTTGGGCGCTCCCAACAATTTTTTTGCCGTCCGCTTCAAGCTCCCAGACCGAAAGGGCGTCGAAGCAGGCCGCGGAACTTCCCGGTTTACCGCTTCTCGGCGCCGGATGACTCATCGTTACGGGCAAATCGAGTATCCGAAAGCCTTCGGCCAGTCCTCTGGAGAGCACGCGATACGAGTCAGTGATGCTGTCGGGCAACGGGCACCCCTCATGAGGCATAACGATGCTGTAGGTCAATTCTTGATCGTGAAGAACGGCGCGGCCGCCGGTGAGACGGCGCACGACGTCGATGCCGAGATGAGCGCAGGCGTCGAAGTTCACGTCGCGTTCGGCCTTTTGAAAATACCCCAGCGTGAGCGCAGGAGGCCCCCAACGGTAAAAACGAAGAGTCGGCGGCACGCGTCCGGCGGCGCAACAGGTCATAACGGCCTCGTCGATCGCCATGTTCCACGCGCCCGAATGGATTTCGGTATCAATGAATCGCCATTTCATGAGGGCACCTCCTTGTTTCCTTGCCGGTGACGGGCGTCAGATCGTTCAGGTCTGTCTGAGCAAATAAATGCGTTTCTTTCAAGGCCTGGATGACCTCTGAGTTTTTCAGCGGGCGAGGGTAGTTGTACATCACGCCGTGTCCGGGATTTTCGTTGTAGTAAGGACGGTTGCAGTCGCGGCATCCCGCCGTCTCAAACGCTTCGCCGGAGGATAGGACTGACAGCAGTTCTTTTATGTCTCCGTCAATGCCAGAGAGTCGCCCATTCGAAAAAGACATGTCGGAAACGCGCCGACGTTTCGTTTTGATCAACCAGTTTGCCAGCTGAACGCGACGGTAGCGTCCGGCCTCGGGGGGCGGGCACTTCGCCATGCGCGTGCCGCGCAGAGGCGTGAAGGCGAAAAGCCCCACGGTGACATTCAGGTCGTGCATGTTTTGTATCGCGGCGATCACGTCTTCCTCCGACTCTCCAAGACCGACGATGAAGTGCGTGGTGATTCGGCCGGGGTAGCGCCTCGCGCACTCGGTCAGGAGTTGGACCTTGCGAGCGTAGCCCGTGCCTTTCACCTGATCATGAAGGGATTGAGTAGCGGCGTCAAGCGCAATGCTTACTCGCGCCGCCCCGCTTCCCATCAGTCGATCGACCTGGCTGGCGGAGGTGATATTGGTCGAGACGCTGACGGGGAGCGATACTGCGTTCGTCACGGCTTTGAGAATAACGAGGGTGCGCTCAAAGGAACCGGCGTTCAGGGTAACCTGAATACACGCACGGCGAATAGTCCCGCCTCGAGCGGCGGTGATAAGGCCGCTGAGAACGTCTCCTAAGTCATAAACCGGCCAGATAACCCTTGAGAGATGATCTTCTCCAGTTTCGGCCTCTCGCGCCTGAGCGCAGAACGCGCAATTGTGCGCGCATCTGCCGCCCGTATCCATCAGATACGCTGTGGTGGGAAGCGCGTCGGATTTAAGACGCGCAAGACCAAGGGCAGCCGCGGTGCCGATTGACAGACGTATCTTCACAATACGCAGCACTCCTTCCGGTCAATGAGCTTAAGGCCGAGCGAGCGCGCCAGGCGCAGCGCCGGCGGCGTGGGATTCACAAGACGGTTGAGACCGCTGGCGACGGCAAGCGTGTCAAGTTCGGCTCTGTAGCGTCCTGCCGGACGCATGCATCCAAGATTGATCGATTGGCGCGGGAACAGTTCCCGCGCGCGGGCAAAGACGTTCGCGACATCCTCAAGCGGAGGCGGCTGGCGGTCGGCAAAAGCCGTGCCGGGGGTCGGTATGAGAACGATAAAGACCAGCGCGTCAGCGCCAAGTTCGGCGAGCACGCGCAGCGCGTCGTACTCGCCACGCACCTGACCGCCCCAGAGGCCGACGCAAATGTGAGGGACGACCCGGGCTCCAGCGGCGCGCAGCCGGCGATAAGTATCAATATAATCATCTCCGGTACGCGTCAGACCAAATACATCACGGATAGTCCGATCGTCAGTCACCATATCGAATGAGATCCGATCGGCGAGCGGCGCTAAAACGTCGATCTCGGCCTGGCTGATGAGGCCGGCGTGCACGTTGATTTTCAGCCCGCGGCTCTTAAGCCGCATTACGAGTTTTTCCTGGCGGGCGACTTCAACCTTGCCGGCCGGCGTGCATCCGCCCGAAAGGAGACAGCTGGTATAGCGCCCCGTCGCGAGAGCCGCTTCAATTTTTTCAATTGGAGTCATCCCCTCGAGGTAGTGCCCACCGCAGTGAGCGCAGTTGAGAGCGCACTTCGCGCCTGTAAGCGAAACGGCGAGCGTGGAGCCGGGACGATCGCAGATCAGCTGCGGCGGAAAATGCGAGCGGGCCGTGTTCCAAGCGCGCTCGACCGCGGCCCTTGCTTTTAGCGAAAGTCTTGTCAATTCGTCGGCGGTCATGGCGGCGTTCCTTTCAGTCATATCTCTGCAGAAACATTTTATTTATTATAGCACGGCCGTTCTCCTCTCATACTGATTCTTGATAGAAAGCGTCAACATAGTTTTCCGGGTGCTGCGAGGAAGTTCACTCGCCCAGAACTACCTCGACTGCCGCGCGGTCCGCGCGGCTCTCTTTGTGAATCTCCCTCGCAGCGCCCTCGTGTCCGGCTTTTTGCCCGAGAAATGGGTATTGAACGTTCCGCTGGCGGTCACGTATGATCCGGCGGAACGTTTTTGATTTCCGTCGGCGCCGTACTATAATGTGCACATCAACGTTTTTCAGGAGGACGCCATGGAATATCGCATCACCCGCGCCGTCAGAAACCAGCCCCGCGTCAGCTACGCGCTCGGAACGGAAACGCCGCCCTGCGAAGTGGACTGCGGCGAAGGCGTTAACGTCGAACTGGCTTCGCCGGCGGCGCGCCGAGCCTTCGCGGCGCTCGATTTCAACATGTGCGCGCCGTATCCCCACGCCAACGGACTGAAGGAGGCGATCGCCGCCTATTGGAAGGATCATGCCGCGCTGGGAAACGAGAACATCGTCCTCACCGAAGGCTCCGTCAGCAGTCTGTATCTCGTCAACCGGCTGTTTCTGGAACCGGGCGACCGCGTGCTGGGCGGCGCTTCGCTGTTTTTCGAGTACGGCGCCGACGTGCGTCTGCACGGCGGCTTTTTTGAGACGGTGCCGCTGAAAGCGGAGGAGGATTACCGTTTCAGCGCCGCGCGTTTTGCGGCGGCGCTGTCGCCGCGCTTCAAGCTGGCGGCGTTCGACAATCCCAACAATCCGACGGGACAGGCGGTCCCGCCCGCCGCGCTCGAGGAGATCCTCGCCGCGGCGCGGGAGGCGAACGTCTGTGTGCTCGTCGATGAAGCCTACGGCGATTACGTGCCGCGCGGGCGTTCGGCCGTGAGCCTGTTCGACGCGTACGACAACCTGCTCGTCGCCCGTTCCTTCTCCAAGGGATTCGGGCTGGCGGGGCTGCGCGCCGGCTACCTGCTCCTGCCTCCCAAGCTGGCCGCGGCGGCGAACACCCTTTCCAATCCCTATGCCGTGTCGTCGCTCTCGCGCCGCGTGGCCGCCGCCGCGTTGAGCGAACCGGAGTTCCTGGACGAGCTGCGCGCCCGCACCGCCGCCGCGAAAAAAAGCCTGATGCGGCCGTGGCGGCATCTTTCTTTCGCGCATACGACCGACAGCGTGGCGATCTGCATGGTCGTCCACGCCGACTCGAACGTCGACCTGGCGCGCGAGTTCGCCCGCCGCGGCGTGCGTGCCGTCTCCTGCGAAGGCTTTGCGGGGCGCAACGCGGCGCGCCTGCGCGTGCCTATCGGGCCTCGCCTCGAAAAAGTCCTGACGGCCATGGAACGGATCGACGCGGGGCAATAGAGCGAGAGGACGCCCTCGGGCGTCTTTTTCTTTGCGCGCCGAACGGCGGCCTTGTCAGCGGGGAATAAAACTGTTATGCTTTTCGTAATCGAAAGGCCGGGCGGCGCTTTGCCGTTTGGGGAAGCGCCGGCCTTCATGAAAGGAAAAGGGAAAGAAAATGGAAAACGACGAACTGAACGTGACGAACGCGCCCGAAGCCGCGGCGAAGCGCAGCGCTTTCGAGATGACGCTGGCCGACTGGGAGCGTTTCGTGCAGGAAGAGCTGGACATGCCGCGCTACACGGCCGATCAGCTGTGCCAGTGGATCTACAAGAAGAAAGTTTTCAGCTTCGGCGCCATGACCAACCTGTCCAAAGCGCTGCGCGAGCGTCTGCCCGAGCTGCTGGAGATCCGGCTGCCGAAACTGGCCAAGCGGCAGACGGCCGCCGACGGCACGCGCAAGTACTTATGGCGGCTCGACGACGGCGAGTACGTCGAGTCGGTGCTGATGGACCACGGCAACCACTACACGGCTTGCATCTCCTCGCAGGTCGGCTGTCCGCTGCGCTGCGAGTTCTGCGCCACGGGGCAGCAGGGCTTCAGGCGCAACCTCAGCGCCGGCGAGATCGTCTCGCATTTCGCCGCCATGGAGTCCGACGTCGGGCACGATATCAACAACGTCGTCTTCATGGGCATGGGCGAGCCGCTGCTCAATTACGAGAACGTCGTCAAAGCCGTGCGCATGTTCCTCGAGCCGAAGATGCGGGGCTTGAGCGTGCGGCACGTCACCATCTCCACGTCCGGCATCCCCGAGGGCATCCGCCGCCTCGCCGACGAAGGGCTGGACATCTACCTGTGCCTGTCGCTGCACGCGCCCAACAACGAGCTGAGATCGCGCATCATGCCCGTGAACGAGCGCTTCCCGCTCGGCGCCGTGTTCAGCGCGCTCGAATACTGGCAGCAGAAGACCGGCGTGCGCCTCACCATCGAGTACGTCATGCTCAAGAACGTCAACGACACGCCGGACTGCGCTTACGAGCTGGCGACGCTGTTCTCGAACCTGCAGGTCTACGTGAACCTGATCCCCTACAACCCCGTGGCCGGCACGAGATTCGCCCGCCCTTCGGCCAGCCGCATCGCGCCGTTCATGAAGATCCTCAAAGAGCTGAACGTGGAGTGCGAAGTGCGCAAGGAGCATGGGACCGACATCGACGCCGCCTGCGGCCAGCTGCGCGGCAAGACGGTCAGTTAAATGAAGCCCAATCCTCTCGGCCCGTCGGCGAAGGTCATGGCGCTCGCGGCCGCGCTGGCGCTCGTCGTCTGCACCGTCGTCCTCTGGGGCGTCGTCGCCCGCAGCGGCAAAGTGACGCGCGATTCCGCCGAACTGGCGGCGCGGATGCGCCTGATGGCTCCCGAACCACGATGGAATGACCGCCTGAACCGCGCGGCGCTGGAGAAGTCTCTGCGCGCGGCCCGGCCCGATCTGCCCGGAAACGCCCAACTCTGTTTCGTCGCGCCGTGCTGGGCCGTCGTGCACCTTGCCGATTCCTCGCTGTTGCTGCGCTGGCAGCCCGAAGCGGCGGATTTCGGCTGGACCGAACTGGACCGGACGCAGCGCTGAGGGCCGCGCGGGAACCCCGCGAAGCGAGCTGCGCCGTTCGCTTTGTGGATTTTCCTCGCAGCGTCTTGAGTTCGACCCGAATCAATAAAGAAACAGCATGACATTATCACTGAACAGCGACACGTCAGTTGAGGCCCCGACTTATTATTTCAAAAATCGATAATGAGAGGGGAAACTATCGCACACTTCTGGAGACAATGAAATGACTATACCTCTTTATTATCAAATTTATCGCGATTTACAGTACAAGATCTGCGAAGGACTCTATAAGCCGGGGGCAATGCTGCCGACGGAGGCCGATCTCGAGAAAATTTACGGCACCAGCCGCGCCCCGGTACGACAGGCTCTGGGGGCGCTCGAAAACGAAGGGCTCGTTCTCCGCCTCCAAGGCAAGGGGACTTTTGTCACCAAGCAGGTGCGCACGCACCCTTGGTTTACCGCCACAGGCTTTGTGAACGTGTATGAGCAGTATTGGGACCGGCTTTCAACCCAAACGCTGGAGATCTCCCTGAAGGTCCCGCACGATCGGGACATCCAAACCTTCCTGAATTTGGGCAAAAAGGAGCAAACGACTTATTTGATCCGCAGCCAATGTATCGAAGAAACCCCCGTCTTCGTCTTTGAACATTATCTTCCGCAGCGTTTTGACCTCTCCATTTTCAAAGCGGCAGGAGATTTTATCTCCATGAAGGAGATGCTGACCTCTAAATTCAACACCATGATCTGCCGCGTTCACGAGAAACTTGCCGTTCGTATCCCGCCTAAAAAGATCACGGATTATTTGCAGGTCGCTGAACACACGCCGGTTCTAAGAGTTCGTCGTTTCTTCTCCGACAACCAGGGGAAAGCCGTGTGGGTGAGCAATCAATACGTTTTTACTGAAAAATGGGAATACGAGATGGATTCCACGCTTAACTATTGACGCTCGTAATCCGGGCATTCTGCCGGCACGCATAAAGCACGCCTTAAAACTGTTGGGATGGCGCAAACGGTCACGTTTACGCCATCCCAACAGTTATTTACAAAGTTTTACGAAAAGTCCAGCCTTTCCGGTCTAAGCTCCAAACGCTTGTCTAAACTCAGCCGATTGATTTGCCGCGCCCGGTGGCAGGCGACAAAGTGGCGCGGGCGGAGCTCGTCGAGCCTGGGCGTTTCCCGAAAGCAGCGATCCTCGGCATGAGGACAGCGTTTCGCAAAACGACATCCGTCGCCGAGCCCGACAGGCGAGGTGATCTCGCCTTTCAGCAACGAGCGCTCCTTCTTCGCTCCGATCACCGGTATGGGGACGGCGGCCAGCAAGGCCTGCGTGTAGGGATGCAGACGGACGTTGAACATTTCTTCCGAATCGGCAAACTCCACCATGCTGCCCAGATACATGACCATGATATCGTCGGAAACATGGCGGACCACCGACATGTCGTGGGTGATGAACATATAGGTGAGGTTCATGGCTTCCTGAAGATCCTGCATCAGGTTGATGATCTGCGCCTGAATGGACACGTCCAACGCCGACACGGGCTCGTCGCAGACGATGAACTTCGGTTCCAGCGCCAGGGCGCGGGCGACTCCGATGCGCTGCCGGCGTCCGCCGTCGAGCTCGTGGGGATACGAGTTCGCCAGACGGCGCGCCAGGCCGACGGTATCCATCAGTCGGGCGACGTGACGCGCCAGTTCGCGCTCAGTTCCGTGTTTCTTATAGATCAGCAGAGGCTCGGCGATCAGCTGGCCGACGGACATGCGCGGGTTCAACGACGAAAAGGGATCCTGAAAAATCATCTGCATGTCTTCGCGCAGATCTTTGAGCCGATGTTCGTCAACGCGGCTGATGTCCCGCCCTTCAAAGACGATCGTGCCGGATGTCGGTTCCTGCAAATGGATCACGGTACGCCCCAACGTGGATTTGCCGCAGCCCGATTCGCCCACGACGCCGAGAGTCTTGCCCCGTTCGATGGCAAAGGACACGCCGTCCACGGCGTGCAGCAGACCGCGGGGCGTCTCGAAATACTTTCTCAGATCGACGACTTCAAGGATCGCAGACATGGCTACTCCCCTCTGCCCGCAAAGTTCAGGCAACGCACGAAATGGCCGGGGGCGATCTCCACGTTGGAAATGACGCCGTGACGGCAGGATTCCCTCGCCTCCGGACAACGGGCGGCGAATACGCATCCGTCGGGCAGGTTGGCGGGGTCGGGCATCAGACCGGCGATCGGTTTGAGGCGGCGAACTTTTTTGTCGAAGTTGGGGATCGAGCCGAACAGTCCCTGCGTATAGGGATGCGACGTATGGTTGTAGATATGCTCCAGCGTGCCGTACTCCACGATGTTTCCGGCGTAGACAATGCCCACTCGATCGCAGACTTCGGCCACAACGCCAAGATCATGGGTGATCAGCACCAACGACGTGCCGAAACGCTTCTTGAGCGTTTCGATGAGGTGCAGCACCTGTTCCTGGATCGTCACATCCAGCGCCGTCGTCGGCTCGTCGGCCAGCAGCAGCGAAGGATTGCAGGCCAGCGCAATGGCGATGACAATGCGCTGCTGCATGCCGCCGGAAAACTGATGGGGATATTCGTGGCAGCGTCCGCCCTCGATGCCGACCATTTCCATCATTTCCATGGCCTTGCGCAGCGCTTCCTTCCTGGCGATCTTCCGGTGCAGGCCGATGACCTCGGCGATCTGGTCGCCGACGGTCAGTACGGGGTTCAGCGCCGTCATCGGATCCTGAAAGATCATGGAGATCTCGTGACCGCGGATCTTGCGCATCTCCTCTTCGGATTTCTTGCAGAGATCCTCCCCTTTGTAGAGGATAGAGCCGCCGACGATACGCCCGGGAGGATTGGGGACCAAACGCATAATGCCGAGAGCCGTCGTGGTTTTCCCGGCGCCGGTTTCGCCGACCAGGCCGAGAGATTCTCCCTGCGCCAGGGCAAAACTGATGCCGTTGACCGCTTTGACCACCGTTTTATCGACGAAATAATGAATCGTCAGATCTCTGACTTCAAGGAGGTTCTTGTCGTTTTCACTCATCGTGTCGGCCTCCGCTCATCAGGATTTCAAACGGGGATCCAGCGCGTCGCGCAGACCGTCGCCGAACAGGTTGAAGGCGAACACCGTGATCATGATGGCCACTCCGGGGAACGTGATCAGGTTCCAGTGGTCGCGGATGAACTGACGGCCGGTGGAAAGCATGCCGCCCCACTCGGGCGTCGGCGCCGGCACTCCCAAACCGATGAAGCTCAGACCGGAAATGGTCAGAATCGCCGTCGCGATGCCCATGGACACCTGGACGATGATCGGCGCCATGGCGTTCGGCAGCACATATTTCCAGATGATGCGCAGATTTGAGGCCCCCGTGGAACGGGCCGCTTCGATATACTGCTCGCCGCGTACCGTGATCACGGCCGAGCGGGTGACGCGCGCAAAACTCGACATCAGCCCCAGACCGATGGCCAGGATCAGGTTGGGAATGCTGTTCCCCAGCGCGGCCACGATGGAGATGCCCAGCAACAAGTTGGGAACCGCCAGCAGCACGTCGATGCAGCGCATCAGCACGTTGTCAAGCCAACCGCCGTAAAATCCAGCCACACAGCCCACCGCCGTGCCAATGACGCAGGCGATCACGACCGAGCTCAGTCCGATCGTCAGAGACGTGCGGCAGCCCCAGATCACGCGGGTAAAGATATCGCGCCCCAGCTCGTCGGTCCCCATCCAGTGCTCCGCCGACAACGGCAGATAACGCATGCGAAGGTTGGGGCGAGCATAATCGAATCCGCTGATCTGACCGGGAAACAGAGCGCAGACGACGAGGATGACGATGATGACCAGGCCGAGCACGGCGGCTCGATTCTTCAGGAAGCGTCTGCAAATGTCTTTCAGCTGTCCGCGGCTGCTGATGGAGATTTCTTCGAGTCCGGCGAGATCTTCGAACGCCGCTGTTTTGTTCTCGATCCCTGACATCTACGCTCCCCCCTTTGCCGATTTCCTGCCGAGACGCGACCGCCGCGGCTTCAGATATTGCGAACGGATGCGCGGATCCACGTAAGCGTAAAGCACGTCGACGATCAGATTGACGACCGACATGGCCAGAGCGATGAACATGATGCCTCCCTGGACCAGCGGCGCGTTCTTCACCTTGATGGCGCCGATGATCAGGTTCCCCAGGCCGGGGATGGCGAAAACGACCTCGCTGATCGCCGCGCCGCCCAACATCTTGCCGAAGTTGACGCCCACCACCGTCATGACGGGAATGATCGCGTTGCGGAAGGCGTGATGCCAGACGACTTTCACTTCAGACTGTCCTTTGGAACGAGCCGTGCGCACATAATCCTGACGGATGGCCTCCAGCATGCTGGAACGGGTCATGCGCATCACGGCCGCCGCCGAGGAAGTACCGATGGTCAGCGCCGGAAGCACCACATGTTTCCAGCTGCTGAATCCCGACGACGGAAACCACTTCAGAACAACCGAAAAGAGAATGATCAGCAGCAGGCCCTGCCAGAAATTCGGCATGGACACGCCGATCATGGCCAGCACGCGGCAGATATTGTCCCACACAGTATACTGTTTGACCGCCGAAACAATGCCGGTGACAATCCCCAGAGCCACCGCGATCAACGTGCTGAAAAAAGCCAGCTGAAACGTGGTCGGGAAGCGGCTCATGATCTCGGTGACCACAGGCTGCTTCGTCGTGTAGGAAATGCCCAGATCCCCCGTCAGGGCTTTCCTGATATAGTTGAAATACTGGATGATGAATGGATCGTTCAAGCCGTTTTCAGCCCGGAATTTTGCCTTGTCCTCTACGGTCGCCATGTCACCGAGGATGTAATCCTCAGGCTTTCCGGGAGAAAAGTACATCATGCTGAAGACCAGCAGCACGACGCCCAGCATGACCGGAACCATCATCAGGACGCGTTTGCCGATGAATTTGAGCATACGCCGGATTTCCCCTTCCTCGTGAAACACTCATTCTAAAAAGCAGCCGGATCCTTCGGAAGAGTCCGGCTGCCCAATCATGGCGCGTGAAGACGAGACGCGAATGCTATTCTTCGACTTCCCAGTCCTTGACGTTGACGCGGAAGATCGTCGTAGGCATGACGAAGTTTTTGATCTTGTCGCTGACGCCAAAGATCGTGTCGGCTTCGGCAAAGGGAATGGAATAGCGTTTCTCATAGAGATAATCCTGGATCTCGCCGAGCAGGACCTTCCGTTCCTCCCGATCGTACAACGTCTTCAACTTTTTGAGCATGCCGTCGAGTTTCATGTCGTTGGGAGCCAGGCGCGAACCGAACTCTTTCTCGTAAATGATGAGGATATTGGAGATCTCGTTGGCCGTCGCCGTGCGGATCGAGGCCTCCCAAGGCCCCTGCGCCTCGCGGGTCGCCAGGGCGCTCTGTTCGATGCGAGCGTTCACGCCGACGGCTGCCCAGTACGCCTGAACGATCTCGCCCATCCGCTGATACAGCGCCTCGGGCAGAAGGTGCAGCTCGACGTCGAAGCCGTTGGGATAGCCGGCCTCGGCCAGAAGCTGCTTGGCTTTCTCCGGGTTGTATTCCCAGCCGCCCATATCCTTCCAGCCCTCGACGATGGAGGGATATACGCCCGTCATGGCGTGAGCGTGACCGTCGAAGGCCGCGTCGGCCAAAGCGGGAATGTCAACGGCATACGACAGGGCGTGACGGACTTTCTGATTCGACAGAATCGGGTGGTTCATGGCCATCGTGATCAGATAATATTTTTCGGAACGTCCCGATTCGACGTGGCAGCCGTCGATCGCGTTGACGCGGTCGATGTCGGATCCGTTGATGTAGAACGCGAAGTCGGCGGCGCCGGTCTCCAGCTCGATCACGCGGGAAGCGGGCTCGGGGACGAATTTGAGCAGGACATTTTTGGTCTTCGCCGGCGTACCCCAATATTTTTCGTTCCGCTCAAACAGCATGCTGGCGCCGTTGGTCCACTTGACCAACTTATAAGCGCCGGAACCGACGGGCGCTCGGGCATAATCCTTTTCGCCCATCTCCTCCATGGCTTTCTTGCAGCCGATCCAGCAGCGTCCGCTGGCCAGCACGTTGAACACGGGAGCGTAAGGCTGATGCATGGCCAGGACCACTGTGTAGGGATCTTCGGCTTTGGAGTTTTTCTCGTCGTACCAGATCATCGTCGAATAAGAAGTGGAATCGTCCTTGGTGCGCCCCAGGCTGAAGAGGACGTCCTCGGCAGTCAGCGGGTATCCGTTGGAAAACACCACGTCGCGGCGCAGATGCATCCTCAGGTGCGTGCCGTCGATGAACTCCCAGCTCGTCGCCAGACGGGGAATCTCTTTGCCCTCGCGGTCAAGATCCACCAGCGAGTCGTAGATCAGCGTCATGACGATGTTGTTGGAAATGCCGTTGCCGCGCCGCGGGTCCAGCGTGTCCGGCTCCAACTCATTCACCATCGTGATCGTGTCCTTGAAAGCCGCGGGGGCAGACGCAGCGCACAGTCCCGACAGGGACGCGACGCACAGAACCATTGCGAAAAGTTTTTTCATGATTTTTCCTCCTGCCGAACAAATATGATGAGATTCAATCCGCGGCCGCAGGGCCGCTCCCCGCCGCAGAGGCGCAAAGGCTACAGCTTCTTCGTGCCGGAACGAATATCGGCGACAATCTGTTCCATGTTCGCCTCGATAAGAGGATCGACGCTGCGCAGCGGAAATTTTCCATCAGCAAAGTCCTCGCGCATCTTCGCTTCTCGCAGCGCCGCCGCTTCGGCTTTGGCCAAGTACGCTTCGCAGTTATCGGGCGGCATCACGATCACGCCGTCGGCGTCGCCAAAAACGATATCGCCGGGATGCACGACGGCGCCGCCGCAATTGACGGGAATGTCGTACTGCCCCGAGAGCCCCCAGACGTTGGTCGTCGCTGCCGAGATGCCGGCGCAGAACACGGGGAACCCCATACGGTCGATCCAGACCGAATCGGTCGCCGGACCGTCGATGACGATCCCTGCCAGACCGAGAGCCCGGGCGTTGCGCGCCACCATTTCCCCGACACAGGCAAAAACTTCGTCGCCGGCGCGATCGACGACCAGCACAGAGCCTCCGGGAGCCTCCTGAATGGCCTTATACATGGCGCAGGAATCCTTGCCGAGGATGCGCGCCGTGTAAGCGGGGCCGACCATTTTCATCGAACGGCTGACCGGTTTGATGCGCGGCATCATGAAGCTGACGCCGGGAAAATGTCCGTAAGTCGCCGGATCGGTGCCCATAAAACGCTTTACCAGTTCGGGCGTCCATTCCATGGCAGGCGCCTACTTCCTGACCGTGTCATACACGTCGGCACGGCGATTTTTCAACGACGGCAGATGCGCGCGCACCTTGTCGAGATACTCGAGGTCGATCTCGCCGACGGCGAAGCCGGCGCCTTCGGAGGCGCGGGCGACAACCGTTCCCCACGGGTCGATGATCATGCTGCCGCCGAAGGAATCGGACGTTCCGTGTTTTTTGCCGTACTGCCCGGCCGCCACCACGTAACAGGTGTTCTCGATAGCGCGGGCGCGCAGGAGCGCTTCCCAGTGATCCTTTCCCGTCGCCATGCGGAAGTTGGCCGGCGCGAACAGGATCTGAGCGCCATGCAGGGCCAGATAACGGTACAGCTCGGGAAAACGGATATCGTAGCAGATCGACAGCCCGAGACAGCCCATTTCCGTGCCCACCGTCACCATCTCCCGGCCGGGCTTGATGCGGGCCGATTCCTCAGCCACGCTGCCATCGGGGAGCGTGATGTCGAACGTGTGAAGCTTACGGTATTTGGCAACCATTTCTCCCCGGGGATTCAACACGGCGGTCGTGTTGAACTTGCGGTCGCCCTCCGGGTTCACTTCGGCGATGCTGCCGCAATGGATCCAGAGATTATGCCGGCGGGCTTTTTCGGCCATCAGGGAAATCGTCCGCCCTTCGGGAACAAGTTCAGGCGCCTCCTGCCCCTCGTCGATCACATTGAAAACTTCCGGGAAAGAGACAAACTTCGCGCCTTTGGACGCCGCCTCGTCGATAAAGTCACAGGCAGCCTTCAGATTGGCGTCTTTATTGTCGCGCGTATCCATTTGAATCACGGCCATCAGGTATTTTCTCATCTGTTTCGCAATCTCCTTTGTGCTGCTTTAACGCCATTGCTTGAGGAACTCGACCACACGTTCCACTGTTTTGCCGACGATCTGTTCGCCTTTCTCCGCGCTGGCCGGCGTGGGATCCCCTACGTGGGCCTCGGGATACGTTTCCACAAAGGGAACAAACTGAGGAATATCGGGATATTCGTTGGCGGCAAGCCCCACGTCCTTCAAGCGCTCGGTCTTGACCAGGTCGGGGCGCAGATACATAAACGTGGAGGTGCCGGCCTCAGCGGCATGAGCATGGGCGGGACGGCCGTCATACTTGAGAATGCCCCTGCAAATGGGCTGGATGATCCGCCACCAGTCGATCAGACAGCACTTCACGTTCCTGGTACGGCGCAGGTGCGTGGCGATCTCGGTAATAACGGACACGTTGCCCAGATGCGGGGCAACAAAGCAGAAACGGTTCACTCCCGTTTCCACAAGGCTCTCGACAATGTCATAAAGATAATTGCGCAGCGATTCGGGACGAACCGTAATAGTACCGCCTTCAGGCGCAAAAAGACTTTCCGAATAGCCGACGGGAACCGAAGGGCCGACGACCCAGCCAATCTTTTCGGAAATACGATTGGCGATCTCTTCGGCCACCAGCGTATCGGCACCGACGGGGAGATGAGGCCCCCAGACCTCGAACGCGCCAACCGGAAGAATTATCGCGCGAGTTTTGGCAACCTCGGCACGGTAATCGACAAAGTTCATCTCTTTCATCAACAGCATCTGACAGCCTCCATATCGCACTACAAAAACTCTGAATTTGACCATGGATCTCCGTGAATTGCATATGATTATAACATCATAATCACATGGCCGCAAGTTTTTCATCAGCTCTATTGACTGTGAAACGCCCCTTTGGGCACGGTATAACGTGCATAAAGCTGAATGTGCCCTTCTGCTCCCTTTTTATAGAGCTTCTGATCCAACTGCACAGAGGTTTATTACCTACTCCGATTTCTCTTGTACCTTCGCCTATGCCTTGCTCGCTGCCGAGACACTCTCGAATGATCTCGACCGTTCCTCTTACGGATATTCTTTGCTTGTGTGCCATAACAATGCTCCCCCTATGATTACAGTGTTTTTCTCTTTTCACTGTCTCTCATAGAGGGAGCATATCAACTGAAGCCTCAGGGATTTTTCATAGGCCGTGTTCCACGTGGAACATGGCGGTCGGCACGTCTTTCTCGCGCGGCGGGCTCCCGGAAATATCAGAACTCCGTCAGCACCAGCGAACCGTCCTCGCCGCTCACGTTGACGGCGAAGTTCCGCGTCGCGCCGTCCTCGCCGACGTAAGAGAAGCCGTTGTTGGGCAGGTCGCCGAAAAACGTCGTCACGACCGCCAGAGGATGTTCCGGCGCGAGCTGGTCGAGCCGATACAATTCCTTGACCGCGAACGAGACTTTTCCGTTTTCGTCCACGCTCTCAAACGCCAACGCCAGCACCTTGAAGTCTTTTACGGCGCGATCGGCCGAAAAGAGGATCTTGGCCTGCGGTTCCGAACTGCCGGCGACAAACTCGCCGCAGACGGAGATCCCGGCCGGGACGTCTTTCGCCCACTGCGCGCGCACGAGCGGTTCGGCGCGGTTCGCGGCCGGCGCATTTTCCCCCGCCGGCTTGTACTCCGAAAACGGGGGCAAATCCCGTGAAGCCGCGTTCGCCGTCGCGGCCAGCATAGCGCAGAGCGCCGACAATCCCAAAAACGACAACAACGTGCGCTTCATGTTTTTTCCTCCAGCTTTTTCGAATATCGTTTCTTCGCAGCCGCGCGAATCCGCCGGCTGAGTTCAAGCACATTATAGCACGGCGTCCGCGCTCTCCGGGGATTGCCTGCCGGTTCCGGCGCGTTTACGCGGCGGTTTTTCCTTCGCCGCCCCGCTCCGGCCGCGCCGTACGCCAAAAAGCGCGGCCGCGCCCAGTTCGGCCGACATGGAGAAGATCGCCATGCCCGCCGGAGAGCGGTCGTACAGACAGCCCATCAGCCAGCCGCCCGCGAACAGGCAGACGCCGAACGCCGTCTGGAACGAACCGTAGCCCGAGCTGCGGCGCTCCTTGGGAACCAACGTCGCCACCGCCGCCTTGAGGATCGATTCCTGTGCCCCCATGCCGGCGCCCCACAGCGCCGCGCCGACGTACAGCGCCACGCCACCCGGCAGCAGGAAAATCAACGCGCTGAAAGGCGCCGTCAGCAGCGCCGACAGCGCCAGCGCCTTCATGCCCCGGCGGTCGTAAAGCCAGCCGAAAGCAAGCGCCGCCGCCGCGTCGACGCCCATCGCCGCGGCGTAAAGCAGCGGCAATGCGCCCGGCGACATCAAGCCGCGCCGCGAGACGTGCATGGAGATCATCGCGAAATCCATGAAGCCCAGCGCGAATAAACTGATTCCGGCGATATAAAGCGTGAATTTCTTTCCGGAAGCAAAATTTCCGACGGCAGCTTTTTTCGTATCCGGTTCGAAATTCTCCGGCTGCGGAAAGAGCCGGCGCGCCGCCAGCAGCAGCCCCATCGTGACCAACGCCGGCACGGCCAGCAGCGCGAAACAGCGGCGGTAATCGGTAAGGCTGTCGCCGGAACCTTTGAAGTACATCACGGCGAACAGCGCCACAGGCCCCAAAAACGCCCCCAGCTGGTCGAGAAACTCCTGCAGCGCGAAGCTCCGCCCCACGCCGTTCTGCGCGGCGGCAAAGGACAGCAGCGTGTCCTTGGCGGGCTTCTTGACGGCCTTGCCGGCGCGTTCCACGACGATCAGCGCCGCCGCCCAGAGCCAGCCGTTTTCGGGGACCAGCGCCAGCGCCGGCACGGCGAGAAGATCCACGGCGTAGCCGACGATCGTCAGCAGCCAATATCTCTTCGTGCGGTCGGCCAGACGTCCCGTCGCGCAGCGCAGCGAATACCCGACCAGTTCGCCGAAGCCGGAAACGAACCCCACGACCGCCGCCGACGCTCCCGTCAGGCTCAGATAAGCGCCGAGAATGCTCTTGCCGCCCTCGTGCGTCATGTCCGAAAAGAGGCTGACGACGCCCATCAGCACGATGAACGACAGCGCGGCGCGCTTCAGATCCTTGTTTTCATCGACTCCCTCATTCACGAAGACTCACGGCTTTCGAGAAAAATTTTTTACGCGTTCACGCCCGTATTTTAATAGATCCAGAACAGTTTGAGGAGAACCCCCGACGAGGGCAATCCGGAGATCAGCACCCGCGTCGTCGACCTGCCCGTGCGGGGCGGCGCCGTCTGAACGGCTCTTGACATTGAAGCCCACTTCAATGTTAGATTATCATCGTTGTCATATTACGTGAGAGCAGGGTGAGAGCCATGGAGTATTCGATCAAAGAGGCGGCGCAAATGCTGAACATCCCCATCAGCACGATCCGGTACTACGACAAGGAGGGGCTGCTGCCTTCCCTCGAGCGCAAAAGATCGGGCTATCGCGTGTTCTCGGAACACGATATCGAAACGCTGAAAACCGTGATCTGGCTGAAAAAGGCCCATATGCCGCTGAAGGAGATCGGCCGTTTCATCCAGCTGCTGAAAGAGGGCGACGCCTCGCTGCGGCAGCGCCTCGAACTGTTCGAACGCCGTCGTCAGGCCATGGAGCGGCAGCTCAGGGAGGATCAGGCCGTGCTCGATTTCATCAACTATAAATGCCACTATTACCGGACCGCCGTCGAAGCCGGCACGGAAAAGATCCACCGCGGCGGCGAAAAACTGAAAATGCCGCCCTGCGCCTGCGATCCGTCCGGAAAACTTTTATGAAGAATATCAGCCGGGATCCCGCCAACGCTCGGGATCCCGGCTTTTGTTCTGCCCTTTGCGGGGCTCCACGCGCCGCAGGAAGACGCATGAAGCGTGATGGAGTTTCGCCGCGCTGACGGGCGCTTTTTTATAGAATCTTTGCGCCTTCATTCACATTATTATATTTTCAAGTATAATTTACATGTTTCTTGCTTCATCAATCTTTTGTTTTCCATAAAAAATGCTATCATTAAAAACGAATTGATCCGCGTATACAAAATACGTCGATCCGACAGACTCAGCGGCTGTCGGAAAAGGCAAAAGGGGGAAAGATTTATGGGATTTCCTACTTTTTGGGGCGGCGTGCATCCGCCTCAAAACAAGGATCTGACGCGGGACAAGCAGATCGAACCGTATCTGCCCACAGGCAATCTGACGTTTCCGATGTCGCAGCACATCGGCGCGCCGAACGCGCCCGTCGTCGCCAAGGGGGACAAAGTCAAAGTCGGCACGCCGCTGGGCAGCGCCGATGCGTTCGTTTCCGCGCCGGTGCTCTCGAGCGTCTCCGGAACGGTGAAAGAAGTGGGACCTCGCCCAACCGTGCCCGGCACGTTCGACACCTGCGTGGTCGTGGAAAACGACGGCCTTTACGAGAAAGACGGACGCTGGGCGCCGCTGCCCGATTACGAGAACTGCGATCCCAAAGAATATCTCGCGCGCATCCGCGAGGCGGGCATCGTCGGCTTCGGCGGCGCCACGTTCCCGGCGGCCGTCAAGTTCGCGCCGCCGCCTCAGGACAAAATAAAGTGGTTCATCGTCAACGGCGCCGAATGCGAACCGTATCTGAACTGCGACTTCCGCCTGATGATGGAAGCGACCGACGAGATCGTCAAAGGCACGGCGCTGTTGCTGCGTCTCTTCCCCGAGGCCGAGGGCGTGATCGCCGTGGAGAACAACAAGCCCGAGGCGATCGCAGCGCTGTCCGAGTCGGTCGCGCGCCTGGGGGCGAAGAACGTGCGCGTGCAGCCGCTCACCGTCAAATATCCGCAGGGTTCCGAAAAGATGCTGATCGAGGCGCTGACGGGACAGGAGTACGTCGTCACGGCGCTGCCGGCCGACGTGGGCTGCATCGTCGCCAACGTGCGCACCGTGCAGCAGTGCTGGCGCGCCATCGCCCTCGGCGAACCGTCGACGGAGCGCGTCGTCACCGTCACCGGCGACGCGATCGCCGAACCGAAGAACGTGCGCATCCCGCTGGGCACTTCCATTCGGGAGCTCGTGGATTTCTGCGGCGGCTTCAAGGAAGCGCCCGTCAAGGTGTTGGCCGGCGGCCCGATGATGGGCATGTCGATGCGCTCGCTCGACGTTCCCGCCGTCAAGGGCACTTCCGGCGTTCTGGCGCTGACGGCGCGATCGACGATGCTCAGACGCGCTACGGCCTGCCTGCACTGCGGCCGCTGCGTCGACGCCTGCCCGATGGGGCTGGTGCCCAGCGCGCTGGATTCGCTGGTGCTCGGCAAAGAATACGAGCGCTTCGAAACCGAAGGCGGCATGAACTGCATCGAGTGCGGCAGCTGCACCTACGTGTGCCCGGCCTGCCGGCCGCTGACGCAGAGCTGCCGCGACGGCAAGAGCTTCGTCATGGCGCAGCGCAAAAAGAGAAAGGCGGCGGGGAAATAATGGATCATAAGCTGGTCGTTTCAAGTTCTCCCCACGCCCACGCCGGTCTGACGACGCCGCAGATCATGGCCTGGGTGCTGGCGGCGCTGGTTCCCGCCGGCGTCATGGGCGTCGTCCGCTACGGCGCGCGCGCCGCGGCGGTGATGGCGGTGTGCGTGCTCGCCTGCGTCTTCTGCGAATATTTCTGGCAGAAGTGCACGGGCCGCGCGGTCACGGTGAGCGACGGCTCGGCGGCCGTCACGGGGCTGCTGCTGGCCTACAACCTGCCGCCCACGATCCCCTACTGGATGGCGGTCGGCGGTTCGCTGTTCGCGATCATCGTCGTCAAACAGTTTTACGGCGGCCTCGGCGGCAACATCGTCAACCCGGCGCTGGCCGGACGCGCCATGATGCTGGCCAGCTGGCCGGTACCGATGACGACCTGGACGCTGGACGGCGTTTCCGCGGCCACGCCGCTGGCGCTGATGAAATCCGGCGACGTGAGCGCCCTGCCCTCGTATCTCGATCTGTTCCTCGGCAGGACGGGCGGCTGCATCGGCGAGAGCTGCACGCTGGCGCTGCTGATCGGATTCGCCGTGCTGCTCTGGAAAGATATTATCAAATGGCAGGTTCCGGCGGTCTACGTCGCCGTCGTCGCCGTGCTGTGCACGGTTTTCGGCCGTCCGGCGGCGCCGCTGGCGGAGATTTTGTCCGGCGGTCTGTTCCTCGGCGCCATTTTCATGGCCACCGACTACACGACGTCGCCGATCACGCTCAAGGGGCAGATCGTCTTCGCCGCCGGCTGCGGCCTGCTCACAGCGGTGATCCGCACGTGGGGCGGCTATCCCGAGGGCGTCTCCTATTCGATCCTGATCATGAACCTGCTGGTGCCGCTGATCGACCGCGCCACCAAGCCGCGCATTTTCGGAGAGGTGAAGAGCCATGCCAAAAATCGCTAAGCTCGGTTCGATCCTGTTCGCGATCACGGCCGTCACGGGGTTGCTCCTCGGCGCCGTGCAGAACATCACCAGCGGCTCCATCGCCGCCCAACGCGTCCGTCAGAAAAACGACGCGCTGGCGGCGACGCTGCCCGGCGCGAAAAACTTCACGCCCGTGGCGCTCAAAACCGACGCCGGCATTATCGCCGAGATCTTCTCCGGTTCCGGCGGCGGCAAAACGCTCGGCTACAATTTCACGCTCACGCCCAAGGGTTTCGGCGGCCTGATGACGCTGGTCTGCGGCATCGACGCCGAAGGCCGCGTCACGGACATCGCGATTCTCGAGTCCAGCGAGACGCCCGGCCTCGGCGCCCGCGCTTCCGAGCCCGCGTTCGCCGGGCAGTTCCACGGGCGGCTGGCCGACGGCGATCTGCAGGTTACCAAGACGCCGCCCGAGAACGGCGACCAGATCCAGGCCATTTCCGGCGCCACGATCACGTCGCGCGCCGTCACCGACGCCGTCAACGCCGCGCGCACTTACTGGAAAAACCATCTGAAAAAAGAGGAGGCAAAGTAAAATGGGCAATCCTCTCAAAACCATCATCAACGGCCTTTTCGCCGAAAACCCGATCTTCGTCCTCGTGCTCGGCATGTGCCCGACCATCGCCGTCACGTCCAGCGCCATGAACGGCCTCAGCATGGGGCTGGCCGCCACGGCCGTGCTGATCGGCTCCAACGTGGCGATCTCGGCGCTGCGGCGCGCCATCCCCGACGAGATCCGCATCCCCTCGTTCATCGTCGTCATCGCCGGATTCGTCACCGTGCTGCAGCTGGTCATCGCCGCCTATTTCCCGGCGCTGGACAAGGCGCTGGGCATCTTCATCCCGCTGATCGTCGTCAACTGCATCATTCTCGCGCGCGCCGAAGCGTTCGCCTCCAAAAACGGCGTCTTCGCTTCGGCCTGCGACGGTCTGGGCATGGGGCTCGGTTTCACGCTGGCGCTCATCGTCATCGGCGCCATCCGCGAGCTGATCGGCGCCGGCGCGGTCTTCGGCGTCCAAGTTTTCGCGCCCGGTTTCTACCAGCCCGCGCTGCTGGCTATCCTCGCTCCGGGCGGCTTCATCGTGCTGGGCGTGCTCATGGCCGTCATGCATCAGCTCAAAATCCGCAAGGAACTGAAAAGTCGCGCGCCTCTGGCCGAACCCGCTTACGACGGCTGGGCCGAACTCGGTTCGTGCAGCGGCTGCGCGCTGGCGGGCGCGTGCCGCAAGACGGACTGCGCCGCGAAAAAGGACGGTGAGGGCAAATGAATCTGCTGGGTCTGCTGATCAGCTCCATCTTCGTCAACAACATCGTTTTCATGCGCTTCCTCGGCTGCTGCCCGTTCCTCGGCGTTTCCGGCAAACTGGAGACGGCCAGGGGCATGGGACTGGCCGTGGTGTTCGTGATCACCTTCTCGTCGGTGATGACCTGGCTGGCCTACAACTTCCTGCTCGTGCCGCTCGGCCTCGAATATCTCTACACGCTGGCCTTCATCCTCATCATCGCCGCGCTCGTGCAGTTCGTCGAGATCGTCATGAAGAAAATAATGCCGGCGCTGTACAAGTCGCTGGGCATCTTCCTGCCGCTGATCACCACCAACTGCGCCGTGCTCGGCGTGGCCGTGATCAACATGAACGAGAAGTACGACCTGCTCACCGCCGTCGTCAACGCCTTCGGCACCGCCGTCGGCTACATGCTGGCGATCGTGATGATGGCCGGCATCCGCGAGAAGATCGAGCTGAACGCGGAAATGCCCCGCTGCATGCGCGGCCTGCCGATCGCGCTCATCACCGCCGGGCTGATGTCCATCGCCTTCATGGGCTTCAGCGGCCTGGTCAAGTAGGTGACAGCCATGACTGCCATCGTTTACCCCATGTTCGTCATGGGCGGGCTGGGCGTCGTCTTCGGCTGCCTGCTCGCCTTCGCTTCCAAAAAGTTCGCCGTCGCCGTCGATCCGCGCCAGATCAAGATCCGCGCCGCGCTTCCCGGCGCCAATTGCGGCGGCTGCGGCTATCCCGGCTGCGACGGCTACGCCGAAGGCTGCGTCCTCGGCGCCTGCGCGCTGAACAAGTGCGTCGTCGGCGGCGCCCCCGTGGCGGAAAAAATCGCCGAGATCATGGGCGTCTCCGCCGATGGCGCCGAGCCCGAAGTCGCCTTCGTGCGCTGCCAGGGGATCTTCGACAAGACACACAAAGACTGCGTTTATCTGGGCATCGGCGACTGCCAGAGCGCTTCCGTCGTGCCGGGGCGCGGCCCCACCTCCTGCGCTTTCGCCTGCATGGGTTTCGGCACCTGCGTCAAAGCCTGCAAGTTCGACGCCATCCACGTCATAAACGGCGTCGCCAAAGTCGACCGCGACAAGTGCGTGGGCTGTAAAGCCTGCGTCGAAGCCTGCCCGCGCGGCATCATCGCCATGGTCCCCAAAAAGAAAACGGTCCACGTCGCCTGCAGCAACCCCATGCCCGGCGCTTTCGTGCGCAAAGTCTGCACGATCGGCTGCATCGGCTGCCAGATGTGCGTGAAAGTCTGTCCCAAGCAGACCATCTCCATGAAAGGCGCTCTCGCCGTCATCGACCCGAGCAACTGCATCAACTGCGGCCTCTGCGCCTCCAAGTGCCCCGTGCACGCCATCAACAATTCCAAGGCCAAGCCCGTCGTCGTGCCGCCGGCGTCGGTAGCGTAATATCCGCGTCGTCAAAGAACAAAAAAACGTCTCGCGCCGGACATTCGCGAATGTCCGGCGCGAGACGTTTTTTAACGACGATGCCCTTCGTACCAGTAGGACTGTTCGAGGCCCTTGAAGATGACTTCGCGGTCGTCGATGCGATCGGTAAGGTTGGGCAGAAGGAGGCAGCGCAGCTCCAAGTCGTTGACGGGGCTGCGCTCCATGGCCTGAAGATAGAGGGCTTTGTCGACGTTCTGCCAGTCGACGACGCGGCGCAGTTTTTTCCTGAGCATCAGATCGAGCCAGATGCGCATGGCGCGCCCGTTGCCCTCCATAAACGGGTGAGCGACGTTCATCTCCACGTACTTGGCGACGATCTCTTCGAAAGAGTTTTCGGGCATTTTTTCAATGGCGCGGAGCGCTTCTTGCAAATAAAGACAGTTGGCGAAGCGGAAATTGCCCCTGGAAATGTTGCACGTGCGGATCTGCCCGGCGAAATCGTACAACCCGCCGAACAGGGCCTCGTGGATCCGCCGCAGCCCCGCGACGGTACCGACCTCGACATGATCGACGTCACCGCTCTCATAAAGACGGCGGGCGTTGCGCAGGCTTTTTTCGTCAACGTCGTTCATCCTTGCGTCCCCTCTTCCTTCCGGCGTTTTGCGCTTTCATGATACCATCGATCATACCACAGCGGCCAAGAACGCGGCGATCGTTTGGGCCAATTCTTCGGGGCAGTCGTACATGACGGCGTGACCGGCTGGGAAGAGGCGGAAGCGCGCGTCCGGCAGGGCGGCGGCGAGTTTTTCGACTTCTTCCGGCGGGAACAGGAGATCGTGTTCCCCGGCGCAGACCAGCGCCGGCTGTTTGATTCGCGGCAGGACGGGGTTCAGCGGGGGCGCGGCTTTCAGCGCTTCGCGCTGGGCGTTCCACAGGAGCGCGTCGTCCGGCGTCCGGCGCGCGGCCGTCAGGCGCATAAAGTTCAGCGCCGCGGCGGGGCGCTCACGCAGGAACTGGGGCATGACGGCCCGCATCAGCAGTTTGTGCCAGCGCGGCCACGGCGCTTCGAGCAGTTCGCGCAGCGCGGCGTTCCGCTGCGCCGACGCCGGTTGGTCGGCGCAGGCGGCGCACAGCACGAGCGAGGCGACAAGCTCCGGGCGTTCCAGCGCCAGACGCAGGGCGACTTCCGCGCCCATGGACCAGCCCAGCACGGCGCAGGGAGCGCCGCGCCGTTCGATCTGCGCGGCGGCCGCGGCGACGGCGCGGGCGAACGAATAATCCCGCGGCGGCGCGTAAAGCAGCGGGGTCGCGCCGGCCCGCCGCAGGGCGGCGAGGAACGGCTGGCCCCAGCAGTCCGCGCCGCCGGCCAGTCCCGGCAGCAACAGCAGCGGGACGTTCGGCGTCATCTTAGCCCTCGACGATCCTCAGGCAGGCGTCGCGGAAGCACTCGCACAACGTGGGATGCGCGTGGATGGAATAGGCCACGTCGCGCGCGGTCAGCCCCTTGGACACGGCCAGCGCCGCTTCGCCCAGCAGCGACGCCGCTTCCGGCCCCATGATGTGCACGCCCAGCAGCACGCCGTCGGCCTTGCGCGCAACGACTTTGACGAAGCCGTCGCCCTCCCCCATGGCCAGCGCCATGCCGTTGGCGGCGAAGTAGGCGCGCGAGGTCACGTAATCGATGCCGCGGGATTTGGCTTCTTCCTCGGTAAGGCCGACGGTGCCGACTTCCGGCTCAATGAAGACGCAGGCGGGCAGGGCGTCGAGGTTGACGGCGTACTCGCCGCCGGTCATGCTGCTGACGGCCGCCAGCGCCTGATACTCGGCCAGGTGCGCCAGCATGGCGCCGCCGGTACAGTCGCCGATGGCCCAGACGCCGTCGACGGAGGCGCGCATCTGCGCGTCCACGGCGAGGCAGCCTTTTTCGATCTTCACGCCGCTGTTTTCCAGACCGTAGCCTTCGAGGATCGGCGTCATGCTGGAGCCGACGATGAGGCGGTCGCAGCGCTCCTCGAACGGTTCGTCTTTCGACGTGCCGCGCAGGATCAGTCCGTCGCCGTCGGGTACGGCTTCGGTGAGGCGCACGTAGTCTTTGACGATGGTCTTGCGGCGCTTGACGGCCAGCGCAACTTTTTTCTTGACGTCGCCGTCGAGGCGGCGCAGGATCTGGTCGGAGTGCTTGAGCAGGATCACTTTTTTCCCCAGCCCCTGCAGGATCATGCCCATTTCCAGCGCGATCACGCCGGCGCCGAGCACGGCCACGGTCCGCACGTCGGCGTTGCGTTCGGGATCCCAAAGCTGCGGGTCGGTGATGGCCCAGTCGCCGGTGAGCACCTGCGGCAGGTCGTTGCCGGCGAACTCGGGGCGCACGGAACGCGCGCCGACGGCGATCAGCAGGCGCTTGCCTTCGATCTGTTCCTCAGAACCGTCGTCGTGAGTGACGGTCATTTTTTTGGTTCCTTCCCATTCGGTGACGACGCCGGTCCCGCGCAGCACTTTGACGCCGGCCATCTTCATCAGCTGGGCGTTGCCCTTGCGCAGCGTGTCGATCACGCCTTCGAGGCGCGCCCACAGCCCCTCGCGCGGCCCCTTGCCGCCGATCACGTGGGAATAGAGCGCTTTGGTGGGGATGCAGCCGCGGTTCAGGCAGGTGCCGCCGAGGTGGGCTTTTTCCACGAGCGCGACCTGCATGCCGCAACGGGCCGCCAGTTCCGCGGCGCGCGTGCCGCCGGGGCCGCCGCCGAGGACAATCAGATCATACATGTGTTTTTTCTCCTTCTGTTTTCGTCAAAAAAATGCGAAGCGGTCGCGCCGCGGGGAGCCGCCTGTGGCGAAAAATCCCCCGCGGCGCGATCGCTTCGCGTTTTGACGTCTGATTCCGGTATTAGAACTGCCAGCGCAGAACGGGATGGCGCGCCGCTTCGGTTTCGTCGGGACGCGCGATCACGGTGCTGTGCGGTTTGGCGTGGAATTCTTCCGCGCCCTTGGCCTTGGCTTCTTCGACGATCTTCTGCAGAGCGTCGACAAAGCCGTCGAGCGTTTCCTTGGACTCGGTCTCCGTCGGCTCGATCATCAGCGCCTCGTGGACGATGAGCGGGAAGTAGGTCGTGGGCGGATGATAGCCGGCGTCGATCAGGCCTTTGGCGACGTCCATGGTGGACACGCCGGTCTCGTGCTTGAGCTCGCTGCCGTCGGCCACGAACTCGTGCTTGCAGAAGCCGTTGACGGCGAGCGGGTAGAACTTCCCGATCTTCGCGGCCAGATAGTTGGCGTTCAGAACGGCGATGTCGGAAACTTCCTTCAGCCCGGCGGCGCCGAGGTTGCGGATGTACGCGTAGGCGCGCACCAGCACGCCGAAGTTGCCGTAGAAGCTGCGCACGCTGCCGATGCTCTTGGGATGCTCGGCCTTCGTCTCCAACGTATAGGCGCCGTCCTTGCGGACCACGATGGGCGTGGGCAGATAGGGCAGCAGCTTCTCGTTGACGCCGACCGCGCCCGCGCCGGGGCCGCCGCCGCCGTGCGGCGTGCTGAAGGTCTTGTGCAGGTTGAGGTGCAGCACGTCGAAGCCCATATCGCCGGGGCGCACCTGACCGACGATGGCGTTGGCGTTGGCGCCGTCGTAGTAGCACAGGCCGCCGGCCTTGTGGATCATGTCGGTCAGTTCGAGGATGTTCTTCTCGAAGATGCCCAGCGTGTTGGGGTTGGTCAGCATCAGCCCGGCCACGGTGTCGTCCATCAGCTTGGCCAGCTCGTTCAGGTCGACCATGCCGTCCTTGTCGGAAGGCACGGCCACCGGCTCGAAGCCGGTGACGGTGGCCGAAGCGGGGTTGGTGCCGTGGGCCGAATCGGGGACGATGATCTTGGTGCGCTTGAGGTCGCCGCGGTCTTCGTGGTACTTCTTGATCAGCATCAGGCCGGTCTGTTCGCCGTGAGCGCCGGCGGCCGGCTGCAGCGTGACGGCCGCCATGCCGGTGATCTCCGCCAGCATCGCGGACAGGTCGTGGATCAGGCCGAGCGCGCCCTGTACGGTGCTCTCCGGCTGCAGCGGGTGGATGCGGGCGAAGCCGGGCAGACGGGCGGCCGCTTCGTTGATCTTGGGATTGTACTTCATGGTGCAGGAACCGAGCGGATAGAATCCTTCGTCGACGGAGAAGTTGAGATGGGACAGGCGCGTGAAGTGGCGCACCACATCCACTTCCGCCATCTCCGGCAGACGGGGAGCTTCCGCGCGGGCCATGCCGCCAAGGGCGTTCGCCGGCGCGGCGGGAACGTCGAGCCTGGGCAGCGAATAACCGACGCGGCCGGGACGGCTGGCTTCGAACAGAGATTCAACAGGGCGGAGCATTAGCGGTCACCTCCTGCGGCGATCGACACAAGGCGGTCGATTTCTTCCTTCGTGCGCTGTTCGGTCACAGCCAGCAGCCAGGCGTTGCCGAGTTCGGGATGGCTCTTCGAGAGGTCGAGGCCGCCGAGGATCCCGGCCTCGAGCAGGCGGGCGTTGAGGCTGGCGACCGGTTCGTCGCAGATCAGCACGACTTCGCGGAACGCGGGAGCACCGGCGAAAGCCGGACGGAACTTGCCGGTCTTGACCAGAGCGTCCACGGCGTAGGCCGTCTTGGCGAGGATCCGCTCGTCCACTTCGCGCAGTCCCCGCGGCCCCATCAGACTGAGATAGACCGAGGCGGCGACGATGCACAGATTCTGATTGGAGCAGATGTTCGACGTGGCCTTCTCGCGGCGGATGTGCTGCTCGCGGGCCTGCAGGGTGAGCACGTAGCAGTTGCGCCCCTTGACGTCCTTGGTCCGGCCGACGATGCGGCCGGGCATCTTGCGCATCAGTTTTTTCGTGGCGGCCATAAAGCCGAAAGCGGGGCCGCCGAAGCTGACGCTGCTGCCCACGCTCTGTCCGTCGCCGACGACCACGTCCGCGCCGAACTCGCCGGGAGCCTTGAGGCAGCCCAGCGCCAGCAGGTCGGTGGAGACGATCAGCAGCGCCTTGGCGGCGTGCAGCTCGTCGGCCAGACCGGTCAGATCCTCGACGACGCCGAAGAAGCTGGGCGTCTGCAACAGCAACGCCGCCACGTCGCCCTTGGACAGTTCGGCGTTTAGGGCTTCGCGATCAAGCTGACCATTCTTGCAGGGCAGGACGGTCAGTTCATAGCCGCGGCTCCAGCAGTAGGTGCCGAGCACGCGGACCGTTTCAGGATTGACGCTGCACGATACGAGCAGGCGCGAACGGCGCGTTTCGGCGGCCGCGATCACCATCGCTTCGGCGGCGGCGGTGGCGCCGTCGTACATCGAAGCGTTGGAGACTTCCATGCCGGTCAGCTCGCAGACCATGGTCTGGTACTCGAAGATGGCCTGCAGCGTGCCCTGAGCCGCTTCCGGCTGGTAGGGCGTGTAGCTGGTGGTGAACTCGCCGCGCGAAACGATCGTATCGACGGCGGCGGGGATGAAATGGTCGTAGGAGCCGGCGCCCAGGAAGCAGGTCAGCTCGTCAAGGTTCTTGTTCTTTCCCGACAGCGCGCGCAGATGGCACGCCAATTCAGGCTCGGAAAGCGCCTCGGGCAGGTCGAGCGCCTTGGCCAGGCGGACCTGAGCGGGAATATCCGAGAACAGTTCGTCGATCGACGCGACGCCGATGACGTCGAGCATCGCGCGGCGATCAGCCTCGGTGTTGGGGATATATTGACTCATAAAGTTGAACACCTCCATTGATCGGCTCAAAAATCACGGTCTTCCGGCGGGAAATCTCGTCCGGAAAGCGACAGCCCTGTCTCCGGACGAGACTTCCCGTAGCGGAACTACGCCTCCGCTTCTTCCTTCTCCACCAGCGCCTGATAGGCGGCGGCGTCGAGCAGGTTATCCATTTCCTTCAGGTCGGCGGGCTTCAGCTTGACCATCCAGCTGCCGTACGGATCGGCGTTGACTTTTTCGGGAGCGTCCTCAAGCTCGGAGTTGACCTCCACCACCGTGCCGGACACGGGGGCGAACACGTCGTTGGCGCCCTTGACGGACTCGGCGATCACGGTGGCTTCGTGAGCCTTCACTTCGCGGTCGACGTCGGGCAGCTCGATGTAAACGAGGTCGCCCATGGCGTGCTGCGCGTGGTCGGTAATGCCCATCAGGCCGAAGCCGTCGGCGTCGATCTTGATCCACTCGTGGTCCTTGGTGTACTTCAGCTCAGGCAGAACTTTGGTCGTCATTGTCAGTATCCTCCTCAAAAATTTTTGTTGATTCGCTCGATGCGTTTTCAGCGCGAACGCCGCGTTACTTCTTGTAGCTCTTCTTGTAGAAGGGCTTCTTCACCACTTCGGCCTTCTTGGCCTTGCCGCGGATCACGATCCACAGGTTCTCGCCCACAGCCGGCGCGGGCACGTTCACAAGGCAGTTGGCCAGGTTGGCGTCCAGCGAGGGGCCGTAGCCGCCCGTGGTGACCACGCCGATGACATTGCCGTCCTTGTCGGCTACTTCCATCTCGTGGCGCGGCACGCCCTTGTCGATCAGCTTCGCGGCCACGATCTTGCGCTTCAGGCCGTCGGCCTTCTGCTGCTTGAGCACCGGCTGGCCGATGAAGCCGCCCGCCTTGTCGACCTTGACGAAGAAGCCGAATCCGGCTTCCAGCGGTCCGAGCGTGTCGGTGAATTCCTGCCCGCACAGCGGCAGCCCGGCCTCGAAGCGAAGGCTGTCGCGCGCGCCCAGGCCGATCGGCATCAGGCCGAGGTCCTTGCCGGCCTCCATGACGATGTTCCACAGCTCGGCGCCCTTGCTCCAGTCCACGTAGATCTCGAAGCCGTCCTCGCCGGTGTAGCCGGTGCGGCTGACGATGGCCTTGATGCCCCCCACGTCGACGGGATCCTTGAAGTGGAAGAACTCCAGCGCCGCGGGATCGAAATCGACAATCTTCCTGAGGATCGCCTCGGCGTTGGGGCCCTGCAGCGCCACTTCGGCCGTCTGCATGGAGATGTTCTCGATCTTCACGCCGTCGGTCAGGTGGTCGTTGAACCAGGCCCAGTCCTTCTCCACGTTCGCCGCGTTGATGACGAGCAGATAGCGCTCCCTGGTGTAGCGGTAGACCAGCAGGTCGTCGACGACGCCGCCCGTGGGGGTGCACATGATGTTGTACTGCACCTGTCCGTCGTGCATCTCCGTCACGTCGTTGGTGACGAGGCCGGAGATCCAGGCTTCGGCCCTGGGGCCGACCACCGTCACTTCGCCCATGTGGGAAACGTCGAACAGACCGGCCTTGGAACGCACGTTCAGGTGCTCGGTCTTGATGCCCGTCGCTTCGTACTGCACCGGCAGCTCCCAGCCGCCGAAATCGACCATGCGGCCGCCGGCGGCCACGTGGCACTCGTACATCGGGGTTCTCTTCATCTTTTGACCTCCTGCTTTCTCAAAAGGCGCCGCCTGCGCGGCAGCGCCGCCAATCCCCGGCACCCACAAGGATGCCTGTTTTTACAAAAAACGCGTCCGTCCGCAAGGGGCGGACTGAAATACGCCGAAATCCGCGCCGTTATGCCTGCAGCGCCGGATGCTCGCGGAACCACGCAGCCAGATCGCCCATTTCCGCCTGCTGCGGGAACGCGCGTTCCAGCGCTTCCGCCAAAACGTTCCAGTCGAAAGCCTGTCCGTCCAGGCAGCGTTCCGCCGCCTGGATCAGTTCGCCGTCCATGGCGTCGGAAAAGACGCGCAGATCCTTCACCGCGGCGTCTTCGATGTCGAAGCACAGCTGCACGCCGCCCCAGGCGAAACGGCGGCGCAGCGCGGCCTCGCACTGCGGCGAGCGCCCCAGCAGCCACTCGCGACTGCCGTAACGGGCGTACAGTTCGCGGTACAGGTCGTCGTCCGGCAGCGAGTTTTCGCGCGTCACGCGATCGCCGCCGTACTCCGCCAGAAAGGCTTCTTCCAGCGGCGCGTACATCTTCTCCACCGTCAGCGACGGGGCCGCTTCCTTCAGATTGACGACGCGGGACGCCACCGATTTGACGCCCTTGCTCTTGAGCTTTTCGGGATCGACGTTGAGGTAGCGCGGCAGCACCGACATGTTGGAATCGACCAGCAGCGTGCCGTGATGCAGCCCGACGCGCCTCGTCAGCTGATAGGCATTGCCGGAAAATTTGCGGCCGTCCACGGTCAGGTCGTTGCGCCCGGTGAACTCCGCGTTCACGCCCAGCGCCCGCAGCGCCGACAGGATCACGTTGAGCTGCCGCGTCATGTCGTAATGCCCGCGCGGCACGACGAAGGAGAAGTTCAGATTGCCCAGGTCGTGATAGACCGCGCCGCCGCCCGTCGAACGGCGGGCCAGCGTCACGCCTTCCTTCTCCATCAGTTCGACGCGGCACTCGGCCCAGGCGTTCTGATTGCGCCCGATCACCACGGTATGGGCGTTCTGCCAGAGATAAAAGATCGCTTCGTCGTCCGCGCAGTTTTTCGTCAGATATTCTTCCCAGGCGAGATTTCTCCACGGATTGCACATCGGCGAGCGAACCAGGCGGGCCCTGACAACGTCCATAAAATTCTCCTCTCGTGCGCGCGATTTTTTTTACATCCACATCGATACATCAATCCGACGCAAGTTTCTTCAATCGCCGTAAAATAATATTACCTCTAAGACAATATAATCATAAATTACCCGTCCGTTTTTTTCAAGCAAGAACCCCGCGAATCATAGTAATCAAACTAGAAATAATCTACACCGACAAGTGCGAATATTCGCACTTGAGATTTTTCTTTAAGGCGCTGAAAGTAAGAAATCATGGCATTGTTTGATTTGTAAGTTAGAGTCATACAACTCACACTATTGAAGCAAAAAGAGATTTTCCCGCGGCGCTGCTCAGAGACAGTTTTTATTCCCGCGTCACACGAAATCGTCGGCGACGCCATAGGCCGTCCGTGGACGGAAAACCGTAAAGAGTCGTCCCTTGCAAAATTTTGAGTTCACGCTACAATATGTGGCGCGAAAGCCACGTGGCACTTATTTCACATAAACGTGAACGTCAGTCACGAAAGGAGAACCTCATGAATCAAGATGACCTGAAAAGTTGCGCCGCTGTGTTCAAGGCCGTCGCCCATCCCGCACGGCTGCTTATTCTCGAAGCGCTCGCTCAGGGAGAGCTGTGCGCCTGCAAGATCGCGGAGCTTTTTCCGGCGCTGGACCGTACCACGGTGAGCAAGCATCTGGCGCTGATGGTGAGGAAAAACGTCCTGCGCGTCGAAAAGCGCGGCGTCAACAGCTACTATTCGCTCAAACTGACCTGCCTGCCCGGCACGCTGGAATGCGTGCGCCGCGCGCTGGGGGGAACGCCCCGCGCCGGAACGGACGGAACGGATGGACAATGCCGCTGCGGCGGCCTTCACAAGGAGGACACTCGATGAAACTGATCCAGATATTCGGTATGGGCTGCGCCCGTTGCCATGAGACAGAGAACAACGTGCGCAAGGCGGCAGCGCGGCTGGGGCTCGACGCCCAGATCGAGTTCGTCGGCGATCTGAAAAAGATGACGGCCATGGGCATCATCGGCACGCCGGCGGTCGCGGTGGACGGCAAGGTCGTTCTGGCAGGCTCCGTCCCCAGCGCGGCGGCCTGCGCCGCGCTGCTGGAAAAATACAGATAACGCGGTTTTACATGAAGGGGCGGCGCTTCGTTTTCCGCGCCGCCCCTTCACGTCATGAAAGGATGTTTCTTTTCCCATGTGGGATTTCATTCAGCACCAGATTCTCGCCATGCGCTGGCTCAACGACCTCGCCAGCCGGGCGCTGACGGCCTGCGGCGTGGACACATCCACGCGGCTGGGCGGCAGTTTGCAGTTCTTTTTCTTCGACGTGACCAAGATCGTCATTCTGCTCTCGATATTGATCTTCGTCATTTCCTATATCCAGAGCTATTTCCCGCCCGAACGCACCAAAAGGATCCTCGGGCGCATGCACGGCCTTGCGGCCAACACCGCCAGCGCCCTGCTGGGGACGGTAACGCCGTTTTGCAGCTGCTCTTCGATCCCGTTGTTCATCGGCTTCACCAGCGCCGGACTGCCCATGGGCGTGACCTTCTCGTTCCTGATCTCGTCGCCGCTCGTCGATCTCGGCTCGCTGATCCTGCTGACGAGCATCTTCGGCGCGCGCATTGCCGCCGCCTACGTGGCCGTCGGCATCGCGCTGGCCGTCGCCGGCGGCACGGCGCTCGACCGTATGGGCATGGAAAAGTACGTCGAACCGTTCGTCAGGTCGATCGGAGCCGCCGACCTCGACTCGCCGGAGCTGAGCGTACGCGACCGTCTCGCCTACGCCAAGGGACAGATGCTGTTCACGCTGAAAAAAGTGTTCCGCTACATTCTCATCGGCGTCGGCATCGGCGCGCTGATCCACAACTGGCTGCCGCGCGAGTTCGTCGTCAGTCTGCTGGGCAGCGGCAATCCGCTCGCCGTCGTGGCGGCAACCGTCGTGGGGATCCCCATGTACGCCGACATCTTCGGCACGATCCCGATCGCCGAGGCGCTTTACGCCAAGGGCGCGGGGCTGGGTACGGTGCTGTCGTTCATGATGGCCGTCACGGCGCTGTCGCTGCCGTCGCTCGTCATGCTGCGCCAGGCCGTCAAGCCGAGGCTGCTGGCGGTCTTCACCGGCATCGTCGCGCTGGGCATCATGGCGATCGGCTTCGGCTTCAACGCGTTCGGGAATCTGTTCGTCTGATACTGACTTTCAATGAGAAAGCGGCGTTGAAAATGCCGCGCCGGCACGTCGAAATCCGGCGCGGATCAACGCGGCTGACGCTGCTCTCGCCGGTTCGTATCTCCGAAGCGAGCCGCAGAGGGCTTCGGGCGAAATTTTTGCAACAAAAAATCGGGCGGAGGCCGACGAGAACGATTTCGCCGGCTTCCGCCCGATTTTTTCATGTCCCGCGTAGAGGGCCGTCAAAAAAGCAGCGCCGCGGCCAGAGGCGCGTCGACCCATTTCTTTGCGGCTGGCGAGTTTTTAGGGGAATTTATCATATTAATTTTGAAGTATATAAATAGAACCGTTACAAAATCTACGTTTGAGGCATAACGTTTCACGTGGAACATCGCGAAGAAGCTTTTCGCTCCCGCTTTTTTCTCCGATCGACGAGCGTCATGGAGGAAAACGAACGCGCGCCCTTCGCTTCCTCTCCATGAAAATCCGGGCAAGGCTCGGACAGTTTTTCGATTGACAATTATGCATAAAATAACTAAACTCATGACAATGCGATCGTCTTACAAACAATCCCGCAAAAAAAATGACAATTTCAAGAGAGGCCGGAATGGAATCCAAAGTCACCTTATCGAAAAAAGTCGAAATCTATCTGAGGAACAAGATCCTCAACGGCGAGCTGCTGCCGAACGACAAGATCGTGGAGCTGGACGTGGCCGGGGAAATGGGCGTAAGCCGCGGCCCCGTGCGCGAAGCCTTGAAGACGCTGACGTTCGAAGGACTTGTGGAGTATCAGACCAACAAGGGGTGCTCGGTCACGACCCTTTCGCCCAAAGACGCTTACGAAGTTTTCTTCATGAGGGGGAGCCTTGAAAAGATCGCTCTGGAACGGTGCGGCGGGAAGTGCAGCGACGAGGCCGTCCTGAAAATGGAGATCGCCCTGGGGCAGATGAAAAAGGCCTGCGAGGACGATTCGCTGACCGCGATCATCGCCGCCGACGAGATGTTCCACCGCCAGATCGTGGACATGGGGCGGATGTCGCGCCTGACCAAGATGTGGCAGATGCTCAGCCCTCTCAACGGCGCGATGTTTTTGACCGTCAAGAATTCGCGCAAGCTGGGGGCGGACGTTTTCGACGCGCCGTCGGCCAACAAGTACGCCGTCGGCCACAAGAACAATTACGAAGCCCACAAGGTCATCCTAGAGGTTCTCAAGAAAGGCGATCTGAAAGATTCCTGCCTGTGCCTCGACGCGCACTACCTGATCGTTGGGGAAAAGATCTATCGCGTAAATTTGGAGGACGAAGCCAGGAAAGCCTCTATCTGCAACTATTCAGCGCCGCCGCGATGAATTTCATGTCTTCCGTGGAAAAGCGCTGGTCGCAGGGCAGGCTCAGCACGTGGTCGTATATGTAGCGGGTATCCTCCTGCCCGTCCAGATCGATCAAAGGCCCCCGGGGCCAATAGACCGAAGTCTTGACGTCCAGCGCCTGCAGGGCGGCCCGGACTTTTTCCCTTTCGCCGGCGAAGACCGTGAAGTGGCTGGGGACGGCGCCGGCGTCGAGAACGGGGAAAACGACTTTGAGGTTTTCGCTTTCCCTGACGTTTTCCAGAAGGGTCCGGTAGTTCTCGCGCCGCTTTCTGCAAATCGATGGGAAATCGGCGTGTTTCATCAGATAGACCGACTCATCGTCGCTGCCGAAATCATCGAAGATCCGCCGCAGCATCATTTCCCCTTTCCAGAAGAGTCCCATGTCGTCCCGTTCTATGGCGTCGTATCTCAGCTTCAGATGTTCCCGGTGCGGCGGCATCGGCGCGCGGGCGAACCGCCCCCGCCTCTTGAGCGCGAAGCCGCCGCAGGCGACGCCCATCCACTTGCGCAGGCTCCCCGCCGCGTAATCGCAGTTTTCGTCAAGTCCGTCGGCGGACAGGACCGAATGCGTCATGTCTTCCATGACGGTGAGGCCGCGCGCCTTGCACTTTCTCACAAAATCCCTGTCGAAGGTGGAAAATCCGTAATAGCCGCAAACGGAAACGAGGCTGACGCCGTCCAGCGCGTCTTCGGAAAATAGGGGGCGCATGTTCCGGTCAAGCGGATAAAATTTCAGCGCAAAGCCAGCTTTGACAAAGGGGGCCACGACGGTCTCGCAGGTATATAAAGGAAGGTACGCCACCCGTTTTTTATCGTACCGCGCGATGTCCAGCAGGCAGTGATAGATCCCGCACCGGCCGGACAGGAGATACGCCAGGCCTCCTTCGGGACACAGGCTTTCGAGAAGCCCGTTCTCCTCTTCGACGGTCGCTTCCAGCGGGAACAGGCCGTTCGCTCGTTTCATGCTCGCCACTTCCTTCGTTATTAAAGTCAGGCCGCGTCGGCGCGGGGATCACACCTTGACTTTTCTGAATTCCTCCGCTAGGTCCGCGATGTAATCGGCGCAGGCCGCCAGCATTTTCTTTCCCCATTCTTCCGTGGCCGTACCGGGATGATCGGGGCCGATCCAGCCGCTGTCGGTGATCTTGCTGATCTGGCGGGGGACGTTGAAGCTCACTCCCTTGTAGCTGACGCTGTAAAATCCCGTCGCTTTGATTGCGCCGGAGATGTCGTTAAGTTTCAGCGCCGGGCCGATCTCGCTCCGATCGACCAGGGCCGGGTTGATGCCCAAAATCGCGGCCGTCTCTTCGCCGCCGCCGTGGCCGCCCTTCCAGGCGGGTTCCATGTCCCACGCCATCAGCCACCAGTTCAGCACCGCCGTGAGGCAGCCTTTCTTGTCCATGTCAAGGGCAGCTCTTTCAATGGGTTTCACGTTGCCGCCGTGGCCGTTCAGGATCAGGAACTTTCCGGCGCCGTGGCGGCGCAGGCTCTCCATGACGCAGAGAAGGTACCTGTAAAGGACGTCGTTGTCGATGTCCACCGTACCGGGGTACTCGTTCAGGGACTGCGTCGCGCCGTAGGGAATGGTCGGCGCGATCAGCACGTCCGTCTTTTCCTCGATCATGGCAAGGAGTTTGTCGGGGATCAGCGTATCCGTCCCCAGCGGCATGTGCCGGCCATGGCTTTCGATGCTGCCGATGCCGATGATGACCGTACCGTCCTCTTTCAAATAGCGCTCGGCCCGGGGCCATGTGATGTTTTCCAGTCTCATGATGATTTCCTCTATTCTCGGTTATTGTCACGTCCGCACGCCGCGGAAGGCGCCCTTCTGCCGAAGGGGCGCCTTCCGTTTTTTTTGTGAAGAGCGCCGGCCGTCTCGCCGGCTTCCCGACAAAATCCTATTTTTCCGGAAGGGGAAGCTTTTTGAACTCTTCCATGAAATCAACGATGTAATCGGCGCAGGTTTGGAGCATTTCCCGGCCCCATTCCCCGGTCGCGGTCGAAGGATGGTCGGGGCCGATCCAGCCGCCGCTCGGGGTCACATGATCGACGGGCCTGAGGATCTCGATATTGACGCCTTTGTACTTGACGGACCGGAAGCCCGTCGTCTCGAATTGATCGGAAAGATGAATGTATTCCAGCGGGCCGCCGATCTCGCTGCAATCTACAAGATCAGGATCCACGCCCATCACGCCGGCCGTCTCTTCGCCGCCGCCGTGCCCGCCTTTCCACGCGGGATTCATGTCCCACGCCATCAGCCACCAGTTGAGCAACGCAACGAGGCAGCCTCTCTTCTCGAAATCGAAACCGACGTTTTCGATTGGCTTGATGTTGCCGCCGTGTCCGTTCAGGATCACGAACCGTCTCGCTCCGTGACGGTAAAAATTGTCCATCACCGCCGCCAGCAAACCGCACAGCAGTTCGTCGCCGATGTCGATGGTGCCGGGATAGCACGCCAGGGATCTGGTGGAACCGTAGGGGATCGTCGGGGCGATCAACACGCCGCTTTTTTCCTCGATCAGCTCCAGGATCCTGTTGGGAATGATCGTGTCCGTGCCGAGGGGCAGGTGCCGACCGTGGCATTCGCAGCTTCCCACGGCGATGAGGACGGTGTCGTTCTCTTTAAAGTATTTTTCCGCCCGGGGCCAGGCGATATGTTCCAATCTCATGCAGACGCTTCCTTTCTCCAAAATCGCGTCCCGTCTCCCCGCTCTTCCGCCGGAGACGGGACGCACTCGCAATATGCAAAACCGCGCGCGCAGCGTGCAACGGAACGCCCTTCAGGCCCGTCAAAACACGCTGCGCCCGGTTATCGTCCGATCTTATCGAGCAATTCTTACGGCGTTAAGTTCGTGATAACCTACCGGGTCGATCACGAAACCTTCGACTCCCTTCCGCGCGCCCACGTTGATGGTGGAGTAATAGATCGGCGCGTTGTTGTTGATCTTTTTCAGCAGCAGCGCGAGGTCTTTGTAAATAGTCCTCCTCTGCTCGGGATCGGAAATGCTTCTGCCGCTTTCGACCAGCCTGTCCACCTCGGGATCGTGGACGAACGAACGGTTGCCGGAAGCGCCCTGCTTGCTGGAATGTTCAAGTGAGTAATAGGTGTAATCGGCGTCGCGGGTAGAGGTCGTCCAGCCGAAGAAGCCCATGTCGTGTTCCCCAGCCGTAGTCTTCTGGATGAACGAACCGAACTCCATGACCTCGACAGAGCAGTCGATGCCGATATCCAAAAGCATGGCCTGGACCGCCTGACAGATCTCGATCCTGGACTGGTTGTCGTTGACCCAGAGCGTGGTCTTGAAGCCGTTTTCATATCCCGCGTCCTTGAGGAGCGCCTTGGCCTTTTCCGGATTGTATTCATAGACGCCCGAAGGGTAATATCCGAAGACCGACGGCGCGATGATGGCGTCGGCGGCCTGCCCGTTGCCGGACATGATCGTGTCGACGATGAGCTGACGGTCGATGGCATAATTAACGGCTTCTCTCACCCGCGGGTCGTCAAAAGGCTTCTTGTTCATGTTCATCGAGATGTACCAGCAGGAAAGGCTGGGGGCCTCCAAAATAACAAGGTCTTTGTTGTCGCGCCCTCTCTTGACGTCGTTCACGCCGAGATCGTAGGAGATGTCAAGATCGCCGGTCTCGAGCGCGATCAAGCGCTGAGACGTCTCGGGAACGACTTTCATGACAAGGTGAGGCGTCGCCGGCCTGCCGTCCATGTAATCGTCGAAGGCGTCGAGCTTGACCGTATCGCCAGGTTTCCACTCGACGAACTTGTACGGCCCGGAACCGATGGGATGCAACTTGAAAGCTTCCTCGTCCTTCTCCACGACATCCTTGCAGACGATCGCGGCGAAAGGAACGGCAAGGTTCCTCAGGGCGGGAGCGTACGGCGCGCGCAGGACCACTTGCACCGTAAAGTCGTCCTTCACGTTCACTTCCTTGATGAAGTCGACGATGTAAGAGACGGAAGCGGAAGCGATGGCGCGGTCGAGCGAGAACTTGACGTCGGCGGCCGTCAGTTCGCTTCCGTTGTGGAACTTGATCCCTTTCCTGATGTGGAAGACGTAGGTCGTATCGTCAAGCTGTTCCCAGCTTTCCGCGATCTGCGGCTTCACTTCGCCGGTTGCGGGATCGACGGCCGTCAGCGTATCGAAAATCTGACAGGTGACCGTGACCGCAGGTGTTTCCTTGCCTTGGTGCGGATCGAAGGACGTCACGTCGGCGCCCTGTCCCCAAACGATCGTATCCTTGTACCCCGCTCCGTCCGCCGCTGCGCCGGCGCAGAACACCGAAGCCGTGGCCAATACCGCTCCAAGAGCGATAACCAAAAGTTTCCCGCTGAAGTTCTTCATTCTTTTCGTCCCCTTTCATTTTTAAGCCGGACCTTATGGCTGACGGCTTTATTAAAAGCCGATACGGCCTTTAACCTGAATGAAAATGTTACTCAACTTTAACGCAGCTAACGAAATGATTCGCTTCGACTTCCGCCAGCGTCAGATCTCCAGACGTACAAGCGGCTTCGGCATACGGACAGCGTTTGGCGAAGCGGCAGCCCTTCGGCGGATTGACAGGCGAAGAAATCTCTCCCGACAAGGCAATCCTCTGCATGGGCAGATCGGGATCGGCGACAGGGATCGCCGAAAGCAGCGCTTTCGTATAAGGATGCAACGGATTTTTGAAAAGCAGGTCGGAAGGCGCCTTTTCCACCATCTGCCCCAGATACATCACGATAATGTCGTCGGAAAAAAACTTCACCACGGAAAGATCGTGGGTGATGAACAGGTACGTCAGCCCCAGCCGGTCCTGCAGATCCTGCATGAGGTTCAAAATCTGAGCCTGGATGGAAACGTCCAGCGCGGACACCGGCTCGTCGCAGACGACGAACTTGGGATTCAGCGCCAGCGCCCGCGCGATGCCGATTCGCTGCCGCCGCCCGCCGTCCAGCTCGTGCGGATACGTGTTGACCAGCCTCGGAGCCAAGCCGACGAGATCCATGAACTCGGCGACCTTTTTGCGAAGGCCTTTTTTGTCCCTGCGGCTGTAGACATTCTGCACGACAAGCGGCGCGGCGATCGCTTCCGCGACGGTCATGCGCGGGTTGAGGGAAGCGAACGGATCCTGAAAGATGATCTGCATGTCTTTTCTGAGAGCTTTCAGCCGTTTTTTGCCGTAAGCGAGGATATCCTCCCCCTCGAAACGGACGGAGCCGGACGTCGGCTCGTGCAGCCTCAGGATCGCCCGCCCCATCGTCGACTTGCCGCAGCCGGATTCGCCGACCACGCCTAGCGTCTTGCCCCGGTTGAGAGAGAACGTGATGTCATCTACCGCGTGGAGCGTTCCCGCAGGTGTGTCAAAATATTTTTTGAGATGCTCGACCCGCAAAATCTCATTCGTCTCCGCCAAGCCCCGTCCCTCCCTTCCCGCAATATTCGAAGCAGCGGACTTTATGCCCCGGCCCGTACTCGACCAGCTCGGGAAGTCCGCGGCGGCACCTTTCAGCGGCGCGGGGACATCTTTCGTAAAACTTGCAGCCGCCGGGGAGCCTCGTGGGATCCGGCATCATGCCGTCGATCGCGCGGAGCCGCCTTTCCGTCGAAGAGAGCGAAGGGACCGAACCGAAAAGCCCGTTCGTATACGGATGAAGCTTTTTGCGGTACACGTCCTTTATATTTCCCACTTCAACGATCTCGCCCGCGTAGACGATGGCGACCTCGTCGCAGTTCTGGGCCACCACGCCCAGATCGTGGGTAATGAGCAGCATCGAAGTGTTGTCCCGCCTTTTGAGTTGATTGATCATGTCGAGAATCTGCGCCTGGATCGTGACGTCAAGCGCCGTTGTCGGCTCGTCGGCGATCAGCAGCTTCGGCCGGCACGCCAGCGCGATGGCGATAACCACGCGCTGCTTCATGCCGCCGGAAAACTGGTGCGGATAATCGCCGTACCGCCCCCTGGCGATGCCGACCATTTCCAGCATCTCTTCGGCCTTTTTCTTCGCCTCTTCGCGCGCCATCTCGCGATGGTGCGTTTCGATCACTTCGAGAATCTGGTCGCCGACCGTCAGAACGGGGTTCAGCGACGTCATCGGGTCCTGAAAGATCATCGAGATGTCTCTGCCGCGAACCTTCATCATTTCCTCTTCGGAAAGAGCGAGAAGATCCCTTCCTTCGAACAGAATCTCGCCGTCGATGATTTTTCCGGGCGGATCGGGAACCAGACGCAGAATTCCCCGCGCCAGCGTGCTTTTCCCCGCTCCCGTTTCGCCGACCAGCCCCAGCGTTTTCCCCTCTTCGATCGTGATGGAAGCTCCGTTCAACGCTCGCACGACGCCCTCGTCCGTTGAATAATGAATGCGCAGATTTTTCACTTCCAGCAAACTGCCCGGCATGTCTTCCCCGCCTTTCCTCAAAAGCTTCTTCTAGTTTTTCAGTCTGGGGTCAAGCGCGTCACGCAGCCCGTCGCCCATAAGGTTGAGGGCGAGGATCGTCAGCATGATGCCCATCCCGGGAATGATCGTGATGTGCCATGCGTCCCGGATGTACGTCCTCGCGTTGGAAAGCATCGCCCCCCATTCCGGCGTGGGCGGCTGGATCCCCAGACCGAGGAAGGAAAGCCCGGCGATAGAGAGAATCGCCCCGGCGATCCCCAACGTCACCTGGACGATCGTCGGCGCCAGAGAATTGGGCACGATGTACTGAAAGATGATCGTGAAGTCGTTGCAGCCGATGCTCCGCGCCGCCTCGATGAATTCCTGTTCCTTCACCATCAGCACGGAAGCCCGCACCGTTCTCGCGAAAACGGGGACGTAAGCCACGCCGATGGCGATCAGAACGTTCGTGAGACTGGTCCCCAGCGCGGCCACGATGGCGATGGCCAGCAGCATCGAAGGGATCGCCAGCAGAATATCCATAAACCGCATCAGCGCGTTGTCCAACGCCTTGCCATAATATCCGGCGACCGCCCCAGAGCCCCGCCGACGACGCTGGAAAACAGGATCGCCAGCGTTCCCATAAAAAGAGAATAGCGGGTTCCCCACAGCATCCTCAAAAGCATGTCCCGCCCGAATTCGTCGAGCCCAAACGGGTGCCGCAGGCTGGGCTTCTGAAGACGCAGCCGCAGAGACTGCTTTATCACGTTGCGGTTATAAAAATCCCCGTTCGTCGCTACGTCCACCGCCGTCGTGGCGACGGACGTCAGCACCAGAAAAAGAATGAAGTAGAGCCCCGCCATCGCCATCCGGTTCTTTTTGAAACGCCGCCACGCTTCCTGCCACAAAGAACGTTCTTTTGCCGGTCCGTCTGAACGGAGCCGGATATTTTCCCCGTTTTTCTCCATAAAAATTCGCCTACTTTCCCCTGTACTGGGACTTGATCCTCGGGTCGACAAAGGCATAAATGATGTCCACAACGAGATTGACGATCGAGAAAGTCGTCGCCATGAAAATGATGGATCCCAAAACGAGCGGGATGTCCTTCGACTTGATCGCGTCCACCATCAACCGTCCCAGCCCCGGCCAGGAGAAGATCGTCTCCGTCAGCATCGCGCCGCCCAAAAGGCTGCCGAACTGCAGGCCGGTGGCCGTAATGATGGGGATAAGCGCGTTTCTCAGCATATGACGGCGGGTGATCGTCTTTTCATCCAGTCCCTTCGCCCGCGCCGTGCTGATATAGTCCTGCCGGATCACTTCGAGCATGGAAGAACGGGTCATCCGCGTCACGGTCGCCGCGCAGCCCGTCCCCAACGTCAGCGCGGGAAGGACGATGCTTCGCAGCAGGGGGACCAGCCCTTCCCCCATCCCCTGAGAGGGCAGCCAGCCGAGCGTCAGCGAGAAGACGATAACGGCCAAAAGTCCAAACCAGAAGTTCGGCATGGCGACGCCGATCAACGCGAAAACCATGGACACGTTGTCTATGATCGAATATTGTTTTTTCGCCGAGATGATGCCGACCGGTATGCCGATCAGCAGCGCCACCATAATTCCCGCCACCGCCAGGACGCAGGTGTTGGGGAACCGCCCGATCACCTGATCCCAGACGCTGATGCTGTTCTTGTAGGAAAGGCCCAGGTCGCCGTGGAGCATATCCCACATGTAGCGTCCATAGCGCTTGAGAAGCGGATCGTTCAGATGCAGCTCTTCCCGCTTCATGGCGAGCGCTTCCTCCGTGGCCTGCTCGCCCAGAATGATGGCCGCCGGGTCTCCGGGAGAAAGGTTCAGAATGAAGAACACAATAAAGGTCACGCCGACGATGACCGGTATCAGCGTTAAAAGACGCCTGACGATGTATTTTGACATTTTCACCATTCTCCAATTCGCACTCTCTAATTTTTACTACCGACTATCATTATAATATTAATTTTAATAATGTCAACTTATTAGCTATATATTTTACAATAATATCTGACTGTAAAACCCATATAAAACCAATTAGATAATATTATATTCAAATCTGCAAAAACTCCGTCGAACATTATAAATCCTGATTTTTATCCAAAGAGATTGGCCAGTGCGCCTATAGAATCACCAATCTTAAGACTCTGCGGCCCGAAATCGCAAACTTAAAAAACGACCGGCAGCGCCGATCGTTTACTAGGCTTCTTTTTCCGCAGTGAATCCCCAGACGCTCGCTCGATAAAGTTCATAAAAAACTCGCAACGGTTCCCCAAAAAGAGACCGTTGCGAGTTTTCGTATTTTCACGAGGGGCAGAACGTTATTTGCCGCCCAGATAGGCCGCGGCGATCTCGGGATCGGCGAGCAGGTCGCGCGACGGGCCCTGTTTGACGATGCGGCCGGTCTGGAGCACGAAGGCGTGCTGCGAGAGCAGCAGCGCCTGCCGGGCGTTCTGCTCGACGAGCAGGATGGTGAGCCCTTTTTCGTTGATGCGGCGCAGCTCGCGGAAGATGTCTCTGATAATCACGGGAGCCAGCCCCAGCGACGGCTCGTCGAGCAGCAGCAGCCGCGGTTTGGACATCAGCGCCCGGGCCACGGCGAGCATCTGCTGCTCGCCGCCGGAGAGCGTGCCGGCGTACTGGTTAATGCGTTCCTCGAGGCGCGGGAACAGCGAGAACACCCAGTCCATGTCTTCTTTGACCGCTTTTTCGGAATCGCCGCCGCTGCGGGGGAACGCGCCGATTTGCAAATTTTCCAGCACGGTCAGCGGCGCGAAGATGCGGCGCCCTTCCGGCGAAAGCGAAATGCCCGCCTTGACGACCTGAAACGAGCGGCGCGGCAGCGGCTTGCCTTCGAACTCGATCTCGCCGGAATGGTACGGCACCTGTCCCATGACGGCGCTCATCAGCGTGGACTTGCCCGCGCCGTTGGCGCCGATGACGGAAACGATCTCGCCGGCGGGGATGGACAGCGACACGCTGTCGAGCGCGCGGATCGCGCCGTAGCTGACGCAGAGTTCTTTCACTTCGAGCAGTCCGGCCATTCAGATCGCCTCCTCGTCGTCGCCCAGATAGGCTTTGAGCACCTCGGGATTTTTGCGGATGTCGTCGGGGCCGCCCTCGGCGATCTTGGCGCCGAAGTTCACGCAGACGATGTGCGGGCAGATCTGCATGATCAGGTCCATGTGGTGCTCGATCACGAGGATGGTCAGTTCCAGGTCGCGGTGGATGCCCGTGATCAGTTTGTTCAGGTCGGCCACTTCTTCGGGGTTCATGCCCGCGGCCGGCTCGTCGAGCAACAGCAGGATCGGCTCCAGCGCCAGAGCGCGGGCGATCTCGAGGCGGCGCTGCATGCCGTAGGGCAGCGTGCCGGCCGTCTGAGCGGCGCGATCGGCCAGCCCGACGCGCTCGAGGAACTCCATGCTGCGGCGACGCGTGATCTCCTCGCAGCTGCGCCAGCGCCCCAGATGAGTGATGGACTCGATAAAACCGTAGGTATGATGCACCTGAGCGGCGGTCATGACGTTGTCGAGCACGGTGGACTTGCCGAACAGGCGCAGGTTCTGGAAGGTACGGGCGATGCCGCGGCGGATCACCTGATAGGACTTGAGGCGGATCGTGCTGAGACCGTCGAAGATGATGTCGCCGGAGTCGATCGGATAGACGTTGGTGATCAGGTTGAAGACCGTCGTCTTACCCGCGCCGTTGGGACCGATCAGCCCCATCAGCTCGCCCTGCTCGATCTTGAAGCTGACGTCCTTGACGGCGTGCACGCCGCCGAACGACTTGTTGATGTTGAGGATCTCAAGGATGGGCGCGTTCATCGCGATTCCTCCTTCTTCGTCCCGCGCGCGCGGCGGAACTCCCAGATCTCGCGGCTGCCCAGCAGGCCGTCGGGGCGCAGCACCATGACCATCACCAGCACGGCGCCGTAGATCAGCATGCGATACTGTGAGATGGGACGGAACAGTTCGGTGATCAGCGTGATGATGCCGGTCGCCAGCAGCGTGCCGCTCATCGAGCCGAGACCGCCGAAGACCACCAGCGAGGTCAGTTCGGTGGACTTCATCATGTCGAACATGGCCGGCTGGATGAAGCTGAGGTAGCCGCCCAGCAGCGCGCCGGCGATGCCGCAGTAGAACGCGGAGATCAGCAGCGAGACGAGGCGGATGTTCGGCGTGTTGAAGCCCAGCAGCGACGCCGCCGTGACGTCGTCGCGGCAGGCGCGGAAGTAGCGTCCCCAACGGCTGTAAATCAGGTTGAACATGAACAGCGCCAGCGCCACGAAGAACCACACCGCCACGGCGCGCGTGGTGTAGGGATCGATGCCGGGAATGCCGCGCGCGCCGCGCGTCACCGACTGCCAGTTCTCGATCACGAGGCGGATGGCCTCGCACAATCCCAGCGAAGCGATGGCGTAATAGTCGCCCGTCAGCTTCATCGTCGGCACGCCGACGACCCAGGCCAGCGCCGCGGCCAGCACGCCGCCGGCGAGCACGGACGGGAGCCAGGCCACGTCGTAGTTCATGATCAGGATCGCCGCCGTGTACGCGCCCATGGCCATGTAGGCCGCGTGCCCCAGCGTGAAGATGCCGGTGAAGCCCGTCAGCAGCGACACGCCCATGGCCGCGATCATGTTGATGCACAGCAGCATGAGGATCCCTTCCGTGTAATAATCCATCGGCACGTAAGCCAGGACCGCACCCAAAGCCGCGAGGGACAGAGCGCCGAGAAGCGATTTTTTCATGACGGTCCCTCCTCTACACCTTGTCGCGGATGTCGCGGCCGAACAGGCCGGACGGCTTGATGATCAGCGTCGCGATCAGCAGCGCGAAGACGACGAAGTCGCGCATCTGGCTGCTGATGAACCCGGCCGTCAGCATTTCCGCCAGCCCCAGCAGGATGCCGCCGATCACCGCGCCAGGCAGGCTGCCGAGACCGCCGATCACCGCCGCCACGAAGGCTTTGGTGGTGATCATGTTGCCCAGCTGCGGATAAAGCGTGTAGCGCGTCGCCAGGAAGATGCCGCCCACCGCCGCCAGCGCGCCGGCGACGAAGAAGACGATGGCGATCAACAGATTGACGTTGACGCCCATCAGCCCCGCCGTGCGCAGGTCGCAGGCCGCGGCGCGGATCGCCAGCCCCCAGCGCGTGCGCATCAAAAACATCTGCAGCAGCAGCAGGAAGACGACCGTCACGCCCAGCGAGATCAGATCGAAGGCGCTGATCGTCAGCAGCGGCGTCAGCCCCTCGGCCGCGCCGGGGAAAAACCTCATCACCGACTCGCCCGCCGCGCCGGCGGCGCGCGCCGCGAGGACGATCGGCTGCGAGGGGAACACCTCGGGCAGCGCGCGGTAACGGCCGCCGATGGTGACGACGAAAATGTTCTCGATGACGATGGAAACGCCCATCGAGGCGATCAATAAATAAAGCGTGGCCGACGTGCGCTCGCGGATCGGCCGGTAGGCCATGCGCTCGGTGACGATGGCGACGACGCCTGCGGCGAGGATCGCGCCCGCGCCGGCGATCCAGATATTCATGCCCATGGAGTTGAGCATGCCGTAGGCCGCGTAACCGCCCACGACGAGAAAACCGCCGTGAGCGAAATTGGAAAACAGCAGGATCGAGTACACCAGCGAATACCCGACCGCGATCAGCGCGTAAACGGAGCCCAGCGAGAGACCGTTGACGACTTGTTGCAGAAAGGTTGCCACGACGACTCCTCCCTTTCATGACGAAGGGGCGGCGGCCCTTGCGCCGCCGCCCCTTGCAGTGAACCCGTCGGATTTGAAAACGCTTTTTACATTTCGGGCTTGATCGTGGCAAAGTAGCTCGTCTTGCCGCCTTCAGCCTTGAGCATGATGCCTTCCTTGCCCTTGGGGTTATGGAACTCGTCCATGGTCAGCGTGCAGTGCATCAGCTTCAGATCTTTGGTCTGCTCGAGAGCGTCGCGGACCTTTTCGGGATCGAGGCTGCCGGCGCGTTCGACGGCGTCCTTCAGCCAGTACACGCAGTCGTAAGCCATCATCGCGTTCATGAATTCCTTGCACTCGGTGCCGGTCTTCTGCTCGAACTTGTCGAAGAACCCCTTCAGCTTCGGGTCGCCCTTGTCCACGTGGCTGACCCAGTAGGTGTTTTCCATGGCGTCGCCGGCGATCTCCCACCAGAAGTCGCCGTAACCGTCGCCGCCGATGATCGGGCAGGTGAAGCCCATCTCGCGGGCCTGTTTGATCGCCAGAGGCGTGCACTTGCCCATCGTCGGGAACACGAGGATGTCGGGCTTGGCTTCCTTGAACTTGGTCAGCTGGGCGCGGAAATCGACGTCTTCGCCGCGGTGCCCTTCGTCGGCCACAACCTCGCCGCCCATCTTCTTGTACTCGGTGACGAAGAACTCGCGCAGCCCCTGCGAGTAGTCGCTGGACACGTCGTACAGCACGGCGGCCTTCATGAGGTTCAGGTTCTTGACCGCGAACGTGGCCAGGATGGCGCCCTGATACGGGTCGAGGAAACAGATGCGGAAGTTGTAGGGACGTACCTTGCCGCGCTCGTCCATGGTCACCATCGGGTTCGTCGGCAGCGTGCCGAGGTGAGGCACGTGACCGCGGTTGAACACGGCGGCGGCGGAAATGCACAGCCCGGAACCGCTCGGGCCGATGACGGCGACGACCTTGTCCTGATTGACGAGGCGGCGCGCCGCGTTGACCATGTCTTCGTTGCGCGTGCGGCAGTCGTACTGAATGACGCGCATCGGCAGCATCGCGTCGCCGACCTTGACGCCGCCGGCGGCGTTGATCTCTTCGAGGGCGATCTTCACCGACTCGACTTCGGCGAAGCCGTAAGCGGCAAAGTCGCCCGTCGAAGTCGAAATCTCGCCGACCAGCACTTCCTCCGCGGCGAACGCCGGGAACGCGAACATCGCAACTGCCACAACAATCGATAGGAACTTTTTCACGCTGGCACCTCCATTTTTAAAATATAAAGTTTGTTACACGAGAATCTTAACATAACTTATCTTTCGAAGCAAGTTATTTTTATGCAGCGAATATTATAGAAACACGCCGCGTTTATCGTTCTTTTGCGTCCGAATAAATCATTTGCGTTTTGCTGAAAACGCAATTCATGGCATGAGATTTCGGCAACGCGCGCGTCCGCGGAAGAACTCGCCCGGAACGGCGAACGGCCGTCCGCCTCCGCCGCGAACGTTTGACAAAGCGCCGCCGATGATCTATCGTCAAAAAAACAAAAAGCCCTTGATTCTTTCTCATAGCAAAGGAGACGCCATGGACACGAAAAAATGCGCCGTGCTGCTGCGGGCCGTCGAAAACGGTTCGCTGACCACCGCCGCCGAAGAGCTTGGTTACACTCCGTCGGGCGTGAGCCGCATCATCGCTTCGCTGGAAAAAGAGGCCGGCTTCCCGCTGCTGCGCCGCAACCATATCGGCGTCAATCTGACGCGCGAGGGCGAGCTGCTGCTGCCCGTCCTGCGCGAGCTGGTGCGCGCCGCCGGACAGTTCGCCGAAACGTCCGCCCAGATCCGCGGCGTCGAATGCGGCAGCGTCACCGTCGGGGCGGCGTACGGCGTTTATTATCCGCTGCTGGCCCGTCTCGCGGCCGAGTTCGGGCGGCTTCATCCCGGCATCGCCGTTTCCATCGCCGAGGGGTTGAGCAGCGACCTGGCCGCCATGGTCGAAGAGGGACGCGCCGATTTCTGCGTCATCAGCCGGCGCGAGGGCAGCTTTCAGTGGACGCCGCTTTGCAACGACAAGCTGGTCGTCTGGGTACCCGCCGGGCACTGGTCCGTCGCCCGCGGCGCCTTCCCCGCCGAAGCGTTCGCCAGCGAACCCTACATCGAAATGTACCCCGGCCGCGAGAGCGACAACTCGCGCTACTTCGCCGCCCGCGGCGTCACGGCTGCGGCGCGCTGCTCCACCTCCGAGGTCAGCGCCGCCTTCGCCATGATCGAAGCCGGCCTCGGCGTGGCGCTGATGAACGGCATCCTGCAGCGGCCGCCCAGCCCGCGCGTGGTCAGCGTGCCGCTCGACCCGCCCGAAACCGTCAAGATCGGCCTGGCTTGGCCGAAGGAAGAGTTTCTCTCGCCGGCGGCGCGCACGTTCGCTGCCTTCGCCCGCGGCGAATTCCTCAAAAACAGGCGCTTGCCGTAACACGCCGTCCGCCGACAAAAAATCCGGTCCCTTTTCGGGGCCGGATTTTTTGTCGGCGGACGAAGCGTTCCTTGCCAATGCTAATGGCGGCACGAGCCGTTTCCGCAGGAATGTTCCGCGCCGTGATCGTGATGATGACAGTTCGCCTCGGCGTTAGCGGAAAGCTGTCCGGCGGCAAACTTTGCGGCAGCTTCGTCCGCGCTGCCCTGATTGCCGGCGTAAATGGCGATCCCCGCCTCCTGCAGCGCCGTCACCGCGCCGCCGCCCAAACCGCCGCAGATCAGCGCCTCGACGCCCCTTTCCTTCAAAAAGGCCGCCAGCGCGCCGTGCCCGTGCCCCTCCGTGCCGATCACTTCCGAGGCGCCGACCGCGCCGTTTTCGATCGTGTAGATCTTCACCGTTTCGGTGTGTCCGAAATGCTGAAAGATCGCGCCGTTCTCATACGTTACCGCTAATTTCAAGTCTCATCCCTCCATTGTATTTTACGCAGCCGAAAAGGAATCAGGATCCGTCGCGGAGGACGTCCCTGTTTTCGAATCCCAGCGGGTGTTCGACGCTGTAAACGCAGCGCGGCTTCCTTCCCTCGCACACGTCGAACAGCGCCTGCACGGCCGCCGTGCCGACGCGGCGCAGCGCTTCGTCCGTGTTGGCGCCGAGATGGGGCGTGGCGATCACGTTGTCCAGCGAGAGCAGCCGATGTCCCGCCGTCGGCGGCTCGTGCTCCCACACGTCGCAGGCGGCCCCCGCCAGCCGACCGACGCGCAGCGCCTCATAGAGCGCCTCCTCGTCGACGACGCCCCCACGCGACGTGTTGATCAGCACCGCGCCCTTTCTGGCCGCGGCCAGTTCCTTGGCGCCGATCAGATGAAAGGTCTCTCCCGTCAGGTGCACGCCCAGCGAGATCACGTCGGCGCCCCGCATCACGTCGATAACGGAAGGGCGATGTTCCACGTGGAACATTTTCGCTTTCTCGGGCGTCAGCGAGGGCGAATAGCCGATGACTTTCATGCCGAACCCTTCGCGCAGAATGCGCGCTGCGCGCCGGGCGATGTCTCCGACGCCGATCAGTCCCAGCGTCTTGCCCGCCAGTTCGCGCCCGCAAAACTCCGGCGGCGCGCTTCTCACGGGGCGCCCCGAACGGACCGCACGGTCGGCGGCGGTCACGCGGCGCATCAGATCCAACGCCAGCGCAGCGATCAGTTCCGCCACCGAATCGGCATTCTGCGCAGGCACGTAGGTTACGGTAATGTTACGGGCCGCGCACCATTCCAGATCGATGCCGTCGCTGCCCGTGCCGTGCACGGCAATCACCTTCAGCCGCGGCGCGCGTTCCAGCGTTTCCCGCGGCAGCTTCAAATTGCGGCTGATCAGACCGTCGCACTCCGCCAGACGCCCCCAGTCGGCGACGATCTCAGCCCGCGACCGCAGCAGGGCCACGGCGTCACGGTGCAGATGTTCGCAAAGGAAAACATTCATGAGCTCGTCCTCCGTTCGTTCTCTGATCATTCGCTCCGCCGAGAGCCGGAGCCGCGCGCGCCTGTCTCGCTCCTGCTTGACCGCCGGCGCCGCAGAAGGTAATATCGTTCCATCTTCTCCGAACGAAGGAGGACCGCTGATGGACTACTCTCGACGCATTGCCCGGGCGCTGTTCGGGCTGCTGCTTTTCGGCACGGGATCGTGCTGCAACATCCAGGCCAACGTGGGGCTCGGCCCTTGGGAAGCGTTCAGCATGGGCGTGGGAGCTCGGCTGGGGTTGAGTTTTGGGACCGTGCTGGCCGGATCGGGGCTGGTCATCCTCGCCGTCGACCTGCTGCTGCGCGAAAAAATCGGGCTCGGCACGCTGCTTGACATCGCCTGCATCGGCCCCATTGCCGATCTGCTGCGCGCCGCCGGCGTCATTCCCATGATGACCGGCTTCCCCTCGGGCATCGCCACGCTTTTGACGGGACAGCTTCTGATCGCCGTGGGCAGTTATTTTTACATCGGCGCGGGGCTGAGCTGCGGCCCCCGCGACGCACTGATGGTCGCCCTGCGCAAGCGCTTCCCGCGCACTCCCGTAGGCGTGATCCGGTTTTCCATCGAAGGCGGCGCTCTGCTCACCGGCTGGCTCTGCGGCGCCAAGATCGGCGTCGGCACCGTCGTCGCCGTCTTCGGCATCAGTTTTATCCTTCAGGCCGTGTTCTCGCTGCTGCGCTTCGACGTCAGCACGATCGAACACGAGGATCTGCTCGCCACCGCCAGGAACCTTCTGAGCCCCAAAGCGCCCCGCTGAGCGCACTTCAACAATAAATGCCTCTGAATATTATTTCTTAAATCAAAAAGCCGAACGCAACGGCGCCGGCCGGCGGCTGCATGAGCAGTCCCCGTCCGGCGCCGTTCATTTCGATCCGCCCGGGGCGTCGGTTCAATACAGCCCGGGATAGAGCGGTTTCGCCTCGCAGAGTTCGGTGATCTCGGCGCGGACTTTCCCGATCTCCGCTTCGTCGTCGATGTGGGTGACCACGCGGTCGATCCAGCCGGCGATCTTCTCCATTTCCTCGCGGCCGAAGCCGCGCGTGGTCGCCGCCGCCGTGCCGATGCGCACGCCGCTGGTCACCATCGGGCTCAGGGTCTCGAACGGGATGGTGTTGCGGTTGACGGTGATGCCGGCCTGGTCGAGCGCGATCTGCGCCTGTTTGCCGGTCACGCCTTTGCTGGTCAGGTCGACGAGGATCAGGTGGTTGTCGGTGCCGCCGGAGACGAGGCGGAAGCCTTTCTCCATCATCTTTTCGGCAAGGTGTTTGCAGTTGCCGACGATGTTCTGCTGGTAGGTCTTGAACTCGGGTCTGAGGGCTTCGGCGAAGGCGACGGCTTTGGCGGCGATGATGTGCATGAGGGGGCCGCCCTGCATGCCGGGGAAGATGGCGGAGTCGAGTTTCTTGGCGTACTGTTCTTTGCACATGACCATGCCGCCGCGGGGGCCGCGCAGGGTCTTGTGGGTGGTGGTGGTGACGAAGTCGCAGTAGGGCACGGGATTGGGATGGACTCCGGCGGCGACGAGGCCGGCGATGTGGGCGATGTCGAACATGACGAGGGCCCCGACTTCGTCGGCGATCTCGCGGAATTTCGACGCGTCGATGATGCGGGGGTAGGCGCTGGCGCCGCAGACGATCATCTTGGGATGATGCTTGCGGGCAAGCTCGCGCACCTGGTCGAAGTCGATGGTCTCGGTGTCGCGGCTGACGCCGTAGGGGACGACGTTGTAGAGTCTGCCGGAGAAGTTGACGGGGGAGCCGTGGGTGAGGTGTCCGCCATCGGTGAGGTTCATGGCCAGGATGGTGTCGCCGGGCTGGAGCTGGGAGAAGTAGACGGCCATGTTGGCCTGGCTGCCGGCGTGGGGCTGGACGTTGACGTGGTCGCAGCCGAAGAGTTTCTTGGCGCGGTCGCGGGCGAGGTTTTCGGCCTTATCGACGACTTCGCAGCCGCCGTAGTAGCGTTTGGCGGGGTAGCCTTCGGCGTACTTGTTGGTGAGCACGGAGCCCATCGCCGCCATGACGGCGCGCGAGGTGAAGTTCTCGGAGGCGATCAGCTCGATCTGGTGGTTCTGGCGGCGGTACTCTTCGATAATGATGTCGGCGATCTCGGCGTCAACGTCCCGGATGTACTTGTCGCTGTTCTTGTCCATTGATATCTACCTGCCCTTTCATTTTAGAACTGTCAGTTTATATAGTAAAAACATCAGCAACGCGCTTTTAAACAAAGTAACAATACATCATTTTACTCCGTCTGTCAAAAGGATATACCACCTTCCATGAAAATATAAAACATCCGCCATCCCGCTCCCGGGCAATTTCCGTTCGGTTCCGGAAAGGCAAGGCGATAGCTTCGGACGAGAAAACGCAAAAAGGCAAAATTTTCCTGCCTTTCTGATAAAATAAAAACCAAATCCGTGAGAGAAGGCTTCGTCTATGAGAGATCAATCCGCGCTGCTCACGCAGGGCCCTATCGCCAAAACGCTGCTCACGTTCGCGCTGCCGCTTTTTCTCGGCAACCTGTTCCAGCAGATGTACAACACGGTCGATTCGCTGGTGGTCGGCAACTTCATCGGCAGCGACGCCCTCGCCGCCGTCGCTTCGTCGGGACACATGGCCTTTCTGCTGATCGGCTTCCTGCAGGGCGTATTCGTCGGCGCCGGCGTGATCATCGCCCGCTATTATGGCGCACGCGATGCCGAACGGCTGCGCATTTCCGTGCACACCACGGCATTCTTCGCGCTCCTGGGGGGCGGTCTGCTGTCGGCGCTCGGCGTCGTCTTCTCGCCCGTCATCCTCAGGCTGATGGGCACGCCGGAGACCGTGCTGCCCAATTCGCTGACCTACTTCCGCATCTATTTCGGCGGCTTGCTTTCCGTGGTGCTCTACAACTGCGTCAACGGCATCCTCCAGGCGGTCGGCGACAGCCGGCATCCGCTGTATTACCTGATTTTCTCCTCGTTGGTCAACGTGGCGCTGGACCTGGTTTTCGTGGTCGTTTTCCGCTGGGGCGTGGCCGGCGTGGCGGTTGCCACGGTGATCTCGCAGGCGGCCAGCGCCGCGCTGGGGTTTTATCACCTGAGCCGTCACGGCGGCGAGGCGCGCGTGTCGTGGCGCGATCTGCGCCCCGACTGGCCGATGCTGAAACAGATCCTGCGCATGGGCGTCCCCTCGGGGCTGCAAAACTCCATCATCTCTTTTGCCAACATGGTCGTCCAGTCGCACATCAACTCTTTCGGCGCCATGGCCATGGCCGGCAGCGGCACATTTCTGAAACTGGAGGGATTCGCTTTCCTGCCCATTTCCAGTTTTGCCCTGTCGATCACGACCTTTATCGGTCAAAACATGGGAGCGTGCCAGCATGAGCGGGCACGCCGCGGCGCCGTCTTCGCGCTCTGCGCCGGAGCGATCATGGCGGAGCTGCTGGCGCTGCTGATCCTCTTCAACATCCGCCCGCTGATGATGGCTTTCGGCGCCGAGCCGGAGGTCGTCGCGTTCGGCGTCGCACAGTCGCGCATCGCCACGCCGTTTTACTTTCTGCCGGCGATGTCTCATTGCATGGCGGGCATCCTGCGCGGTTTGGGCAAGGCCGTCGTACCGATGCTGGTCATGCTGGTGTGCTGGTGTCTGATCCGCGTCGGCTATCTGTCGGTCGCGCTGCGCATCAATCACGACATCCGCCTGCTCTACGCCGCCTATCCCATCACCTGGGCGCTGAGCGCGGCGACGCTGCTGATCTGCTGCCTGCGAGTCCGATGGGACGTGCAGGAACCGGACTGATACCGCTTCTTGATCAAAAAGCCGAACACGGGGGCGCTTTCTTCGTACCGCGGGGACGGAGCCAAATAATCCGACTGTCGATAATATATTTCGCGTGGATAATTTGTATTTTCTGTTTTTCTACTTGAAAACCTCTATTCAATAACTTATAATCTTTTAAGCGTCGTTATCCACATAATACACGAAAGGAGAAATAAAGTAATGAGGAAATTTTGCGCTTTTGCGGTAGCTTTCTGCATGATGGCTTCAACGGCCCTGGCGGCGAATAAGGTCGTCCGTATCGGCATTTTCCAGCCGGCGTCCGGCGACAGCGGCGCGGGCGGCAAACAGGAAACCCTGGGGTCGCAGTTCGGCTTTCACGAAACGCCGACGGTCGTGATCAACGGCGAGACGTACGACGTCGAACTGGTTTACGCCGACAACGGTTCTTCGCCCGACAAGGCGCCTTCGGCGGCCCAGAAGCTGGTCAGCGCGGGCGTTTCCGTGGTGCTCGGCTCCTACGGTTCGGCCGTTTCCATCGCCGGCTCCCGCTACTTCGCCGACGGCGGCGTTCCCGCCATCGGCATCGGCTGCACCAACCCGCAGGTGACGGCGGGCAACACGCACTATTTCCGCGTCTGCTTCCTCGATCCGTTCCAGGGAACGGTGCTCGCCGACTACGCCTACAACGAGCTTGGCGCGCGCACGGCGTACTGCCTCGGCGAACTGGGCAACGACTACGACGTCGGCCTGTGCCACTATTTCAAGATGACTTTCGAAAAGCTGGGCGGCAAGGTGATTACCGACACGTTCCCCACGGGCAACTCGGACTTCACATCCTATCTGACCAACGCGAAGATGTACGGCGCGGACGTGTTCTTCTGCCCCACTTCGCTCGCCTATTCGACGCAGATCCTCGCCCAGGCCGGCGCTCAGGGCGCGACGTTCCCGATCCTCGGCGGCGACACGCTCGACAGCAACAAGACGGCCGAAGCGGCCAAGGACGCCAAGGTCAAGCTGGTCGTCTCCACCTTCTACCAGGAGGGCGGCTCGCCCAAGTTCGACGAGGGATTCAAGCAGTGGTTGCACGACGATTCCGAAGCGATGACGAACAACGGCGGCAACGACATGATCGCCGCGATTTCAGTGATGGGCTACGACGCGTATTATGTGGCGCTCGAGGCGCTCAAGGCTTCCGCTTCCCCCGATCCCAGAGACGTGAACAAGGCGCTGTGGGGCGTCAAGTATAAGGGCGTCAGCGGCATGATCTCCTTCGACAAAAACGGCGACGCCATCCGCGACTCGGCGTTCCTCAAAACCGTCAATCCCGAGACCGGCCAGTGGGACTTCCTGGCCGAGCATCATGTGGGCGGCGTAAAGTAAGCGGCGTCAAAAACGCTTTGTAATATTTTCAGAAAAAGAAAAGAAGGCGTTGTTTTTCCGATTGCGAACGAGGGCGCGGCGAGGCTGTCAGGTTCTTCCCCGCCGCGCCTTCCGCGTTGAAATCTAATCTGAAAGGGAGTCGTTCTCCTCATGTGGAAAACCGTTTTTCCCTATCTGCTGTCGGGCATTTCGGTGGGGGGGCAGTACGCGCTGATCGCCATCGGCTACACGATGGTGTACGGCATCCTGCGTCTCATCAACTTCGCCCACGGCGACGTGTTCATGGTGGCCGGTATCCTGATGGTCTATATCTCGGCTGCGGCGCCACTCTATGTCTCGGTGCCCGTCGTGCTGATCCTGACGTCGCTGATCGGCTTCTTCATCGAGCGCATCGCCTACAAACCTCTGCGCGCGGCGCCCAGGATGAGCGTTATGATTTCGGCCATCGGCGTGAGCTACACGCTTCAGAACCTCGTGCTCTACGTCACGGGCGGCCTGAACCAGTTCTATCCAAAGATTCCTTTCATCTCGGATTCGGTCCGCATCAGCGGCGCGACCACTACGATGGTCACGATCATCACGCCGTTTCTGACGCTGCTCCTGGCGGGCATCCTCGTCATGCTGATCAACCGCACCAAGCTGGGCATGGCGATGCGCGCGGTCAGCAAGGACTTCGAGACGAGCCTTCTGATGGGCATCAAGATCGACCGGGTCATTTCGGCGACGTTCGTCATCGGCTCTTTCCTGGCGGCGGTCGGCTCGGTGCTGTATTTCACGAACTATTCGACGGTCATTCAGACTTCCGGCGCCATGCCCGGCCTGAAAGCCTTCGTCGCGGCGGTGTTCGGCGGCATCGGCTCCATTCCCGGAGCGGTCATCGGGGCTTTCATCATCGGCATCTGCGAGAATCTTATCAAAGGACTGGACGTTATTCTGTTCCGACTCGGCTTTATCGCAAAACCGCTGGGACTGGCCACGTTCTCCGACGCCTTCACGTTCGCGCTGCTGATCGTCATTCTTCTCGTCAAGCCCACCGGCCTGTTCGGCGAAGAACATACGGACAAGGTATAGGTGACGGCCATGATCGACAAAAGACAACAACGCACAGCCAACGTCATCAGCGTACTCATCATCGTGGCGATCTATATCGCCGTGTTCGTAGCGGAGCAGTGCCTGCCGCCGCGGTCGATGCTCTTTACGGTCCTGAAGAAAGGGGCCGTCTACGCGCTCGTCGCCGTGGCGATGAACCTGCTCAACGGCTTCACGGGCATCTTCTCGCTCGGACAGGCCGGGTTTATGCTGATCGGCGCTTACGTATATTGCATCTTCACGATCCCCGTCGTCTCCCGCCCCATCGTATATCAATATTTCGGCGGCGGCATCGTCCAGTTCACGCTGCCGTGGTTCGTCGCCATGTTCCTCGGCGGCCTCGTCGCCGCGGCGTTCGCTTGGCTGATCGGTCTGCCGGTGCTGCGGCTGAAGAGCGATTATCTTGCCATCGCCACGCTGGGCTTCGCCGAGATCATCCGCGCAATTTTCCAGTGGAACCAGCTGGGGCCGCTGACGAACGGCTCGAACATGCTGAGGCTGTTCACGATCTTCACCGACTTCAATATCCTCAACGTCGACGGTTCCGTGTCGGTCTATCTGGCGACGACCGTGCCGATGTTGATTTCAGGCTTCTGTATCGCGCTGCTGGTGATGTTGATCAACTCCACCTACGGACGCGCGCTGCGTTCCATCAAAGATAACGAGATCGCCGCCGAAGCCATGGGCATCAATCTGGCCCGGCACAAGCAGCTGGCGTTCTGCGTTTCTTCGTTCTTCACGGGCATTTCCGGCGCCATGCTGGCCATGTATCAGACGTCGGTGCAGGCCAAGAGCTTCACGGCGGCCATGACCTACGAGATCCTGCTGATCGTCGTCATCGGCGGCGTCGGCTCGGTGACGGGGTCGTGCCTGAGCTCGTTCCTGTTCGTGGCCTGCTCCGAGTGGTGGCTGCGCTTCCTCGACGAGAAGCAGATCGTCAACGGCTTCGAGGTGCCTCTGCTGCGCAACGGGTTCCGTCTCGTCGTGTTTTCGATCATCATCATGATCGTCGTGCTGTTCTTCAGCCGCGGCATCATGGGCACCAAGGAACTGCCCGATCTGTTCAGGCGGCGCAGAACGAAGGAGGCGACGCCCCATGACTGATCCGAAGAACGTGCTGCACCTCGACCACCTCACCATGCAGTTCGGCGGCGTCGTCGCCGTCAACGACCTGACGATGGACGTCAACGAAAGAGAGATCGTCGCCCTGATCGGCCCCAACGGTGCCGGCAAGACCACGGCCTTCAACGCCGTCACGGGCATTTACGCGCCCACGAACGGCGAGATCTCCTTCCACGGCACCCCGATCGTGCGCAACCACCCTTCCGACAAGATGAAAACCCTTTACGCGGGGACCAACGCCGACCGCTACAAAACGGGCGTGCTGCGCCCCACGCCCGATCAGATCACCAAGCTCGGCATCGCCCGCACGTTCCAGAACATCCGCCTGTTTTCGGGCATGACCGTGTTCGAGAACGTGCTCACGGCGCGCCACCTGCGCCGCACCAGCAATTTCATCACCGCGACGCTGCACCTCAACGGCCGGGAAGAAGCGATGATGCGCGAGCGCTCGCTGGAACTGCTCGATATCGTCGGCCTGGCCGACGAGCGCGACGAAATGGCCGTCAGCCTGCCCTACGGCAAACAGCGCGTGCTCGAGATCGTCCGCGCGCTGGCGACCGACCCTACGCTGCTGCTGCTCGACGAACCGGCGGCCGGCATGAATCCTCAGGAAACGCTGGCGCTGGGGCAGTTCATCAAACAGATCAAGAAAGATTTCGACCTGACCGTTTTCATCATCGAACACCACATGGACCTCGTCATGAACATCTCCGACCGCATCTACGTGATCGAATTCGGGCGCCAGATCGCCGAAGGCACGCCCGCGCAAGTTCAGAACGACCCCGTTGTCATCAAAGCCTATCTGGGAGGTGACGAAGAATGAGCCTGCTCAAGATCATGGATCTGAAGGTCAGCTACGGCGGCATCGAAGCGCTGAAAGGCGTGTCCTTCTCCGTCGAAAAAGGCCAGATCGTCACCCTCATCGGCGCCAACGGCGCCGGCAAATCCACCACGCTGCGCGCCATCAGCGGGATCGTGCCGATCAAGGAAGGTACGATCACCTACGACGGCAACGTCATCAGCGGGCAGGATCCGCAGGCGATCGTGTCGCAGGGCATCTGCATGGTGCCCGAAGGGCGGCGCGTCTTCCCCAATCTGACCGTGCAGGAAAACCTGCGGATCGGCGCTTACCTGCGCAGCGACGACCTGACGGCCGACCTCGAACACGTGTACGAACTCTTCCCCCGCCTCGAGGAACGTTCGTGGCAGATGGCGGGAACGCTCTCCGGCGGCGAACAGCAAATGCTGGCCGTCGGCCGCGCGCTGATGATGCGCCCCAAACTGCTGATGATGGACGAACCCTCGCTGGGACTCGCCCCGATCGTCATCCGCGACATCTTCAAGATCATCGAGACGCTGCACCGCGAAGGCATCACCATCCTGCTCGTCGAACAGAACGCCAACGTCGCGCTGAAGATCGCCGACTACGCCTTCGTCCTCGAGACCGGCTCGCTCGGCGTCCAGGGCAAGGGCAGCGACCTGCTCAACGACCCCGCCATCAAGGCGGCCTACCTCGGCAAGGCACGGTAGTTTATGCCGTTTCCCGATCGAAACGCCGAACCGTCCCCAGCCCCTCTGGGGAAAAACGCAAAACGCGCGATGCCGCCAAAAATACGTCACCGCACAATTCCATCAGTTTTCAGCGCGCTTTGGGCGCTATAAAAAAAGACCAGAGGAACCTTGGCACTTTTAGCGAAAATCCAGTACAAAACAGCCGAGCCCCTCGGTCTTGTCGAAACAGCAAACCGGTCCATGAACGTTCGTCCATGGACCGGCTTGTTTGACAGGCTCTTATTACAGCTTGTACTTGGAATACTGATCGCGGATGCCTTTGACGGCAGCGGCGAGCGCCTCGGGATCGAGCACCATCTCCATCATGGAAATCTGCTCCTCCCACGCCTTGGGATCAGCTTCAGCACGAATCTCTTCATCGAAGATGTCATAAACGGCGAGTCCCAACGGGACGCCGGCCAGGGGACCTGCAAAGGTGGGATCTCCGTTGGTCACGGTTTCGGCGTAAATCTCGGCGCCTTCGGCGTCGGACGAACCGAAAATGACCACGCAGTTCTCAGCACCGTACTTCTCAGCGCAATCCTTGACGCGCTGCTGGTTCTGCAAGTCCATGGCTCCGGCAGCCGTTCAGACGAAGCACTCCGTTGCTTCGAAGACGACTTCGGCTCCACTGTTCTCAAAGCAAGCCTTCATAGCAGGCGCAGGTACACCGTCGCGCTCGCCGAGAAGGATCAATTTCTTGCCTGCGAGTTTGCCCATAAGTCGCACCTCCTTCTTTTGATGTTCTGGGTTCATTATAACCAAATTTTTCTTTCCCGCAAGAGGACTATAACATTTCTAGATAAAGCGCTCGAAATCACATTCTTGATTTGTGCGTTTTATACATCCATCAGCGTCGATTGGCTGGCTTTTCCGGTCATAACAAATAAGACACTTCCTTTTCGGAGATTCCGTCCGTCGCTCCTTTCGCCCGACACGGGCCGACTTTCGAGCCTTCTCCCCGCATTGCTCCCCTTTCGCCTTGAACGATCTCCCTTGGATTTTGAGCGATCCGTGTTATAATGGGCGGCAGCATGCCGCGCACCATTTTCCATCCTAAACTTTTCCCCTAAAGGAGCCTGTGTTTATGAACGAGATCCGCCTTGCCGATTTTCGCGCCGAGAGCCTGCAGTTCGACATGAATCACCACTTTCAGCCCAAGAAGGACGAGAACCTCCCCCTTTCCATCAAACTGGATCAGCGCGTGCGCATGAGCGCCACGCCCAAGGAGCCGACGTTCCTCAACATCCGCGTCACCGTGTTCGACGACGCCGAGAACAACAACTATCCATTCGAGATCATCGCCGACGTCACCGGCGTGTTCTTCATCGACGCCGAAGGCGCCGACCGCGAGGCGATCCTCAAGGACAACGGCATGACCATGTTGCTGCCCTATGTGCGCGCTATGATCAGCCAGCTCGTGTCGCTGGCCAACCTGCCCACGCCCGTCATCCTGCCGCCCATGGATCCTTCGCAGATGAAGCCCATGGAGCAGCCCTCAGCAAACGACTAAGAACAATAAACGTCCTTCCCGTGAAAAAACGGGAAGGACGTTTATTGTTCTTGATCACGCGAATATTATCTTACGAATACAGCCCCGCCGTCTCGCCGCCGTCGATACGGATGTCGGCGCCGGTAATGTATCGAGCGTCGTCGCTGGCGAGGAAGGCGTAGAGCGCGCCGATCTCCTCGGGCGCGGCGTGGCGCTTCATGGGAATGCCTTCGTTGACCTTGGCCAGCATCTCGTCGGTGTATTCGGCACGCTGCATGGGCGTGAGCACGTAGCCGGGACACACGCAGTTGACGCGCACGACGGGGGCCAGCTCGAGCGCCAGCGTCTTGGTGAGCAGGATCACGCCCGCCTTGGAAGCGTTGTAATCGGCGTACCAGCGGTGGCCCTCGGTGCCGTTGCTGGAGGCGGTCATGAGGATCACGCCGCCGCCCTGGGCTTTCATGCGCCTGCCGGCTTCTTTGGCGCAGAGGAACATGCCGCCCAGGTTGATGTCCATCACCTTTTTCCACTGCGCGTAGGGGATATCCAGCGCGTCGCTGCGGACGGAGATGCCGGCGTTGGAGATCAGCACGTCGATGCCGCCCAGCAGGCGATCCATCTCCGCAAAAGCCGCTTTGACGTTCTCCTCGTCGGAGACGTCGGCCGCGGAAAATCCGGCGAACTCGGGACGTTCCTTCTGCGTCGCCTCGAGAGCTTTTTTGTTGTAATCGACGATGAAAACCTTCGCGCCTTCCGCGGCGAAACGGCAGGCCGTCGCCAGTCCGATGCCGCTGGCCGCGCCGGTGATCATCACGCGCTTGCCTTTGAGTTCTTCATAACGTGCCATAAAAAGACCTCCTCAAAGAATGTTCTCGTTCGGGCGCTTCGCCCGAACTTTTTTATTCTACGGCAAAACGTCGGAAATATCTCAGCACTCCACGCGGCACATCTGGCGGCGGTCGTAGCCGGTCACCACGGCGGCGTAGCCGGCGAACCGGCGGTCGAGTTCGGGGTCGCCGGTGTCCACGAGCAGGGGCTTGGGGAACAGGCCGATCAGCTTGGCCGGCGTGGCGACGACCGTCACGTTCTCCACGCCGACGCGGCGCAACACGGCGGGGCTGATCTGCTGGTTGCCGCGGCCGAAGATGTGCCCTTGGCCGCCGATGACGGTGACGATCAGCGTGGTGTTGCCCGGCTCGACCAGGTCGAGGAGCTGGCGCTCCGTCAGGTCGGCGGCGACGAGGCGGCGGTCCTTGACGGCGTCGACGCCCAGCAGCGTGCCGGGGAGCTTCAGCTCGTCCATAATGGCCTGAGTGGTGGTGCCCGAACCGATCAGATACAGACGCCCGGGGCCATGTGCTCCGCCGCCCAGGCGGCGATGGCCGAGCGGTCGTAGGCGTCGGGGTTCGCGCCGCCTGATTTGCGGTCCTGCAGGCAGCCGCGGTCCAGCGGCACTTTCAGGTAGCCGTAAAGGCGAGCGTTGACCGTGCCGCGGCGGAAAGCGTCTTCGTCGATGTCCATCACTTCGGCGTCGCCCAGCTCCTTCACGCCACCGGAGGCAAATTTGCGCAACAGCTGCCCGGCGCGCACCGGCGTGACGCCGTAGACCGCCGAATGGATCTTCACGCCCGCCGGTACGCCGATCACGGGGATGTCCGCGCCTTCCGTCGCCGCGCAGACGTCGCGGGCCGTGCCGTCGCCGCCAGCGAAGAAGATTAGTTCCGCTCCGGCGGCGACCATGGCCTTAACGGCCGCGCGCGTGTCGGCGGCCCCGGTTTCGCCTGCCGGACGGTACACGGTCTCGTACGAAAGCCGCCGTTCTTTCAAAAGCGCTTCTCCCATTTCGCCGCAGCAGGCGAGAAAACCAACGCCGTCAGGCAGCAGCAGGGCGGCGTCCAAAGCCTGCGCCATGCGCTCCGCGGCGCGGGGCACGGCGCCGAGCGCGCGGGCGCGGCGGAGCGTTTCCGCCCCGTCGGTGCCCTTCAGCGCCACGGAACCGCCCATTCCCGCCACGGGATTGACGAGAAAACCGATTCTCATCTACTTCTTTTTCGGCTGGAAATAGCCTGTGTACTTCTGCTTGTAATTGCGCCACGACAGCACCCACTTGTCGGGGTCGTCGAAATAATCGTGGCTGGTATGGTGCACGGTGCTGTTCAGAGGCGCTTCGCGGATGACCTCGGGCTGTTCGTAGCACTCGCGCGCGATGGCGGCGAGGATCTCGCAGTAGGCGTCGAGGTCGCGCTTGCTGTACGACTCGCTGGGCTCGATCGTGAACGGTTCGGGGATCACCCACGGTTCGTGGCTGCTCCAGTAATGCGTGCCGTAATCGGGGATGCGCCGCGAGAAGTCGGCGGTGCCGAAGCCGGTGTCCTTTTTGAGCTGTTCCCAGCTGTAACGGACCTGCTCGATACGCGGTTTGTGATTGGGGAAACTGATCGACGCGCCTTTGATGGCGAGGATCTTTTTCATGCAGTAGTTGTTGTTGAGGATCGCCACGCGGCTCACCTCGCGCAGACCTTCCGCGCCGAGGCTCATGATCCAAGCGTAGGCGCGCACCGCCACGGGCGCGACGCCCCAGAAGGACTTGACCTTGCCGCAGCTGCGGGGCAGGTCGAAATCGAGGTAATAGCCTTTCTCCCCGCTGTGTTCGACCAGCGGCGCGGGCAAATAGGAGCGCAGTTCTTTGCGGCAGGTCACCATGCCGACGGCGGGGCCGCCGCAGCCGTGCGGCGACGAGAAGGTCTTGTGCAGGTTGAAGAACGACATGTCGAAGTCGGCCTCGACGGTGCGGGTGATGCCCAGCAGGCCGTTGGCGTTGGCCTGATCGTAGCAGCAGATCGCGCCGGCTTCGTGAGCCAGCCGCGTGAACTCGCGGATGCGGCGGTTGAAGATGCCGGTGTCTTCGGGATTGGTCATGAAGATGGCGGCGACCTTGTTGTTTTTCAGCGTCGCCTTGAAAGCTTCGATGTCGGGCAGCCCCTCGGCGTCGGGAGGCAGCACGACGGCTTTGTAGCCCTTGACGATCGGGCAGGCCGCGTCGGCGGGGTGCGAGAAGAACGTGGTGACGACGGTGTCGCGGTCGTTTTCGCCCTTGGCTTCCCAGTAGGCGCGCACCACCGACGCCATGGCGAGGATGCCGTGCGCGCCGCCGCCGGGCTGGATGCTGAAGCAGTCGAGTCCGGAAATTTCCTTGAACAGCTCGCCCAGACGCCAGACGATTTCGAGAATGCCCTGCGCCGTGCCGTCCGGCTGCAGCGGATGCATGTCGGCCACCTTGGGACAGCCGGCGAGGCGGTCGTTCACCTTGGGGCTGTACTTCATCGTGCAGGTGCCCTGGCCGATGTCGATGTTGCTGTCCACGCCGAGGTTCTCCTGCGCCAGATGGTTGTAGTGACGGGCCAGCTGCGGCTGGCCGATCTCCGGCAGGTCGGGCGCGGTTTCGCGCCTCATGCACTCGGGCAGACTGGAAACGCCGTCGCCCGCTTCGGCCGCGGCGGCTGGCGAAACTTCCGGAACCAGCACGCCGCGCTCGCCCTTCACGCTCAACTCGTAAATGATCGGCTCGTTCCAGCTCGCCTGATGGAAACGATCCAGTCGGGTGTCTCTTTTGTCTGCGATTTTATCCATGACGATCCTTCCTTTCCGTCCCTCAGGCGAGGATTTCCGCAAGAGCGGCGGCCAGCGCGTCCACATCGTCTTCGCCCGTGCGCTCGGTAACGCACAGCAGCGCGCATTGCCCCAGTTCGGGGAAGTCCCTGCTCAAATCGAAGCCGCCGAGAATATTCTTTTTCAAAAGCGCCGCGTTGACTTCGGCGACGGTTTTGTTCTCGAAGCGCACGACGAACTCCTGGAACGTCGCGCCGCTCAGCGGGCAGACCGTCAGCCCCTTCACGGCGCTCAGGCGCTTGCGCAACAGCAGGGCGCGCTGCAAAATGGTCTTGCCCAGTTCCTGCATGCCCTTCGGCCCGAGGCTGGCGAGGTACACCGCCGCGCCGATGCTCCACAGCGCCGCGTGCGTGCCGACGAATTCCTTGGCGCGGTCGCGGACGGCGAACGAGGTGCGCTCCCACATCACGTCGCCGAAGCCCCATTCGCCGTGAGTCGTCGGAGCCAGGCCGAACAGGCGCGAAGGATACTCGCGCACGATCTCGGGCCGGTCCTTGGCGGCCATGTAGCCGCCCACGCCGCCGCCGTAGTTCATGTGGATGCCCAGCGCCTGGATGTCGCCGCAGGCAAGGTCGGCGCCGTATTGGAAGGGCGGCTTCATCACGCCCAGCGTCGAAGGTTCGGCGTAAACGACGGACAACGCCCCGGCCGCGTGCGCCAGATCGGCGATCCGAGACGCCTCTTCCTCGACGACGCCGAAGAAGTTGGGATTCATCACCATTACCGCCGCGGTCGCACCGCTCAGCTTCGCCTCGAGGTCGCTCAGGTCGAGACGGCCGGTCCCGCGATCGTAAGCGACGGTCGTCACCTTCACGTCGGGATGCAGATACGTCTTCACGGCGCGCGCCACGTCGGGATTCAGCGTTGCCGGGATCAGCACTTCGTCGCGCTTCGTCACGCGCGTCGCCATGCGCAGCGCCGTGCCCGCGGCCTGCGAACCGTCATAGTTGGGCACGTTGACCACGTCGCAGTCCAGCAGCTCGGCCATCATGCTCTCGTACTCGAAACAGGCCTGGAAGCGACCGTGATCCTCGTACGGCTCGCCGGCGTAGGCCGAAAGGAACTCGGAGCGGTTGATCACCTCGTCCACCAGCGCTGGAACATAGCGGTTATAACAGCCCGCGCCGAGGAAGCAGGTCATTTCGCTGGCCGTCTTGTCCTTGTTCAGAATTCCCGAGACATGGCGGACAAGATCGCACTCCGCCGCGTAAGGCTGCGGAAGTTTGAGCGGCTCCTTCATGAGCAGCTCCCGAGGAATGTTCTGCCCGATCAGCTCGTCGATGGATTCCGCCCCGATGAACTTGAGCATCTCCGCCTGAACGGCCGGATCGGAGTTGGGAATGTAGGGATAATTCCTTTTCGACATCGTAAGACCTCCTTGAAAATCCGCCGCGTTAGGCGATGCCGCCGCCGTCGACGACCAGCGCCGAACCGGTGACCCACGGCGACATTTCGCTGCACAGGAAGAACACGCACATGGCCACGTCCTCCGGCGTGCCCAGCCGGGCGATCGGCCGCACCGCGCACGACGCCTTGAACGCCGAGTCGTACGTGCCGCCCAGCTGCTCGCATTCGCTTTTGAGCATCGGCGTGTCGCTGTCGCCCGGACAGACGCAGTTGACGTTGATATTATGCGGGCCGCAGTCGATCGCCAGCGCGCGGGTCATGTTCCACACGCCGCCCTTGGACGCGCAGTACGCCACGGCTTGGTCGCCGCCCTTGAGCGCCCAGCCCGAACCGATGTTGACGATCTTGCCGTGTCCCTGCTTCTTCATGTAGGGCACCACGTTGTGGCACATCAGGTAAACGCTTTTCAGCGTCACGTTCAGCACCAGATCCCAGTCTTTTTCTTCGAGATCTTCCACCGTGCGGCGGCGGGTCGCTCCCGCGCAGTTGACGAGACTGTCGATGCTGCCCCAGCGCTGGAACGCCGCTTCGGCCGCCGCGGCGCAGTCGGCCTGACTGGTGACGTTGCAGCGCATGAACGCCGCGTCGCCGCCGCTGGCCCTGATTTTCGCGACCACTTCCTCGCCGCCCTTCTCGTTGATGTCCAGCAGCATCACTTTCACGCCGGCGTCGGCGAAGAAGCGGGCGATCCCCGCCCCCAGCCCCGACGCGGCTCCCGTGATGACGGCGTTTTTGCCTCTCATGCCGCACAGTTCGTTCAAATCCAACATGACGACGCCTCCCTGTCATAAAAACTCCGTATACAAAAAAAAGCGCCCGACGCGCGAGCGCAAAAGAGTCCCTTTCGCCCGCCAAACATCGTTCGCCGTCCGCCGCGTTTTTCAAGAGCAAAAGCCGAAAAACGCCCGTCAAAACCACGAGGCGATGCTCTTACGCTTGTTTGTATACAATTTACTTGAAAAAATATTACGACATAAACGTTCATTTGTCAAGAGAACTTCGCCGGCAAAAAGACGGCGCATTGCCGTTTGTCCGTCCCGTTTCGTCCATCTTCCTCTGTCAAAAGTCGCCGTTCTCGTCATCGGGAAATGTTCATCGAAAATCCAGTATACAAAAATTCCGCGGCGTTTCTCTCACACGCCGCGGAATTTTTCACGCGCCCGACGGGCGCCGATACGACCTGTATTTTTTCTGTCAGATCAATCTAATTATTTTATCTTTGACATAAAAACATAAAGGCCCCTCTGTGCTCAATTATAGAGAGTCCACGGAGAGTCCTCTATGTTTTGATTTTTGACTGAACAGTCGAATTGAGACAACAAAGCAAGTTACACAGACCACAGCGCTCTCGCCTATACGTGCCTTGCAAACGGTACCAGACGGTTAGAAAACTTCATCGCCATGGTAAAAATGACATCTGAGTGACTGAAGAAAACGTCTTTCCCGCTACAATGCAAGACCACAGTATCCGTCTTTTCACCACCCCTGCGCAATATCAACGCGGCGGTGGCAGCGTAATCGTGTATGCCGTGCTTTAGTACAAGCTCGTCGCCAACGCGCTCATTGACGCAGATGCTTTTGGCACTGCAAGGACACAGAATGAAATGGGTACGGTCGCTTTCGCTCTGTGGCTGGAAACGGTAGAGGCAATAATGTGATTCTATAATATTAAACAACTACTCTTTGAAAAACTGATCAATAACTTTTGAGAAGGAGGTGGGGTCAACTTACTGACAATTACCAAGGTCAACGTGCAGGTGAACAGTGAAGGTAAGATGGGAAACCAGCCGAACGGTCTATTCAAATAGCCCCAGATGGCTGCCGTAAGAATGCCAACAATCATTGCGGCAAGAGCGCCCTGAGCATTGGCTCGTTTCCACGCAAAAGCTGCCAGTACAACGACAGAGAGCATCGACCCCATATAGCCGACAGCATTAGCCTGAACCCACATAACACCCTGATTAGTGTGTATGGTGAAGAAAATTGCTAGAATGCCGATGATGAACGTAGTGATGCGAGCCATCTTCAACGTCTGCTGGGGCATGAACTGTCTAGAACTGCAACGCTGCACAATGTCGCGTACAAAAGTGGTTCCTGCGAGCAGCAACACGGAATCCGCTGTTGAAATTGAGGCCGCAAGAATACCGGCCATCATGATACCGCCGCCCCAAGGCCCCATCACTTTTTGAATGATTGTCGGAGCATAGGTATCAGCAACCCCTGTCAATCCGGGGAAAAGGACAATGCTGGCCAGCGCAGCGAGCATCAGCGGCAAATAGAAAAAGATAAAAGTAACACCCGTCCATGCCTGGCTCAGAGCAGCAGTTTTAGGATCCTTTGCAGAATAAATTCTCGTACTGAACTGCGGCGCTCCGATATTACCGATACCCCATGTCAAGAACCATGACATGGCTACACCCAATGGAATGGCACCGTTGGCAAATGGATCAAGTGCGCTAGGTTTTATCTGTGCAAGTGTTTTATGGATTTTTACAACACCGCCTGCTTCGTTAACAGCGTTATAGCTCAGTAACCACACGCCGATAAGAATGATGGCACTACAAAAGGTGTCTGTCCAAGCGACGGCTTCCATACCGCCCATCACGGTAAAAAGGATGAAGATTATCCCAATAACGATAATTGCTGTCGTGCGATCTATACCCATAGACGTTGTGACTACGGCTGCGGAACCAGTCAGTTGTGCAGAGGTAAAGAACAACATGGCAACAAGAATGACAACACCGGCAATAATGCTGTGAGCTTTGCCATAACGGGCAGCGAGAAGATCGGGCAGCGTTGTCTGACCAAACTTGCGCAGTTTCTCAGCAAACCATAGAGCCGCAATCATTGATGTCAAAGCCGTACCAGCCCAGTTCCACCAGCCAGCCCAACCATAGCTATAGTAATAGCCAAAATAACCGATAACAGAAACAGTGCTGATAATTGTGGCAAAGTACGTACCGACCAGTGGAACAACACCAAGGTTGCGTCCTGCAACGAACCAATCCTGATCGTTTTTAATGCGTTTAGAAACAAAAAGTCCGATCAGAAAAAGCAGGATCAGAAAAACAATAATACAAACGGTTAATTCCATAGATTTTCATCTCCTTTTCAGAGCATATAGAAATTGACGAGAACCTACCCCTTTTTTAGTAATTTCACAGCAAGACACACAATTGGGCAAATACACAGAACCGCAAAAAATCCCCAGAAAACATAAAGGGATGTCGGAATGATCTCGCTCATGCAAAATCCCCTCTCATTATAATTTTATATATTTCTTTATTGATTAAATTAGCTACTCTGCCAACAGAGCGACCGTCTCTGTCAGGACCTGAACACCCTTGAGCATATCTTCATCGGTAGTAAATTCAGCTCTGTTATGACTAATGCCGTCATGACTCTTTACGAAAATCATGCCGGTAGGCATAAAGTGTGCCATAGCTACGGCATCATGCGACGCACCGCTGGGCATACGCTGATAAGCATAGCCGCACCTCTTTACCGCTTGTTCAATTGTAGCAATGATATTCTCGTGCAGAGCAACAGGAGCTTTATTGACTATCTTTTCGATTGTAGGAGAGTATGCGGCATACTCGGAAGCGTTTACCATCTCATGAAGCTTTGCAACTAACTCATCACCAACTTTATCTGACAAAGAACGCAATTCCATGACAAAAGATGCCTTGCCGGGGACAACAGCCGGCGAATTAGGATCGAGGATAAATACGCCAGTGTTGTAAACAAAGTTATCTTTTTTCACAAGACGTTCATCGGCCCAAGCAAACCATCGTGTTAACAGTTCTGATGCCGGACGCATCGCATTTTTGCGCTCTGACATTGGTGTCGTGCCTGCATGATTTTGCTGTCCGTTCATTGTGATTTTATAGCGGATAATACTGACGATGCCGGTAGGAATACCGATTTCCAAATTTTTGCGTTCCAGTACGGGCCCCTGTTCGATATGCAACTCAAGATACGCACCGTAATCGTCAATCTTGATACGGGCATTGACAAGATCATCACAAGTTAACCCTGACCACTTAAACGCTTCTTCCGGCTGATTCAAAGGCGCCAGTCCAGTAATTGCACGGCTGCCAAATGTCCCCCCAAACAAACTCGCTTCTTCGGCGATGAAGCCGACAACTTCAATCGGAGCTGACAGAGAGCCGAACTTTTCATGAAGAGACTGCAAGGCTTCGATGCCTCCCAAGACTCCCAATGCACCGTCATAGATGCCGCCGTTAGGAACTGAATCAAGATGCGATCCGACGAGGATTGTTTTGCGTGTCGGATCAGTCCCACCATATCGTCCATAAATGTTGCCGATTGTATCTACACGGACTTTCATGCCGGCATCTTCCATCTTTTTCTTCACGTAATCACGTCCCTCGGCATAGGCAGGACTATATGAAGGACGATTCAAGCCCGCTTCGGACCAGCCGATTTTCGCCAGGCCGAAGAAGTTATTCAGAAAGCGTTTGTCATTAATCTTGATCATAACAATGCCCCCTTTTTTGCATTTCCTGCTAGAAAGGCCACAGTGACAGGAATGGAACGTACGTGATCAGCAAAACGCCGGTCAAGTTCCAGAGCATAAAGGGGATTGCCCCCTTAAGAATCCTTTCAAACGGTGCATGGGCAATATTGGCCGCAACGAACAGATCAACTCCCATGGGAGGCGTAGCCATCCCAAGCGCCAGATTGGAGATAACAAGGACACCAAAATGAATGGGATTGACGCCGAGCTTGGTAACCAGCGGCAGGAAAATAGGACAAAAAATCAGAATATTGGACAAGGTATCGATAAACATGCCGCCTAATAGGAACAGGACGTTCAAGAGCAGAAGGATAATAACCTTGCTGCTCGTAATACCAAGGATTAGATTGGAGATCAGCGTCGGAACGCTGCGCATGTGCAACAGTTTAGCGAAAGCACTCGCTGCTCCCATCAGGAAAATGCAAGAACCGGTGATTACAGCCGCTTCAACAAGTGCTTTGATCAGTCCCTGGAAGGAAAGCTGACGTGTGCAGAAACCGAGCACCATGGCGTAAACAACGGCAACAATACCAGCCTCGGTAGGCGTGAAAATACCGCAGTAAATACCGCCAAGGATAATAATCGGCATCAGCAGGGCTGTCTTAGCCTGCCAGATTTTTTCCAACACCCACAGCCAGTTACCGCCGCGGGGTTTGCCAACAAAATGATGTTTGCGAGCGATGATAATCGTGGGAATGATCAGAAACACGGCAACAATAATTCCGGGTACAATGCCAGCGACGAACAGATCGGTGATGGACACATTACAGTTAACACCGTAAACAATCATCGGAACGCTGGGGGGAATCAGCACACCAATGCCGCCGGCACAGGCTATTAAGCCGCCAGAAAAGCCGACGTCATAACCTCGTTCCAACATTGTCGGCAGCATAATTGCGCCGATCGCCGCAACTGTGGCGGGACCTGAACCGGACACGGCTGCGAAAAATGTGCAAGCAACGACAGCAGAGATTCCAAGACCACCAGGAAAGTCGCCGGAAACAGCTTCGGCAAGGTTAGTCAACTGACGGGCAATACCACCATGTGACATCAACGTACCGGCAAGAATGAAAAAAGGTAACGCTAAAAGTGTAAATGAATCCGCAGTAACAACCATACGCTGACCAACAAAAAACATCACCTTTGCTAGACCGCCGGGGACCCACGGAGTGAACGCGATGCAGCTCAGACCAATGGTCGCCGCAATGGGGATCGTCAAAAGCAGTGCCAGAAACATGGTACCGAAGACGGCGAGTAACATTAGCGATCATCTCCTTTTTTATCTCCGAAAGAGAAAAACTCTTTTATTTGAGGAATAATGGATTTCTGGATGATGCGGAACGCCATAATAGTGAAACACATGGGACCAAAAACAAAATATGTCCATGTCGGAATTCCCATAGCTGCTGTGACCTGATGGCTACGGTATTGAAGACTCATAATGCTCCATGAATGCTGGATTAAAAGAATCGTAAAGGCAAGAAAGACCGTAGAGGAAAAGACTTTAATAAAAGTCCCCAAGCGTTTAGGCAGAACTGTAAGGAGCGCTTCTACCTTAACGTGCTCAAGCTTTTTGGCACAAAGAGAGAAACTGAACAGCGCCAGAATCACAAAGCAAATGCGCATCAGTTCTTCTGCCCAGCTAAAGACGAAATGCAACAAATAACGAGTGATAACCTGTTCAGTACCAACGACAAGGATCATGAGAAATAAGATGACAACGACAGCCTCTTCAAGGTAATCGTCAAACAGCCTCAAGAGTTTCATATTTTTATACCTCCAGGATATTGGCAATCTATGGAAAAGGCGGAAAGGGACTCCTTTCCGCCTCCTGACGATGAAAACTAGTTCTGAGGAGATTCCGCGGGGAAGGACTCCTGAATCTTCATGATCTTATCGTATGTATCTTTGCCAACTTTCTCGAGGAATTCATCATAAACTGGCTGCGTTGCCTTGCGGAATGCTTCGCGTTCTTCATTGGTCAGCTCGATGATAATGTTCTGCGTGCCGGCCTTGTATGCCTCAAGCAGTTTCTTGCTGTTGCCGAATATATTTTCACGCCCCCAATCGCAGGCAAATTTCGCAGCTTCCGTAACCCAACGCTGTTCTTTCTCGTTCAGGCTTTCCCAAGTAATTTTTGACATAACGAGCAGCATCGGGTCAAGAATATGTCCGTCAAGCGTAATGTATTCCTGAATAGTGTCAAACCCCTGCGACTTAATGTTTTCAAGGGGCTGCTCACCAGCATCGATAACGCCCTGTTGTAGAGAGGTAAACACTTCGCCGAAATCCATAGGGATAGCGCTAGCACCCATCGCATTGAAAATGGCCATACGAATGGGAGCGGGCTCCGTACGAATCTTCACGCCCTTCAACTGTTCAGGCTTACGGATGGCAATATTGCTGTGAATGTGTCTCCAGCCCATGGGGAAATAACCAAGAGCTTTGATGCCTTTCTCCTCAAGCGGAGCAACGATCTCTCTCGCAACATCGCTATCCATAAAAGCCAGCGCGGCTTTCTCGCTCTTGAACAGATAAGGGAGGTCGAAGATCGAGACTGTATTTGAGAAAGGAGCCAAAAGGCCCGTGGAGATTAACCAGAAGTCGGTCATGCCCTGTTGAATCTGTTCAATGCCTTCGCGGTTGTTGCCAAGAGCAGAAGCGCCCATGACGGAAACGGTCAGTTCTCCGCCGGAAAGTTCTTTGACCTTATCGGAAAACTGGAGTCCAACGCCGGAGAACGTAACCGAAGGTTGACCGGTATGGCCAAGTACGAGCTCGCGGGCAGAAACAGCGGAAGCTCCGATCAGAACGAACGCTGCACATGCGAGAGTTACGCGGCGAAACATTGTCATAACTATAGCCTCCTGTCAGATAGTTTCTACGAATCAATCATTAGGTTTGAAACGACAGCGCTTGCTGGTACTGTATCCGGCATTGACGAGCCCTTCAGCGACCATCAAAGCGCACACTGTACCGTCAAGCACGGGAACGTGAAGTTCCTTGCTCATCGCCTTGTCAAGTCCTGCAAATTCTGCACAACCGAGCACGATGACTTCCGCACCGTCTTCTTCAATGGCACGTTTCGCTTCGGGCATTAGCAAAGTCTTTATATCCGTTCCTTCCATGGCCGTTTTTTCAGGGGCACGCACGGAAGCAAGATAACCACCCATGCGGAAACGGTCGCGGATCATTGCGGCCTTATTAGGAATACTGCGTTTGCCAGGGGAGATAACGGAGAATTTATCGCCAAGCATTGAGGCAATCTTTACGGATGCCTCACAAATGCCAACAACCGGTTTGGCTGAAATTTCCTTGAGCAGCTCCAGATTGGGGTCACTGTGGCAGGCAATCACAAAGGCATCAAATTTATCGTAATTGTCTTTGAGCAACTGCACCATGCCAGGTATAGAACGAGCATAATCTTCAAATGTTACGACAAATGGAGCTGCACCAGGAGTTGAAACTGTTGCAACCTCAAAGCGGCCATCGGCATACTGCTTGGCAATTTTGTCAATAACTTCGGTTCCTGCCCTGCTGCTGTTAGGGTTGATAATAAGAATGCGCATATGTCACTCCCCGTGACGAATCAGTCTACCCCAACCTTTGGCACCATGATCAACAATGCCGTTCTCCATCACAACACGTCCGCGGACGCAGGTCATTTCGGGTTTGCCAATCAACTTCATACCGTCGTACCACGTGGAAATGCCTCGGCCGTGAGTCAAGAACTTGTTGTGATCAACGGTGAATTCCTTGCTGGTGTCGCAGATTACGAAATCACCGTCTTTACCAGGGATCAGCCCCCCCTTGGTTTTCAAGCCGAAAATACGAGCAGGATTTTCGCAGATCAACTGCATCAGTCTGGGTAGTGTCAGCTTGCCATCGCGTACAGCCGTCAGCATCAGTGGCAGCGTCATTTCGATGCAGGCAGAACCAGCCGCAGCAGTGAAGATATCCTTGTTACCTTTCTCCTTTTCAGCAAGCAGGAAGGAACCATGGTCGCTACCGATGTAGTCGACGGTGCCGTCTTTGACATACTTCCACAGTTTGTCTCGGTCAGTGGCACTGCGAAGCGGAGGATTGCACTTGGCCATGGGGCCGTATTTCAGCAAGGCATCTTCCGTGAGAATCAGATAATGCGGGCAAGTTTCAATATAAACTTCCTGTCCGGCCAGACGAGCCTGTTTTAAAAGCTCCATCGCTTCCGGCGTGGAAATGTGTGCGATGGCTAGGCGAACTCCAGTTTCGCGGGCAACGCGAATCAGCTTTTCAATGCATTCGATTTCACTGATTTTAGGGCGTGAAGGGCAATGATACCCCCAGCCAACTTTGCCTTCAGCGCGGAATTTGGTAATCAAACGTTTGATCATGTCGTTGTTCTCCGCATGGACAGTGAGAATCAATCCAGTTTTTGCAACGGCTTCGAAGCCTTCCATGATGCCGCCGTCGTTGGGCATAGTCAAACCGCGGAACTCTTCGTCACGCCCTTCGGGAGCTTCGTGAAGGAACGTTTTAAAGGCGACAATGCCCTCTTTGGCAACACGCTCGGCTTCCTGCGGAAACTCGGAACCAGCCGCACCGAAAAACGCATAGTCTACGATACAGCGGGACTTAGCACGCTCAATACGTTTGGCAAGAATTTCAGGCGTATAAGGAGGAGGAGTGGAAATAGGATGCTCAAGGAATGCCGTTACGCCGGCGTTCGCCGCTGCCGCTGATTCTGATTCAAAATCTCCGCGTTCAATATGCCCGGGATCGCGTACATGCACGTGAGTGTCGACAATGCCAGGAAGCAGAAGTCTGTTCTGGGCATCGATCTCCCGATACGCCTCGGGCAGGTAATCATCGGCACAAACATCAACAATTTTCTCGTTTGCGATCGCGATGCCACCGTGGAAGACGGTGCCGCTTGAGTAGACCTGTGCGTTATGTACTACCAAATCCACCTTTACCATAGAAACCCCTCCTTAAAAATTTATTTTTATCAACATCCGCAGAAAACGGAAATTGAACAGAAAAACTAAACAAGCACTTCTCTCCCCCAACCCTGCATGCATGGAATCGGCGCGCCGTCTTTAAAAACAAATTTGCCGCGAACCAACGTATGAAGAATTTTGCCATGCAGTCTCCATTGTTCGTAGAGACGGGCAATGGCTTTACCATGCGAAAGCGTATTCTCGCATGACGGACAGACTTCAATGCGCGGGTCGACTACAACAAGATCTGCGTCAGAACCGGGAAGCAGCGCACCTTTTTGCGGGTACAATCCGAAAACTCTAGCGGCATTGGCTGACGTCAGTTGGACAACATCCTTCAGCATCAAATTGCCGTTGAGGACAGATTCAAGCATCAGCGGCAAACGAGTCTCAAAACCGACATTGCCAGCGGGAGCCTTGAAAATATTTTTTTCACCTGGAAGCTTTTCTTCAGGCAAAAACGCTCCATGGTCGCTGCCGACGTAATCGAACTGTCCTCGATACAACCATTTCCATAATTGTTTTCGTTCCGCACAAGAACGGATAGGCGGATTATATTTTGCGTATGGCCCATAACCGAGTTGATCGGCTCTCTCATAATCAAGATAAAGGTACTGCGGACAGGTTTCAGCATATACGTCTAAGCCCTCAGCCTTTGCCCGCGCGATCAGATGCATAGAATCATTGCAGGAAATATGGCAGAAGCTGACGCGTGTGCCATATTCCCGAGCAAAACGTATTATTTTCTCCACAGCTTGAACTTCACAAACCGACGGCCGTGATTGAGCGTGAAGTTGTAGAGGAGACCGTTGCGGTTCATTTTGCAAACGTCGGGTATACCATGAAGCTATTGGGCCATTTTCAGCATGCACAGCCAAAATTTTGCCAGTTGCAGCGACAGCCTGCATAATCTCAATGAGAACTCCGTCATCAGTCGCCGTCGAAGCAATGAATTCCTTGGCGCGCGGACCGTTTACATCAAAAAGAAAAATTTTAAAGCCGATCACGCCTGCCTGTGCGAGCTCGTAAATATTTTGTACGCCGCCCGCAGCGGCACCGTAAAACGCAAAATCAACGCATGACTTTTTAGCGGCGATTTGTTCACGCTGATGAAGAATTTCCACAGTTGCCTGGGGTGGAGCGGAAATGGGCATTTCAAAAAAATGGTGATACCGCCGGCTGCAGCAGCGATCGATTCGGAAGCGAAATCGCCACGCTGTGTCAGTTCAGGTTCACGAATATGAGCATGCGTCTCAATCCCCCCAGGGAGAATCCAAGCACCCTTAACATCAAGTTCTTCAACACCTGTTACGTTATTTTGACCAAGGGAAACAATCTTCCCTTTCGAAATACCAAGGCAACCGCGATATAAGCCTTCTCCGTTGAAAATCTCGGCATTTTTGAGCAATAGATCGACTTTCATACTTCCCACAACCTTAACGTCTCATTTATTAAGACGATAAATCATTGTATGAGACAAGTATAACACTTAAAGAACCACTTTTATAGACGACCAGTCAAAAAACATTAGAGCGTTTTGGAATATATAAATATGATGTATTTTAAAGAAACACTGAAAACGGTAAAAAATAAGCCGATTTCAGCAGGAAACCCTTTCCTCTGAAGTCGGCTTAAATCTCAATATGATTGTTTTCCCAGACAAAACGAATTAAATTTCGCCTAATGATGTCAGCCCAGGCGTTATCGCTTCTTCAATTTTAAGACGCGTCTTATTCATTTCATCAACAATTTCACTGATGCGTTTTTGCGAACTGCGATAATCGGGAAGGACAACACCCAAACTGCCGTAAGTGTTTTCCGCTGGGAACCAGATTGGCATAGCAATTCCCGTAATACCGGGATCGACCTGACCGCTGGCAAGCGAATAGCCGCGAGCTTTTTCCAGACGATAACGTTCCATCAACCGTTCAATGTCCGTGACAGTTCGTTCCGTATAGCGAACAAGTTCATGACGCTCAAGATGAGCCCTCGCTTCCTCTTCATCCATACCAAGCAGAACAGCAAAACCTGTCGCACCGGCATGGCAGGGATAAATGCGTCCGATTTCAGATGTACAGGAAAGCCGTTGGTGCGACGAGGCTTTATCGACGCATGTAGTCTCGTCGTTGATCATCATTGTCAGCACAGTTGTTTCCTGTAGATGATCGCGTAACTGCGTAAGATATTCATGAGTAATTGACAGTGAAGAAACCTGATCACCGCCCTTATGCCCGAGAATGACCGGTTTAATGCCAATCTGAAAACGGTCACCTTTTGTGCGGCGCAACCAGCGGCATTCTTCCAGCGTCGTCACGAGGCGGTGTACGGTGCTTTTATGAAGCCCTGTAAGTCGGCTAAGATCAGAGATCCCCAGCGTATCAGATGATTTAAAAAACTGTTCCATAATTGTCAATCCGCGAAGGAGCGACTGATTCGTGTATTTCCTTTTGATGATGTCTTCGTTTTCCAGCATCAAAACAAATCCTGCCTTTACGCTATTCATTAAATATTAATATACAGCTCATGTTATGTAAAATTTCGGCAGCACGGGGCAATGAGTGCACTACTATTGATAAGAATAGCATAAACAGCGGCCCTTTGCACAGATTATTTGAGTATCTATTGCCGGTCAGCAATAGATACCCTATCAATGTTCAAAAAACAGAATGAAAAACAATGCTCCAGACATGATCGTGGATAGCCCTTAGTGTAAGCAACGAGACAAAAATCGGCGCGTACAAGACGAATGCCGTTCCAGCGCCACATTTTCCGCAATCCCTTCGAACCTGCCTTCATCCACCAAACTCTGTTCGAAGCCTCCTGAGCAGATAGAGTGCTTCTGCTGCCAAGATACTCTCCGGAGCTCCAGACGCTTCCCGTACGTTGCGTATGAGCTTGTAACAGAAAGAAGCGAGAGAAGCATACGGCAAATGTCGGCGTACAGAAGCCTTCTTCAAAAACTGCACGTCGTTACCGCGCCTGACAGGAGGATGTCAATTCCTCGGCTTCCTCCTCCGCGCTTACTTTGCGGGCGTTCTGTTCACACGAATCGTCTTGCTGATGGTGCGGCCGCGGCTGCCGCGCTCGGTATGGAGCACGGTGATCCATCCGGCCAGCGCCAGTTCGTTCAGCGCCCGCGCCAGCTTGTCGGCGCGCACTCTCATTTTTCCGGCCAGCTCGTCGATGACGATGACGCCGCCGCTGCGGGCGGCCTGACAGCTCAGCATGACGAGCCAGTCGAATTTGTTCATCACGCCGGGTTTCATGGCCTGGTACCAGTCCCACACGGCATCCTGTCCCGCAAGCGCTTCGGCCGTCGGCGCTGCGGCGGCGGGAACGGATTCGTCCGTTTCCGCGGCGACGGGCAGGGGCTCTTCTTCGAGCGATGAGCTCTCAGCCGCCGCGGAAGGCGTTTCCGGTTCCTGATTGAAGGCTGCGAAGCTCTGCAACGCTTCCGCGACGTTTTTGTCCAGTTTGAAGGAATCTTTTTCCATATCACGGCACCGCCTTTCCGTTGTCAGTCCCGCAGCGAAAGCGTCTGCCAGGCCAGATCGCCGAAGACTGTCAGCGCTTCTTTTTCCCTTGCCTCGAGCCCCTCGACGCCGAGGAAACGGTTATAACAGTCGGCGATGGCCGCGCGGCGCGGCACTTCGTACAGCGGGATGCCGCTTTTGGCCAGCTGCTCGGTCACTGCCGCGAGGATTTCGCGGTCGAGGCGCTGGCGCCGGTCGCAGCGCGAGAAGATGACGCCGCAGATGCGCAGGCGGGGGTTGCGGTGCTTGTACTCCGCCAGCGTCGCGGAAAAATGCGGCAGAGTCTTGAGGCACTGGCGGCTCGGGTCGATCGGCAGCAGCACGTCATCGGCGGCCAGCAGCGCGTTTTTCAGCGCCAGGGTCGCCGAGGGCGGCGTGTCGATCAGCACCAGCCGATATTCCCGCGCGGCGCGGTCGAGAAAACGCGCCAGACGGTCTTCCAGCGCGCCCTCCGCCGCCGGCAGGACGTCGGCGGCGGAGGGATGGGCCGGCAGGATGTCGACGTGGGCATAGCGGGTGGAGCGGATCAGCAGTTCGGGATTGCCGGCATAGGGCTGGGGGTCCAGCAGGGCGCGCAGGCTGAGCTCGGCGGGGACGTCCTCGGCGCGCAGGAAGAAATCGGTCGCCGAGCCCTGCGGATCGGTGTCGACGACCAGCAGGCGCTCGCCGCGGTCTTCTTCGTCCCAAATTTTCTGGATCGCCGTGGCGATGAAACAGGTGATCGTCGTCTTGCCGACGCCGCCCTTGAGCATGGAAACCGCCACGCGCTTCTGCGCGGCGCGAGCGGCGCTTCGAGTCCCGCTGTCCGCCGCGCTTTTTTCGTCCGCAGCCGCTTCCGCCTGGGCGGGAACGTCTTCCGCCGCCACAGGCTCTTCCGCTCCCGTCGCTTTGTCCGCGGCGGGAACGGACGGCTCGTAATCGAATTCGACCACTTCCAGCCGCTGCGGGACGATGTCGCCCATCTGCGCGGCCCAGCCCGCCCACTGCTCCACTTCCTCGCGCTCTTCATCGCTGAGGGGGATCTCCTCTTCGGCTTCGGAAAGCGGCTGAGGCGGCAGCGGCGCGGGAGGCGGCGGGAGATTTCTGATCCGCATCAGCCCTATGGATTTCAAGATGCTGTCCAGAATGGTCATGTTCTCACCGTCCAATCGATGGATGCTCATGTTCACATTATAATGCATGGGCGCAAAAATAAAAAAGGCTCGCCGCAAAGTTCCTTCACAAAAAGGCTTTCATACGGAACGCGGCGTCGCCGCTTCCGCCTGCCATACTCCATACCGGCGGAGCTGTCAAAAGGCGCGCGGGGCCAAGTTTCAAGCCCGCTTCAGCTTGACAGCTTCCCCTATAATAGATTCGGAAAGGTGTCACATCATGAAAGGGATGATTTTTATGCGCAAGGATTTCGGCAAACAAACGATCGTCACGCCGCTGCCCGTGCTTATCGTCGCGACCTACGGCGACGACGGACGCCCCGACGCCATGAACGCCGCCTGGGGCGGACAGGTCGACACCAACATGGTCCACGTCGAGCTGGACAACTCACATCTGACCACCGACAACATCAAACGGAGAAAAGCCTTCACGGTCAGTTTCACCGACCGCAAAAACCTCGTCATGGCCGATTATTTCGGCCTCGTCTCCGGCCGTAAGGAAGACAAGATCGCCCAATCGGGAGCGCATGTGGAAAAGAGCGCTCACGTGGACGCGCCCGTCATCACCGACTTTCCGCTGACGCTGGAGTGCCGGCTCGTCAGCGTCAGCGAGGAGTTCGGCGGCACCCGCGTGGTCGGGGAGGTGGTCAACATGAGCGCCGACGAGTCGATCCTCGACGAAAAGGGGCACGTCGATCTGGGCAGGGGCGAGTTCCTCTGCTACGATCCCGCCGCTTTCGCGTACCGCGTCATCGGCGAACGCGTCGGCACCGCCTTCAAAGACGGTCACAAGGTCGGCGGCTGATTCGTTCCGGCGTGACGGGACGCGGAACGTTTTACGCCGAGCCGACCGCCGCGTCGGAACGTGCCGTTTCATAAGAGGTCAAGAGAATTTATTCATGAATCGCCGCGAGCGAGAATCCCTATAGGGAATCCGTCCGCGGCGATTCGTTTTTTTCGAAAAAAGTTTTATTCGTCGTCAGGCGTCCAGTAACGCAGAACCCGTCCCGCGCGCTCGCCGGTCGTTTTGCCGCGGTAGGCGCCGAGGCAACCGCCGACCCAGACGGCTTCGACGCCGACGGGCGGAGTCATGGGGCGTTCGTAGGTACTGCTGTCGAGAACCGTTCCCGGGTCGAAGAGCACCAGATCGGCGTCCATGCCGGGGCGGAGGATCCCCTTGCCGCTCAGGCCGAGGCGCGCTGCCGGGAGCGAGGTCATCTTGCGCACGGCCTCTTCGAGGGAAAACAGCTTCAGTTCGCGCGCGTAGCGTCCGAGAACGCGCGGGAACGTGCCGCTGTAGCGGGGATGCACGAATTCTTCCGGCGCGGCGATCGCGCCGTCCGAACCGATCATCACCAATGGATCGACGATCACGTTGCGGACGTCCTGCTCCGTCATCGTAAAATAGATGCCGCGGTCGGCGCCCTGGTTGCGAAGGATGACTTCGAGCAACGCCTCGAGCGGATCGGTCCCCATTTTCCGGGCAGCGTCCTCGAGGTTCATGCCGCGGTATTCGGGCGTGAGCGGAAGCTCGCCGAGCACGATCCCCTTCGCGCCGCCGCCGTGCTTCATCGTTTTTTGCCAACGCTCCGAGCCTTCCATTTCCTCGTGCAGCGCCCGCCGCGCCTCGGGATCGGAGAGAAGTTTCATGATGCCGGCGACGCCGCCCGAATGCACCCACTTGGGCATCAGCGAGCGCAGATTGGAGCTGGCCGCCGTGTAAGGATACTGATCCACGGTGATATCCAGTCCCTCGGCGCGGGCGGCGCGGATGATGGAAAAAAGATGTTCGGCCATGCCGGGGCGATCGCTCTCGCGCGCCTTGAGATGCACGACCTGGGCCGGGATATGGTTGACGCGCGCCACGTTGATCGTCGCGCGCACGCACTCGGGCGATTTGTCGGCCTGATTCCTCATGTGGGACAGATAGAGGCCACGGCGCTTCGTCAGGCCGCCGGCGACGAACTCGAGCTCTTCGTCGGACGAGTAAATTCCGGGAGGGTACGCCAGACCGCTGCTCAGGCCAAACGCGCCTTCTTCCATGCTCTGTCCGACGAGCGCCCGCATCCGTTCCAGTTCCTCGCGCGAAGGGTCGCGGCTGTCGAAGCCCATCACGCAGAGGCGCACCGTTCCCTGCCCGACAAACGAACCGGCGTTGACGCCGAGCGGCTGTTTGTCGAGGCGCACCAGCCATTCGCCGAAACTGTTCCAATCCCAATCGACGCGACGGCCGCTCTTGGTCACGCCGGCGTACTCGTCCAACTCCGCCTTGCGCTCGGGGCAGATCGGCGCGGGGCTGATGCCGCACTGTCCCATGATCACCGAGGTGACGCCCTGCAGCATGACGTTGGCGGCCTCGGGATTGCAGATCATGCCGAAATCCGCGTGGCTGTGGATGTCGATGAAGCCGGGAGCGAGCATCAGCCCTTCGGCTTCGATCGTTTCGTCGTTGCGCCCGGCTTTGACGCCGCGGCCGACGGCGGCGATCTTTCCGTCTTCCGTCCTCAGGCTGCCCCGATACCACGCCGCTCCGGTTCCGTCGCAGATTTTCGCGTTATGGATGAAATAATTTCGCGCCACATTCTTCAACTCCTGATCCACAAGATAAAATTTTCCACTTTTCGTCGCGCTGACGCTGTATATTTGTATACAACATACTCTTCTCGCTTGCTGATTTCAGGACGTCTCAGCCATCGGCCAGCAAACTGTTTTATTAGGGCTTGTTTAAAAAACATTTCAGCTTGTATTATTTCAATAAAATAACACTGGCAGCGACAAGAACAAAAGCGAAAAACGAAGCGTCAAGTTTGTCATAGCGGGTGAAAATTCTACGGAACCATTTGATTTTCTGAAAGAAACATTCAACCAAGTGTCGTTCCTTGTAAACATGCTCATCTATAAACCACGGTTCGGGATTATCGCTCTTCGGCGGGATAGTGTAACTTCCCTCCCGAGAAGTAATGTACTCTCTGATGGCTTGCGAACCGTAAGCCTTATCGCCGATGACGTTGCTCCCTCTGATTTCCGCTTGCCCGAGCAAGGACACGGCATGGCGGGAATCGTGGTCATTGCCGGGACTGAGCAGGAGCGCCAGCGGATTGCCTAAACCATCTACTATCGCATGAATTTTCGTATTCTTGCCGCCTCTGGACATGCCAATCGCTTGAGCCCCTTTTTTCCCCCTTCCGGGGTTTTCCCTCTCCCGTTGGCACTTTGATGTACTTTGCAGGACGTGGAGTCGATAGAGAGATTTTCCATGTCGGCATCAGCGCTTAGGGCGGCAAAGATCGCCTCGAATATTCCCCGCTGTTTCCACAGCCTGAAACGTGCGTAAACTGCCTGCCATTTGCCGTAACGCTCCGGAAGATCTCTCCATGGCGCTCCACTTCTGGCAAGCCACAGAATCCCATTGATGATCCTGCGGTTATCGTATTTTGCCGGGCGTCCACGTTGACCTGATTTCGGGTGTTCGGGCGGCAGCATTCTCTTGATTCGATTCCACTCGCTGGAGGTCAGTTCATATCTTCTCTCTTCCATGAGAAAAGTTTAAGCGATTGGATCGATTTAGGCAACTTTGACGTTTTTTAAACAAGCCCTAGATTACTAAGGCTTTTATGTGCTGTCAAGACGCCTATGGGACCGTAATGCATTTTTTATAGCTTTATGATATACTGTGCACAAACATGACAAAGTAAAATTTTACGTTAAGAATCTAATTTCGATAACATCGCTTGCCTTTCATGAACTCCAGACGGCGCTCCGCTTTCGCTCGTTTTTCGAAAACAGGAGCGGCCGTTTCGTTTGACGGGAAAAACGCAAACGCCGCCGTTTGTGTGGAAATAATTTTCTGAGTAAAGGGAAGGGAGAACCACATGCTCAAGTACACGTTGCGAAGGCTTATTCTGCTTGTTCCCGTGCTGGCGGGGGTAGCGCTGCTGGTCTTTACGCTGCTCTACATCACGCCCGGCGATCCGGCGCGCATGGCTCTGGGAGAGGACGCGCCGCAGGAGGCGGTCGAGCAGTTCCGCAAAAATTACGGGCTTGACGATCCGTTTTTCGTGCAGTTCGGGCGCTACTGCTACAAGGCGCTGCTCCACGGCGACATCGGCAATTCCTACGTCACGAAGTCTTCGGTGAGCGAGGAGATCATGACCCGCTTCCCCACCACGTTGAAGCTGGCGTTTTGGGCGGTTGTGCTCGGCGTGGCGCTGGGGCTGCCGTTCGGCATCATCTGCGCGATCCGACAGTATTCGATCTTCGACTCGGTCTCGATGGTTCTGGCGCTGATCGGGGTGGCCATGCCCAACTTCTGGCTGGGGGTCCTGCTGATCCTGCTCTTCTCGGTCAAGCTGAACTGGCTGCCGCCTTCCGGCTTCACGACGTTCGCCGAAATGGCGATGCCCGTCTTCACGCTCTCGGGCGGCACGCTGGCCGTGATCACGCGCATGACGCGTTCCAGCATGCTCGAGGTCATCAAGTCGGATTACGTGCGCACGGCGCGCGCCAAGGGGCAGCGTGAGTCGGTGATCATCTGGCGCCACGCGCTGCCGAACGCGCTGATCCCGATTTTGACGATCGTCGGCATGCAGTTCGGCGGCCTTCTGAGCGGCGCGATCCTGACGGAAACGGTGTTTTCCATTCCCGGCGTCGGCCGTCTGATGGTGGAGTCGATCAAGATGCGCGACTTCCCCGTGGTTCAGGGCGGCGTGCTGTACATCGCGCTGGTTTTCTGTTTCATCAATCTGGCCGTGGATCTTCTGTACGCTTGGGTCGATCCGCGCATCAAGGCAAAGTACCGCTAAGGGGGCCTTTTCGATGCTTCTCAAGAAAAACAGCATGCTGCGTCTGACGCTGGTGCGTCTCAGAAGAAACCATCTGGCCATGATCGGCCTGGCGATCGTGCTGACGCTGATCTTCGTGGCCGTTTTCGCCGATTCCATCGCGCCGTTCAAATATTCTCGCCAGCATCTGCGCGAAACGTTGCAGGCGCCGAACGCCAAGTATCTGCTGGGTACCGACGAGTTCGGGCGCGACGTTTTGAGCCGTCTGATCTACGGCGCCCGCGTCTCGTTGCAGGTCGGGCTGGTCGCCGTTTCCATTTCGCTGCTCGTGGGCGGCTCGCTGGGAGCCGTCGCCGGCTTTTACGGCGGCAAGCTCGACAATCTGATCATGCGCCTGATGGACGTGCAGCTGGCCGTGCCTTCCACGCTGCTGGCCATCGCCATCGCGGCGGCGCTGGGGCCGGGGCTGTTCAATCTGATGATCGCCGTCGGCATTTCCTCGGTGCCGCGGTTCGCTCGATTACTGCGCGCCTCGGTGCTTTCGGTCAAGGAGATGGAGTTCGTCGAGGCGGCGCGGGCCATGGGCGCCAGCGATTTCCGCATCATCGTGCTGCATATCCTGCCGAACTGCTGCGCGCCGCTGATCGTCCAGGCGACGCTCAGCGTCGCCAACGCGATCCTGTCCTCGGCGTCGCTGAGCTTCATCGGCCTCGGCATCCAGCCTCCCTATCCCGAATGGGGCGGCATGCTGTCGAGCGCCCGCGACTATCTGCGCAGCAGCCCGTATCTCAGCATGTTCCCCGGCATCGCCATCGTCGTCACGATCATCGCCCTGAACTTCATCGGCGACGGGCTTCGCGACGCGCTGGACCCCAAGCAGAAACGATAAACGGAGCGTAAAACATGGCAGACTTTCAGAAAAAACTTCTCGATATCCGCGATCTGACCGTTCAGTTCGACACCGACTCCGGCGTCGTCCACGCCGTCAACCATCTCAACATGCAGCTGGAAGAGGGCAAGGCGCTGGGTTTCGTCGGCGAGACCGGGGCCGGAAAGACGACGACCGCGCTGGCGGTCCTGCAGCTGATCCAGTCACCTCCCGGCGAGATCACCAGCGGCGAGATTTGGTTCAAGGGGCAGAACGTGCGCGAGATGACGGAAGCGGAGCTGCGCAACATGCGCGGCCGCGAGATCGCCATGATCTTCCAGGATCCGATGACATCGTTGAACCCGATCATGACGGTGGAAGAGCAGATCATGGAGATGATCTCGCTCCACTCCGACCTCAAGGGCAGCGAAGTCCGCGAACGGGCGCTGGAAATGATGCGTCTCGTCGGTATCCGTCCCGAACGCGCCAAAGACTATCCGCACCAGTTCTCCGGCGGCATGCGCCAGCGCGTCGGCATCGCCATCGCTCTGGCCTGCAAGCCCAGTCTGCTGATCGCCGACGAGCCGACGACGGCGCTCGACGTGACGATCCAGGCGCAGGTGCTGGAGCTGATCAAAGACCTGCAGAAACAGGTCAAGACTTCCATGCTGCTGATCACTCACGACCTCGGCATCGTCGCGGAAACGTGCGACAGCGTCGCCATCATGTACGCAGGGCATCTTGTGGAATACGCGGACATTCAGCATCTGTACGGCAATCCGCTGCACCCTTACACGCAGGGACTGTTCAACGCAGTCCCCGATCTGGAAAGCCCGATCGGCGAAAAGCTCGCCGTCATTCAGGGGCTTCCGCCCGATCCCACAAATCTGCCGTCCGGCTGCAGCTTCTCGCCTCGTTGTCCCTACGCTCAGGAAGAATGTCTCGAAAAACCCTGCGGCATGAGGGAAATCGAGCCGGGCCATTTCATCGACTGTTATTTCCCGCATCGATACGAGGGAGGTTCGCGCGCATGATCGGCACAATCGAAAAGACAGACCCCATCGTCGAGGTCAAACGCCTGAAAAAATATTTCCAGGTGTCGGGCGGTCTGCTTCACGCCGTGGACGACGTCACCCTCTCCATTCCCCGCGGCAAGACCCTGGGGCTGGTCGGCGAATCGGGCTGCGGCAAATCGACGCTCGGGCGCGTGGTGATCGGCCTGATCAGCGCCACCGGCGGCGAAATCTTCTTCAACGGCAAGGACTCACTCAAGTACAATCCTGCCGAGCGCACCCAGTTCCGCAAACACGCGCAGATCGTCTTTCAGGATCCTTTTTCCTCGCTGAACCCGCGCATGACCGTCTCGCAGCTGATCGCCGAGCCGATGGTGATCAACAGGGCGTATTCGCACCGCTCCGAGCTGGATCACAAGGTCAAGAAGCTGATGGATACGGTCGGTCTGGCGGAACGCCTGATCAACTCGTTCCCGCACGAGCTGGACGGCGGACGCCGCCAGCGCATCGGCATCGCCCGCGCCCTGGCGCTGGATCCCGAGTTCATCGTGCTGGACGAGCCCGTGTCGGCGCTGGACGTGTGTATTCAGGCCCAGATCCTCAACCTGCTGGGCGAGCTGAAAAAGGAGCGCGGCTACACCTATCTGTTCATCTCCCACAATCTCAGCGTCGTGCGCTACGTTTCCGACGAGATCGCCGTGATGTACCTCGGCCAGGTCGTGGAGAAGGCCGACAATCTCAATCTCTTTAAGGATCCCGTGCATCCCTACACGCAGGCGCTGCTTTCGGCCATTCCCGTGGCGCGCCTGAACCGCAAGAAGAACCGCATCCTTCTCGAAGGCGACGTGCCCAGCCCCGTCAACCCGCCGCAGGGCTGCCGCTTCGCCGGACGCTGCGCCTACCGGCAGGACGTCTGCACGGAACAGACGCCGGAGCTGCGGGAGATCGAGCCGTCTCACTTCGTCGCCTGCCACTTCGCGCGGGATCTGCGGCCTCACGCCTGACGGCATGAGCACGCTGCCGCACGGTCGGGATGCCGGCGATGCCGCGCTGCGGTGGTTCGTCGGCGTGCCGCTGGGGACGAATCCGTTGATCCTGCTCGATTTCATCACGCTGCTGGCGATCGCCTGGGTCGTTTCCTGGGGAGCGCTGGTGGCGACGCAGTTCGTCCTCGGCGGCTACGTGGACGTTTCGCATTACAAAGGCGCCGCCGTCGTCGCGTCCTATCTTTCGCTGATCTTCATCGGCTTTTACGGCGTGATCTGCTTCATCATCACGCGCAACCGCTACGCGGCGCTGTACCGCTGCGACCGCGCCGCCATTCTGTGTGAAAACATGCGCTGCGCCCCCCGGGCTTTGGAACGCCGGCTGCTCCGTTTCGCGCCCTATCCGATCGAGCCGGTACGCGCTCCCATCCGCAGCGTGGAACGCCGGGCTTTATGGAAAGACGTGACGAAGGTGCGGAAGATCGACGACCTGCGCGTGATCGTCCTCAAAGGAAAACGCGGCACATTGATGCGGGTATACTGTCCCGACGGGAAAATTTACGCCGAGGCTCTGGCGTTTGTCGCAGAGCGGACGGGCATCGCTGCCGCATAGGCGCGCGGGAGTTTTTTCAAAAGGGTTTTACCTTGCCGGCATGGGCCGGCAGGGCGTTTCATCAGCTTGATCACTTTGAAAGGAAGTGTGTTTATGAAGTTGAAGAGGTATTCCGTTTTGTGCGCCGTACTTGCGTTGGGTCTGATGTTCTGCGGCGCGGCCGCGGCCGTTCCCGAGGACACGATCACGGTGGGCATGGCGGCCGACGCCAAGTCGCTGGATCCGCAGATGACCAACGACACCACGTCGAGCACCTACATGATCCAGATGTACGAACCGCTGATCGAGATCGGCAGCGACAAGAAGCTGCTTCCCTGTTTGGCCGAGAGTTGGAAACAGCTCGACGATCTGACCTACGAAATCACGCTGCGCAAAGGCGTCAAGTTTCACAACGGCGCCGAAGTGACCGCCGACGACGCCGTGTTCACCCTGAACCGCATGACCACGCCCGCGGCGGCGGCGGTCAAGTCCTACGGCGCGAACATCGACGCTTCAGGCCTGAAAGTCGTCGACCGCTACACCTTCCAGGTGAAGGCAAGTTCTCCGATGGCTGGCTTCCTGTCCTATCTGACCCATTCGTCGGCCTATATCCTCTGCAAGGCCGCGGTCGAAGCCGCCGGGGACGATTACGCCAAGCACCCGATCGGCACCGGCCCCTTCAAGTTCGTGGAAATGCTCAAGGGCGATCACGTGTCCTATGAGCGTTTCGAGGACTACTGGGGAACCAAGCCCCGCTACAAGAAACTGCTGATCCGCACGATCCCCGAGGCCACCAGCCGCGTCATCGAGCTTGAGACCGGCAACGTCGACATCGCCTACGCCATTCCCAACAACGATTTCAAACGCCTTCAGGACGAAGGCAAGGTCGCCGTGTACAACAAGCCCGGCCTTTCCATCACCTACATGGGCTTCAACACGCAGACGCCCCCGTTCGACAACCCCAAAGTCCGCAAGGCCATCACCATCGCCATCGACCGCGAGGGCGCGCTCGACGTCGTTTACAAGGGACTGGGACGCGTGCCCACCAGCCCGTTGATCCCCGTGAACAATTATTTCCCCGATCCCGTGCCGGTGGAATACGATCCCGACAAGGCCGAAAAGATGCTTGAAGAAGCCGGCGTCAAGGATCTCGAGTTCACCATCTACACCAACGAGAACAAACAGCGCAAGGATTACGCCGAAGTCATCCAGGCCATGCTGGGCGATCTGGGCATCACCGTCAAGATCCAGGTCCTCGAGTGGGGCACCTTCCTCGAACAGCTCAAAGGCGGCAAGCTGCCCGTCTTCATGATCGGCTGGGCCGCCGACAACGTCAATCCCGATCCCGATGCCTACATCAAGGCCGCCATGCACTCCAAGTTCGCCGGTCCCTCCAACCGCGTCTGGCTGAAGGACGCGCTGGTCGACGAGCTGCTCGACAAGGGCACCGTCACGCCCGACGGCCCGGAGCGCGCGGAAATCTACAAGAAATTCTGCGACCGCGTCAACGAGCTGAATCCCTGGTGCTATCTGGCCATCGCCGACACCCTGTATGGCGCGAACAAGAACCTGAAGGGCGTGGAAAATTTCTATCGCGGTTCGATCAACCGTCTGGACCGCATCTATTACGAATAAGATTCACTGGCAATAAAATCAGGCGCCGAGACTCTTCAGTTTCGGCGCCTGATTTTACAGAATTCATGTCGCATTGGACGAGCGAAGGAGGAAAAAACATGAACGTGAAACCTCCCAAAACGGCATTCTTCGTACTTCTTTTCGTGTTTCTGCAGACCGGCAATATCGCCGCGGCGGAAAAGGAGCTGCTGTCCGTCGGTATGCCGGCCGACGCGAAGTCTTTCGATCCTCAGATGACCAGCGACACGGTCTCCAGCACTTATATGATCCAGATGTATGAGCCGCTGTTCGATTTTTCCCGCGACAAAAAACTGATCGGCCGCCTCGCCAAGAGCTGGAAAAAGCTGGATCCCCTCACCTACGAGATCACGCTGCGCAAAGGCGTCAAGTTCCACAACGGCGCGGAACTGACCGCGGAAGACGCCGTTTTCACGCTGCACCGCATGACGACGCCCAAAGCCGCGGCGGTCAGGGCCTACGGCGCCAACATCGATCCCGACGGTTTCAAGATCGTCGACAGGTACACGTTCCGGGTTAAAACAAAATCGCCCATGGCGGCTTTTCTTTCCTACCTGAACCACTCCTCCAGTTACGTCCTGAACAAGGCGGCGGTCGAAGCCGAAGGCGACGATTACGGCCGCCGTCCGATCGGGACCGGGCCTTTCAAATTTTCGGAAACGCTGGAAGGCGACCATGTCGCCTTCGAGCGCTTCGACGACTACTGGGACGCGAAGCCACGCTTCAAGAGCCTGATCATGCGCACGATCCCCGAACCAGCCAGCCGTGTGATTGAACTCGAAACGGGCAACGTCGACCTCATCTACGACATCCCCAACAGCGATTTCAGACGCCTTGAAAACGAAGGAAAAGTCAAGGTGTACCACAAGCCCGGGCTGGCGCTGACCTACATGGGATTCAACACGCAGACGCCGCCCTTCGACGACCCGCGGGTCCGCCGCGCCATCGCTCTCGCCATCGACCGCGAAGCCGCTCTGAACGTCGTTTACCACGGGCTCGGCGTCGTGCCGTCTAGCGTGCTGCTGCCGATCCACAACTATTTCCCCGCGCCGGTCCCGCCGGAATACGACCCCGACAAGGCGCGGAAACTCCTCGAAGAAGCGGGCGCGGCCGATTTGTCGTTTACGCTTTACACGAACGAAAGCAAGCAGCGCCGCAACTACGCCGAAATCATCCCGTCCATGCTCGCCGACGTCGGCGTGACCGTGCAGATCAACGTGCTCGAGTGGGGCAGTTTTCTCGAACAGCTGAAAAACGGCAATCTCCCCGTCTTCATGATCGGCTGGGGATCCAGCGTCAATCCCGATCCCGACGCCTACATCAAGACCGCCATGCACTCGCGCTTCGCTGGCTCGACCAACAGAGTTTGTCTGAAGGACAAGGAAGTGGACGAGCTTCTCGAAAAGGGAGCCGTGACCGAGGACGGCCCCGAACGCGCCGAAATCTACGCGCGCCTCTGCGAGCGTATCGACGAGCTGAACCCCTGGTGTTGTCTGGCCATCGCCGACACGCTCTACGGCGCCAATAAAAACCTTAGAGGCGCCAACGGCTTTTACCACGGCACGCTGAACCCGCTGAACACCGTCTTTTACGAGTAACCGCGACCTCGCGGCGCGCGCAAAAACGAACACGATCGTTTCGCCGACGGGCCTGTCCCACGAAAAAAACGCTGATCACTTCGATCAGCGTTTTTTTCATGTAAAATGTTTGGCAGAGAGCTGTGACCGATTGCTCAGGAGGGAAGGCCGGAAAACGCGCTGAAAAACACGGCGGGATGGCGCAAGAGGGGAAGGTCCGCGCTGTTCCCGCAAAAGACCGCGAAGCTTCAATGTGCCGGCGGATATAAAACGGCGCCCGCGCCGTCAAAAAGCTGTAGGGGAGGGAGAAAAAATGAATCTGGAGAGAGACAATATCGTCAGGTTGATATTTTATTACTCTGTGCCGGCGACAGTAGGCATGCTTGTCAATGCCGTCTATAACCTAGCGGACAGAATATTCGTAAGCTACGCCGTCGGCGCGGAGGCTTTTTCGAGCATGAGCGTCGCTAGCGCGGTCTTTTTGGTGCTTCAGGCTTTCGGCGTATGGATTGGCATCGGCGCGGCCTCTCTCATCGCGATCAAAATGGGAGAAAGACAGCAGCAGCGGGTCGAGGAACTGATCGGCGGCGCGCTGGTCGCCCTGGCGGCGACCTCGGCCATCGTCTTCTTGGGCGTATCCGCATTTCTTGACGAAGTGCTGTATTTTTTCGGCGCCAGCGGCAGCACCATCCCCTACGGCAGAGAGTATCTGACGGTGATCGCGCGGGGCCTGCCGCTGATGATCACAGGCACGGGACTGTATCACATAAACAGGGTGATCGGCTTTCCGGGGAAAGCGATGCTGTGCACGGCCGCCAGCGCGCTGCTCAACGTTTTCCTTGACTTCATTTTTCTCTTTCCTTTCGGCATGGGGATCGGCGGCGCGGCGCTGGCCACGGTGATCTCGCAGTTCGTGCTGCTGCTGTGCATGCTCCGGCTCCTGTCGAAAAAGGCGAAGTCGTGCCGCGTCGATCCGAAAGGTCTGAGACTGAAGTGTCGCGACGTGCTGGACATATACATCGCGGGACTCTCCACGTTTTTCACTCAGGTCGTCTCCTCGCTGATCGCCGCGGCTGCGAACAATCAACTGCTGCGCTACGAAAACTATTTTGCCGTCGGCGCTTACGGCGCCATAAACATCACGTATTCCATCGTTTTGATGCCCGTCTTCGGGATCGGACAGGGCAGTCAGCCGATCATCGGCTACAATTACGGAGCAAGAGCCTACGCGAGGGCCAGAGAAACTCTTTATAAGTCGATGTTCCTCGCCTTCGTCATCGGCATCGGCGGCTGGCTGCTCTTTCATCTTCGGGCCGCGGCAATAATGTCGGTCATCACCAACGGGGACGGACGGATCATGCCTTACGCCGCGGACGGTCTGGAAAAACTGACGCTGCTGTTTCCTCTCGCCACTGTCCAGGCGGTCGGGCAGGTGTATTTTCAGTCGATCGGAAAGCCGAAGAGGACTCTGCTGCTCAGCGTGCTTCGCCAAACCGTCTTCTTGATCCCGATGCTTTACATCCTGCCGAAGTTCTGTGGAACAGACGGCGTTTGGTACGCCATCCCCGTCGCGGAGTTCCTTTCTTTGCTCTGCACGGGCTCTTTTATCGCCGTGGAAAACTATCGGATGAAGAAATACTTGGGCTAGCAAGGCGCTCAGCCGACTTTCGGCACGATGCGGTCGTTCAGGCGCAGGGCCCAGACGGCGCCGTTTTCGTTGAAGCAGGGGCGCAGCTCCGACACGGCGAAGCCGCTGCGCAGCAGGGCCATGCGGCCGCGCACCATGCGTACGCTCATCGGTTTGCCGTCGTTGAGGACGGAAATGCCGCGGCCGTCCTTTTCGATGGTGACTTTCGCGCCTTCGCCGGAGCGGTAATGCCCGCAGGCCGCTTCGATAACTTCCGGTTCCCAGGGACAGTCGGTCCAGAGGTCTTCCGGCGGCGGCTCCCAGCCGGCGGCGATCCTGAGCAGCGCGTCGGCAATCAGGGAGACGGGGACGTTCTGCGTGTTGCACAGCACGATCACACCCCGGTCGAGTTCCGGCGACCAGGCGATGTGCGAGGAAACGCCGGGCAGGCTGCCGCCGTGGCGGTACACCGTGAGGTCGCGCATGAAGCCGACGCTCAGCCCGTAGCCGTAGAACTGATGATGCTTCGCCGCCACGCGGGGGCTTACCATGTCGCGGACGCTCCGTTCCGCGACGATCGCGCCCGCTTCGCCGCGGCCGCCGTTGAGGTACATGCGCAGATATTTTTTCAGGTCGGCCAGCGTGGATTTCATCGCGCCGCCGCCGTTGAGGACGAAGGCGCTGCGGTAAAAGTCGCGGTCGCCTTCGCTCACGCCGAGATCGTCGCTGTACAGCAGCGACGTGTCGGCGTCTTCGGAGGGACGCAGGAACTCGCAGGTGCTCCGGCCCATGCCGAGCGGCCCGAGGATGCGGCGTTCCACGTAGCGGGCGTACGATCCTTCGCCGCCGCAGCGGCGGACGATGTCGCTGAGGATGCCGTAGCCGTCGTTGCAGTAGCTCATGTATTCGCCGGGGCGTCCCAGCCGCGGCGCCGGCGCGTCCAGACCGCGCGCGACCTGTTCGACCGCCGCCTGGGCGACGCGGTCGTCGTAAGCCGTTTCCTGCGAGCGCGGATCGACGCCCAGTTTTTTCAGGAGGTCGGGCAGCAGCGCTCGCGGCATGGGGAAATAGCCGCCGCTGTGGCTGAGGAAGTGCGCCACGCTCACGGGCGCTTGCCCGCCGTTTTTGAATTCCGGGCAGTAGGCGGACGCCGGCACCTGCAGATCGACGAGCCCTTGCTCCGCCAGCTGCATCAGCGCCAGCGCGGTGAAAGACTTGGTCACCGAGGCCAGGCCGAAGATCGTGTTCTCGCCGACGGGCAGGCGGCGCGCCGCGTCGCGGAAGCCGAAAAATCTCTGATAGGCCGTACCGCTCCGATCGACGACGGCGACGGCAAGGCCGCGGGCGCGATGAGCCGTTATGATTTGTTCCGCATAGTCGCAGAAAGCGGACTCTTTCGTCCGAAAAGGATCTGTCATCGATGATTCTCCTTGAGAGCGTAAATTTTGAGGCGTGAAAACGGCCTTATTATAAACGAAGCGGGGCAAAACAGACGGCCAAGAGTCCCGTTCAGCCCGCCTTTGGGCGGCGGCTCGCGTGCCGGATAAAAAATACGCTGCGGAAGGGGGACAAAGCGACCCTTTCGCAGCGTATTTTTGTCGCCGTACGGTCAATGGCCGGCGGCGCTTTTTTCGCCGATGGAGGCGGCGATTTTGTTGGCTTCGGCGTCTTTGCCGAAGACGTAGACCATGAGGATGCGGCCGCGGCTTTCCAGCACGCGGACGTTGACCGGCTCGCCGTTCTGGACGAAATCCAGGCGCAGCGAGCCTTTTTTGTCGCGGCGGATGTCGTTCTTTTTCACGCCCACCGCGTCGGCCAGATTTTCGGCCACGCTCTTGACGGTGCCGCTCCGGGTGGTGGCGGCCTGGTCGACGATGACGGCGGCGCTCTCGTTCTGGTTGTAGATCAGGACCTGTTCGCCCTGTCTGAAGGACCAGCCCTCGGGGATCTCGACCGACAGATCGTAAAAATTGACGCTCATCGCCGCCAGAGGACGCGCGGCTGACAAGAAGAACAGCATCGTCAGCAGGACAACGTTCGACGCCAATATTTTTTTCATGCAAGACAGACCTCCTTTGCCGCCGGAGGCTTACGGACGCCTCCGGGAACCACGCCCTGATTCTAGCAGACGAAAAATGCCCGCACATGAGAGAAAACAACAATTCTTTGGACAGCCATGGCCGCCGCCGTTCGTTTTCTCTCTCGCGTCTTTTCGGCGGCGCGAAATACAACACTGAAACTTGAACCGTCTTTTTCCTTCCGAACGTTTCTTTTTGCCCTTTTGAGGTGGATTCGAGGGAATTTTTATTGTAGAATGAGAAGTCATGATATGCAGTTTCAGCCCGGGGAATTTGGTGAAAGACCAAAGCGGCCCCGCCACTGTGAGCGCGCTGCGCGCGAGTCAGGATACCGGCCTGAAACGGGGGGAACAGAGAGCGAATCTTGCGCGGGCGGGATTTCGCCGCGCAAGCGCGTTCTCTTCGCTGAATTTTTTCCGACAGCGGGGAAACGGGCAAAATTTTCAGCGTCAGGGAGGATTTGATTCATCATGGAAAAAGACCAGCAGAAATCTGCGCCGATCACTCCTGTCACCTTTGACGAGTTCAAAGTCCCCACGTACGAGGAGTGGAAGCAGGCCGCCGCAGTGGCTCTGAAGGGGGCGCCCTTCGACAAAAAAATGTTCACGAAGACGTTCGAGGGCATCACACTTCAGCCCATCTACACGGCCGCGGACGTGGAGAATCTGAAAGACTGCCATGCCTTTCCCGGAGCGCAGGACTTTTTGAGAGGCGTCAAGAGCGCGCCGCAGCACGATCGTCTCTGGGAGATCGCCCAGGGCGTCGATGCGCGCTGCCCGCGCCAAGCCGGCGAACTGGCCGCCGAGGAACTGAAAAGGGGCGCCACGGCCATCCACCCGGTGCTCGATTACTCCAGCACGCACGGTATGGACGTTCCCGCCCGCGAGCGTCGCGGCGTCAGCATCTGCGCGCTGGAACATCTGGAAAAGTTTTTCGCCGCCGCCGATCCGAGCGCGCACGAGCTGCACATCGCCGCCGGCGCGTCGGCCCTGCCGATGCTGGGTATGATCGCCGCCTGGTGCGAAAAGCACGGCGTCGCGCTTTCCAGCCTGAAAGGCTGCGTCGGCGCCGACCCCGTCGGCTCGTTGGCCCGCGACGGCTCGCTGAGCCGCTCGCTCGACAGCTTGTACGATGAGATGGCGCAGACGCTGCTCTGGGCCGAGAACCATCAGTGCGCGCTGCGCACGATCCTGATCCGCGGCAGCATTTACGCCAACGCCGGAGCGTCCGCCGTCCAGGAGACGGCCTGCGCGCTCGCCGACGCCGTCGCCGTGATCCGCGCCATGTCGGAGCGCGGCATTGCCCCCGACGCGACCGCCCACCATCTTCGCTTCGAAGTCGGGCTCGGCGCCAACTTCTTCATGGAGATCGCCCGCCTGCGCGCCCTGCGCGTGCTCTGGGCGCACGTGGCGCGCGCCTTCGGCTGCGAGGGCGAGAGCGCCAAGGTCAACGTGTTCGCCGAGACCTCGCCGTTCACCGCGACGGTCTACGATCCCTACGTCAACATCCTGCGCACGTCCACGCAGGCCTTTTCGGCCGCCGTGGCCGGCGTCGACGCCATGAACGTCAACTGTTTCGACTGGGCCGTCCGTCCCGCCACCGAGCAGGCGCGGCGCATCGCCCGCAACCAGCAGATCATGATGCAGACCGAGTTCAACTTCGACGCCGCCGTCGACCCCGCCGGCGGTTCCTGGTACGTGGAGACACTGACCCGCCAGGTCGAAGACCGCGTCTGGGAACTGTTCCAGAAAATCGAATCCGAAGGCGGAATCGTCAAGGCGCTGCAGTCCGGCCTGATCCAGAACGAGATCGGCGCCGTGCTCGCCGACCGCTTCAAGAAGCTCGCCACCCGCGCCGAACGCGCCGTCGGCAACAACATGTACGCCAACATGGCGGAAACGCCGCTCGACGTGCCCGCAAGCGACCTAGCCGAGTTCAAGGCCGCCCGCGAGGCCAAAGTGGCGGAGATCAAAGAACGCCGCTGCCCCGACTGCCTCGCCAAGGCGCTGAAAGACGTGGCCGAAAGCGCCAAATGCGGCAAGGGCGGCCAGGTCGTCCACGCCGCCGAGGCGTTCGCGGCCGAGGCGCTGCTGTCCGATCTGTGGAAAACTCTCGACGCCGCCGGCGCCTGCGAACTCAAAGTCGCGCCGCTTGAGCCGCACCGCTGGACCGAACAGTACGAAGCGCTGAGGAAGCGCACCGAAGACTACGCCGCCACAACCGGCGGCAACGTCAAAGTTTTCCTCGCCAACATGGGCCCCATCCCGCAGCACAAGCCGCGCGCCGATTTCAGCACGGGCTTCTTCGAGGTGGCTCGCTTCGAGGTGCTGAAGAACGACGGTTTCGAGACCGTGGAGCTGGCCGCCGAGGCCGCCGCGAAAAGCGGTGCCGACGCCGCCGTGATCTGTTCGACCGACGACACCTATCCCGAACTCGTGCCGCCGCTGGCCAAGCTGATCAAGGAGAAGCGCCCCGACATGACCGTGTTCCTCGCCGGCGCGCCCGCGCCCGAGTTCAAACAGAGCTATCTCGATGCCGGCGTCGACGATTTCATCCACGTGAAAGCCAACTGCCTCCAGGTCCTCACCGCCATGCAGAAGAAAAAGGGGATGTGCTAGAACCATGTATCAGAATCCTGATTTCACCAAGATCGCCTTCAAGGAAGAAAGCCGCGCCGAATCGCGTCAGGACTGGGAAGCGCGCGTCCTCAGGGAGACGGGCCGTTCCGTCTCCGAACTGTGCACGCGCACCATGGAGCAGATCGACGTCAAGCCGCTCTATACCGCCGACGACTACGCCGGCATGAACCATCTCGGTTCCATGGCCGGCATCCCGCCGTTCCTGCGCGGGCCGTATCCCACCATGTACGTCGCCCGTCCCTGGACGGTGCGCCAATACGCCGGTTTCTCCACGGCCGAGGAGTCGAACGCGTTCTACCGCCGCAACCTCGCCGCCGGCCAGAAGGGGCTCTCCATCGCCTTCGACCTGGCCACGCACCGCGGCTACGATTCCGACCACCCGCGCGTCGTCGGCGATGTCGGCAAAGCCGGCGTGGCCGTCGACTCGATCCTCGACATGGAGATTCTCTTCTCCGGCATCCCGCTGGGGCAGATGTCCGTCTCCATGACCATGAACGGCGCCGTGCTGCCCGTCATGGCCTTCTACATCGTCGCCGCGCAGGAACAGGGCGTCGACATGAAAGTCCTGAGCGGCACGATCCAGAACGACATCCTCAAGGAGTTCATGGTGCGCAACACCTACATCTACCCCCCCGCGGCCTCCATGCGCATCATCGGCGACATCTTCGCCTTCACCTCGCGCAACATGCCCAAGTTCAACTGCATCTCCATTTCCGGCTATCACATGCAGGAAGCCGGCGCCACCGCCGACATCGAACTGGGCTACACGCTGGCCGACGGCCTCGAGTACATCCGCACCGGCATGAAGGCCGGACTGGGCATCGACGATTTCGCGCCGCGTCTTTCCTTCTTCTGGGCCATCGGCAAGAACTACTTCATGGAAGTGGCCAAGATGCGCGCCGCGCGCATGCTCTGGGGCAAGATCGTCAAACAGTTCGACCCCAAGAACACCAAGTCCATGGCGCTGCGCACGCACTCGCAGACTTCGGGCTGGAGCCTGACCGCCCAGGATCCCTTCAACAACGTCACGCGCACCTGCGTCGAGGCCATGGCCGCCGCGCTTGGACACACCCAGTCGCTGCACACCAACGCCCTCGACGAAGCCATCGCCCTGCCCACGGATTTTTCCGCCCGCATCGCGCGCAACACGCAGCTCTACATCCAGGACGAGACAAAGGTCTGCAAGGTCATCGACCCGTGGGGCGGCTCCTACTACGTGGAAGCCCTCACCGACGAGCTGATCCGCCGCGCCTGGGCGCACATTCAGGAAGTCGAAAGCCTCGGCGGCATGGCCAAGGCCATTGACACCGGCCTCCCCAAGATGCGCATCGAAGAGGCCGCGGCCCGCCGCCAGGCCCACATCGACTCCGGCAACGAAAAGATCGTCGGCATCAATTACTTCCCGCTCGAGAAGGAAGACCCGCTCGACATTCTCGACGTCGACAACACCGCCGTGCGCCAGGCGCAGATCGCGCGCCTCGAAAAGCTGCGCGCCGGCCGCGATCCCGAAAAAGTGCGGCAGTGCCTCGACACCATCACCCACGCCATGGAAAGCGGCGAGGGCAACCTGCTCGAGCTGTCAGTTGAAGCGGCCCGCGCGCGCGCGTCGCTGGGCGAGATTTCCTTTGCCATCGAAAAAGTGTGCGGGAGGCACAAAGCCGTGATCCGTTCGATTTCCGGAGTGTACAGCAGCGAATTCGCCGACGACGAAGTGATCAAGGAAGTCCGCCAGATGACCGACGACTTCGAGAAGCGCGAAGGGCGCCGCCCGCGCATCATGGTCGCCAAGATGGGGCAGGACGGTCACGACCGCGGCGCCAAGGTGGTCGCCACCGCCTACGCGGACATGGGTTTCGACGTCGACGTCGGGCCGCTGTTCCAGACGCCAGCCGAGACCGCTCAGGACGCCGTGGACAACGACGTCCACATCGTCGGCATGAGCTCGCTGGCCGCCGGCCACAAGACGCTGCTGCCGCAGCTCGTCGAAGAGCTGGAAAAGCGCGGCCGCGGCGACATCATGGTCGTCGCCGGCGGCGTCATCCCGGCGCAGGATTACCAATTCCTGTACGACCACGGCGCCGCCTGCATCTTCGGCCCCGGTACGGTCATCCCCGCCGCCGCCCGCGAGATGCTGCAGGTGCTGAACAAGCGTCTTGCCGCCCAGGAGGGAGCCGCGAAGTAGAAGCCTCCTCCCCCGAAAAGGAGAAAAAACCGATGAGCATCGAAAACAACACGTACCAGCCCGACTGGCAGCCGCAAAACGCCGGCAGCGAATTCGCCTGTTTCGTGACGAAGGGCGTGGACGACACCGGCGGTCCCACGGCCGCCAACGTCCAGCCCGTGAGGCGCAATCTCTCCGTCGACGAATACGCGCGGGGCATCCTGAACGGCGACCGCGCGATCCTGTCGCGGGCCATCACGCTGATCGAAAGCAACGCTCCGAAACACTTCGCCACGGCGCAGGAACTGATCCAAAAGCTGCTGCCCCACACGGGCAGATCCATGCGCGTCGGCATCACCGGCGTGCCCGGCGCCGGCAAAAGCACCTTCATCGAAGCGCTCGGCTCGTGGCTGTGCGATCACGGGCACCGCGTCGCCGTGCTCGCCGTCGACCCCAGCAGCACCGTCACCAAGGGCAGCGTCCTCGGCGACAAGACGCGCATGGAAAAGCTGTCGCGCCACTCCAACGCTTTCGTGCGTCCCTCCCCTTCGGGCGGCACGCTCGGCGGCGTCACGCGCAAGAGCCGCGAGACGCTGCTGCTCGTCGAGGCCGCGGGCTACGACGTGGTCCTCGTCGAGACCGTCGGCGTCGGCCAGAGCGAAACGACCGTGCGCAACATGGTGGATTACTTCCTCATGGTGGCGCTCACCGGCGCGGGCGACGACCTGCAGGGCATCAAGAAGGGCATCATGGAGATCGCCGACTCGATCCTCGTCAACAAGGCCGACGGCGACAACAAAGTCAAAGCGCTGTCGGCGCGCGCCGACTTCGACATGATGCTCCACTACCTGCGTCCCGCCACGGAAGGCTGGGTCAGCCGAGCCTACACCTGTTCGTCGCTGACGGGCGAGGGAATCCCCGAGATGTGGGGCGTGGTCGAGGAGTTCTTCAGGACCGTGCGCGGCAACGGCGTCTTCGAAAAACGGCGCAAAGAACAAGTGCTCAAATGGGTCAACGACATGGCGCAAGAACATCTGGAAAACCTCATCGGCGCCAACCAGGCCATCGCCGCCGCCAAGGCGCGCATCGAGGAGGAGGTCACCGCGGGCAAATTGCCGCCCACGCAAGCCGCCCAAGAGATCATCGACGTGATGGAGCGCGAGCTGTTCCAGGGCGGACGGTAATCCTCGCTCCGCCGTTCATCAGACACCGTTCTTTCCCGAACAAAAAAATGGAAGCGGGGAAAACGTTCTTTTTTCCCGCTTCCATTTTTTCTGCTATAATCTGTCTCAGAAACCCAATCGAATAATCAGCACGGTTCGAGGCGTTGCGCCTCGATCAAAAAGGAATCGGGTGAGAATCCCGAGCGGTCCCGCCGCTGTAAAAGCCCCCGCTTCTCCACGCGCCACTGTGAGCTTCGCGCTCATGGGAAGGCGGAGAAGGCTCCATGGGCTTGAGCCAGAAGACTTGCCGCGCTGAGCACAAAAAAGTTTTCGCGAGCGACGGAACGTGTGTGCTGCTTCAGACCTTTCTTTCTGATCGAGGCCCCGGCAGCGGACGTTCTTTCGGCATGAGATGCCGGAAGAATTTTTTTTCGCATGGGACGGCGCCGCGCCGAAAGGAAGGAAAAAACGTGTACAACCGCATCAGCAATCGCGAGGCAGAGAGCAAGACCATGTCGGCGGCGCAGGCCGCCGAGCTGATCAAGGACGGCATGACCGTCGGCACGAGCGGCTTCACCATGGCCGGGTATCCCAAGGCCGTTCCCATGGCGCTGGCCCGCCGGGCCGAACGCGGCGAGAAGATCCGCATCAAGCTGATCACCGGCGCTTCCGTCGGCGACGAGCTCGACGGGCGGCTGGCGCGCGCCGGCGTGCTCGAACGGCGCTATCCCTACCAGACCAACCAGAGCGTGCGCGAGCTGGCCAACGACGACCGCCTCGCCTACGTGGACATGCACCTCAGCCAGGTGCCCTTCTGGATCAAAAACGGCTACTTCGGCACAATCGACGTGGCCATCATCGAAGCGATCGGCATCGACGACGAGGGCAACATCATCCCCAGCACGTCGGTAGGCTGTTCCAACGTGCTGGCGGAATACGCCGAGAAGGTGATCGTCGAGGTCAACACGGCCCAGCCCGTCAAGCTGGAAGGCATGCACGACGTGTACAGCCCGCGCCGCATGAAGGAGACCGAACCGATCCCGATCGTGCGCCCCAACAACCGCGTCGGCATGCCCTACATCCGCTGCCGCCCCGACAAGATCGCCGCCGTGGTCGTCACCGACATCCCCGACTCGACGCGCCATCTGGCGCAGACCGATGCGAGATCGCAGATCATGGCCGATTACCTGGTCGCTTTCCTCGAGAACGAAGTGGCCTGCGGCCGGCTGCCGCGCAAGCTGCCGCCGATCCAGTCCGGCGTCGGCAACATGGCCAACGCCGTGCTGGGCGGGCTACAGAAGTCCAAATTCCGCAACCTTTCCATCTATTCGGAAGTACTGCAGGACTCCGTGCTCGACCTGATCGAGACGGAACGCGTCTCGTTCGCCTCGGGGACGGCGCTGACCATCTCGCCCGAGCGCATCGACGCCTTTTACAAAAGTCTGGAAATGTACAAGTACAAGATCATCCTGCGCCCCGTGGAGATCAGCAACTCGCCGGAAGTGATCCGCCGCCTCGGCGTCATCGCCGTGAACACGGCGCTGGAAGTCGACCTCGAGGGCAACGTCAACTCCACGCACATCGGCGGCTGCCAGATCGTCAACGGCCTCGGCGGCTCGGGAGACTTCGCGCGCAACGCCGCGCTCTCGGTGTTCACCACGCCGTCGACGGCGAAGAACGGAACGATCTCCTGCATCGTCCCGCATGTGGCGCACGTGGACCACACGGAACACGACCCTCACGTGATCATCACCGAACAGGGCTGCGCCGATCTGCGCGGGCTCACGGCCTACGAGCGCGCCCGCGCGCTGATCGAAAACTGCGCGCATCCCAAATTCCGCCCGGCGCTGCAAGCGTTCGTCGAGCGCAGCTTCGCGCGCCCCGGCTTCCGTCACGGCTTCGCGCCGGAAGATCCGCAGCGCTGGACGCAGGATTATCGCCCCGAAGAAAACGAATCAGAGAAAGGGAATGACTGAAATCATGTTTTTGAAATCGCTTCTCGAGATCACCATGCTGATCTGCTTCGGCGCCGCCTGGCCCATCTCCATCTACAAGTCGTGGACCTCGCGCAGCAGCAGGGGCAAAAGTCTGCTTTTTCTCGTCGTCATCATCGTCGGCTATCTGGCCGGAATCGGCAAATGCCTGCTGGACGGCGCCACGCACTGGAGCGTGGTCGCGCTTTACGTCGTGAACGTGACGATGGTTTCGATCGACACGTTGCTCTACTTTCGCAACGAAGCGCTTGAGAAAAAGACGGCGGAGATCCGTTAGCCGCCTGTTTCGCACGTTGCGTCCCGCCGTTCATGTCCATATCTAGGGTCTTAATGTTAAAATCTACAATATATATAGCGTTTTTGTCTTTACGAGATCGTTTTTATGGTGTATGATGGCAGCGAAAAATCCCGGGCAAGCCTGTCCGCTTCGTCCCGTTTTTCGCGCGCCCGCTGCGGGCGCCGCATTTCGCTCTTGGAAAGAGAGGCCTTTCAAGTGATCGAGACCATCAAGAAGAGGGACGGCCGTCTGGCGCCCTTCAACGAAGACCGCATCACCCGCGCTATTTTTCTCGCCGCCTCCGCCGTGGCGGAGAAAGAGGGAACCGCCGCCGATTTCCGCATCGCCGAGGGGCTGACGTCGCAGGTCGTGCGCCGCCTCAACGAAAAGTACGCCTCCGGCTCGCCCAGCGTCGAGGACGTGCAGGACATGGTGGTCAAGGTGCTGATCGAAAACGGGCACGCCCGCACCAGCGAGGCCTACATCACCTACCGCAACGAACGCACGCGCGTGCGCGACTCCCACACCCGCCTGATGAAGGCCATCGAGGAGATCACCTTCGCCGACGCCAAGACCGCCGACGTGAAGCGCGAAAACGCCAACATCAACGGCAACACGGCCATGGGCACGATGCTGGAATACGGCAGCGCCGTCTCGCGCGAGTTCTGCAAGACGCACGTGATCCATCCCGCCCACGCCAGGGCGCACGACGAGGGCGACATCCACATCCACGACATGGACTTCCTCAACATGGGCACGCTGACCTGCTGCCAGATCGACATCCGCAAGCTGTTCAAGGGCGGCTTCTCGACGGGGCACGGTTTCCTGCGCGAGCCGCAGGACGTGATGAGCTACGCGGCGCTGGCGGCCATCGCCATCCAGAGCAATCAGAACGATCAGCACGGCGGCCAGAGCATCCCGTATTTCGACTACGGCATCGCCGACGGCGTGCGCAAGACGTTCCGCAAGCTGTACGTGAGCAATCTCGCCAAGGCGTTGGAACTGCTTTGCGACCTCGACGCGAAGGCCGCCGTCAAAGAGGCGGAAGCCCGCGCCGAAACCGAAACGGGGCGTGCCATCAGCCTGACGGACGACGCCGAACGGGACGAGGCCGAGCGGAACATCTTGGCCGCGTCGCTGAAAACCGGCGAGGCGGAGCTGGGCAAACTTCAGGCTTTCGCCCGCAAGGAAGCCCTCGCCGAAACGGACCACCGCACCTATCAGGCCATGGAAGCCTTCATCCACAACCTCAACACGATGCATTCGCGCGCCGGCGCGCAGGTCCCCTTCTCGAGCATCAACTTCGGCACCGACGTCAGCGAGGAAGGGCGCATGGTCACGCGCAACCTGCTGCTGGCGACCGAAAAGGGACTGGGCAACGGCGAGACGCCGATCTTCCCGATCCTCATCTTCAAGGTCAAGGAGGGCGTCAACTACAATCCCGGCGACCCCAACTACGACCTGCTTCAGCTTTCGTGCCGCGTCACTTCCAAGCGGCTTTTCCCAAATTTCAGCTTCCTCGACGCGCCCTTCAACGCCCAATACTACAAGCCCGGCGACCCCGACACGGAAGCCACCTACATGGGCTGCCGCACGCGGGTGGTCGGCAACCGCTGCGGCGAATCGACGGTGAGCGGCCGCGGCAATCTGTCGTTCACCACCATCAATCTGCCCCGCCTGGGCATCGTCCACGGGCAGGCGCTGGGCGGCGCGACCGATCTCGACGCCTTCTTCAAAGATCTCGACGGCAAGATCGACCTGGTCGTCGACCAGCTGCTGGAACGCATGGAAATCCAGGGACGCCGCCGCGTCAAGAACTTTCCCTTCCTGATGGGACAGGGCGTGTGGAAAGGTTCCGACGGCATGAACGACGAGGACGAACTGCGCGACGTGATCCACCAGGGCACGCTGACGGTCGGTTTTATCGGCCTGGCCGAGTGCCTGGTGGCCCTGACGGGCAAGCATCACGGCGAGAGCGCCGAGTCTCAGGAGCTGGGGCTGAAGATCGTCCGCCACATGAGAGAGCGCATGGATCAGGCTTCGGAACAGTACGACCTGAACTTCTCGCTCATCGCCACGCCGGCGGAGGGATTGTCGGGACGTTTCACCCGCCTCGACGCCAAAAAGTTCGGCGCGATCCCCGGCATCACCGACCGCGAGTACTACACCAATTCCTTCCACGTGCCCGTCTATTACAAGATCGGCGTCTTCGACAAGATCGCCCGCGAAGCGCCCTACCACGCGCTGACCAACGGCGGCCACATCAGCTACGTGGAACTGGACGGTCTGGGAGCCAACAATCCCGAAGCCTTCGAAGCCATCGTGCGCGCCATGAAAGAGGCAGGAGTCGGCTACGGCAGCGTCAATCACCCCGTCGACCGCGATCCCGTCTGCGGCTACACGGGCATCATCCCCGGCGACGTGTGCCCTCACTGCGGACGGCATGAGAGCGACGGCCCCGTCGGCTTCGAGCGCATCCGCCGCATCACGGGCTACCTCGTGGGAACGCTGGACCGCTTCAACAACGCCAAACGCGCCGAGGTCCGCGACCGCGTCAAGCACAATCAGTGTCAAACGGAGGAAGAGGCGGGCGGAAAATGAAGATCCGCCTCGCCAGTCCGATGACCCGCGACAGCATCGTCGACGGGCCGGGGCTGCGGGCGGTGATCTGGGCGCAGGGATGCTTTCACAACTGCCCGGGCTGCCACAATCCCTGCACGCACAACCCCTTCGGCGGCTTCGAGATGGATTCGGCCGATCTGATCGCCCAGCTCGATTCGCTGCATTTGCAGCAGGGGCTGACGCTCTCCGGCGGCGAACCGTTCCTGCAGGCGCGCGCCCTGGCCGAAGTGGCCCGCGCGGCGCGCCGGCGCGGACTGAACGTGTGGGCCTTCACCGGCTTCACCTTCGAGCAGCTGACCGACCGCAAGAATCCGGCCTGGGCGGACCGCATGGCCCTGCTCGAGCAGATCGACGTGCTCGTCGACGGACGCTTCGAGCGCGACAAGCGCGACCTCTCGCTGCGTTTTCGCGGCTCGTCCAATCAGCGCATCCTCGACGTGAAAAAAAGCCTGACCCTGCAGGCCCCCTGCGTCATCGAAGAGTACATGCGGCAAGCCATGTGACGCATATAAAATCAGCCGTCCAGAGGAACAGGTTCCACCTCCTCATCAGGACCGGGAGACGTTCACCCCCTCGGAGCGCCCCCGGTCCGCTTTTTTCGATAAAAACGCGCCAAGCCGCGGGCAAAACGTTTTGCCCGCGGCTTGGCGCGTTTTCCATGTTTTTTCGTTAATATTGTCCCTCGATAAAAAACGCCTACATAGTTTACAAGGTGCTGCAGGGAAGTTCAGTCGCTCAGGACTATCTCGACCGCTGTGCGGTCTGCGCAACTCGCTTTGGGAATCTCCCCCGCAGTGATTCTGTGTTCGGCGTTTTAATTGAGAAATAGTATAAAGCGCCGTTTGAACCCTGCTCCGTGCGCTTGTTATTTTGCCAGCAGTTCCGGCATCGGATCGACGCCGGCGGCCAGTAGCAGCCCGACGACCGTTGCGACGACGGCGGCATAGATCAGGCAGGGAAAGATGTTCGTGCGGATCAGCTTGCCTTCGTTGCCGTTCGTGCCAGTGGTGGCGCAGACTGCGACGATGTTGTTGACGCAGATCATGTTGCCGATGCCGCCGCCCATGGTCTGGAGCGCCACGATGAGGACCTGGGACAAGCCGACGAGGGTCGCGGTCTCGAACTGCAACGAAGCGAACAGCGTGTTTGACACCGTGCAGGAACCCGACATGAACGCTCCGAGAACGCCGATGAGCGGGGCGATAATGAAGTAAGTCCCCTGGAAGAGCTTCGCCAGTGCGTCGGCCATGACGTAGAGCATCGAGCTGTTCTTGAACGTAAACTCCGCGTCCGCCGCGACTCCGGCAATGGCTGCTCCGATTGGCGCGCTCGACGTGTAGCGGTACAGGTTGACCATGGCGACGCCGAACAGCAAGGCTGTGGCCGCGCCGGACCAGTTTTTCACGGAATCTGCGACGGCGATTTTGGCCTCTTCCCGCGACATGCGGTGCAGCGGGACCGTCAGGATTGCGACGAGGACGAAGGGCATGATGCCGGGGTTGTACAGGAACTTGAAGTTCCAGCCGATTTCCTCGAAGCCGAGGATATTCCCGACGCGCAGGATGAACGGATCATTGTTAAAAAGGGTTTTGAGGCCGAAAGCGTTCAGTCTCGTCAGCACCAGGATAACGCCGATGACGATATAGGGCCCCCAGGCCAGAAGCGGTTTCATGCCCTTGTCCTTAACGGATGTGACGACTGTGGTGGACTGCCAGGAGAACTCACCCCATTCTTTGTAGCCGTCAAAGGTCCAGACCTTTTTGGGAACGCAGACGCCTTTTTTCGCGCAGAACATCATCACGATCATGCCGCCGAGGAAAGCCGTCATGGAAATCAATTCGGGAGCGGCGAAGAACGACATGACGATGTAGATCGAGCCGACGACGACGCCGGTGAGTAGGCAAAACGGAACGGCAGGGACGGCGTCCCTGAACGAACGGTTCTTCCCGAACACCTTACACATCATGAAGACGATGGCCATGATGATAAACAGACCGCCGATCATGTTCGGGATGCAGACCCAGCGCGTCAGCACCGTCGTGAATTTTTCGGGATCGCCGCCGAGATGTTTTACCGCGTCCGCAACGACTTTGGAAGCCGTGAGCAGCGGCACGCCGACGGGGCCGGGGTTGACAGGCGTCGAGTTGCAGACGAGGCAGATCGCCGCCGCGGCGAGAGGAGGAAACCCCAGGCTGATCAGAATTGGCGCGCCCAAGGCGGCCGGCGTGCCGAACCCCGCCGCTCCCTCGATAAATCCGGCGAAGCAGTAGCCAACGATGATAGCCTGAAGACGCGCGTCTTCGGTGATGCCGGAGAACATTCCGTTGATGGAAGCCATGGCGCCCGACTGCTTGAGCACGTTCATCAGCAGGATTGCCCCGAAAATGATGGCGCTTGTTTCGAAAGAAGCCAGGAAGCCAGCGACCGTTCGGGCGGCGGCTTCTCCGATCCCCATGCCCCAGACGGAGCACGCGACGGCAAAAGCCGCGAGCCATGAAATAACCAGCGACCGTTTGGCGGACCAGTTCAGAAAGACCATGAAGACGATAGTGAGCAAGATCGGTACGGCGGCAATCAATGCATACATGCGGGTAAGTCTCCTTTCGCCTTGTGCCCCCCGGAAGCGCAGGGAATAAAGGCCGCGATGAGATTTGATGAAAGGATGTTCCGACGTCGCCCCTTATGGTACGTTTTTGCGGAAAAATATGAACCGTACAGACTCTGGAAATGTATGAATTTTTAACACAGCCACGACGTACATGCGAAAAAATGCACAAAAATCGTACAGTATCACGATATGCGCAAATTATAACGTGGGAGAATGGAGAATCCCTTTTTTTTTAAACCAAAAGTGTGCTATAAAATATATGTAATAGATTGTTAAAAGTATGTGATTTCCATGGGAATATCGATATCCAAACGCGCCGAAACGATATGCAGCGTCGATCCGAACCGGCCAGGAAGGAGAAGACGGAAAATGTCTGTAAATCTTATTACGAAGGAAGCGATCGCTTCGACGCTGGAGAGTCTTCTCCTGGAGAGGCAGTTTTCGAAGATCCCCGTAAAGGACGTCACCGAAGCCTGCGGCATCAGCCGGAATACATTCTATTATCACTTCAAGGACAAGTACGAGCTGATGAACTGGATCCTGGACGACGACATGGCGAAGAACGTGGAAAATTACGACGATCCCATGCGCATCCCCGAAACGTTTGTGTCCATGTGCGGTTTTATGTACCGGAGAAAGAAGTTTTACTACCCCTGCATGCAATACGACGGTCAGGATTCGTTGTACCAGCATCTGACGGATTTTTTCTTCGAACTGTGGAAACTCAACATCGACATGGTGTATGCGGCGTCCGGGTTCAAGCTGAGCGAGTACGAGATCACCGTTTACGCGAAAATGAACGCTCACGCTCTGGTGGGGCTGATGCGGGACTGGGTTCATGCAGGGATGCGCGACAATTACAGGAGTTATTTCGAGCAAGTCAGCGAGATATTCCGCGTACAGAGCGAGATGTACGCCATCATGTCCGAAAATAAACAGATATCGAAACGCAGCGGCGCGACGAAAAACATTGGGGGAGTACAGGCGTCATGAACAAGGCGGAAATCATTTATTCTGTGACGGAGGAATCGGGCGAGGCGCGGGATAGCGTCATCCCGTTCATCGCGTACCATACGCCGGCGCCCAAACGCTGTCTCGACATGCTGCTCGCCAAGTATTACGGGGAAAAGTTTTGCTCGGAAGTGAAAATGCCCGTACCGGAAGAGCACGTGACGCCGGTTCTTTCCGTTCCGCTCGCGGCGGCGCGGATCATGGTGGTCACGGACGGGGGGCTGGTGCCGAAAGGGAATCCCGACTGCCTGCCGCCGTCCAACGCGCGAGAGTTCCATGCCTATGGCTTCGGCTGGGCGGAGCGGTTCGAAGCGGACAAATACGAAGTGTCCCATCAGGGGTACGACCACGGCGACGTCGACGAAGACCCGAACCGCCTGCTTCCGCTGGATATTTTGCGGGAGATGAGCCGGGAGGGAACGATCGGCGGCGTATACCCGCGTTTTCTATCGACGACAGGCGTTATGATGCCGTCCGAAACGGCGCGCCGGATAGGGAGGGAAATCGCCGACTGCGCGTCGGCTTGTCCAATCGACGCCGTGCTTGTCGTTTCGACCTGCGGGACCAGCACGCGGTGCGGAGCCTGCATCGTACTGGCGCTGGAAGATCGCGGGATCCCGGCCGCGCAGATCGCGAACCTTACGGAGATCGCGTGGAACGCAGGCGTTCGGCACGTCGAAAAGGGAGCCAGCGTGGGAAGCCCGATCGGTTTCGCGGGGCTTTCGCGTCCGGAAGAGTACCGCCGCCGCCGGCGGATCGTCTGCTCGGCGCTGCGCAGGCTGTGCGAGGACGCCGTCTAAACGGCGCGTGGTCGGGGGCTTTTTGAACAGATTAATAATATGTAAAGAAAACAGACATGGGCGTCATTTGCCTATTGTCTGTTTTTTTGCGCGGATAGAGAATGTACGTATGAAAGCGTTCCGGCGAAACATTGTGCGACGATGCAAACGGAAAGGAGAGGGAAATCAATGAGCAAGAGATTGCAGATTGATTACATCCACATTAAAGACGTGAAGTTCGGGGACCGAACGGCGCTCGATCACGGCGTTCTGACCATCGACAAACAGGAACTGCTGGATATGGCGGGCAGCGAGCTGTTCGGAAAGCTGGACATCAAACTTGCCCGTCCCGGCGAAAACTGCCGCATCCTCGGCATCCACGACGTCATGCAGCCCCGGTGCAAAGCGGACGCGCCCGAGACGTCGTATCCCGGCATTTGGGGGAAACTCGCCCCCGTGGGCGAGGGACGCACGGTGGCGCTCAAGGGCGTGGTCGTTTCCGACATTTACTACGCCAAGTGCAACGTCAAATACTATCTTGACATGGGCGGAGAGTGCGCCAGGTACACGAACTTTTCGCGCCACTTCCACGTGATCCTGGACGCCGAACCGGCGGAAGGGGTCAGCGACCTGAGCTATGCGGAAGCGCTGAAATACGCGTCCCTGACGCTCAACGTCCGTCTGGCAAAACTCGGCATCGGCAAAACCCCGGACGAGACGAAAACGTACCAGCTCGGTCCGGTAGGCCCGGGCCCCGACGGCAAGCCGCTTCCCCGGGTCGCGTACCACGTCGTCCACATGGCTTCGCACGATACCTGGAACTTCCTGATGTACGGGCAGAGCGCGCTGAACTTCCTGCCGATCGTCGTGCAGCCGACCGAGATATTGGACGGAGCGATGATCTGGCGCTACTGGGAGCCGAACTACTTCCTGCAGGAAGAGATCTACATCAAGGAACTGATGGAACGCCACGGCAAAGATATTGATTTTGCCGGCGTGGTCTTCTCCAACAACGTCATGAAAATCGACGGCAAGGACACCATGGGCATGATGACGGCAACGCTCTGCAAGGAAACGCTGAAGGCGGACTGCGTCATCGTCAACAAGTCCGGTATGGGGCACTGCCAGCTGGATCAGGCGCTCGCCTTCAACTGGGAGGAAAAGATGGGCATGCGGTGCGTGATGAATCTGAGCGCCGTTTCCAACGACAGGCCGGGCGACATGCTGGTCATCGCCGACCCAAGGATCGACGCGGTCATCAACAGCGGCCGGAACTACGATCTGCATCACCCGCGCGTGGAGCGCCTGATCGGCGAGGGGACGAACGTGCCTTCGCTGCTGGGCGTGGACGCGCGAGGCCCGTTCACGCATACGACGAACTTCGCGTATCAGGGGATCTGGTCGCAGCTCGGCGACTGTTACGTGACGACGGACGCGGACCTTCCCTACTCCAAATGACCGGGAAAGGAGGAATCAACATGTCTGAACCGATCAGAGTAGTACATTACATCAATCAGTTCTTCGCCGGCATGGGGGCGGAAGATACCGCGAGCGTCGGCATCTCCGTCAAAGAGGGGCCGGCAGGCCCCGGCCTCGGGCTCCAGAAAGAGCTGGGGGACGATTATAAGATCGTTGCAACGATTATTTGCGGCGACAACACGATCGCGGAAAAAACGGACGAGGTCCTCGCCGAATTCGACAAGCTGCTCCGAAAGTACGGCGCCCAGCTGTTCATCGCCGGCCCAGGCTTTAACGCGGGACGTTACGGGATCGGCTGCGGCGCTTCGGCCGCCTACGCGACGGAGAAGATGAAGCTCCCCGCGGTGACGGCGCTGTACTCCGAAAATCCCGGCACGGACCTTTACAAGGACCGCTGCTACATCCTGCAGACCGACAACAGCGCGGCGGACATGCGGAAAACGCTTCCCAAGCTGGCCGCGTTCGCCAAACGGCTTGCGGAGAGGAGCCCAATCGGCGACGGGAAGAAGGAAGGCTATCATGGCTCCGGTCCCGCCGTGGAGATCGATTATTCCGTTCCCGCAAGCAGCAGGGGAGTGGATATGCTGCTTGCCAAGTATTACGGCCGCCCCTTCGCGACGGAAGTTCGCATGCCGAATCACGAGGAGATCCCGCTTCCGGTGCTGCATAAACCGCTGAAAGAGATAAAACTCGCGCTGGTCACGGACGGGGGCCTCGTGCCCAAGGGCAATCCGGACAGCATGGTGCCGACCAACTCCAAGACCTTCAACAAATACAGCATCGGTGATGTGACGCGCCTTGACGCGAAAGACTACGAAGTCAGCCACCAGGGTTACAACAACGCTTTCGTGCTGGACGACCCAAACCGCCTCGTCCCCGTGGACGCGGCGCTCGATCTCAAGAAAAAAGGCGTGATCGGCGAATTGCTGGATTCGTACTACACGACGGCCGGCGTGATGACGCCGATGGAAATGGGCAAAAAATTCGGCAGCGAGATCGCCGCGGACCTGCGCAAGCAGAACGTCGACGCGGTCATCCTCACCAGCACGTGAGGCACGTCCTCGCGCTGCGGTGCAGTGATGACGAAAGAGATCGAACGCGCCGGCATCCCGGTCATCCACGTGACAAACCTGACGGAAATTTCCAAGGGGATCGGCAGTCACAGGATCCTCAGGGGCAACAGCGTCCTGCACGTCTTTGGGAACCCGAAACTGCCGAAGGAGCAGGAATTCAAATATCGCGAGGAACGCCTGGAAAAAGCTCTCGACATGCTGGAAGAAAAACCGGAAGCCGGACAGCACACGCTTATCGAGGAGTAAACGGCCAAAGATGAGCATTTTTCACAACTGCGCAAAATGGAGACAGTTTCGTTATGTGAAGAATGCGGACAGAAAGCGCGCATAGTATGATGGTTTTAACGAGAGAGCGCCGGGAATCCGGCGTTCATCGAAAGACCTGAAAGGAGACGGTTTTATGAAGTACAATTGCGAAGTGATCGATCTGGCAAGGAAAGACAATGGCAAGAAACTGTACTTTACGAAATTTGACTGTCCCGCCAGCTGGGGCGACAAGAATGTACTGCTCGTACACGGTTTAACCTACACCCAGCACGTTTTTGACATCAAGTACAAGGATTACAGCGTCTGCGAATATTTTGCGAAAAACGGCTACACGGTGTGGCGCGTTGATCTCGGCGGATACGGACGTTCGGAAGAATACGAAAATGGTTTCGACGTCACGACCGAGAACGCTGCGAAAGATATCCTCTGCGCTGTGGAGAAAATCTGCGAACTCCAGAAGGTCGAGAAGGTCCCCGTCGTCGGCTGGTCCTGGGGAACCATGACGACGGCGAAGGCCGCCGAACTCGACAAGAGTACCCATATCAGCAAGATCGTCTGGATGGGACCGTTCCTGGGCGGCGCTTTCCCTCCCGCCGAGTGCAAGGATCCGTTTACTTTCCTGCAGTACCCGTACGTCGTCCGGGTATTCCAGCATCTTCCCGGCAGCGATGAAGACGTCGACATGGACACTGTCGAGCCCGAAATCGTAGGACTTTGGTGCGACCATGTCTACAAGATCGACGGCAAGCACGGCCGCCCGAACGGCGGAAACAGGGAAATTCTCGGCTGCGGCGACAAATGGTCGGTCGAAACCAAGAAAGTCCCGTGCCCCGTTCTGATCGTTACCGGAGACTGCGATTTCTATGTGAATATCGACCGCGTCTACCAAGCGGCCAAGGAACTGCCAGAAGGTTCTCAGCTTCTTCACCTGCACGGCGCCGGCCACTGCATGTACCTCGAGAAGGATTACTACAAGAAGGCCAGGGAGACGATCCTCGACTTCCTGAACAAGTAGCCGCAATCTATGGGGCCGCACGCGCGTTGACCGGCGTGCGGCTTTTTTGCGCGCCGCGCCGGAAGAGGCGGAAAGGAGGATGGGACATGAAGATACTGACGGCGGCCGAGATGAAAAGAAACGTTCCAGAGCGCTTTGCGCGGATCCTGGATTACGTTTTCGAGCAGGCGCGCGCCGGGCGGATAAAGGTCGGAGAGGAACTTCCGTCCGCCGGCAGGATCGCCGCGGCGCTCGGCGTTTCCGAAAACGAGTCCGCCGCGGCCCTTCGCGAGATGGAGACTCTCTGCCTCGTCGAAAAACGTTCCGGGTCGGGACCCTATATATTCGGAAGTGTATCGAACGGCTTCACCCACACGTTCGACGTCATGCGGATGCTGGGGATCGTCGGGCCGCGCGACGTCGGCGCTTTTCGAAAGAGCATGGAGCTGGCAGTTTACGACCTCGCGTTCCGCAATCGGAACAAAAGGCTCGAGCTGGCGGAGATGAAAGAAGTCCTCGGCGCTTTCCCGCAAGAGAATATCGAGACGCAGATCAGGCTGGATCAGAGGTTCCATTATCTGCTGACCGAAATGACGGACAACGGAGTTATGACGATGCTGATGTCCGCGATCTTCGAAATCTACGGACGCTGGGTGACGCGGGGGCTCGGCGCGATGCCAGAGCGGGGCATGCGCCGCCTGCACAACGCCCATACGAAAATATACGAAAGCCTTCTCCACAACGACAAGGCGGCGGGGCTTGAAGCGATCGACGAACATTATTACCTCATAGAATTGGCGGGAGAAGAAATGCTGAACGTCCGCAGTCCGCGGCAGCCGTTGGTCTGACGGGAGCGCGCCGCTGTTTTTAACGTGATGTGATGGAAATGACCGGCCCCGGGAGCGCGCGGGCGGTCATTTTTGCGTTTTAACGCCGGAAAAATTTTGCCGCGTCTTATAGCCGTCTTGACAGTGATGTATTTTAGGAGTATTGTGCGGGTGAAAAGTGGTAGGACCAAAATTGGTCAGGGGAGGAACAGATGACCTGTCTTCGAGAGTTCGAAAAAGTCATAGACTACATCATCGGCGAGATCCGCGAAGGCAGGGCAGTCGTCGGGAGCGAGATCCCCTCGGAGCGGCAGATCTCGACGGAGCTCTGCATCAGTCGGAACTCCGTGCGCGAAGGCGTACGCGCTCTCGAGAACATGGGCGTCGTCGAAAGCCGCCATGGTTCGGGAAATTACATTTCTGGCAGCATTTCCGGCAGCGTCAAGCGTGCTCTCGACGTGATGCTCCTGCTGCGGAAGATCGACATGAAAGAGATTTCGGACTACCGCAAGAGCACGGAATTGGCCGTTTTCGATCTGGCTTTCGGCAACCCCGACAAAAACAACCAGCTGCGCAAGATCTCCGAAATACTGGACGACTTTATGAAACAGCCGCTGGAAGAGCGGATCCGGAGGGACAACGAGTTCCATTACGCTCTGGTAAAAATGGCGGATAACCAGATCCTTTCGATCGTCATGAGCAGCATTTCCGAGGTGTACTCGCGGTGGGTGCGGCAGGTGCTGGAGTCGATGCCCGAAAAGGGCATGCGGCAGCTGCACGAAGCTCATACGAAACTCTTCGAAAGCTTCATCCATAACGACAAAGCGGCAGGCATCGCAGCGATCGACGAGCATTATTTTACGATCAGCCTGATGGCCGGCCGGATCGGCAAAAAAGACGCAGGAAACGGCGTGTGATTATTTCTCAAATAAAGTGGTAGAACCAATTAAGCCGGCACAAACGGGGAGGAATCTGTTATGACAGCGCTGAACTGCATCGTTTTCATCGTCGCCGTCGTTGCGCTGATGTTGGGCGGCGCGCGCGTCAAACTGCGAGCGCCCTCGTTGGCCGCGAGGACCGTGCGGAAAAACGACAGCGGCCTGGTTCTTGAATTCGACGATTTTGGCCGTTTGCCGCCGCCGGTGGTCGACGTTTTCCGCGCGGTCTATTCCGTGGGGAAAGAGTACGTCTACGAAGGCGCAACGTACCGCCTCGCAGAAATGAGGACCGTCACGCAGGCGGGCGAAAAGGGCGCGAAAATGGTCTGTACGTTTGTGGAACGCGGTGGCTAAGATTCTATGGGAAAAAGCGGACGTCCGCACAGATTGCCGGAGGGGCCGCGCAGACATCGGATACGGCGCGCGGCTCACGATGCGCGGGCACTTCGGGGAGTCGCGGCGAACGAATTCGGATTGTGAAAAAGGAGGCATTCATGGAGTTCTCGTTTGAAAGCGTTTTTGTACGGAGAAAAGACAACGGCAAGAAGATCTTCGTAAACAGGTGCTTCTGTCCGGCCAGCTACGACGCGAAGAACCTGCTTTGCGTACATGGGCTGACGTCGTCGGACCACGTATTTGACCTCGATTACAAGGATTACAGCGTGGCGCGCTATTTCGCGCGAAACGGTTATAACGTCTGGTGCATGGATTACGGCGGCTATGGGCTGTCGGACAAATACGAGAACGGTTTCGATGTGGACACGGAGAACGCGGCGAAGGACGTTGTCGCCGTCGCCGGGGAAATCTGCGCGCGCCAGCATGCCGACAAGCTGAACGTCCTTGGCTGGTCTTGGGGAAGCATGACCTCCGCCCGGGCTTCCGCGATGCGTCCCGAACTGTTCCGAAGAATGGCGTGGGTCGGCCCCTGTTTTGGCGGCACGCTTCCGTCGACCGTGGTCAAAGAACCTTTTACCACGCTTTCCTATCCGTATTGCGTGCGCGTGTTTCAAAGGGTGAACGGCTCGGATACGGAAGTCGACTATGCGACGGTGGAGCACGGTTTGGTGAGTCTGTGGGTCGAACAGGTGTTCAAAAACGACGCGGGTCACGGACGTCCCAATGGAGGCAACCGCGACATCTCGGCTGCAGGGGACAAATGGCTGATCGAACCGGAGACGGTCACGTGCCCCGTCCTTCTTCATTTCGGGGACAAAGACGCGTACGTCGACGAAGGACGGGTCAAAATAGCCCTTGACAAGCTACCGAACGGTTCCGCCTGCAATTTCATGAAAGGCGCGGGGCACGCGCTCTGGGTGGAAAGGGATTATTACAGACCCTTCCGCGAGCGGACTCTGGCGTTCTTTGAAGAGGAGTGATGCAGGGGCAGGGGATACGGAGGACGGAAGGAACAAGGGCGCCGGTCGGCATTTGCCGCGCGGCGCCCATATTTTTACAGTTTCGGCTCGACAAGGGCGAGTCCTTTCCTGCGCATCGAAAAAAACGACAACGAGGAGGGAAACATGAACGAAAGCGGAAAAAAGCACCGCGTTACGATGTTCCTTGACGTTATTTGCGAATGGTGTTACCTGGCCAAAGGGATTTTGGACAGTCTGCGCGGCCGTTACGATCTTGACGTGACCCTGCTCTTTATGGAAATACATCCCGACGCGCCGGAAGGCGGGATGCCCATGAGCTGGCACGTCCCCGAACCGGAAAAGTTCTTCGGCATGCTGAACGCGATGGGAGCGCCTTACGGCGTCCGTTTCCGCGACAGGGACGTTTTTTCCAACACGCACAAGGCCCTGCTCGCCGCCGAGTACGCGAAATCCATCGGCAAGGGAGAAAATTTTCTGCGCGCGATCTGGAGAGCCTATATGGAAGAGGGAAAAAACATTTCCGAAGAGGCCGTGATCGAAGAAGCGGCCATGACGGCGGGGCTCGGCCCCCAGGCGCTCGAGGTCGCGTGGGGAGCTCCGGAGTGGGGCGAGCGCCTTCGGGAAAATGCCGTGCTGAACGATCGCTGCGGAATGGACGGCAACGTGCCCGGATTTGTCATCGACGGAAAATACACGCTCTCAGGCGCTCAGTCCGCAAAGACATGGGAAGAGATCCTGCAGAGGATCGAACGGAGGGGAGATTGACGCTTTTCGTCGATCAAAATATCCGATCGGCAACGCCGTTTTCCACGCCGCGCCGTCATAAATCTTGCGTTTTTCGGGAAATAAATATATACTTTTTATGCTTAACGCTATCTTTATTTCCAAAGGAGGAGTTTTTGATGAAGAAGTATCTCACTGGGATCTGTCTCGCTGCCGCGCTGCTGGGCGCCGGCGCGGCCTTCGCCGCCGTGGAGCTGAAGCCGCAGAAGCACGGCCAGTGCTACACGGCCGAACAGCTCTTCGTCCTCGACAAGGAAGGAGCCGGCGGCGGCATGGGCACGCTGCACGGCGAGTTCGCCTTCCGCCGCGAACAGGCGCTCGAAGACGACGCGATCAAGGAGATCGGCTGGATGACGCTGAAACCCGGCGCCTACATCGGCCTGCACGCCCACAAGGACAACGAGGACGCCTACCTGATCATCTCCGGCAAGGGCGTTTTCACCGACGGCAACGGCAACGCCTGGGTCGTCGGCCCCGGCGACATGACGCTGGCCCGCCCGGGACAGGCTCACGGCCTCGCCAACCTTTACAAGGAAGACCTCGTCTTCCTCGACATCATCGCCAAGAACAACGCCGCCAATCTCGAGGCGATCGCGCAGAACCCCACCGGTCAATGTTTCCAGCTGAAAGACCTTTTCGACAAGAACGTCGAGAAGGCCGGCGCAGGCAAGGGCACGGGCGTGCTCTACGGCAAGTTCGCCTTCCGCCGCGAGCAGGCCACCGACGATCAGGCCATCAAGGAGATCGGCCGGATGACCCTGAAGAAGGGGGCTTCCATCGGCATGCATCCGCACGTCGATAACGACGACACCTACATCATCATCGCCGGCACGGGCGTTTTCACCGGCAGCGACGGCAAGGAGATCGAAGTCGGGCCAAAATCCGTCACCATCGCCGGCCCCGGCGAAAGCCACGCGCTGCGCAACGACAACGATCAGGATCTGGTCTTCATCGACCTGATCGCCAAGAACCACGCGCTGAAGATCGCCAAATAACCGGACGATTCACGAAACGCAAAGGCAGGAAAGGGAGAACGTTCTCCCTTTCCTGCCTTTGCGTTTTCATTTTTTTACCCCAGCGCCAGCTTCGCCACGCCGTCGGGCGAGAGGGCGCGGACTTCGCGCAGGACGATGGGCGCGTTCCGGGCGAAGCTGCCGTGCTCGATGAAGCGGAACGCGGCGGCGCAGACGTCGACCAACGCCTCTGCGCTCCGATGTTCCCGCGTCCAGCCCACGGTCATGAAGCGCGTCAGCGCGTAGACGGCGCAGAAAGCGGCGAGCTCTTTTTCATCGATTCCGCCGCGGCGGAGCCGGGAAAGCCGGCAAAGAAGACGTGATTCACCAACAGATGTTCGGCAAAGGTCGGCCAGACGGGAAAATCCGCCGCGAATTCGTCCGAGAAGCGGACGTATCTCTCCACGGCGGGCGCGAGCTCCGCGGCCGAGACCGCTTTGAACGAGCCCGCCGCGAAAGGAACGCCGTACAAGGCGAAAACTTCGCTGGCATAGCCGCTCAGGCTCAGGCTGCCGCCGGCCAGCTCGCTCAACAGCAGCGCGCAGAGACGGAACGCTTCCGCGCGGTCGGGCTCCGGGCTCGTCTCCGCAAGCCCGGCCAACGCGCCCAAATCCATCAGACGCTGCGGCACGGAGCGGCGGCGATCTTGTAAGATCGCCAGACAACGGTCGCGCCGTTCCCGGTCGCGGCGGGCCGCTTCGGGATTCTCTCCGATCCGGAAGTCGGGCAGCGAAGCGGGCTTTTCGATGAGCAAAAAGCGCAGCGGCTCCCGCTGCTCCAGAAGCAGCTCCAGAGTGCGCTCGCAGCTGTTGGCGCAGGCGCATTCCCCTTCGAAGGCGGCGCGCAGACCGCGCGGATAGAGCCGGCACACGCCGGGGATCGCCGCTTCGCCGCGCTCCCGCTGCAGCGCGCAGTACCCGTCTTCCCTCTGCAGGTAGCAGCGCCCCCGCCAGTCGTGGTTCAGCCCCGCGTAACGCTCGGGCGTCGCGTCGGGGAGCACGGAAAAAGCCCGGTCCAGACGCTTGCGCAGCGAGGCCGTGCAGTTCATTCCCACCAGGCGGAAGTAGTCGTCCCGGGACACGCAAACGCCCCAGCCACTGCAGCAGCACGAGCGGCAGGCGCCGCACTTGCACTGGAATTTGGGAAAATACTCCGGCACGAGAATTTGCTGAATTTCAGCCATTTATAAAAACCTCTTCGGACAGGTTGAAAAAGCGCAGAGCTTTTCGAACGAATTATAATTCTGCGTGACGCTGTCGATGAGGTTTTTATAAATACATAATGCAAATTATAATTTATATTTTTGTCCCAAAGGGTTTCGGCCCTTTCGAGCCATCATGGTATGGCAAAAAGGGAAAAAACTTTTGAGGCGGCTTCCGCCTCCTCGCCGTGACATCCCGCGGCGTTTACCGCACGTCACACTTCTGCATCAGGAAGTTCCTGACGCCTCCGGAAACGCGATATATGTCACACTGATTTTTGACAAAAAGCATTAACATAGTTCGTTGGAGGCTGCAAGCGACTGGGCTTCTTCGAGGCGCTAGCAGTTCGCTGTTAAGTCATTCGATTCCGATTAAGGATAAGCATCAGCCTTTGAGTCAACAAGGAATGCCTTTTTAAAACCCCAGTTTCGCGAGCCACTCGGTCACGGCCTGTTGGGCCTGAGTGCGTTCGTTCTGGGCGACGGCGCCGCGCACGGCAAGGCCGCCGAGGACTGTGGCGTCGGGCAGGGCTTTTTGCAGCGACTCCTGCGTGCGCCCCATGCCGCTGCCTTCGTGGGTGGCGAACGGGATCACGGTTTTGCCCTTCCAGTCGTGGGATTCGAGGAAGGTGAACACGGCCATGGGCATTTCGCCCCACCAGATCGGATAACCGAGAAAGACGGTGTCGTAGGCGCCGATATCTTTGTCCTCCGCCAGTTCGGGGCGCACGCCCGCGCGCAGTTCCTTTTTGGCGACGTCGGTGGTTTCGTCATAGCCTTCGGGGTAAGCGTTGACGGTCCTGATCTCGAACAGGTCGGCGCCGGCAGCAGCGGCGATCATCTTGGCGACGATCATGGTGTTGCCTTCTTGAATGACGCCGACATTGTACTGCTCGCCGGTCTTGGAGAACACGGCGACGAGCGCTTTGCCCCGCGGCGCGGCCAGGGCGCAGCCGGCGGCCAGGGCCAGGACGCTCAGCGCGAGAATGCACTTTTTCATGTGGAACCACTCCTTTTTGTGTGAAAACTTTTTTGACCGGGGACGGGATCCCGCCGTCCGGCGTCAGTATAACACTGAAGCCCGCTCCAATGGCAGGCGCCCGGAGCGGGCCTTACGCTTCAGCAAGCCGAAAGGCGCGTCTGCATTTTTCCTTTCTTTGTGTTAGACTGGGGCCGTACCATAAAAATCAACGGTTCGGGAGGATGCACATGAAAAAGTTTGCGGTTCTGATTCTGACGGCGTGGATGGCGGCAGGCGCGGCCTGGGCGGCTGAAAGGCCCAAGGTGACGATCTACACCTCGATGTACGAGGACATCATCGAGGCGATGACCGACGTGCTCGCGGAGAAGTTCCCCGACTACGACGTCGAGTTCTTCTACGGCGGCACCGGCACGCTGCAGGCCAAGATCGCGGCGGAGATGGACACTCAAAAGCTGGGCTGCGACATCCTCATGGTGGCCGACCCGTCCTACGCGCTGGAGCTCAAGGCGAAGGGCGTCCTCCATCCCTACCTCTCCAAGGAAGCGGCGCATCTGGCCTTCGAATACGACCCCGAAGGCTGCTGGTATCCCGTGCGCGTCAGCAACATGATCCTGGCGTACAATCCCGAGAAGTACAAGAAAGAAGACGTGCCCCGCACGTTCGGCGATTTCGCCGGTGAATCCATGAAAGGCGTCGGTTCCATGTCGAACCCGCTCACGTCGGGCACGGCGCTCGTCGCCATCTCGGCGCTGAAGGACAAATACGGCTACGGATACTACGACAAACTGGGCGCCAACCGCGTCATGGTCGAGTCCGGTTCGGTGGCGCTGACCAAGCTGGAGACGGGCGAATGCAAGGAGATCATGATCCTCGAAGAGTCGGTGCTGAAAAAGCGCGAAGAGGAAGACAGCGCCATCGAAGTGATCTATCCCGAAGACGGCACGATCTGCGTGCCCTCGCCGATCATGACCGTGAAGAACGAGTGGAGCGCCCACGGGCACGAAAAAGTCTGCGAAGAGCTGACCGACTGGTTCCTCTCCGCGGAGGGGCAGAAGTACATCGTCAAGGCATGGATGCACTCCGTGCGCAAGGATTATCCCGAAGCGCCCTACGACGCGATCGCCACGGCGGACATCGTCGCCGACTCCATGCCCGTGAACTGGCAGCGCTGCCTCGACGAGCGCGCCGAACTGAGGACCAACTTCGAAGAGCGCGTCAAGAACGCCGCCAAGTAAGGTCAAACAAATACCACGGCAGGGCGGAGAATCGAAAAAAACAGAAGTCCCGCCTCCGCAAGAGAGTTATGCGAAAAGCCTGACGGCCGTTTCGGTCGTCAGGCTTTTCTGCGTTGGTGGCAATGATTCCGTTTGACGGAACCCGGCGATGAACGTATGATGGATCGGTCGGGGAGCGCGGGAGGCTTTCGCGCTCCGATTTCCTGTATAATAATGACGTTCCGGCGCCCGGCGTCCGCGGGGCGCGCGGACAAAATCTTCCGAAGGCGGGGCTGTTTGGGTGCTTGCGAGCGGGAATCCACCAACAATACAAAATCCACGTCGTTTCCGGTTCGACGCGAAGGCGCTGCTGATCCTCGCGATCGTCGGCTTTCTGGTTCTGTTCAACGTGTTTCCGATGTGCTATCTGGTCGTCCGTTCGTTCTTCGCCGACGGCGCCTTCTCGCTGGCCGCGTTCGAGCGCATCTACACGTACCAGCTGAACTGGGAGGCGCTGCGCAACACGCTGGCGACGGCGGGGCTGTCGATGGTCTTCGGCGTGCTGATCGCCTTTCCGCTGGCGTGGCTGGTGGGGCGCACCGACATGTACGGACGGCGGTTCTTCCGCACGCTGTTCGTGACGACGTACATGGTGCCGCCCTACGTGGGGGCGATGGCCTGGCTGCGACTGCTCAACCCACGCGTGGGCACGCTGAACGTGTGGCTGGCGCGTCTTTTCGGACTGGCGGAAAACCCGTTCAACATCTACAGCATCGGCGGGCTGGTCTGGGTGCTGACGACGTTCTACTATCCCTACGCCTTCATCACCATCTCGCGCGCCATGGAGAAGATGGATCCCTCGCTGGAAGAGGCTTCGAAGATCTCGGGCGCCTCGCCGCTGAAAACGGTGCTGACGGTGACGTTCCCGATCATGCTGCCGTCGATCGTCGCCGCGGGGCTGCTGGTCTTCGTCTCGGCGGCGTCGTGTTATGGCATCCCCTCCATCATCGGCGCGCCGGGGCAGATCGACACGGTGACGACGCGCATCATCGACTACGTTTACGTGGGCTCGGCGGAAGGCCTGACGGACGCCACCACGCTGGCGGTGTCGCTGATGCTGATCGCCAATCTGGTGCTTTACGCGTCGACGTTCCTGTGCGGCAGAAAGCAGTATATCACCGTGTCGGGCAAGTCGACGCGCCCCAACATCGTCGAGCTGGGGCGCTGGCGTCTGCCGGTCACGGTCCTGGTGGCGCTGTTCGCGCTGGTCGTGGTGGTGCTGCCGTTCGCCACGGTGGCGATGACGTCGTTCACGAAGAATCTCGGCAAGGCGTTGACGGCCTCCAACTTCACGACGCGCTACTGGCACATCCTCTTCACGCGCAAGGGCATCCTCGACACGGCCAAGAACAGCCTCGTCGCCGCCTCGGCGGCGGCCACGGCGGGCATGGCGATCTCCTGCGCGATGGCCTGGCTGCTGACGCGCACGCAGGCCAAGGGACGGCGCATCCCCGACTTTCTGATCACGGTCGGCAGCGGAACGCCCAGCGTGGTCATCGCCCTGGCGCTGATCATGACGATGTCGGGGCGCTTCGGCATCAACATTTACAACACGCTGACGATCATGATCGTCGCCTACATGATCAAATATCTGCTGATGGGAATGCGCACGGTGGTGTCGGCCATGAGCCAGATCCACCCGTCGCTGGAAGAGGCGTCGCTGATTTCCGGCGCGGGCTGGCTGCGCAGTTTCAGGGACGTGACGCTGCCGCTGATCGCGCCGTCGATCGTGGCGGGGTGGTTTCTGATCTTCATGCCCAGCTTCTACGAGCTGACCATGTCGACGCTGCTCTACTCCACCGACACCAAGACGATCGGCTACGAGCTGTTCACCTATCAGACCTACCACAGCCAGCAGACCGCCGCGGCCATCGCCACGGGGATCCTCGGGCTGGTGGCCGTCGTCAACTGGATCCTCAACAAGCTCACCAAGGGCGAGTTCTCGATTTAGACAAGGAGCGCTTTTCGCATGTCCTCGATTACGTTGAACGAAGTGACCAAATCCTACGGCAGCGCGCAGGTGATCCAAAAGTTCAGCAGCGTCTTCCGCGATCGCGAGTTCGTGACGCTGCTGGGACCTTCCGGCTGCGGCAAGACCACGATGCTGCGCATGATCGCCGGCTTCGAGAAGCCCACTTCGGGCGAGATCCTCATCGACGACGCGGTGGTCAGCGGCCGCGGGCAATTCGTGCCGCCCAACCGCCGCAACATCGGCATGGTCTTTCAGACCTACGCCGTGTGGCCGCACATGAACGTGTTCGACAACGTCGCCTATCCGCTCAAGATCCAGGGCCTGCCCCGCGACGAAATCAAGAAGCGCGTCTTCGACATTTTGGAGGCCGTTCACCTGACGCAGTACGTCAAGCGCCTGCCCAACGAGCTTTCCGGCGGTCAGCAGCAACGCGTCGCGCTGGGGCGCGCGCTGGTGTGCAATCCACGCGTGCTGCTGCTCGACGAGCCGCTTTCCAACCTCGACGCCAAGCTGCGCGAATCGATGCGCTTCGAGATCAAAGACATGCAGCGCCGCTTCGGCATCACCGTGGTCTACGTCACCCACGACCAGACCGAGGCCATGGCCATGAGCGACCGCGTCATTGTATTCAACAAAGGCGCGGTGCAGCAGATGGACACGCCGACGAACGTTTACCGTCACCCGGCCAATCAATTCGTGGCCGATTTCGTCGGCAAGATCAACTTCATCCGCGGCGACGCCTCGGAAGGGCGCGTCGACTTTCCCGGCGGCCAGTGGATGGCGTACGGCGGCGGGCGGCGCGGTCCCGTGGTGGTGGCCGTGCGCCCCGAGAACATGGTCATGCGCCGCGACCGCGGCGTGCTCAAGGGCACGCTGGCCAAAGCCTATTATCTCGGCGACACCAACGACTGCCGCGTGCGCATCGGCGCCGCCGACGTGCGCGTGATCGCCGCCGGCCACACTTACGGCCAGATCCCCGAGGGCGAAGAGCTGTGGCTCGACTTCGACGAGTATCTCGTCTTCGAGGACGACGGCAAAGACCAGACGCAGATTTTATCGTAGCGGGGGAGCGGCGGGGAAATCGCGAAGCGATCCGCGAAAAAGACTCTGTCCGTTACCTTAAGATCTCATGAAGGGGAGTGAAACATCCATGCTTTTGCAAGGCGATCAGCTGAGCCGGATGAAAATCAGCGGCTATAAGTCCATTAAGGATTGCGACCTTGATTTCGGCAGGATCAATGTCCTTATCGGCAGCAACGGCGCGGGAAAATCCAACTTTATCTCCGCCTTTTCTCTGCTGCAGAACATCCTGTCGAAAAATCTCCAGGTTTTTGTCGCTCAGAGCGGCGTAAATGCGCTTCTCTACAAAGGCCGTAAAGAGACGGACGAGCTCGCTTTCGAGGTGTTCTTCGGTCATAATTCCTATGGCTTTATCCTGGTCCCGACCGACGACAACAGGCTAATTTTCCGCAAGGAATACTTTTGTTATCACGGACAATGGGAGAACGAGAGCAACGTCGGCCGAGGGCACGGCGAATCGATGTGGGAGAATGGCGCAGGCAACAATATCGATCAGTACGTCATTCCCATTCTGCAAAAACAGAACTGGCGGGTCTACCATTTTCATGACACGGGGCGGAGTGCGAGGGTCAAGCAGGAGCACAATATTTCCAACAGCAAAGTCCTCATGTACGACGCGGCGAATCTGGCCGCGTTCCTGTATCGCTTGAAAAACAGCTATAAACGGGACTACGATGAAATAGTTCGGACGATCCGTCTGATCGCTCCGTATTTTTCCGATTTCGTTCTCGAACCGCAGGAGGGCAACGAGGAGCAGATCGTGCTGAAATGGCGCCAGGTCGGCTGCGACGACATCTTCAACGCTTCCCAGCTTTCGGACGGCACGCTTCGCTTCATTTGTCTGGCGACGCTGCTTCTTCAGCCTCATGAACTGCAGCCGGCCACGATTGTTGTCGACGAGCCGGAACTGGGACTCCATCCCTATGCGATCGCCATCTTTTCCGAAATGGTACGGCAGCTTGCGGACGAAAAGCAAATCATCGTATCGACCCAGTCCGTCGAGCTGCTCAACGAATTCGACGCCGAAGACGTGATCGTCGTTGACAGGGGCGAAAACGGATCGGAATTCAAACGGCTGGACGCGGACGCTTTGAAGGCGTGGCTCGAGGAGGATTACTCTCTGGGGAGCTGTGGAAAAAGAATCTGCTGGGAGGTCGGCCTTAACAATGACGCGGGTCTATATTTATTGCGAAGGCCAGACGGAAGAATCCTTTGTCGACAAAGTGCTGTACCCTTATTTACTCGATATCGGCATTATCGTCGTCCCGATCGTCTGCCAGACGAAGCGCACGGCGGTCAAGAAGTACAGGGGCGGGGTGAGAGACTACGCGAAGATCAGGAAGGAACTCACCATGCTCTGCAGGCAGCATCGTAGCGAATACGTGACGACCATGTTCGATTATTTCGCCATGCCGGAAAATACACCGGGCATTGCCTCCGATATTCGGGATCTCTATGAGCGCATGGAGGCGATAGAGTCCGCCATCGATGCCGATATCGGCGAAGCGAACTGCCACTTCCACTTTATGGTGCACGAATTCGAGGGAATACTATTTTCACGTCCGGAGTCGTTCCGCCTCATTGCCGATGATGACGTCGTGAGCCGCGTTCGGAAAATACGGGATTCCTACCCCACTCCAGAACATATCGACGATTCTCCCGAAACCGCGCCGTCGAAGCGACTTGAAGCTCTTATCCCACGTTACGCCAAGATCATCAACGGTTCGCTGCTTTCAATCGATATGGGGCTGGATGTCATAATGGGGCAATGCCCGTATTTCCGGAAATGGATCGCGGGAATCGCGGCGATGGGGACCTCTTGATGTTATCGATGTGAGGCGAGCTTTTTTCCGTAGACAGAAAATACCGCCATCGCGGCAAAGTCCTCAACGAAATCGTACGGAATGTTCCACGTGGAACATTTTGTCTTGGAGCCAGTCGTCGACGGCGTTCGGGTAACGTACTCAAAAAATATGACGAAACGATAAAAGCGTCCGCAAGGCGGTGAAGTCCAATTCATCGCCCCTCGGCCGCTTTTTCGTTTTCGATGTTTTCAGTTGTGTCCGCGGTTATTTGCCGGCGGCCGGAGCGGGAGCTTCGGCCGGCTTTTCCGCGGGTTTGTCGGCCTCGGGAGGCGGCGGCAGAGGCACGTCTTCGACCTTCATGACTTCGCGGGAGACGACGTTGAAACCGTCGTCGCTGATCTCGAGATTGTAGACCACGGGCGTGGAGTTGGGGATCTCGAGCTTCTGCAACTCTTCCGGGGTCAGGTGAGGCTCGACCCACGAGGAGAGGGCGCGCAGGGCGGTGCTGTGACCGACCACGAGCACGTTCATGCCGGCGCGGAGCGTGGGGGCGAGCGTGTCGCTCCAATAGGGCGCTTCGCGGGCGATCACGTCCTTGAGACTCTCGGCCTGAGGGATAAAGCGGCGGTCAAGGCTGGCATAGCGGGGATCGTGCACGGGCGAACGAGGGTCCTCGTAGGCCAGGGCCGGAGGCGGCACGTCGTAGCTGCGGCGCCAGATGTCGACCTGCTCCTTGCCGACGGCTTCGGCCACTTCCGTGCGGGTCTTGCCCTCGAGGTCGCCGTAGCAGCGCTCGTTGAGGCGCCAAAACTTCTCCACGGGCAGCCAGCGGCAGTCCAGGGCGCTCATGGCCAGCCAGGCGGTGGCGATGGCGCGGCTCAACAGCGAGGTGTGCACGACGTCGAACGTCAGATCGGCGTTCTTCATGGCGATGCCGGCGTTGAAAGCGCCTTTCACGCCTTTGCGGGTCAGGCGCACGTCGGACCAGCCGGTGAAGCGGTCCTCGAGGTTCCATTCGCTCTCGCCGTGACGGAGCAGCACCAGCGTCACGTTCTTGGGCGCCGCCCAGGCGGAAGCCGCCAGGACCGTCAGCAGGGCCAGCGCTCCCAAAAGCCGTTTCAGGTTCTTCAAACAAATCGCCTCCTGTAAAAAGTCAAAAGATGTTTTTGCCGCTTTAAGATAATCAAACGGCGGGACCTTGTCAAGCAAAACGCGGCGGCTACTCCATGATCTGTGTGAACGGTTCTTCACAAAGTTTCAGCCTGAAATCGCAGCGGTCCGCCCCGTCGGCGAGCGTCCGCGTCCGTTCGAGGCGGACGCCCATGGCGGCATGGAGCGGATAGTCGTCGCGGCAGAACCAGGCGGCGAAGCGCCGCAGGCCGCGCTCCTCAAGGTACTGGACGACGGGGCACTTGAAGACGTCGTAGCCGACGTCGAAGGATTCGCCTTCGCGCGGCAACACAGCTTCGACGAGCCAGTCGTCAGGGAAGCGGCGTTCGCGCGAGCGCGCGGCGATCTTTTCGGCCAGCTCCGGCGAGCACATGGCCGCGCCCATGGCGGAACGCTTTTCCGCGGGAAGGCTGGATTGGGCGAAAGCGGCCAGCGCTTTCTGCGTCGCCAGGGAGATGCGCGGCAGGCTCCAGCCGCGCTTTTCCAGTTGGAGCCACACGCCCGACAGCCAGGCGACGCCGACGAGGCTCTTGAGCCAGGGGTTGTCGGCGCCGACTTCGGGAATGGACGGGACATTGGCTTGAAAGGCTTCGTCCGCCCGCGTCAGCATGTCGCGGACCGCGGCTTCTTCGAACCCGCCCGCAAGCTGCGCGGCGACCGCAGCCGCCATGCCGCGCAGCATGGAGAAAAAGGGGGCGGCGGCTTCGCGTCTCATCGCGCCGCTCCCGCCGAAGCGCCTGCGGGGCCGCGTCCGCAGGTCGGCGGCGCAGCAGAGATTTTTTTTGAGTCACGCAAGGGAAACGCCTCCTTCTTCAAGAATTTCCTGCCCATGAAGATATCGAAGCAACGGAGCGTTGTCAAGCCGGACGCGGCGGCTCCGCTCATTTTGAGGCCAGGAACGGACGTATCAAAACTTTTATCGCCAGAAAACCTCCGCGTTATTGCGGAAAGACTATCGACAATCAAGCCGACTTATACACATTATTTTGTGGATAATGTGCCTCTTCTGTGGATAGTCTTCGCATCGTGGTTTCAAAAGTCCTCGTGGAGCCAAAGATCAGACCGCGTTTTCCACATGCCCCGGGCGTCCCGGCGTGCATAGTTCCGCCGACAATCAACCTATCGCGGCGGGCTGGACGGCGGCGGCTTTTGTCGTCGGTCGAAAAAGACGGAACGGGCCGAGCGCTGTGGAAAAGTCTCTTCCCGCCGCCGCGCAGGAGAAACGGTCCGCATGATACAATAAAGACGCGGCCAAGCCGGGCGCGCGTTCTTCGCGCCAAACGCCCGTCCGCCGCGCTGCGAAAATTTTTTGCGGAAAGGATGGTTTTCATGGCTAAACTTTTGATCGCGTACTTCTCCAAATCGGGCACGACCCGGGCCAAAGCCGAGCAGATCGCGCGCGTTACGGGCGGCGACCTGTTCGAGATCAAGACGGAGAAGGCGTATCCGCAAAGCTACGCCGGCACGGTGATCGTCGGCAAAAAAGAACAGCTCACCGGCGAGCTGCCCAAGCTGACGGGCCGCGTGGAGGACTTCGCCGCTTACGACCGCGTCGCGCTGGGGTTCCCCGTGTGGTGGTTCACCTGCCCGCAGGCCGTCGTCAGCTTCCTGTCGCAGTACGACTTTTCCGGCAAGACGGTCTGGCCGTTCTGCACGCACGGCGGCAGCGGCCCGCGCGGCAGCGCGGGGAAGATCCGCGCCCACTGCGCCGGCGACGTCAAGGACTGCCTTGACGCCAACAAGCTGACGGACGAGGGCGTCGCAGAGTGGCTGAAAACGGAATAACGGACGTTCTCAGACAGGGGATTTTCTCATGACCTCTCGATTTCGCGCCGCCCGCGGCGGCGACCTGGAACAGATCGAAGCGCTGATCGACGCGCGCATCCGCTGGATGGACGAAACGGGCATCCGGCAGTGGAACGTCACGAACTACCGGGAAGTCTACCCGCGCGGCTACTACGAGCGGATGCTGCGCGAGGGCAAACTGTTCGTGCTCGACGACGGCGGCGAAGCGGTCGCGGCGGCGGTCCTGCTCGAAGAGGATCCGCGCTGGCGCGACGCGCCGCTGCCGGCGCTGTCCGTGCACAACCTGGTCTCGTCGCTGCGCGGCCGCGGTGCGGGACGCGAGTTCCTGCGGCTGGCCGGCGAGCGGGCGGCGGCGCTGGGAAAACGCGCGCTGCGCCTCGACTGCGCCGCGGACAACGCGAAACTGAACCGTTTTTACGAGAATCTCGGCTTCCGCGCCGCCGGGACCGTGGAGGACGGACTATACCGCGGTCTGCGCCGCGAGAAGACCGACCTGCCCGGACGTTCGCTCGACGTGAACGCGTTCCTTTTCGAAGGTTACGAGACGCTCGACGTCTTCGGCCCCGCGGAGATCCTCGCTCACATCGGCGACTACCGGCTGCGCTGGTTCTCGCGCGGCGGCGGCGAGGTGATCAACGCCCAAGGGCTGCGCGTCCTCACCGAACCGCTCTCGGCGGCCGACCCGCGCGGCGCGCTGCTGCTGCCGGGCGGCCGGGGCACGCGGCCGCTGGCCGGCAACGGAGAGTTTCTCGCCATGCTGCGGGAACTGGCCGACGCTTCCACCTACTGCCTGTCCGTCTGCACCGGCTCGGCGCTGCTGGCCGGGTGCGGCGCGCTGGACGGGCGCGAAGCCACGTCGAACAAGCGCGCGCTGGCCTGGGCCACGTCGTGCGGCGAAAAAGTCCTGTGGCGCGACCGCGCGCGCTGGACGAAAGACGGCAAATTCTACACGTCCTCGGGCGTTTCCGCGGGCATGGACATGGCGCTGGGCTTCGTCGCCGACCGCTTCGGCCGCGAACGGGCGGCGGAGATCGCGCGCCAGATCGAGTACCGCTGGAACGACGACCCGGACGACGATCCCTTCTCGGAAAATTCACGGCGTTAGTTTTGCCGGCGCGGGATCCCGCGCCGGACGCCGCGAAAAAATGCGGGAGCGAATGCCCGGCCTCTGCCGGCTATCCGCTCCCGCATTTTTTCGCGGTTTATTGTTTTTCGCTTCAGGCATTTTGCTGACTGAAAATGTTTTTGCTCGATTCTTTTCGGGCATTGTGCAGTTTTATTCTTGATTTTGGCTTCTTGTGATGCTATTCTATTGTTTAGTTTCATAGTTCGTCATTATTTTCAGAAAGGGGATTTTCTATGATGGAAACTGCACAGAAGCGCTGGTATGGGGATTTTCTATGATGGAAACTGCACAGAAGCGCTGGTATGAAAAACTGCCCCATCCTTATATCCTGCTGTTCCTGATCGTCGTCGCGGTAGCGATCCTGACGTATTTCCTGCCGCCGGGAGTGTACGACCGCGTCGTCGTGAACGGACGCAAAGTCGTCGATCCCACCACGTATCACGCGGTCGATCCCACGCCGGTGACGCTGATGCAGTTCCTCACGGCCATTCCTCGCGGCATCGTCAACGCCGGCATCGTCGTGGTCATCACGTTCATCTCCGGAGCGATGTTCAAAGTGCTGCAGAGCACGGGCGCCATCGAGCACGGCGTCGGCTACGCGGTGAAGCGGATCGGCGTCGGCAACTACAGGAAGCTGATCTGGATCGTCATGTTGATCTTCGGCTTCCTCGGCGCGACCGTCGGCTTCGAGAACAACATCGCCGTCACGCCCATCGCCGTGTTCGTGGCGCTGGCGCTCGGCGGCGACGTGATGGTCGGCGCGGGCATGGCCATCGCCGGCATCGGCATCGGCTTCGCCACGTCGCCGATCAATCCCTACACGGTCGGCACGGCTCACGCCATCGCCCAGCTGCCCATCTATTCGGGCATCGCCTTCCGCTCGCTCTACTGCCTGTGCGCCATCATCCTCACGGGCTTCCACGTCACCAGTTACATGGACAGGATCCGACGCGATCCTTCCAAGAGCCTTGTTCCCGACGCGGACACTTCGGGGCTGACGCTGACCAAGCCGATCGAGGAATACGAGCTGACCGCCCGCGACAAGGCCGTGCTCTCGGTGTTCGTGGCCGGCATGGCCTTCACGATCTTCGGCGTGCTCAGATGGAAATGGTACCTGAACGAGATGGCGGGGCTGTTCCTGCTCATCGGCATCGTCGGCGCTTTTGTGGGCGGTATCCGTCCCAACCGGATGGTGGAGCTGATGATCGAGGGGGCCAAGTCGGTCGCCGGCGGCGCGCTGGCCATCGGCGTGGCTCTGGCCATTCAGGTCGTCATGAAGGACGGCAACATCACCGACGCCGTCATCCACGGGCTGGTCGCGCCGCTGCAGGGGCTCGGCATTTACGCCTCCGCCGTGCTGATGTCGGTCGCCCACTGCCTGATCAACTTCCTGATCCCCTCCGGCTCCGGCCAGGCATTGGCGACGATGCCGGTGATGATCCCGCTCTCCGACCTCGTCGGCATGACGCGCCAGGTCTCCGTGATGGCGTTCCAGATCGGCGACGGCGTCACCAACCTGTGCTATCCCACCGGCGGCGGCATGCTGGCCATGCTGGCTCTGACCCGCGTGCCCTTCGACCGCTGGTTCCGTTTCGTGTTCCCGCTGGTCGTCAAGGTGGTGCTGCTCGGCTGGGTCTTCATGTGCGTGGGAATCGCCATCGGCTGGAATTGAACCATGAAAACGCCTGACTTCAAAACCCGCGCCGAAGAACTTGAAAGTGCCGTCGTCGCCTGGCGGCGGCATCTTCATGCTTTTCCCGAGCTCTCCTTCGACGAAGTGAAGACCAGCGATTACATCGCCGCGGCGCTGTCGGAGATGGGCTGCGAGAACGTCGCCGTCGGCACGCGCGGACGGCCCACCGGCGTGATCGCCGACATTGCGGGCGCGCTTCCCGGGCGGCGGGTTGCCCTGCGCGCCGACATCGACGCGCTGCCGGTCGCGGAGGAGACGGGACTGCCGTTTTCCTCGCAGCGCCCCGGCGTCATGCACGCCTGCGGGCACGACGGCCACATGGCCATGCTGCTGGGGGCGGCGCGGATGCTCTGCGAAGCGAGGACCCAGCTGCGCGGCTCGGTGCGGCTGATCTTCCAGCCCTCGGAAGAATCGGCCAATTTCGTGCAGGGTGCGCGGGCCGTAGTGGAAGACGGGCGCGCGCTCGACGGAGTGGACGCGATCTTCGGCGCGCACCTGTGGAGCCCGCTGCCGTCGGGCGTGCTGGGCTGGCGCGCCGGGCCGATGATGGCCTGTTCCGACTCGTGGACGGTGAAGCTGCGCGGACAAGGCGGGCACGGCGCCTCGCCCCATCAGACGCACGACCCGACCGTGGCGGCGGCGCAGCTGATCTGCGCGCTGCAAACGTTCGTCAGCCGCGAGCTCGACCCGCAAAAGAGCGCCGTGCTCTCCACCGGCGTCATGAAAGCCGGCGGCGCGTTCAACGTCATCCCTTCGGAAGCGGAGCTGATCGGCACGGCCCGATCCTTCGAGCCGCAGATCAGCCGCGACTGCGAGGCGTTCATCCGCCGCATGGCCGAGAACATCGGCGCGGCCTTCCGCTGCACGGCCGAGCTGGATTACCGCCGCAACCTGCCGCCCACCGTCAACGACGCGGAAATGGCGCGGCTGGGAGCGGAGACCGGCCGCGGGATCTTCGGCGCCGACATGGTGCGCGAAGTGCCGCCGACCATGGGCGGCGAGGATTTCAGTTTCTACCTCGAAAAAATCCCCGGCGCGTTCTTCTTCATCGGCTGCGGCGACGCCGCCAAAGGCTCCGACTGGCCGCACCATCACTGCAAGTTCACCATCGACGAATCTCAACTCTGCAAAGGCGCGGCCTTCGAAGCCGCCTGCGCCTGGGCGTTCCTCAATCAATAGCGCGCATCGCGCACAAAGTCCCCGCTTCCGTCTGGAAGCGGGGACTTTGTGCGTCAATCCTTTTTCATTTCGTTCAGGAACGTCGCGCCGAGGATCAGGGCGCCGCCGGCGAGCTGCAGCGGCGTTATCGATTCGCCGAGGAGCAGCCAGCTCATGAGGACCGCCGAGAGCGGGTCGATATAGCTCAGCGCCGCCGTGGTCTGGGCGGGCAGGCGGCGCAGCGCCGTGAAGTACATCAGATAGGCCAGCCCGGTGTGGATCAGGCACAGCGCCGCCAGGCAGGACCAGCCCGCGCCGTCCAGGCTGGCCAGCGGGGGGCCCCCTTCGACGAGCACGTAGGGGGCGAGAAAAGCCGCCGCGAGCAGCAGCTCGGCGGCGGTGGACTCGTACGGCGTGACGCCGCGCAGGAACTTGTTGGCCATGACCGCGCAGGCGTAGAAGACGGCCGCGCCGACGCCGCAGGCGACGCCGAGCAGGTCGTTTCTCCCCGCGCCGCCGCTGCCGCCCGCGACGCAGGCCAGGCCGCACAGCGAGACGAAGACGCAGACGACCGTACGCTTTTCCAGCTTTTCGCGCAGCAGCCACGGCGCAAGACAGAGCATGAACACGGGAGCCAGATAATAACAGACCGTGCCCGTGGCGATCGACGTCCAGCGGAAAGCCTCGAAGAACAAAATCAAGTTCATGCCTATAAAAGCTCCGGCCGTGAGCAAATATCGGGCGTTGGCACGGATCCTCTTCCACGAGAGTCCATTGCCCACCGTCACGGCCGCGGCGAGCAGGCAAAGGCCGCCGACGGCGGCGCGCCACAGCGAGAGCTGCGCCGATGAAAGCGGAACGCGGCGCGCGAACAGGCCGATCGAGCCGAAGATCAGCATCGCCCCGGCCATGAGCCATTTCATCGAGTTCATCGGAAACACTTCCTTTGGGCAGGATCGCGGAGACAGAAAAAGGCTGTTCCATTATATCAAGCGCACAAGCCGGCCGCACATGTTCCAAAACACGCCGCGAGTCCGCCGTTTTGGACGGAACTGGCGACGCTCTTGAAGTACGTACAGACAAAAGCGCCGCTGGAGATACCGCGGTAGAGCGTCGCATAGCTGATGGAGATCGGGTTTTTCTCTTCTTTCGGGCGGGCAGCGATCTGTTCGGGAGACCACTGCCCGAAGCAGAAAAGTTCCCGTACCCGCTTCAAAGTCTCCCCGTCGTCGAGCTTTCGCCGGGGACAGCAACCTTTCTGCGGGAACGATATGCTCCCTGTGCCGCAAACGAAGAGTAACATCCGGGAAAAGAGTCCCTCTTCAGCTCTCTGGAGATCGTCGATTTATGACGTCCAGGACGGCGTGCGATTTCGGAGATTCCTTCGCCGTTATTGTGAAGCAACATGAGCTTTTCGCGATCGAATGGCGTAAGATGAATATAGGATCTCATAGTTCTCCTCGTAATATGGTTGTTGGCGTAAACATCATTTTACCGGAAACTATGAGCCCTTGCTTATTTTCTTCTCATGGTGCTCTTAGATTGTATATCTAGGCGTGGAACATTTTCCGCGGTTCATTGCAGGAACTGCTCTCTCATTACATGTTGTTTTTTATATTTGAGAAAAAACTCCGAAAAACGCCGCGCGGGTCACTTCCGGCACAGGCAGAACGGGTGCCCGGCCGGGTCGATCATGGTCACGAACCGTTCGCCGCCGAACTGCGCCGCGGCTTTGACCGCGCCCAGCGCTTCGGCTCTTTTCACCGCCTCCGGCAGATCCTCCACCTGAAAGTCGAAGTGCATCTGCTTCTGCTGTTTCCCTTTTTCCTCCGGCCACACGGGCGGCGCGTAATCTTCTTCCTCGATGAACAGGAAGACGACGCCGCCCGAGCTTCTGACCGCCGGGCAGCCAAACAGCGCACACTTTTCCCAGCCCAGCAGCTCGGCGTAAAAATTTTGCAGTTCCGTTTCGTCGCCGCAGTCGACCATCACGTTGCCGAGAATCGCTTCCATGATATTGGGCTCCTTCCATTGTCCTCGGTTTTCAGCGGCGGCGGGCGAACAGCGCGTAGCCCGACAGGGAAAGGATGATCACCATCCCGTGGACAAACCGCGTCCAGAGGCCCGTCAGCCCGGCGCTGACGATGCCGGCTTCAATGATGCCGATGACGACGGAGCCAATGAACGAGCCGTAGACCGTTCCCTGTCCGCCGTAGGCCGACGTGCCGCCCACGAAGACGGCCGCAAAGACCAACAGCATATAGCCGTCGCCCTGCGTCGGCCACCAGTTGTTCAGTTCCAGCGTCGCCAGCATCCCGGCGAAAGCCGCCAGAAAACCCATCAGCACGAACGCGCCGACGCGCACGCGCGGCACGCGGATACCCATCATCTCCGCCGTCTTGCGGTTGTCGCCGATGAACAACAGCGCCTCGCCGAACGGGCGGCGGTTCAACAACAGCCCCAGACAGACGGCCGCCCCCACCGCCCAGAGCGCCTGAGCGGGAACTCCCCACGCGCCCAGACGGCCCGCGAAAACTTGATGCAGCGCCGTACCGCGCACTTGCGCCAGCGGGATCGCCACGCCGTCGGAAAGCAGCAGTGCCAGACCGCGCCACAAAAACTGCGCACCGATCGTAGCGATGATCGACGGCACGCCCACGACGACGACCAGCAGACCGTTGAGCCAGCCCATCAGAGCGCCCGCCGCCAGCGCGGCGACGAACGCCGCCCACGGATCGATCCCCGCCTTCGCGTAGGCCCAGGCGAAGACGAAGGCCGCGGCCGCCGACACAGACGGAAAACTCATGTCCATCTCGCCCGCCACGATCAGCAGCGTCATGCCCAGCGTTAGAACCGTCGTCACGGGAATGGTGGACATAAAGGAACGATACAGCCGCGCGCTGCCAAACGAAACCGGGCTGGCGAGAGCGAACGCGCCCCACAGCACCAGCAAAAGCAGCGTCACCAGCATCTGGCGACGGTAATTACGCCAGTTCATCGCCTTCGCCTCCCGCCATCAGACGGCGCATCAGCCCGTCCAGCGATACTGCGGATTTATCCAGCACGACGGCGATTCGCCCGCGCTCCAGCACCGCGAAGCGGTCGGCGGCACGGTAAACGTGCGGCAGCTCGTGGCTGATGAAGATGCAGCTTTTGCCCGCGGCGCGGATGCGCGCCACGAACTGGAGCACCTTCTCCACCTCCGAGACGGCCAGCGCCGTGGTCGGCTCGTCGAGAACGATGATCGAAGCGTCGAAGTACATGGCCCGCGCGATGGCCAGCCCCTGCCGCTCGCCGCCGGAAAGCGTAAGGACGCTGGCGTCGGCGTGCAGCCCCGCGCCCTTCAGGCCAAGAACGTCCGACAGCAGCTTCATCGTCTCCGCCTTCTCGCGCCGCGCGTCGATGAAGCCCAGCCGATTCTTCAGCGGCCGTCCCGCGAAGACGTTGCGCCACAGCGGCTGACGCTCCCCCAGCGACCGTTCCTGATAGACTGTCTCGATCCCCATCGCCCGTGCCTGCGACACCGAATATGCGCGGAAATCGACCGGCCGCCCGTCCACGATCATCTCGCCGCGGTCCGGACGATGGACTCCGGCCAGAATTTTGATCAACGTCGATTTGCCCGCGCCGTTGTCGCCCAGCAGCGCCAAAATCTCGCCCTTTTTCAGCTCCAGATCGACGCCGCGCAGCGCCGACACCGCGCCGAAGGACTTCCACAGCCCGCGCAGCTCCACCGCGTATGATGACGCCATTCCATCGCCTCCGATTCGAAAAAAATTTTCCCCGTCATAAACAAAAAGCGGGGAGAAAAACTCTCCCCGCCGCGAAAAAGCCGCTTTATCGGATGCCGGCGTTCGCCAGCGGCGCGACCGTCGCGATGTTGTCCTGCGAGACGTAGCCGCCGCCCGTGTCCACGTTCAGACCGCCGAACTTGTACTTGGCCGTGCTGACGATCTGCAGCACCGACAGGTAACCCATCAGATAGGGCTGCGCTTCGGAAGTCAGACTCACGTAGCCGCGCTCGATGCCACTGACCGTTGCCGGAGTGAGGCTGAATCCCGTGGCGTAGATCTCGCCCGGCTTGACGCCCGCCGCCTGCAGGAAGTTGCCCAGCTGTCCCGTCAGTCCGCCGTGATCGACGACGATCGCCCTGCAGTCGGGATGCGAAGCCAGATAGCCCGCCAGTACCGGCGCGCCGAGGGCCGCGTCCTTGTTGATCTCGTCGGAGATTTCGAGGTAGTCCACGGTCAGCCCGGCTTTTTCGAACTCTTCCAGCAACGCGCGAGCGCGGCGGCCGCGGCCTTCGAGACGCTTCAGCCCCCACACGAAGGCGCGATCGCCCTGCTTGGCGCCGCCGCGGCGCAGGATCTCGCGCGCCATCTCGGCGCCCTGACGCCAGTTGTCCGTGCCGATGTAGCCGAAGCCACGCGCCTGATACTTGCCCTGCAGACGTGGCAGCGCCGTGTCCACGCAGGTAACGATCATGCCCTTGGCGAACGCCTCGTCGATCAGCGGCTCGTAGGCATCGTCGCCGGGATGTCCCATCACCACGAATCCGGTGGGATTGGCAGCCAGGCCGGTCTTGAAGTTTTCGAGCATCTTTTCCGGGTTCCAGTCCGAATAGACGATCTTGAGCTCGACGCCCAGATCGACGGCCGCCTGCTTGGCGCCGTTGACCACAGTCGTCGCGTACGGCTCGCCGACCGAGCCGCCCGCGTCGAACCACACCGTCATGCCCTTGCCGCTCTGCGTCATCTCCGCCGCGCCGGCCGCACCGGCAAGCACCGCGGCGGCGGCAGCCGCCAGAAACAGTTTTTTCATCCAAAAACAAGCTCCTTTCGTTGATGCAGAATCTTATGATTCTTTATATTTATATACTTTATGAGTCTACATTGGGAGCAAACTTCTGTCAACAGCCCTCTTGGGACACGCTCTCCCCGATCCCGCAGCGCGGATTCTTTTTTCGCGCGAGGATCGGGGAGAGCGTGTTGTTTCGAAAGCGTCCGTCGCTTACGGCTTGAGGCGGTAGATGGTTCTGGGGAAGGGGATGACTTCGCGGATGTGGGGCAGGCCGCAGATCCAGGTGATGGTGCGTTCGAGGCCGATGCCGAAGCCGCTGTGGGGCACGGAGCCGAACTTGCGCAGGTCGAGGTACCAGTCGTAGGCGGCGGGGTCCATCTTCAGCTCTTTCATGCGGGCGACGAGTGTGTCGTAATCGTCTTCGCGCTGCGAACCGCCGATGATCTCGCCGTAGCCTTCGGGCGCGAGCAGGTCGGAGCAGACCACGGTCTCGCCGTTGTCTTCGGGGTTGGCTTTCATGTAAAACGCCTTGGCGTCTCTGGGGTAGTTCTCGACGAAGACGGGGCGGTCGTACTGCCGGGTGAGGACGGTCTCGTCGTCGGCGCCGAGGTCGTCGCCGAATTCGATGTCGCTGCCCAGTTCGTTGAGTTTCTTGACGGCGTCGCGGTAGTCGAGGTGGTAGAACGGGCCGGCGACGACTTTCTCGAGCGGCTCGACGTCGCGTTCGAGCGCGGCCAGTTCCTTCCCGCAGCGGGCGAGGACGTTCTTCACCGTGTCGGCGACCAGGTCTTCCTGAAGCTGCATGTTCATCTTGTTGTCGTAGAACGCCATTTCCGGCTCGAGCATCCAGAACTCGGTGAGGTGGCGGCGGGTCTTCGATTTTTCGGCGCGGAAGGTGGGGCCGAAGCAGTAAACTTTGCCGAAGGCCATGGCCGCCGCTTCGGCGTAGAGCTGGCCGGTCTGGGCCAGATAGGCTTTCTGGTCGAAGTAGTCGAGCTCGAACAGGCCGTCGGATCCTTCGCCGATGGAGCCGGTGAGGATGGGGCTGTCCATGAGCATGAAGCCGCGGTCGTGGAAGAAGCAGCGCCAGCTCCAGATGATCTCGTTGCGGATCTTCATCAGCGCGTTCTGACGGCTGGAGCGCAGCCAGAGATGGCGCTGATCGAGCAGGAAGTCGATGCCGTGGTCCTTCTTGCCGATGGGGTACTCTTCGCTGGGGTTCTGAAGGATTTTCAGATCCGTCACGGTCAGCTCCACGCCGGAAGGGGCGCGGCCGTCCGCGCGGACGACGCCGGCGACTTCGAGGCTGGCCTCGAGCCAGAGCCCCTTGGCGGCGTCGAACTGTCCGTCGGGGACTTCGCCTTTGACCACCACGCCCTGAACGGTTCCCGAGCCGTCGCGGAGCTGGAGGAAGTGGATCTTTCCCGAACTGCGTTTGTTGTACATCCAGCCTTTCACGCAGACGCTCTCGCCCACGTGCTCTTTCAGATCTTTGACGTATACCCATGGTGCTGCCATTGCCATCAGCCTCCTACGCTGAATATTTTCATTCGCCGTCTATTATCCCACGAAAGGGCGAAAAGATTTCAAAAAAATCGCTCCACTTTATCTTGTATATGATACACTATTGCCTGGCATTTGAGACGCGGTCGGGACATTTTTTCAGGGGGAAAATTTGTCTCTTTTTTTCTTTTTTGCACGCCGAGGGACAAGCGCTGCGGCCCAAAAACGATTTTACGACGTTTGCCGCTTGCGCTCGAAACGCCGTTTTTTATGCAGCGGAGTTCTTCCCGTAGGTTTTCTTATGCTTTTTACGGCGGATTCATGAGAGTTCAAAGGAATTTTTCAGGAGGGGTATTTCCATGGCAGAGAAATTGAGACTGGAAGACGTTATTGCGGCTCACTGGTCGGCGCCTCGGCAGATGGCATGGTACGAAGGCGAATGGTGGACCGCGGAGCGCGTGTTCCGTCTTGTGGGGGAAAACGTAAAGCGGCTGCAGGCCGCCGGTTTCGGCGCCGGAGACCGCATCGTGACGATGCTGCCCAACAGTCCGTCGTTTCTGGCGCTGTGCATGGCTGCCTGGGAAATGCGCGGTTCAGTGACCCCGCTCAACGCCCTGGCCGGACCTCAGGCGCTCGGCGCGCTGATCGAGCATTCCATGCCGGCGGTGATCGTTGCCGATCCGGCGTTGAAGGGACATGCCGAGGGGCTCAAAGGGCTGCCGTTCCCGCTCGTGTTTCTCGAAGCCACGGGCCCGCTGCCCGAGTTCAGAGCCGTGCCTTCGCTCAAATCCAGCGAAGACTGCTGCTCGATCTTCTATACCTCCGGCACGACGGGCACGCCCAAGGGCGTGCCGCTCACTCACATGAACATCCTCACCTGCCTGGATCAGGCGCTGAAACAGGTGCTTCCCGACATCGGCGAACAGACCATGCTCAACGTGCTGCCCAACTTTCACACGCTCGGCTGCGTCGTTTCCGGTTTCATGCCCCTGTTTGTCGGCATTCCTCAGGTGATCCGCAACAGCTTCCTGCCCGTCGAAGGCACCATGCGCGCCATCGACGAAGGCGACGCTACATTGCTGGTGACGGTGCCCACGCTGCTGCACTTCCTTTGCGGCGCCGCCGTCAAGACCGGCTGGAAGCCCCGCCGCGTCAAATACGTGGTCTCCGGCGGCGACCGCCTCGTGCCCTCGCTGCGCGGCCGCATCGCTCAGCTTCTCGGCGGCAAGCCCATCGAGGGGTACGGCCTGACCGAGTGCTCGCCGATCCTCGCAGCGCAGGCGACGGGTGGTTCTCCCGAAGGTTCCGTGGGTCCGCTGCTCGAAGGCATCGAATACCAGCTGCGCGACATCGACGGCTCCCCCGCGACTGGCGACGAAGGCGTGCTCTGGGTCAAAGGCCCCAACGTGGCGTCGGGATACTTCAACGCCCCCCAGATCACGGCCGAGAAATTTCAAGACGGCTGGTTCAACACCGGCGACATGGTGCGCGTCGACGAGAAGCGCAACGTCTTCATCCAGGAACGCGTCAGCGACCTTATCATCGTCGGCGGCTTCAACGTCTACCCGCAGGAAGTCGAAGCCGTGCTCAACGCCAATCCCAAAGTCAGAGAATCGGCCGCCGTCGGCGTGTCGCGCTCGGTTACGGGACAGATCGTGCGCGCCTTCGTCATCCTCAAGGAGGGCGTCACCTGCTCGTCTTCCGAGCTGACGGAATGGTGCCGCGAGCGCCTGCCTCACTACAAAGTGCCGCGCAGCATCAAGCTGGTCACCGATCTGCCCCGCAACGCTCTCGGCAAAATCCTGCGCCGCAAGCTGCGCGAAGAATCCCAGAACAGCGGTGACGACTAGGCCGTCTCCACAAATTTTGGGAGCTGTTTTTCTCAGCCGCTCAAGAATGTGGTATGATATTTCCCGTAGAAATTTGCCCCCGCCGATGGCGAGGGGGCTTTCATTTGAGAGAAGCTTTTGCGAAAGGAAGTGTGATCTATGCTGTTGAGTCCCAGCCGCGCGGACTGTATCGTCTTCAGCGTCGACGGCGTTCTCGTCGACGGCGCCGGCATCTCCGCCGCCCTTTCCCGCGCGCTTTCGCTCAGCTGGAGCGAGCTGCTGAAGCGGGAAGCGTCGGAGGCGGTCGACGCGGCGCCCTACCTGCAGGCGGCGCGCCGTCACAACATTTTCGGCAGTCGCGGCGACATAGCCTGGACGCTTCTGTCCCTGGCCATGAAGAGCGAACGGCAACGTCTCGCCGAGGCGCTGCCTGCCCCGGAACAATGGGAGGCCCGCCTGATCGCCGCCGAAGACGGACACGGCATGGAGGATTTCACGTCCACGATCTCCGCCGCCGACTGCCGCACTATCGTCGCCCTTTACAACGACATCTACTTCGGACCGACCGACGGCAAGGCGCCGTTGCTGGAAGACCTGCCGGAAGGAGCTTGCGTCCTTGAAAGACCGCTTTTTTCGACGCGCTGGGACAAACTGCCGCTTCCCGTGGGCATCTGCACCTCGCGCGATCGAGACGAGCTTGACTGCGCCTTACGGACGCTCGGCTGGCAGGACCTGCCCAAGGAACGCTGCGTCACGTCGGATATCGCCCGCAAACCCGACACTGCCGGGCTCGAGAATCTGTGCAGATCGTTGGGCTGCCGCTGGCCGCTCTATCTCGGCAGTCTTCCCGCCGACCTCGAGCTGATGGAAAGCTTCGGCTGCGGCGATTTCATCTCCGTCGGTACGCAGCTCAACCACAACGTCGTCAAATTCCCAAGCGCCGCCGATGCCCTCAGGGCGATCCTCGGCGTCGTCTAGGCGTCACGCGCCCCCGTCTCCGCGGGGGCGTTCTTATTTTTTAAGCGTCTTCGAGACGCGACCACGGCGGCGCAAAACCGAATCACGCAGCGGAGATAAGGGTTGCGCCGCCATCAAAGGAGAGATCTGTATGGCAAAATACGTTTTCGTCACCGGCGGCGTCGTTTCGTCGCTCGGCAAGGGCATCACCGCGGCCTCATTGGGCATGCTGCTGAAACAGCGCGGCTTGAACGTCGGCATCCTCAAGATGGATCCCTATCTGAACGTGGACGCGGGGACCATGAGCCCGTTCCAGCACGGCGAGGTGTTCGTCACCGACGACGGCGCCGAGACCGACCTCGACCTCGGCCACTACGAACGCTTCATCGACGAAAACCTGAGCGGCGCCAACAGCTGCACTTCCGGCAAGGTCTACCTGTCGGTCATCACCAACGAGCGCCGCGGCGATTACGACGGCCGCACCGTACAGGTCATTCCCCACGTCACCGACGAGATCCTGCGCCGCATCACCGCGCTCGGCGCCGCGTGCGACGTGCTCATCTCCGAAATCGGCGGCACCGTCGGCGACATCGAGGGGCAGCCCTTTCTCGAAGCCATCCGTCAGCTGCCCGCGCGCGTCGGCAAGGGCAACGTTTTGTACTGCCACGTGACGCTGCTGCCCTACATCGGCGCCTCCGGCGAGCTGAAGACCAAGCCCACCCAGCACAGCGTCAACGAGCTGCGCCGTCTCGGCATCCAGCCCGACGTCATCGTCTGCCGCTCGCCCCTGCCCGTCACGGCGGAGACGCGCGAGAAGATCGCCCTGTTCTGCTCCGTGCCGCCGCAGAACGTTATCGAGGAGCGCGACGCCGACACGATCTACCGCGTGCCGGAGGTACTCCGCGCCCAAAACTTCGACGCGCTCGTGCTGCGTTGTCTCGGGCTCGACGGCGCGAAGGAGCCCGACCGGAGCGACTGGAGCCAGTTCCTGAGGAGGCGCGACGCCGCCGCCCAAACCGTGACCATTGCGCTCGTCGGCAAGTACACCGAGAACAGGGACGCCTATCTGAGCGTCAACGAAGCGCTGTCCCACGCGGCCATCGCCAACGGCGCCGCCGTCACGATCGTTCCCGTCGACTCGGAAACGCTGACGCCCGAAAACGTGGACGAGACGCTGGCCTGCGCCGACGGCATCCTCGTGCCCGGCGGCTTCGGCGCCCGCGGCATCCCCGGCAAGATCCTCGCCGCCCGCTTCGCCCGCGTGCACGACGTGCCTTACCTCGGCATCTGTCTGGGCATGCAGGTCGCCGCCATCGAGTTCGCCCGCGGCGTGCTGGGCCTCGCCGAAGCCGACAGCTGCGAGTTCAACCCCGACACTCCCGATCCCGTGATCCACCTTATGGAGACTCAAAAGGGCGTCGTCGTGCGGGGCGGCACCATGCGCCTCGGCGCGTATCCCTGCGATCTCGTCGCCGGTTCCAAGGCGCGGGACGAAATCTATCGCGTCGCCGCCGTCAGCGAACGCCACCGTCACCGCTTCGAGTTCAACGAGCGCTATCGCGCCCGTTACGAAGCCGCCGGCATGAAAGTGGCCGGCGTCTGTCCAAGCGGCGGACAGGTGGAGATCATGGAGAACGTCGATTGCCGCTGGTTCGTGGGCGTGCAGTTCCACCCCGAGTTCAAATCCCGCCCCGTCCGTCCCCATCCGCTGTTCGCGTCCTTCATCGCCGCGGCGATGAAAAAACAGCCCGCCGCGGAGTGAGCGCGCCAGGCGAAAAAATATCCAGCCCGCGCGTACGCGAAGGCTGGATATTTTGTATCGAAAGATTTTCGGGCGGCGCAGCTCAAGCATCCATGCCGAAAGCATAGCTGGTCATCGAAATGGCGGCCAGCGTGCGCACGGCGTTGAACACGCAGGGTTTTTCGCCGGCCGACGCGCCCAGCGCGTAAAGCAGCGGCAGGAAGTGATCGGGCGACGGAACGGCGTAGGCCGCGTCCTCGTGGCTCCTGTAATCGATCACGGCGTCGTCGCGTCGCGCTCCCACCTGCGCGCGGATCCACTCGTCGAAAGCGTCCGCCTCGGGCGTTCCGGCGGGGTTGTCCCAGTCCACGCGGCGCAGATTGTGCACCACGTTGCCGCTGGCGAGGATCAGATAACCCTCGTCGCGCAGGAAGGCCAGCTTTTTGCCGGCTTCGTAGGACGCCGATGCGTCCAGAAAGCGGTTCACGCTCAGCTGCACCACCGGCACGTCGGCTTCGGGGAACACGTGCACCAGCACCGACCACACGCCGTGGTCGACGCCCCAGCTGTCGTCGACGCGCGCGTCGAGCCCCGGCGCGGCCAGCACGCGGGCGCTCAGCCCCGCGTCGCCGCGGACGGGGTACTTCAGCTCGTACAATTCTTTCGGAAAGCCCGTCATGTCGTAGACCTGACGCGGCTCGGGATCGGTCTGCACGAACGTGCGCGCGTTGTACCAATGGGCGGAGACCGCCAGGATCGCTTTCGGCCTGCCGAATCCGGCGACGATCCGCTCCCCCAGCGCGCGGAAGCGGCGCGTCAGCTCGTTGTCGGCCAGCGCGATCATCGGATCGCCGTGACCGAGGAAAACCGCGGGCATTCGTTTCATGTGAATGACTCCTTCAAATGAATTCCATTCGAATTTTGGACCTGCCCGGATCATAGCCCGCCGCGGGCAGCCTTACAAGAAAATTTTTCAAACGCTTCTGGACCGGCCGGCGTTCAGATTCCCTGTCCATGAACATGTTGCGGCAAAATTGCCTGACATGTTATTATAAGCATACATTTTATCCAGAGAGAAGCGAACGCGAATGAAAAAAATATGCATGTATTTATGCGAGGCAATGGCGGACTGGGAGCACGGTTATGCGCTGCAGGGGCTGTCGCTGCAGAAGATGCTGCCCGAGAAAAAATACGAACTTCTCACCGTTTCGAATTCAAAAAATCCCGTTCATACCGCAGGCGGACTGACGATCGTCCCAGACGCCGCGCTGAAAGAGATCAACGGAAACAGCGTCTCCGCCTTGCTGCTGATCGGCGGAGACGCGTGGCTGAAAGAAGAACAAAAAGAAGCGCTCGATCTAGCGGCCGCTCTGGTCGAAAAAAACGCCGTAGTCGCGGCGATCTGCGGCGCGACATTGGGATTGGCCGAGCGAGGGATCCTGAACGACAGGGAGCATACCAGCAACTCGCCGTCCTTCCTGAGCGGACTGGCTAAGAATTACGGCGGCCTGGCTCATTACAGGCACGTCCCGGCCGTTTGCGACGGGAATCTGATAACGGCCGGCTCGGCAGGCTCCCTGCTCTGGGCAAGATATATCATCGAACGGTTGGGCCTCTATTCGCCAGCGACCGTAAGCGCGTGGTACGACTATTTTTCTACCGGAGAACCCGAATACTTCGCCGCGTTGATGAAGTCTTTCGAAAGGTAACCCCCGTTCCGCCGATCAACAACCGTATGACGTGCGAGCGGCCGCTCGTTTTTATTCGCGCGGCGGCGCGGAAGTTTTTCAGTCCAGCTCCAGCACGCGGCGCAGCTCGGCCACGTCGCCGCTGGCGAACTGCCAGGCGTCCATGCCGCAGTCGACGGCCCCCTGCACGTTCCATGTCAGGTCGTCGATGAAGAGGCAGTCGGCCGGGTCCAGGCCGTAGCGCTCGAAAAAAAGCCGATAGATCCATTTCTGCGGCTTGACGCACCGTTCCGGCGCGGAGAAGACGACGCCGTCGTACAGATCCGGGCAGGGCAGCACGCGCCGCCAGCACTGCGTCAGGCGCATCCCCGCGTTGGAAAGCACGTAGACGTTCTGGCCGCGTGCTTTGACGGCTTTGACCACTTCTTCCATGCCGGGCTTGGGCCACAGGTTGTAATCCTCCCAGTGCTCGAAGCTTTTCCGCGCGATCTCTCGCACGGCGTCGGAGCTGAGGCGGCGCAGCGTGTACCGCAGCGCCGTATCCTCGTCGATGAGCCCCGCATCGAGCATCTGCCACTCGCAGGAGCAGTACAGCACGTAACGGATCTCCTTGATCACGGCCTCGTCGTCCGTGAACCGCGCGATGGCGCGGCGCGAGTCGTACTCGGACAGCACGTGTCCCATGTCGAAAACGATGTTGCGGTATTCCCTGGCGGGCCTCATGGTCTTCCTCCGAATCTTTCTGCACAATGCGCTCTCATACCGGTTGGGGAAGTTTTTGCGCAATGACGCTGCATTTTTCGCTTCTATTGTGATACTTTACGGCGCGGAAATCAATATACTTGATTCAGTTCGGGGAACATCATCCGCGAAGGGGGCTTTTTTATGATCGCTCAGAAATTCTGGAACGAAACGCACCGCCGCGACCTGCTGGATTTTTACGTCGCGGCCGTGAAAACGCGCAGCTATTCCGATCAGGAGGGCGAACTGGCGCAGAAACTCCTCGCCAAAATGAAGGAACTGGGGTATGACGAAGCCTACGTCGACGCCGCGGGCAACGTTTGCGGCCGCGTCGGCTGCGGCGGCAGGGTGATCCACTTCGATTCGCACATGGACACCGTGCTGGCCGAGAACGCAGACGAATGGAAGCATCCGCCCTTTGCCGGCGAGATCGAGGACGGCATGCTCTACGGCCGCGGCGCCGTGGACATGAAAGGCGGCCTGACCGCGTCGATCTGCGCGGCGGGAGCGGCGAAAAAGCTTGGCCTGCTCGAAGGCAAGACCGTCTGGGTGACAGGCTCCGTCTGCGAGGAGTACTGCGACGGCGTCTGCCTCGAACATTTTTACCGCGACAGCGGCGTCAGACCCGACTTCTGCGTGATCTGCGAGCCGTCCGACAACGTGATCACGCTCGGGCACACCGGCAAAGTGCAGGCGCGCCTCGTCACGCACGGCGTTTCGGCGCACGGCTCGGCGCCCGAAAAGGGCGTCAACGCCGTCTACGAGATGGCGGAGATCATCCAGCGCGTCGAAGCCCTCAACGCCGCACTGCGCGAGAACGGCGGCGGCACCATCGTGCTGTCGCACATCTCCTGCCAGACGGCGTCGTTGAACGCCGTGCCCAACCGCTGCGAGATCTATCTCGACCGGCGCCTGCGCCTCGGCGAGACCACCGCGCAGGTCGCGACGGAACTGGCGGCGCTGGCCGCCGGCAAACGAGCTTCCGTCGAACCCGGCACGCTGATCCACACCAGCTGGAACGGAGCGCGGCTCGTCTATCGGCCCGAGCACGATCCCTGGAAGATCGGCGAGAACCATCCACTCACGCTCGCCTGTAACGCCGCGTATGAAAAGACGTTCGGCGAAGCGCCCGCCCGCTACGACTTCTGGGATTTTGGCACCAACGCCGTCGTTCCCGTGGCGATGGGCGTGCCTACGATCGGCTTCGGTCCCGGCGAATACAAGCTGGCGCACATGACCGACGAACGCTGCGCTCTCGCAAAAGTCGAAGAGGCGTGCTGCTTCTATACCCATCTGATCGAGACGCTCTGAAAAAGGGCGCGAGGATGTTCATTCAAGGAGGAACGAAAATGGAGGCACTGTTCAAGGCGGTTCATTACGAGCGCGGCGCCGGCGCCGCGGCGGCGGAACAATTCGGTCCGGCTCAGGCCGAGAAGGTGCGCGCCTTCCACCGCAGCTTTCCCGAGTACGCCCCCACGCCGCTGGCCGACCTGCCGCATCTGGCGCGCGAACTGGGGATCGCTTCGCTGCACGTCAAAGATGAAAGCTACCGCTTCGGCCTCAACGCTTTCAAAGTGCTCGGCGGCAGCTACTGCCTCGGCCGCTGCGTCGCCGAACGGCTCGGGCTCGATCCCGATTCGCTGACCTTCGCGGAGCTGACCAGCCCCGAAGTGCTGGCGAAGATCGACGGCTCCACCTTCGTCACCGCCACCGACGGCAACCACGGCCGCGGCGTGGCCTGGACGGCCGCCAAGCTGAAACAGCGTTGCGTCGTTTACATGCCCAAGGGCAGCGCCGCCGAGCGCCTCGAGAACATCCGCAGGACAGGCGCCGACGCGTCGATTACGGAATTCAATTACAACGATACCGTGGCGCTGGCCCGCGATACCGCCGCGAAGAACGGCTGGACGCTGGTGCAGGACACTTCCTGGCCGGGCTACGAGGAGATCCCTCTGCGGATCATGCAGGGCTATCTGACCATGACGCTGGAGACGGCGGAGCAGCTGGGCGGCAAAAAGCCCACGCACGTGTTCCTGCAGGCCGGCGTCGGTTCCATGCCGGCCGCGGCGGCGGCGTTCTTCGCCAATCTGTACGGCGCGGAACGCCCGATCGTCACCATCGTCGAGTCGAATCAGGCCGACTGCATCTACCGCACCGCCGCGGCGCGGGACGGCAAGATCCATGCCGTAAACGGCGACATGCGCACGATCATGGCCGGGCTGGCCTGCGGCGTGCCGGGCATGACGGCCTGGGAGCTGCTGCGGCGCTGCGCCGACAACTTCGTCTCCATGCCCGACTACCCGGCCGCGCAGGGTATGCGCATCCTCGGCGCGCCGCTGCCCGGCGATCCGCGCGTGATCTCCGGCGAAAGCGGCGCTTCCGCCTTCGGCCTGGTGACCGAGGTCCTGCGCAGCCCCGGGCTGAAATGGCTCAAGGAGCAGCTGCGCCTCGACGAAAACTCGCGCGTGCTCTGCTTTTCCACCGAAGGCGCTACCGACCGCGCCAACTACCGCCGCATCGTCTGGGACGGCGCGTTTGCGCGGGACCGTTCGGTTTCTTGATCGATAAGGTTAAATCGAAAACCTGTACGACCGGGCTGCGGCGAAGGGAAAAGTCTTTCGCCGCAGCCCGGTTTGTATCCGCCACGTTTTTATCGTTGACTTCATCGGAAGCTCCCGCTAAAATTTAATTACGCAGACACTTAATTAAAGGAGCGTGCAAAATGGATCATCTGGTTCTTTTCAAAGCGCTTGCGGATGGGACGCGCCTGAAAATCGTCAGGCTGCTGCTCGAACATCGCCGTTGCGTACGCGCGCTGGCCCGCGAGCTGGATCTTTCCGAAGCCGCCGTATCCCAGCATCTGAAAGTGCTGCGGGAGGCCGGCATCGTCATCGGACAGAGGCGGGGATATTTTATGCATTACGACGTCGATCGTCGGACCCTTCAAGATCTGGCCCGGGAAATCGGAGACCAGGCCGCCGCCGTCGAACGGACGTGCCCGCCCGACGAACGGAACCGCCAAAACGCGGGCGCTCGTTGTCGATCGGACTTTTCAACTGCCGGCGAGCGCGAGACGAAGGAGGAGAGACAATGAAAAAGCCCGGCATTCTGCTCAGGCTGCTGCTCGTCTTCATGAAAGTCGGTTTTTTCACGTTTGGCGGCGGCTATGCCATGATCTCTCTGATTGAACATCTCTGCGTCGAGCGGGAAGGCTGGATCACTCACGACGAGATGATGAACGTCGTCGTCATCGCCGAGTCGACGCCCGGACCGATCGCCATCAACTGCGCCACCTTCGTCGGTTACCGCCAGGCCGGTCTGAGCGGCACGCTGGCGGCGACGCTGGGAATCGTGCTGCCGTCTTTTGCGGTGATCTATCTCATCGCCTCCCGCTTCGACCGCTTTCTCGCGATACGAGCCGTGTCGTCCGCGTTTCGGGGCATCAAGCTGTCTGTCGGCCTTCTTGTTTTGGACGCGGGGATCCGCATGGTCCGGAAGATGCCGAAAAAGGCGCGCCCCCGCCTGTTCATGGCCGGCGCGTTCTTAACCATGGGAGCGTCGGAAATTTTCGCGCTGAAAATTTCTTCGATCGCGCTCCTGTCGTGCGCCGCTCTGCTGAGCCTCGCGCTGTTTTCAGCGGGAAACCTTCTCCGCGCCGGGAGAGAAGAAAAATGATCCTTGCCGATCTGCTGTGCGCTTTTCTCAAGGTGGGCTTTTTCGCTTTCGGCGGCGCCTACGGAGCCATCCCTCTCATCCGCGACGTCGTTCTGTCTTACGGCTGGCTCAGCGAGGAGCGACTGAGCTACTGGATCGCCGTCAGCGAAAGCACGCCCGGCCCCATTATGGTCAATCTGGCGACCTGCGTCGGCAGCCAACAGGCCAGCATTCCGGGAGCGCTTGTCGCCACTGCCGCCGTCGTGCTGCCGTCTTTCGTCATGATCCTGCTGGTCATGGGCTTCTTCAGCGCCGCGTTCCGCAACCGACGTTTCCAGGCCGTCCTATCCGGCCTGAAACCGGCCGTGATCGGCATCGTCCTCGCGGCCGGCGTCAGCATGACCGTTCATAACTGCCTGCACAAGGAGGCGGGCGGAGCCGACGTAAAGGCCATGGCTCTTTCGGCCCTTTTGGCGGCAGCGTTTTTCTTCCCCATCCTGCCGCATCGGCGGAGAATATCGCCGATCGCGCTGATCATTCTGTCAGCCTTCCTCGGCATCGCCGCATACGGATCCTGACACCGATTTTCAATTACGGCTTTCGACTGAAAATCAACGTCAGTATCGCATGCGCAAAAAAATCCCCTGCAGTCGCCAGGCTGCAGGGGATTTTTCGACGAGCGGGGATTCGCGTCCTCGCGCTTTTTTACGGCTGCGGCGCGGCGAACAGGCTGCGCACGTCGACGGCACGCTCCATCATGCCCTGCGCGGCCATGAAGTCGACGGTGCGCTGCAGTCCCGCGGCGTCGGCGGGAGTGATCTCCATGGAGAAATCGTAGAGCGGCAGCTGCGCTTCCACGTCTTCGCGGCTCAGGTCCAGTTCCTCGGCGGCGATGCGCACGGCCTCGCCGCGATGATCGGCGATCCATCGCAGCGTCTCGCGACGGGCGGCGAGGAATTTTTCCACCAGGTCGGGATGGTCGCGCAGCATCGCTTCCGTGGTGACGGAAAGCACTTCGCCGCCGACCAGCCCGTCACCGTCGCGCAGCACCGTGTAGCCGTCGCGGGCCATCCGCCAGGCCGGCACGCCGGTGACGAGCGCGGCGTCGACCCTGCCGGCGGCGAGAGCGGCCGCCGCCGCGGGCACGTTCATGGAGACGAATTCCACGTCTTTGACGGTCATGCCGGCTTCGGCCAGCCAGAGGGCGAGCAGTTCGTGCAGGATGGTGCCGCGCGGCCCGGCGACGGTTCTGCCGCGCAAATCTTCGGGACGCGCCAGCGGCGAATCCTTGGGCGCGAGGATCTTGAAACTCCGCGGCGAGCGCGCGAAGATGCCGAGGATCCTGAACGGCGCGCCGCTGGCCGCCGACAGGAAGACGTTGGTGGAGCCGGCCGCGGGCAGGAACTGAACGTCGCCGGCGGCGAGAGCGTGGGCCTGCTCGGGCCCGTTCCTGAGGACGACGTATTCCACGGGCTGGCCGAAATGCTTTGCGAACAGTCCGAGGCGTTTCTCGACCATGGAGGGGACGTTGAGCGGCGGCGTGATGTAGGTTACGGCGATCTTGCCGTCAGCGCGCGCGGGCAGGGAGGCAAGCGCCAGCAGCAGCGCGGCGGCACATTCTTTCAGACGTCCGTTCATCGTCGGCCCCCTTATCGATGAGCGTACTGGGCGATCTCTACGAGATTGCCGTCGGGGTCGCGCGCGTAAACGCTCCGCATCGGACCGCGGGCGCCGTTCCTGTCGACAACGCCCGCGACGATGGACACGCCTTTGGCGACGAGTTCGGCTTTGACGGTTTCGATGTCGTCCGTCGTGATCAGGCAGAAGTCGAGGCTGCCGGGGAGGGGACGTTCCGCCGCCGGCAGGAACTCGGCGGGGCGGGTGTGAACGTTGATCTTGCGGGCGCCGAAATGGAAGGCACCGCGGCCGTCCCTCTCGCGATACTCCATGCCGAGCGCGCCGCAGTAGAAGCGGCGGCAGGATTCGAGGTCGGCCGTGGTGAGAACGAGATGATCAAAGTCCATGATGCGCATGGGATAACCTCCTTTGCGCGAGCGCCGCGCTGCGGCGCGATTTTTTGCAGCTGCACGATCTCCTCCGGAGATCATTCGCTGCATCAGCTGGGCGTCAGCAGGCGCAGCTGACGATAGTAAATAAACGAGCGCAGGGCCTGCGGCCCGGCGAGGCCGAGCGCTCTTTGGCGCGCCTGCGTGCGCGTGAGCGCGTCGAAATCCTTGTCGGTCAGCTGCGGCGAGAAGGAACGCCCGCGGCGCAGTTCTTCGCCCCGAGCGGCGTCAAGACCGGCAGCCCGCGCCAGAAGCGCCGCCGCTTCTCCATCCCGTTCCAGCCATTCGGCCGCGTCGGCCTGCGCGTCCATGAAAGCGCGCACGGCATCGTTGTGATCCATGATGAACTGGCCGGTCGTGACGGAGACCAGTTCGTCGTCTTCCGCCGTGTGTCCGGCACGTTCCGGCCGCGGGCGGCAGGCGACGGTGACGATGCGCAACGCCTGGCCCCGGGCGGCAGCCGCGAAGACTTTTGAGGCGCGGATCGAAGCGACGATGTGGACGCGCCCTTCGGCCAGAGCCGTCAGCTGCTCTTCGTCGCCGGCGCAGAAAACTTTCTCCACCGGCAGGTCGAGATGGTCGCGCCACAGCAGTTCCGGCGCGGCGGCCAGCACGGAGAGACGCTCCGCGCCCGGCGCGAAGGCGACGCGCAGCCGCTCCAGCGGCGCGGGGACCGCCCGGACGGGCGCGGCGGACACAAGCCAGAACAGACACAGCCATAAATATTTTTTCATCTTTTCCCCTCTTTCCTGTTAAGAGTCTGATTCATGATGCGCGCGAGAATCTCCCGGCGCAGCCTGCCCACTTCGGGCAGCGAAAGATCGCGCGGATAGGGCAGTGAGCCGAGGTCGTAGCGAGCGTCGATGACGCCGCGGTCGAGGACGACGATCCGGCGCCCGAGCAGCAGCGCCTCGTCGATGCTGTGAGTGACGAAAACCACGGTGACGCCGGTGCGTTGGTACAGTTCGACGAGCAGTTCCTGCATGGTCATGCGCGTAAAGTAGTCGAGCGCCGCGAACGGTTCGTCCATGAGCAGCACGCCGGGGTCGAGCGCCAGCGCGCGGGCCAGCGCGGCGCGGTGCTGCATGCCGCCGGAAAGCTGCGCCGGCCTGACGTTCTCGAAGCCGTCGAGGCGAACGGCGCGGATCAGCTCCATGATGCGCGCCCTTTCGGGCTTTTCGACGCCGAAGGCCACGTTGTCGTACACGTTCAGCCACGGCATCAGGCGCGGCTCCTGAAAGACCATGCCGACGCGGGCGCGCTCCGGGGCGCGCACCTCGCCCTCGTAGGACTCCAGCCCGGCGAGGATGCGCAGCAGCGTGGTCTTGCCGCAGCCGCTGCGGCCGGCCACGACCACGAAGTCCCCGTCTTCCAGCGTCAGGTCCAGCCCGCGCAGCACGGGCAGCTTTTCGCCGCCGAGGGCGAAGCTTTTGCGCAGACCGACGATCTCGTACTTAGCCAACGCCGTCGCCTCCCGCTCCGGGCGCGACGCGGGCGATCAGCGCCGCCAGCGCCGCGTCGGTCAGATAACCGACGAGGCCGATCACGAAGACGCCGGCCACGACTTTGTCGGAACGCGACATCTGCTGGGCGTCGAGGATCATATAGCCGAGTCCGCTGGCGGCGGCGATCATCTCCGCGCTGATGATGGCGCGCCAGCTGTAGCCGATGCCGATGCGCATGCCCACGAGAATGTCGGGCACGGCGCAGGGAAACATGATGCGCGAGAACAGCCGCCATTTGGAGAATCCCATCGTGCGCCCCACCTCCATCAGCTTCCTGTTGGCGGTGACGAACCCCTTGTGGACGCTCATGTAGATGGGGAAAAACGTCGCCAGCACGATCAGCACGGTCTTGGACTTTTCGCCGATGCCGAACCAGAGGATCAGCAGCGGGATCAGACTGAGCGGCGGCACGTGGCGCAAGAACTCGACGAGGTGCCCGTAGTACTCGGTGCGCCGCGTCCAGATCGACGCCAACCCCAACGCGAACGCCAAGGCAAAGGAGATGGAAAAGCCGACGGCAACGCGGCGCACGCTGGCCCATAGATCGCCGAGCAACGCGCCGCTGCATGTCATCGACCAGAAGGCGCGCCACACCTGCGCGGGCGACGGCAGCACGTACGAACTCCACCACTGACGGGCGCTCCCCCACCACCAGAGCGCGTACAGCAGCGCCGGCAGGACGCAGCGCTTGGCGAAAATCCGACGGCTCATGGGCGGACCTCCGCGTCGAGACTGACCTTGTCGAGGATGCCCGTCAGCCACGCCAGCGCGATGCCGTAGTTGGTGATGGGCACGCCCTGCCGGCGCGCTTCGGCGATGCGGGCCAGCACAAAGCGGCGGTTGAACATGCAGGCGCCGCAATGGACGACGAGGTCGTAGCCGCCCAGATCGGCGGGAAAATCGACGCCGCGCGCGAAGTCGATCGTCAGCCCCGCGCCGAAACGTTTGCGCAGCAGGCGCGGGATCTTGACGCGGCCGATGTCCTCTTCCAAAGGCGCGTGCGTGCAGGCTTCGGCGATCAGCACGCGCGACCGCCCGGTCAGTTTTTCCAGCGCCCGCGCCCCGGCGGCGAAGGCGGCGATGTCGCCCTTGTAGCCGGCAAACAGGATCGAGAACGACGTCAGCTTTACGCCCGGCGGGACCTGCGGGTAAATTTCGGCGAACGTCTGCGAATCGACGATCACCAGCGCCGGAGGCTCCTTCAGCGACGCCAGCGCCGAGGCAAAACCGTCGGATGTCGCGCAGAGAGCGCGGCATTTCTTGTCGAGCAGCTCGCGGATCGTCTGCACCTGCGGCAGGATCAGACGCCCTTTCGGCGCCTGGATGTCCTGAGGCATCACCAGCACCACCGTGTCGCCGGCGCGGCACAGCGAGCCGGTGATGCTCAGGTCTTCCCGCTCGGGCAGCGCCGTCAGCAGCGCCTCGCGCAGCGCCGCCACGCCTTCGCCGTTCGCGGCGCTGACGGGCACGGCGTCGGATCCGGTCGCGGCTTTGAGGCTTCGCAGCGCCGCCTCCCGCTCGCCGTCGCTCATGCGGTCGATCTTGTTCAGGACGGCGATCACGGGGACGCCTTTCGCTTTCAGCAGACCGACCCATTCCAGCTCTTCGGGACATGCGGCGCCGGCAAAGACCATCAGCGCCACGTCGGTGCGGTCGGCGGCCTCGCGCGTTTTGCCCACGCGCAGCGCGCCGAGCCCGCCTTCGTCGTCGAAGCCGGCCGTGTCGATCAGCACCGCTGGGCCGACGCCGCGGATCTCCATGGCCTTGTAGACCGGGTCGGCGGTGGTGCCCGGCACGTCGCTGACGATGGCGGCCTTCTGGCCGGTCAGCGCGTTGATCAGCGACGACTTGCCGCTGTTGCGCCGCCCGAAAATGCCGATGTGCAGCCGCTCCGAACGCGGCGTTTCGTTCAGACTCATTGGACTCGCTCCCTTCCGCTGAAAGGATCTTTTCAGCCGCGGCGGCGCGCCGTCGTGCGCCGCCGGTGGAATCGGCCCCATTATAGAATCTGCGCGGCCAAAGAGCAACGCGCCCGGCGTTCCGCGCGGCGCGGATGCATAAAATTTTCATTCGCATTTCTTATTTATCTCTTGTGTCCTGCGGAAATTGCTTTATACTGAACGCTGAAATTAAGATTTTTCATCCTTAAAAATCAGGAGTGATACAAACGATGCAGCAGTTCGTGCCCGTAAAAGAAGGGAAAGTCCGCGAGATCTACGACCTCGGCGAAAATCTCGTCATGGTCGCCACCGACCGCATCAGCGTCTTCGACATCATCCTCAGGAACGAGGTGCGCGGCAAGGGCGCCGTGCTCACGCAGATGAGCCGGTTCTGGTTCGACTTCACGCGGGACATCGTCGCCAACCACATGATCAGCACCGACAACGCGGCGATGCCGGAGTTCTTCCGCGCGCCCCGCTTCCAGGGCCGCGCCATGCTGTGCAAAAAACTGAAGATGATCCCCGTGGAGTGCATCGTGCGCGGTTACATCACCGGCAGCGGCTGGGCCAGTTACCAAAAGGACGGGGCCGTCTGCGGCGTCCGGCTGCCCGCGGGGCTGAAAGAGTGCCAGAAGCTGCCCGAGCCGGTCTTCACGCCCAGCACCAAGGCCGAGATCGGCGATCACGACGAGAACATCGACTTCGCGCGGAGCGCGGCGCTGCTCGAAAAGACCTTCCCCGGCCGCGGCGAAGAGTACGCGCGCACGATCCGCGACAACACGGTCGCCCTTTACGAGAAGTGCGCCGCCTACGCGCTGTCGCGCGGCATCATCATCGCCGACACCAAATTCGAGTTCGGCGTCGACGAGAACGGCCGCGTCGTGCTCGGCGACGAAATGCTCACGCCCGACAGCAGCCGTTTCTGGCCGCTGGAAGGCTACGAGCCGGGGCACGGGCAGCCGTCGTTCGACAAGCAGTTCGCCCGCGACTGGTATAAGGCTCATCCCGGCAACGACGGCACGCTGCCGCCCGACGTCGTCGAAAAGACGATCGGCAAGTACAAAGAGGCCTATAAGCTTCTTACCGGCCAAGAACTTTAAACGGCGGCAAAAAATATCCGAGCTTCTTCCGCAGCGGAAGAAGCTCGGATATTTTTTATAGTTTGCCGTTCGTTTCGCGCGCGAACAAAACTCGAAAAATTTCATGAACTCAAAGCCTCGTCAATTTCACTCCCATGATTTACAAAAGCTTCCGCCCGACGCCGACAAAATTTTGTACGTTTTTGTTCGATTTGCGTTCCCGACAACGCTCAAAAGACGCGCGACGCCGTTGCGAGTATACAATATTACATTGATTTTCTTCTTGATGAAAAAGCATTTTCGCTTTATAAAAGTTCAGTATGCTGTAGTGTAGGCTGCGGCAATTTCCCGGTGAAACGGCGTCGGGAAAAAGTTTGACCGCAATTTTTTGTGAGGAGGCTTTTTTCATGAAGAAGATTTCGTTGTCGCTGCTTGTGACCATGCTGCTGTGCCTTGCGCTGGCGGCGGGCTCGTTCGCCGCCGTGACCGGCGCCGAAGCGCCCAAGGGCGATCTGCCGCTGCTGGTGACCAACGCCGGGCAGGGCCCCGGAGGCAAGATGGGCCGTCTGCTGATCCGCCGCGCCAAGGCCGTGGAAGACCTGACCTACAACGCCGAACCCAAGCCCGAAGACCTGGTCGCCGGCGGCTTCAAGACCATGGTCGTGGTGATCGGCTCGTCCGCCAAGGGGCTGGGCGCTTCCGGCATCACCATCGATCAGGAGATCGTCCGTCTGGACGCGATGATGGCCAAGGCCAAGGAGCTGGGCATCCAGGTCATCGCCGCCCACATCGAAGGCAAGGCTCGCCGCGGCAAGCCCGGCAGCGCCGACGAGCGTTCCATCGACGCCATCATCCCTCTGGCCGACCAGATCGTGGTCAACAAGGAAGGCGACGCCGACGGCAAGTTCACGAACCTCGCCAAGGAAAAGAACATCCCCATCACCTATCTTGACAGCGCCATGGATCTGGGCGAATTCGTCAAGATGATGTACGCCAAGTAGAATTTCGCGGCACCAGAAGCTGAGCGCTGGATCCCGGCCTGTGAGAGAGAAGTTTTCGTTTCCCCCGCGTCGCCGATCGAGCGCTCTTTATTGTGACAGGAGGTTCGTAATGTACGCCGAAACTTCTATGGTTCTGGCGGTCATGGTGATCGTCTTCGCCCTGGCCAGCTGGAAGCTGAAATCGCCCGAGCTTTCCATGGTCGTCACGGCCATCGCCGGAGCGCTGGCCGGCGGTCTGGGGTTCCCCGTCCGCCTTTTCGTGGAGGGAACGTTCACGTATTTCGACGTGGCCTTCACGTTCCTGACCGCCTCGATCTTCATCAATTTCTACTCCGAGACGGGCGCCATGGACGCGCTCGTGCGCAAGATGGTGGAGCGCTTCTACGGCTCCAAATGGGTGCTCTTCTTTCTGCTGGCGGTGATCATGCTGATCCCCGGCGCGCTGACCGGCGCGGGCAGCGTCTCCATGTTCGTGGTCGGCGGCATGGTCGCGACGGTGCTGCGCTTCATGGGCATCGGCGACAGGAAGATCGTCGCCTTCATCTACGTCACTTCGATGCTGGCCGCCGTGGCGCCGCCCATCAACCTGTGGGTGATGCTGATGTGCGCCCAGGCCAACATGCCCTACGTCGGTTTCGACGTGCCGCTGCTGGCGCCGATCGTCCTCATCACGGTTTTCACAGTGTTCTATCTGCTGCGCGGCGGCAAGCCCGAATCCAAGGAACAGATTTTGGCCGAGCTGCCCGAAGCGCCGGCGGGCATGAACTGGTTCCGCATCCTCGCGCCGCTGGCTGTCTTCATCGTGCTGCTGCTGCTTTCCAAGTACGCGGCTTTCAGCATCCCGACGCTGGGCATCCCGCTGATCTTCCTGATCAGCACGCTGGTGGCCGTGCTGGTCTCGCCCAAAAGGAGCGGCTTCAAGCGCTGGTACGAGGTGCTCGCCAACACGTCGGAGCAGGTGTTCCCGCTGCTGGCGACGGTCATCAGCGTCGGCGTGCTGGTCAACATCATGACCGCCACGGGCGTGCGCGGCCTGATCGCGATCACGTTCGTGACGCTGCCGGTGGTGCTGATCTACGTCTTCGCGCCGTTCGTGCTGCCCCTCGCGCAGGGCTCGCTCAGTTACAGCAGCGGCATCATCCTCGGCACGCCGTTGATCTTTTTGTTCAACTCGGTCGGCGTCAACGTGACGATCATCGCCACGGCGCTGAGCCTGCTCTACCCGCTGGGCGACTGCCTGCCGCCCTCGCGCATCTCCGGCCGCGTCGCGGTCGACGTTTCGGGCTACAAGGGCAGCTACATGTCGTTCCTTGGGGCCATTCTCGTCCCCTGCATCTTCATGGCCGTCGTCGCCGTGCTCATGCTGATCTACGCCAACAAGCTGAGCTGGCTCATCGTTTACTAGGGAGGATGGTTGAACATGGACGAATTCATGCGCAACGCCAATGAGATCATCCACTACATCTACTTCGGCATGGCCGGAATCTGCGGCCTCGTCCTGCTGAGGGGGCTGTTTTTCAGGAAAACGCGCCGCTCGATCGTTTACGACATCGTCTACGCGTACACGCTGATCCCCTTCATCCTGCGCGCGCTGCGCATCAAGTAGGAGGACGGACACAATGGCTTTCAACTACGAAAAAGGCGCCGTCGCGCGCAAGCTGGCGTTCCTCGCCGTCGCGGGCGTCATGGCCTGGCTGGGCGGCAAAGAATTTTTGGAGCTTCGCAACTACAAGGAACAGGTGGTCGTTTCCGATTCGTTCACGGAGAAGAAGATGCTCTCCGACTGGTTCCCGCCGATCAAGGGCACGGGCGTGGACACCCCCGTCTACGTGTTCGACTCGGGCGTGCCCGGCGGTAGCATGTTCTACCTCGGCGGCACGCACCCTTACGAGCCGGCCACGTCGATGTCGGCCTACGTGATGATGGAAAACATCAAGGTCAAAAAAGGCCGCGTGCTGATCGCGCCGCATGCCAATTACAGCGCCTCCACCGTGGGCATGCTGGGCAACGCCTATCCCAAGTTCTTCCACGTGGAGACCGATCACGGCCTGCGCCGCTACCGCATCGGCGACCGCAACACGGCGCCCGTCGATCAGTGGCCCGACCCGTTCACCTACGTGCACTATCCTTCGGGACAGAACCTCGACTACACCGACTCGCGCAACCTCAACCGCACCTATCCCGGCCGCCCCGACGGCAACCTGACCGAGCAGCTGACCTGGGCGATCATGGAAGTGAACCGCAAGGAGAACATCACGCTGTTCGTCGATTCCCACGAAGCGTCGCTGATGTACCCCGTGGTCGCCACCTACGTGGCCCACGACCGTTCGCTGGACATGGCCATGATGGCTTCGATGGTGCTGACGGCTTCCGAGTTCCCGATGAAGTGCGAAGCTTCGCCCAAGAGCCTGCGCGGTCTGAGCCACCGCGACGCGGGCGACTTCTGCGACTCCTACGTGGTGCTGATGGAGACGCCGGAACCGTTCATCGACCGCGTCGCCGGCAAGATCACCGAGAAGCTGATGATGGACGGCAAGGACGAATTTTTGCAGACGGCGGCCGATCACGGCCTGCTTTACTGCGACTACGACATCAAGGACGGCTGCCCGATGTGGGACCGCGTCGGCCGTCACCTTTCGGGCGCGCTCGAGATGATCAACCAGATGAACGACTTCCTGATCGACGAGCCCGAAAAAGAGCTGCTGGTGGAGTTCCCGCGCCATCCCGACCTGAAGGAAAAGGGGCTGGGCGCGTTCCTGCACGATCCGGCCACGGCCGATCCCAAGAAAGTGTTCCTCGACTGACGCGACTGGTTTTTCGGGCGGCTTTCGGCTGCCCTTGCACCGCCCTCTCCGGCTGCCGGAGAGAAAATGATTTTTCAGGAGGGATTCATTTATGAAACTGAACCGCAAAGTTCTCGTCGGCGCACTGCTCGCCCTGTCGCTGACCGCCCAGGCGTCGTTCGCCTGCACCGTCATCGCCGTCGGCAAGAAGGCCAGCGTCGACGGCAGCGCCATGATCACGCACAACGACGACTCGCGCACGGCCAATTCGCGCCTGTACATCGTGCCCGAGGCCGACTGGCCCGAAGGATCCATGCGCGCGATCGTCAAGGACCAGCACGGTTACCCGGGCGAACAGCAGAAGCTCGACGAGACGCCCCAGGTCAAGCACACCTACCGTTATTTCTCTTCCCGCTATTCCTTCATGAACGAGAAGGGCGTCGCCATGAGCGAAGCCACCAACGGCGTGGACGACACCGACGAACGCGCGCTCAAAGTCAAGCAGATCATGGAGAAGGACGCCGTCGGCTCTCTGGACGCCTGGAGCCTTCAGGACATCGCCCTCGAGCGCGCTTCCACCGCCCGCGAGGCCGTCAAGGTCATGGGCGAGATGGTCGAGAAGCACGGCTTCTACGATCTCAGCGAGACCATGCCGATCACCGACGGCAACGAGGTTTGGATCTTCGAAGTCTACGGCAACGGCATCTGGGCCGCCTGGCGCATGCCCGACGACCACATCTTCGTGGCCGCCAACCGCGCCCGTCTGCGCAATCTGAATCTGGACGACAAGGAAAACGTCATGGCCTGCCCCGACATCGTCGACTTCGCCGTCAAGAACGGCTTCGTCGACGCCAAAAAGGTCGACCGCAAGAACTTCAGCCCTGCCGACGTGTACTGCCCCAGCACCGAGCTGTACGCCATGCGCCGCGAGTGGCGCGTGCTGTCGCTGATCGCCCCCAGCAAGACGTTCGATCCCAACGCCATGGAGCTGCCCATGTCCATCGTTCCCGACAAGAAGGTCAGCGTTCAGGACATCTTCACGATCACCGGCGACTGGTACGGAGGCACGCCCTACGACCTCAGCAAGGGTCCCGCCGCCGGCCCCTGGGGCAATCCGATCCGCTTCGCCAACAGCAGCAAGACCAAGCCCGGTTCGACGTGGGAGCGCTCCATCAACATGATGCGCACCTGCTACGTGCACATCGCCCAGGTCCGCGGCGACCTGCCCGAAGAGATCCGCGGCATCAGCTGGTTCGGCTACGGCGCTTCCGACACCACCTACATCACGCCGCTGTGGCCCATCATGAGAAAGCTGCCCGATTTCTACAACATCGGCGACCGCTTCCACCCCTACGACAGCAAGTCCGGCTGGTGGGTCAACACCCGCGTCCAGGAGATCGCCGGCCTGCACTATCAGGACGCCCGCAAGGACATCCACGCCGCCCGCGACGAGAAACTTCAGCCGCTCTACGTGCTGACGCCCATGGTCCAGGACAAGGCCGCCGAGCTGATCAAGGCCGGCAAGCGCGACGAAGCCGTCTCCCTGATCACCGACTTCGCCTACGCCAACGCCGTCGATTTCAACCAGCGCTGGCAGACCCTCGGCGACGTGCTGCTGGGTAAATACGCCCTCGGCTACGTCAACTTCAAGACCACGCCCTATCCGCAGGAGTGGAACGACTTCATCGGCTACGGCCCCGTCACCCGTCCCGCCAAATAACAAACGTATCCGCGCACAAAGGATCGCCCGGCCAAATCCACTGGCCGGGCGATTTTTCGCGCGCGTTTTGGTGCGGGAGCCGGTTTTATACTAGGGCTTGTTTAAAAAACATTTCAGCTTGTATTATTTCAATAAAATAACACTGGCAGCGACAAGAACAAAAGCGAAAAACGAAGCGTCAAGTTTGTCATAGCGGGTGAAAATTCTACGGAACCATTTGATTTTCTGAAAGAAACATTCAACCAAGTGTCGTTCCTTGTAAACATGCTCATCTATAAACCACGGTTCGGGATTATCGCTCTTCGGCGGGATAGTGTAACTTCCCTCCCGAGAAGTAATGTACTCTCTGATGGCTTGCGAACCGTAAGCCTTATCGCCGATGACGTTGCTCCCTCTGATTTCCGCTTGCCCGAGCAAGGACACAGCATGGCGGGAATCGTGGTCATTGCCGGGACTGAGCAGGAGCGCCAGCGGATTGCCTAAACCATCTACTATCGCATGAATTTTCGTATTCTTGCCGCCTCTGGACATGCCAATCGCTTGAGCCCCTTTTTTCCCCCTTCCGGGGTTTTCCCTCTCCCGTTGGCACTTTGATGTACTTTGCAGGACGTGGAGTCGATAGAGAGATTTTCCATGTCGGCATCAGCGCTTAGGGCGGCAAAGATCGCCTCGAATATTCCCCGCTGTTTCCACAGCCTGAAACGTGCGTAAACTGCCTGCCATTTGCCGTAACGCTCCGGAAGATCTCTCCATGGCGCTCCACTTCTGGCAAGCCACAGAATCCCATTGATGATCCTGCGGTTATCGTATTTTGCCGGGCGTCCACGTTGACCTGATTTCGGGTGTTCGGGCGGCAGCATTCTCTTGATTCGATTCCACTCGCTGGAGGTCAGTTCATATCTTCTCTCTTCCATGAGAAAAGTTTAAGCGATTGGATCGATTTAGGCAACTTTGACGTTTTTTAAACAAGCCCTAATTCTTGATAGAAAGTATTAACATAGTTTTCCGAGCGACTGAACTCCCCCGCAGCCCCTTGCGTTCGGCCTTTTAATTAAGAATTAGTATTACTGCGGCGCCGGCTTCGCAAAACAGGGAACCCCGACCGTCGCCGCGTTCCATTACAGCCGATGAACGTTCCTCATGGAATCGCCCGCGGGCGCGCCTTTTCAAGGGGAGCGGAGCAAGTTATAATAGACTAACTCAATTGCGCGCAAGGAGGGAACACGATGGAACTGAAACTTCGAGAGCTGGAAGGCACGGCGCTGATCACCGTCGTCGCCCGGGCGCGGGCGTCGCAGAACCCGGACGAAGACTTTTACGACCCGTGGGCGGAGGAGATCGTCGGGAACCTGACGCCCGAGCAGATCAAAAGTGTGGAAACGGGGCGCATCAACGCGGGCGTTTTGGTACGCGAGCTGGCCTTCGACGCCGCCGTCGCGAAAATTTTGAAGGAGAAGCCGCAGGGCGTGGTCGCCAATCTCGGCGCGGGGCTGGACAGCCGCCCGTTCCGCCTCGGCGATCTGGCCGCGCGGTGGTACGACTACGACCTGCCGGACGGGATCGCGGCCCGCCGGTCGGTCTACGCCGAGGACGCGGCGCACCATTTCATCGCCGCCGACGTGCTGCAGCCCGAGTTTGTCGAGCTCCTGCCGCCGCGCGTCGATCTGTTTTACGCCTGCGGCGTTCTCATGTACCTCAAAGCGGACGCGCTGAACGAGATGTTCGCGCGGCTGGCGCGGCACAGCCCGGGAGCGGCGGTGCTCTTCGACACGGCCACGCCGTTTTTCGCCCGCCACGCGCACCGCATCGTGCGCGGCGTCAAACCGGGGCTGTTCGGCGGCTGGGGCTTCAAATACGACGCGCGCCCCGAACAGGTCAAGGCGCTGTTCCCCGTCCTCGGCGACATCGAGGTCAGCAATTACGGCGACAGCGGGCTGCTGCGCCGCCTTCACGGAAGTATGAAGCTGTTCTTCCGCCTGCTGCGGCCGGTTTTTACCGACAGCCTGTTCGTGACGGCGCGGCTGGGGGAGCGCCCTCTGTTCTTTTAGACGTAAACGGAACGCGCCGCAAAAGCGTCAAGGGAAACGGCGCCAGCCGCGGAAAAAAAACGGCACGATCTACGGTCATCCCACAAAAAGAGCCTGTCTCCCGGTTCGCCTTACGCGAGCTTTGAGACAGGCTTGTCGTTTATGAGACGTCGTTCAAAGGGATCGTCCGAACTTCCGCGCGCGGCGCGATGCGCGCCAGCAGCGCGGGCAGGAGCGGGCCAAGGGAGCAGGGCCGGCCTCGGCCAGCACGGCCGCGGCGACAGGGTCGTCCGCCGCGCCGTCGAGGGCGCGCAGCGTCAGGGCCGTCTGCAGCGCCGTCAGCGAAGGGTTGTAGGCGCCGCTTTCCAGCAGACAGCCGGCGTAGACCCGGCCGGAAGCCGTGCGCAGCGCCAGGCCGCTGCGCGTGCCCGTGTAGGGGGCGTAGCCGTGCGCGGCCGCGGCCCGCGCCAGCCCGTCCAGGTCGGCCGCTTTCAGAACCGCGGCGCGGGTAAGCAGATTCTCGCCGCCGCGTTCCAGGACGAAAGCGTGCGGCAGATAAGCGCCGAGCGGCCGCGCTTCGCCGTTCAGCACAACGTCCAGCGGCGCTTTCAGCTCCGTCAAAAACTGGCGGCAGTAGCCGCAGGGCGCGGCCGACACGGCCAGCGCGATCAGCCGCGTTTCGCCGTGCGCGCGGGCGGCGATCGCCGCGGCCTGTTCGGCGTGGACGGTGAAGTTCAGCGGCAGCCCCGCGAACTCCTGATTGGCGCCCAGATAGACGCGCCCCGAATTTCCCAGCGCCGACGCGCCGACGCGAAAGCCGCTCAGCGGCGTCCGCGCGGCCCGCGCCGCTTCGTCCAGAAACGCGGCGAGTTCAGCGTACACGCAAGTCCTGCTCCGACTCATATCCAACCGAATGATCGTTTCCCCGCCGTCCCGTTCCATGCGATTCGCTCCTGTCGATGCGCGCCGCCGCGAAATGTTCCACGTGGAACATTTCGCGCTCGACGCCGATGTCTCCTGTGTCGGCGAGATGTCCCCGTTTTCGCCGTTTCATGCCGGGCGTCGTTTTCGCGCCTCAGTGATCGGATTTCAGCCCCGCGCCGCACATGGGGATGACGCTGTCGGGCGTTCTCCCGTACAGTTCGCAGTAGCGGCGGTAGCCGGCGTAGTTGGCGGCCGCCGTGTGCTCGCAGTAAACGCCTTTCGCGGCCAGTTCGCGGCGGCAGGCGAGGATCGCGTCCTCGGGCACGGCGACGATCTTGAAATGGTACTTGCGCACCGACGCGAGGATGGCTTCGCCGCGCATCGGCTGTCCGATGGCGATGCCCTCGGCCAGCGTGGGACGGGGGACGATCCGCGCCAGCCGCTCCTCGCCGCTGCGCCAGGCTTCCAGCAGCGGCGCGCAGTTCTCGCTCTGCATGACGACGACGTTGGGCATTCCCGTGATGATCCCGGCGGCGAGGAACTCTTCCAGCGCTTTGACGACGCCGAGGTAGAGCGTGCCGTTGCCGACAGGCACGAAGATGTTCCGCGGCACGCGCCCCAGCTGCTCGTAAATCTCGTACAGGTAGGTCTTGGTCCCTTCGTAGAAGAAGGGATTGTAGACGTGGTTGGCGTAATACAATCCGCGCTCGCGCACGGCGGCGCGGCACACGTCAGCGCAGTGGTCGCGAGAGCCGGGAACCACGTTGGCGACGGCGCCGTGGGCGCGGATCATGTCGATCTTCTTCGGCGAGGTGCCTTCGGGCACGAAGATCTCGCAGGCGATGCCGGCCCGCGCGCAGTAGGCCGCCACGCTGTTGCCGGCGTTGCCGCTGCTGTCCTGCGCCACCGATTCTACGCCGGCGGCGCGGCAGTGCGACACCAGCACGGCGGCGCCGCGGTCCTTGAACGACAGCGTCGGCATGAAGTAATCCATCTTCAGCGACAGATCGTCGTCGAAGCGCACCACGGGCGTCAGCCCCTCGCCGAGGCTGACGGCTCTCCATGCCTCGCCGAGCGGCGGCATGAAGGCGCGGTAGCGGAAAACGCTCCACTCGTCCCGGTCGACGAGGTCGAGGCTGAACTTCGGCTTTTCGAACTCGAGATCCCACAGCCCGCCGCACTCGCAGCGCGGCTTTCGCGTTGCGGCGTCTTCCTCTTTCCCGCATCTCGAACAGACGTACTTCATGACTTTTATTCCTCCTCGCGCCGGATTTTTCCCGGCGTGGTCTTATTGTACAATATTTTCCCGCCGCCCGCTCGGCCTTTCGTGGTACAATGCCGGCAGAAACGCGGCGCAAAAGCGCCCGCTGCGAAAGGAGCCTGTGAGATGATCTCCGTCGAAATCCCCGCCAAACTGACGAAGGACGAACGCTACCGCCTCATTTCCGCCCGGCTGGCCGCCCTGGCCGCCGCCGAACGCGACCCGCTCGCCAACCTGTGCAACTTCATGGCCTATCTGTACTGGACCGTGGGCGGCGTCAACTGGGTCGGGCTGTATCTCCTGCGCGGCGGCGAGCTCGTGCTCGGCCCCTTCGCGGGCAAGCCCGCCTGCTCGCGCCTCGCGCCCGGCAAGGGCGTGTGCGGCGCCGCCGTCCGCGCCGGCAAAAGTCAGCTCGTCCCCGACGTGCGCGCCTTCCCCGGGCACATCGCCTGCGACGACGCCTCCCGCTCCGAGCTGGTGATCCCGCTGACCGTCGGCGGCCGCCTCTGGGGCGTGCTCGATCTCGACAGCCCCGAACCGGCTCGCTTCGACGAAACGGACCGCGCCGCGCTGGAAAAGATCGCCGCCCAGATCGAAGCGCAGGCCGCGCGCCTGTAAGCCCCAAACGAAAAAGCCGTTCCCGTCTCCGCGCCGCGGCGCAGAGATGGGAACGGCTTTTTATTGCCGGCACTTCTATCGCAAATTGGAAAAGTAATACTATTTCTCGATAGAAAGCATCAGCACAGTTTTCGGGGGACTGCGGGGAAGTTCAGTCGCTCAGAAGGAGCTCGACCGCTGCGCGGTCTGCGCAGCTCGCTTTGCGAATCTCCCTCGCAGCGCCCTTATGTTCGGCCTTTTAATTGAGAAACAGTATTACTCGACGGCGGCGATGACTTCGATCTCCACTTTCAGGCCGGCGTTCAGCGCGCCGACGGGGACGATCGAGCGGGCCGGGTGACGGGCGCCGAAGAACTCGGCGTAGCACTGGTTCACCGCGGCCCAGTCGTCTTCGCCGCCGACGAAGGCGGTGGTCTTCAGCACCTTGTCGCGCGAGGAACCGCACTCTCTGAGGATGAGGTCGACGTTGTTCAGCGCGCGCATGGTTTCATCTTTTATGGATCCGGGTCGGTTCTCGCCCGTTTCCGGATCCTTGGAGAGCTGGCCGGAGATGAAGATCAGTCCGTCGTGGATCAGCGCCAGCGCGTAATGCCCGCGGGGTTTCAGGCCTTTGACCTGCATGATTTCTTTCATCGAACGCACGCTCCTTTTATTTTTTGCCCGAGGCGGGCTTTTTCACCCGGACGGTGAAGGTCGCACCGCCGCGCTTCAGGTCGAGGATGGCCGTCAGGCCGCCGGCGACGCGCTTTTCGATGGTTTCGCGGGCTTTCGCCGCGCCCGTGTCGCCGAACTTGACCAGATTGAGCTCGACGATCACGTCGCCGGGCTTCACGCCCGCAAGATCGGCCGGCGAACCGGGCGCGACCGACGCGACGCGGCCGGCGTCGTCGAATTCCATGCCGCTGGACGGTACGGCGGGGGCATTTTCGCGCGCCCTTTTCTCCTCGGGGGAGACCCAGCGCCGCGTCGAGGCTTCCACTTCTTCGCGCGTCCGGCCGGGCTGGACGCCGCTCACTCCGAAGAATCGTTCGAGCCGCGCCGTCTGGGCGGGGATGTAGTCGTTGCTCAGCTCGGCGTGCCAGCGTTCGCCGTTGGGGCGCTCCATCTCGACGGTGAAGGGCTTGCCGTAGTCGCTCCACTGGTATTTGCGGCCGAAATAATCGAGCGCCACGCTGTCGGCAGGGGTCTTATTGATGACGCGGATGCGGTCGCCTTCGCGGATGCCGGCGTTCCAGGCCGAGCTGCCTTCGAGCACGTCGAGCACGTGCATGCGGCCGTTCCGCTCTTCGAGATCCATGCCCGAGCCCCAGCCGCCGGTGAAGAAGGCCTGGGCGTAGCGGGCGTAGGCGTGGAAATCGCCACAGTCGCGCGATACGGTGCGTTCCCGGCGCCACATGCCGGGGTTGGCGACGAGGTCGGCGCGCATCGTCACGGTCAGGCCGCCGTCGCGGGAGGGACGGAAGCTGAACGTGGCCCGCTCTTCGGCAAAGTCGACGGGCTCGCGTTCCCAGCGGTCGGGAACGAGGGGGTCGCGCGAGGGGACGCGGTATTCCGGCATCAAATGTTCCACGCGGGACGCGGGGATCTCTTTCGCCAGCGCCAGCACGACGTCGTTCTGCTCGATCACGTCCATGCGGGCGGAACCGTCGAACGTCGCCAGGATGAAGCGCTGCATCTGGGCGGCGTCGAAGCCGTAGACCGTGAGCGACTCGGACGCGGCCGCCGGCGCCGCGGCGCTCAGAAAAACGACCGCACAGGCCAGAAACTTTTTCATCAGCATGCCTCCTTGAAAGTCGTTGGGGGAATCTGGAGCTATTTTAAGGCAGAAACGCGGCAAAAGCCACCGCCGTTTGCGCGCTCGTCCCGCGATCTTCGCAATAATTGACAATTCCGGGGGAGGCGCAGTATACTTAACGGTATCGAAAAGTATCCTGCCCACAGAGGCATGACGGAGCGTTCCTGATGATGAACGTCAGCTTTTTTGCAGCCGAATGCTATTACTTTTACTTTTTTGGAGCTTCCAGAAAAGTGATTTTGTGCTGCCAAAAAGCTGATCGGTAAAACGCAGTTTTTTTCGGAGAGTCATAAGGCCGTGCAGAATCGCTGCACGGCCTTGTTTTTTTCCGTCCGCGGAGGACGAGACGGTTTCGACGATTTCCTAAGGAGGAGTTTTCACATGATCGCAGTCTTGAAGAACGGCACCACCCCGGAGCAGCGCGACAGTCTCTGCAAATGGTTCGAGGGCATGGGGCTCTCCTGCCACGTTTCGCAGGGCGAGTTCCACACCATCATCGGCCTCATCGGCGACGTCAGCAAGGTCGACATCGAGATGCTCGAGAGCCTGTCCATCGTCGAGCGCGTCACGCGCATCAGCGATCCGTTCAAAAAAGCGAACCGCAAGTTCCACGAGGAACCGACCGTCGTCGACGTGAGCGGCGTCAAGATCGGCGGCGGCCATTTCCAGATCATCGCCGGCCCCTGCTCGGTGGAAAGCCACGAGCAGATCGTTTCGATCGCCAAAGCCGTCAAGGCGTCGGGCGCGACGATGCTGCGCGGCGGCGCGTTCAAGCCGCGCACGTCGCCTTACGCGTTCCAGGGGCTGCGCGGCGAGGGGATCGGGCTGCTGCTCGAGGCCAAGAAGGAAACGGGGCTGCCGCTGGTCTCGGAGATCATGAACATCAACGATCTCGACCTGTTCGCCGAGGTGGACGTGCTTCAGGTGGGAGCGCGCAACATGCAGAACTTCGATCTGCTCAAGGAACTGGGACGCTGCCGCAAACCGATCCTGCTCAAGCGGGGGCTGGCCAACACGCTCAAGGAACTGCTGATGAGCGCGGAGTACATCATGGCCGGCGGCAACGAGAACGTCATTCTCTGCGAGCGCGGCATCCGCACGTTCGAGACCTACACGCGCAACACGCTCGATCTTTCCGCCGTGCCCGTGCTGCACGAGCTCACCCATCTGCCCGTGATCATCGACCCCAGCCATTCCACGGGCTACTCGCGCTACGTGGCGCCGATGTCCTACGCCGCCGCCGCGGCCGGCGCCGACGGGCTGATCATCGAGGTCCACAACGATCCCGCCCACGCGCTGTGCGACGGCGCCCAGTCGCTGACGCCCGAGCAGTTCGACGCGGCGGCGCGGAAGGTGCGCGCCGTGCGCGAGGCGCTGGCATGAAGACGATCGGCATCGTCGGGCTGGGATTGATCGGCGGTTCGTTCGCGCGCGCCTACAAGGCGGCCGACGAGACGTTTGCCGTCTACGCCGCCGATCGGGATCAGTCCACGCTGCAATTCGCCCGGCTGCTGGGGGCCATCGACGGCGAGCTGGACCGCGAAACGCTGGGGAAATGCGACGGCGTGCTGGTCTGCCTGCACACGGAACTTTCCTGCCAGTGGCTGGAGGCGAACGCGCCCTTCATTCCGGCGGCGGCGCTGGTGATGGACTGCTGCGGCATCAAGCGCCGCATTTGCGAAGCCGGCTTTCGGCTCGCCAGGCGGTACGGTTTCGAGTACGCCGGCGGGCACCCGATGGCGGGCACGCACCGCTGGGGTTTCAAAAACAGCCGCGCCGACATGTTCCGCGGCGCCAGTTTCGTCGTGGTGCCGCGCGTGTACGACGACGTCGCGCTGCTGGAGCGCGTCAGGAGTTTCGTGATGCCGGCGGGGTTCCAACGCCTCGCCGTGACGACGGCGGAGAATCACGACCGGCTGATCGCCTTCACGTCGCAGCTGGCGCACGTGGTCTCGAACGCCTACGTGAAGAGCCCGACGGCGCGCGAGCACCGCGGCTTCTCCGCCGGTTCCTACCGCGACCTGACCCGCGTGGCCTGGCTCAACCCGACGATGTGGACGGATCTGTTCCTCGAAAACCGCGATCATCTGCTCTCCGAGATCGACCAGATTCTCGGCGAATTGCGGCAGTACCGCGACGCCATCGCCGCCGGCGACGAAAAACGGCTCTGGCGGCTGCTCGAGGAGGGACGCCGGAGAAAGGAAGAGGTGGACGGATAAATGAACAGCGTCACAGTTTCCACGCCTTCGAAGAAGTACTACGTGCATACCGGCGCCGATCTGCTCGGCGCCGCCGGCGAGATCGCCGCGCCCCTGCGCGGCGCCGGTCAGGCGCTGATCGTCTCCGACGCCAACGTGGCGCCGCTTTACGCGCGGCGCGTCGCCGACTCGCTGGAACGCGCCGGCTTCCGGCCGACCCTGCACGTCGTTCCCGCCGGCGAGCGGAACAAGAACATGCGTTCGCTCCTCGACCTGCTCAACCGCATGGCCGCGCTGCGCATGATCCGCAGCGACACGCTCTTCGCCCTCGGCGGCGGGGTCGTCGGCGACCTGGGCGGGCTGGCGGCCTCGCTGTATATGCGCGGCATCGGCCTCGTACAACTGCCGACGTCGCTGCTGGCCGCGGTCGACTCATCGGTGGGCGGCAAGACGGCCATCGACCTCGAGACGGGCAAAAACCTGGTCGGCACGTTTTACCAGCCCGATCTGGTGCTCTACGACACGGAAACGCTGGCGACGCTGCCGAAAGAGCAGCTGGCCAACGGCTTCGGCGAGATCGTCAAGACGGGCATGATCCGCGACGCCAAACTTTTCGGCGCGGCGTGCAAGCCCGACCTCGGCGCCGCCGAGATCGCCGGGATCGTGCACCGCTGCGTGGAGATCAAACGCGACGTGGTGCGCCGCGACGAGAAGGAGACGGGGCTGCGCCAGATCCTCAACTTCGGGCACACGTTCGGCCACGCCGTGGAAAAATGCAGCGGCTTTTCGATCCCGCACGGTTTTTGCGTCGCCATCGGCATGATGATCATCACCGCCGCCTGCGCCAAACGCGGCATCTGCGCGCCGGAGACGCTCGTCCAGCTGTCCGGCGCCCTGCGGCGGCGCGGCCTGCCGCAGACGACCCGGTTCGGAGCCGACGAACTTTTCGCGGGCATGCTCGCCGACAAAAAGCGCGCTTCCGACACGGTCACGCTCGTGCTTCCCCGCGGCATCGGCAGCGTGGAGCGGCGCAAGGTCATGCTCGAAGAGGCGCGAGAATTCCTCGAAGACGGGCTCGAAGCCCTGTCCGCGGACGAAACGGAGGGCGTCACGGCATGATCGTCACCATCACGCCCCGCAAACTGAGCGGCGCGATCGCCGCCATCCCTTCGAAGTCGCACGTCCATCGTCTGCTGATCTGCGCCGCGCTGGGCGACCGGCCGGCGAAGCTGCCCTGCCGCGTCGTCTCGCAGGACATCGAGGCCACGGTGCGCTGCCTGAAAGCTCTGGGAGCCGGGATCGCCTTCGACGGCAGCGCCATCGCCGTCACGCCGCTGGACCGGAACGCGGGCGGCGCGGTCGAACTCGACCCGGGGGAAAGCGGCTCCACGTACCGGTTCATGACGCCGCTGGCGGCCGCGCTGGGGCGAAAGGCGCGCTTCACGCTGCACGGCAAACTGCCGTCGCGGCCGATGGACGATCTGTGGAACGAAATGGAGCGGCACGGCGCCGTCATCACCGGCAAGGGAACGGTTCACCCCGTCGTCGAGGGGCGGCTGACGGCGGGCCGGTACCGTCTGCCCGGCACGGTGTCGTCGCAGTTTTTCACGGGACTGCTCTTTGCGCTGCCGCTGCTCGAAGGCAGCAGCCGCGTCCTCATCGCCGACCGGCTGGAATCGGCCGGTTACGTCGACATGACGCTGGCGGCGCTGGCGGCTTTCGGCATCACCGTCGGCCGTTCCGTCGGCGGCTTCTCCGTCTCCGGCGCGCAGCGATACGTCGCCCCCGCCAAGCTGAGAGCCGAAGGCGATTGGTCCAACGCGGCCTTTTGGCTCTGCGCCGGGGCGGCCGGCGCAAAGCTCGCCGTCACGGGGCTGGCGCTGCCGTCGCTGCAGGGCGACAGCGCCGTGGCGGAGTTCCTGCGGCGCATGGGGGCCGAAGTCTCGATCGCCGGCGATTCCATCGCGGCGGCGCCGGCGGAGCTGCGCGAAACATGCATCGACGCGAGCGACACGCCCGATCTGGTGCCCGCGCTGGCCGTCGCCGCGGCGGCGGTCAAAGGGCGCACGGCGATCGCGAACGTCGGGCGGCTGCGGCTCAAAGAGAGCGACCGCGTCGCCTCGGTCTGCGGCGCGCTGAACGCTCTGGGGGACACGCGGTGCCCGACGGCAACTGCATCCTCATCGACGGGTGCGGCTCGCTGCGCGGCGGCATCGTCGACGCGTGCGGCGATCACCGCATCGCCATGCTGGGCGCGGCCGCCTCGGTGCTGTGTTCCGAGACGGTGACGATCACGGGCGCGGAAGCGGTGGACAAGTCCTATCCGGGCTTTTTCGGCGACTTCGCCGCGCTCGGCGGCGTCGTCAGAACGGAGGCATGATCATGAGTTCAAGCTGGGGGGAACGCATCCGCCTCTCCATCTTCGGGCAGTCCCATTCGGCCGCCGTCGGCGCCGTGATCGAGGGGCTGCCGGCCGGGTTCCGCGTGGACATGGAGCGGCTGGACGCCTTCATGAAACGCCGCGCGCCCGGCGGCCCGCTGGCGACGCCGCGCCGCGAGGCCGACCGGATCGAGTTCCTTTCGGGTCTTGCCGGCGGGCGGCTGTGCGGCTCTCCGCTCTGCCTGATCATCCGCAACGCCGACGCGCGGCCCGGCGATTACTCCGAATTTCGGGACGTGCCGCGGCCGGGGCACGCCGACTACACGAGTGCCGTCAAGTACGGCGGCTTTCAGGACGCCTCGGGCGGCGGCCATTTTTCCGGCCGGCTCACGGCGCCGCTGACCGCGGCCGGCGGCGTTTGTCTGCAAATCCTCGAGGCGCGGGGGATCTTCGTCGGCGCGCATCTCAGGAGCGTCGGCGGCGTGGAGGATCGCGCTTTCGACGCCGTGTCCGTCTCCCGGTCCGATTTCGACGCGCGCCTTTTCTCGCCGCTGACGGTGCTCGACGCGGCCGCCGGGGCGCGTATGGCCGCGGCGATCGAGGCCGCCCGCGCCGCGGGGGATTCGCTCGGCGGCGTGGTCGAATGCGCCGCCGTCGGCCTGCCGGCGGGGCTCGGCGAGCCGATGTTCGGCGGGCTCGAAGGCGGGATCGCCTCGCTGCTTTTCGGCATTCCCGCCGTCAAGGGCGTGGAATTCGGCAGCGGTTTCGCGGCCGCGGCCATGAGGGGCAGCGAGCACAACGACCCGTTCGTGTGCGAAGACGGCGCCGTACGCACGGCCACGAACCACGCCGGCGGCATTCTCGGCGGCATCTCCACGGGCATGCCGCTGATCTTCCGCGCCGCCTTCAAGCCGACGCCTTCCATCGCCCGCGCGCAGCGGACCCTCAACCTCAGGACCATGCAGCCCACGGAGCTGAGAGTCAAAGGCCGTCACGATCCCTGCGCGGCCGTGCGCGCCGTCCCCGTCGTCGAAGCGGCCGCCGCCGTCGCCCTCTGCGACGCCCTGCTTCCGGGAAATTACGAACCGCTCAAAGGAGCCGAATGAAAAATGGACATGAAAGATTTTCGCACCCAGATCGACGAGATCGACCGCGGTCTGGTCGACCTGATCACGCGGCGCTTCGCCGTCGTGCGCGACATCGCCGCCTACAAAGCCAAAAACAAGATCCCCATCTACGATCCCGCCCGCGAACGTCAGAAGCTCAACGATCTGGCCGGTTCGGTCGGGGAAGAGATGGCGCCGTCCATGGACGCGCTGTTCTCGCTGATCTTCGACTTGAGTCGTTCCGAGCAGCACCGCATCATCGCCGGCGGTTCGCCGCTCAAGCGGCAGATCTCGCTGGCGCTGGCCAACACGCCGGCGCAGTTTCCCATCCGTTCCGCGGTCGCCTGTCAGGGCGCGGAGGGGGCCAATTCGCAGATGGCCTGCGAGCGCATGTTCCCCTCGGGCAGCATCATGTACTTTCAGTACTTCGAAAACGTCTTTTCCGCCGTCGAGCAGGGGCTGTGCCGCTACGGCGTGCTGCCCATCGAGAACAGCACGGCCGGCTCGGTGAACCGTATCTACGATCTGATGATGGAGCACAGCTGCTACATCGTGCGCAGCTGCCGCGTCAAGATCGACCACTGCCTGCTCGCCAATCCCGGAGTTTCCATCGGCGACATCAAAGAGATCATCTCTCACGAGCAGGCGCTGGCGCAGAGCCAGAGCTTTCTCAAGTCGCTCGGCGTCAAGGCCACGCCCGTCAAGAACACGGCCGTCGCCGCGCAGATGGTGCGCGAGTCGGGGCGCAAGGATCTGGCGGCGCTGTCGTCGCGCGGCTGCGCCGAACTCTATGGCCTGGACTGCCTCAAGGCTTCCGTACAGGACGCGGGCAGCAACTTCACGCGCTTCATCTGCATCGCCAAAGATCTGGAAATTTATCCCGGCGCCAACCGCACCAGCCTGATGATGGTGCTGCCGCACAAGCGCGGCTCGCTGTCGCACGTGCTGTCCCGCTTCAAGGCGCTGGACATCAATCTGCTCAAGCTGGAGAGCCGGCCGCTGGCCAACAGCGATTTCGAATTCATGTTCTATTTCGACCTCGACTCCTCCGTCTATGACGATTCCTTCCTGCGCATCTTCGACGACCTGCAGGGCGCCGTCACCACGCTCAAATATCTGGGCAGCTACTCCGAGGTGGTGTAAATGGGGCGCTTCGGCCTGATCGGACGCGCGCTCGGCCACAGCTTCTCGCCCGCCATCCACGCCCTGATCGGCGATTACGAGTACAAGCTCTATCCCCTGGAGCCGGAAGAGCTGGACGGCTTTCTGCGCGCGAGCGACGGCGACGGCTTCAACGTCACCATTCCCTACAAGATCGACGCGATGAAAAGCTGCCGCGAGCTGTCGGAGCGCGCCCGCGCCGTCGGCTGCGTCAACACGCTGACGCGCCTGCCCGGCGGGGGATGGCGCGGCGACAACACGGACTGGGACGGTTTTCTGCATCTGCTCGGGGAAGACGCGGAACGTCTGCGCGGTCGCCCCGCGCTCGTGCTGGGCAGCGGCGGCGCTTCGCGCACCGTGCGCGCCGTGCTGGCAAGCTGCGGCATCCCCTTCGCCGTGATCTCGCGCTCGGGGAGCGACACCTACGCCACCCTCGAAAGGCACGCCGACGCCGAGCTGATCGTCAACGCGACGCCCGTGGGAATGTACCCGAAAAACGGCGCCTCCCCCGTGGATCTGCGGCTCTTTCCCAGATGCCGGCTCGTGCTCGACGTGATCTACAACCCGCTGCGCACGGCGCTGCTCCTTCAGGCCGAAGAACTCGGCCTCCCCGCGCGCGGCGGCCTGGCGATGCTGGCCGCCCAGGCCGTGCGCGCCGGCGAACTGTTCCTCGGCCGCGGACTGCCCGCGGCGCTGACGGACCGCATCGCCGCAGCCATCGCCCGCCGTACCGGCAACGTCGCGCTCATCGGCATGCCCGGCTGCGGCAAGACCACGACGGCGCAGGTTCTCGGCCGGCTGACGGGGCGCCCCGTGCGCGACCTCGATCGGATCGTCGCCGAACGCGAGGGCTGCCCGATCGCGGAAATTTTCGCCCGCCGCGGCGAAGCCGCCTTCCGCAGGCTCGAGACCGAGGCGCTGGCCGACGTCTCCAAGGAGAGCGGCATCGTCATCGCCACCGGCGGCGGCGTGGTCACGCAGCCGCGCAACCGCCCGCTGCTCCGCCAGAACGGGATCTGCGTCTGGCTCGACCGCCCTGGCGAACTGCCCGTCGACGGAAGGCCCCTGTCGCAGTCCGTCGGCGTGGAAGAACTGCGCCGCCGGCGTCTGCCGCTGTACCGCGCCTGGGCCGACCTGACCGTTTCCGCGTCGTCGGCGCAGGACGCCGCCGCAAAAATCAAGGAGGCTTTGCAGCTATGAAGATCCTCGTCGTCAACGGCCCCAACATGAACATGCTCGGCGTGCGCGAGCCGGAGATCTACGGCCGCGCCACGCTGGCCGACCTGGAGAAAATGATCTGCGCGCACTGCGCCGCCGCCGGCGCGGACGTGGAATTCTTCCAAAGCAACCACGAAGGCGCGATCGTCGACCGCATCCAGGAAGCCTATGGGAAGGTCGACGGCATCGTCATCAATCCCGCCGCCTACACCCATACCAGCGTCGCCATTCCCGACGCGCTGCGCGCCGTGGGCATTCCCGCCGTCGAAGTCCACGTCAGCGACATCCAGTCGCGCGAGGATTTCCGCCGCCATTCCTACACCCGCGCCGCCTGCGTCGCCCAGATCGCCGGGCGCGGCCTGAAAGGCTACCTCGACGCCGTCGACCTGCTGCTGGACCGGGATCGGGAATAGCGGGCGCCGCGACGACGCGGAGATGGCCCGCGCCTGTCGTGGAGATTATCGAGAAAAAATAATACTAATTCTTGATAGAAAGTATTAACATAGTTTTCCGGGTGCTGCGGGGGAGATTCACAAAGCGAGCCGCGCAGACCGCGTAGCGGTCGAGTATGTCCGAGCGACTGAACTCCCCCGCAGCACCCTTGCGTTCGGCCTTTTAATTAAGAAATAGTATAAAACGGAGCCAAGCTCCCACTCAAAGCGAACACGCGAAGAAATTTCGCGAGGCGCTCCCGAGGGGGAGCTTTTTTATCGGCACAAGAAAGAGCCATGGAGAAGAACGTTCCCATGACGCGAGGCGGATTGACAGCGTCCGATTGGAATGGTATAACTCAAAAAGTTAGTCTCAACTAATAAAAATTCGGGCGGAGACTGACTTTTATTTTCAACATCCGAATTAGAGAAATCTAACTTTTAAAGAGAGATCTTCGGGGGCAAAAGAATGATCAAAATCGCGATTTACGGAAAGGGCGGCATCGGCAAATCGACGACGGCGTCCAACCTCTCGGCGGCGCTGAGCCGCCTCGGCCATAAAGTCATGCAGATCGGCTGCGATCCCAAGTCGGACTCCACCAAAACGCTCATGGGGGGCGTGCGGATCCCGACGGTGCTGGACCGCATCCGCGAAAAAGGCGCGACCGGCGTGACGCTGGAAGACATCGTTTTTACGGGCTTCGACGGCATCCTCTGCGTCGAAGCCGGCGGCCCCACGCCCGGCATCGGCTGCGCGGGGCGCGGCATCATCACCGCCTTCGAAAAGCTCGAGGAACTCGGCGCCTACGACGCATACCGGCCCGACGTCGTCTTTTACGACGTGCTCGGCGACGTGGTCTGCGGCGGTTTCGCGATGCCGATCCGCGGCGGCTACGCCGACCGCGTGCTGATCGTCACCTCGGGCGAGATGATGGCGCTCTACGCGGCTTCGAACATCGTGAGCGCCGTGAATAACTTCGGCAAGCGCGGCTACGCCGGCGTCGCCGGGCTGATCCTCAACTCGCGCAACGTGGCGGACGAACAGGCGCTCGTGGAAAAGGCCGCCTCGGAGATGGGGACGCGGGTGCTCTACACGGTGCCTCGCGACGGGGCCGTGCAGGCCGCCGAAGCGCAGGGCAAAACCGTCGTCGAAGCGCTGCCCGATTCGGCCATGGCGTCTCGCTACCGCGAGTTGGCGCAAAAAGTCATGGAGGTCTGCTCATGAGCTGCGGCGGCTGCGCTTCCTGCGGCAGCCCGTTTCGCGGCACGCTGACGTACACGTCGCCGGCTCACGGCAGCTGGGGCGTGGCGCGCATGGGGCAGCTGCTGCCCGAGAGCTATCAGCTTTTCGCCGGCCCGGCCGCCTGCGGCCGCCACGGCGCGCTGAGCGCCTGTCTGCAGGGGCGCAAGGACACCATCTCCTATCTCTATCTGAGCGAGGACGACATCGTCTCCGGCGGCTACGAACAGGCCATCGTCGACGGCGCGGAAGAGCTGCTGGCTTGGCTGGAAAAGCGCGGCCGCACGCCGCGGGTGATGATGATCTTCGTCACCTGCCTCGACGACCTGCTCGGCACCGACCACGAGGCGCTAGCGGCGGAACTGCACGCGCGCCATCCCGAAGTGCGCTTCATCGACTGCCACATGAACCCCATCACCACCGACACCAAGGTGCCGCCGGCCGTGAACATCCGCGACAAGATCTATTCCACGCTCGACGTGGCCGAGCGGAAAGACGGCGGCGTCAACCTGATCGGCAGCCTCGTGCCGCTGCTGAAGGACGGCGAGTATTACGATCTGCTGGCGCGCATGGGCGCGGTTCCCGCGCGGCAGATCACCGACTTTTCGACGTTCGGTGAGTTCCAGCAGATGGCGCGCAGCCGCCTGAACGTGGTTCTGGCGCCGCCGGGCGTTTACGCGGCGGAGCGGATGGAAAAGAAGCACGGCACGCCCTGGCTGCGGGCGCTGGTCAGCTACGACCCGCGCGAGGTGACGAAAACGTATCGCGCTCTGGCGGCGGCGCTCGGCGCGGATTGTCCCGACCTTTCGGGTTACGAGGCGGCGTGCGAAGAGGATTTCGCGCGCACGCGCGAAGTTCTGGCCGGACAGCCCGTCGTCCTCGACGGCGACGCCGTGACGCGGCCGTTCGATCTCGCCAGGGCGCTGCTGGAACGCGGCTTCTGCGTGAAGCGCCTGATCGTGCAGGACGTCGTCGGCCCCGACGCGGAAAATTACCGCTGGCTGCGCGAACGCTGCGCCGCAGTCGAGATCATGCAGCCGCAGGATCCGCAGCGCGCGCTTTTCCGCGACCGCCTGCCCGGAAGCCTCTGCATCGGCTACAACAGCGGCTACATCACCGGCTCGCGGCACGTGGCCCCCGCCGACGCGCAGCAGGGGCACTGGGGCTACCGCGGCATCGCGGCGATGCTGGAGATGATCCGCGCCGCGGCCGCCGCGGAGAGCGACCTGAAAGACATGGTGAAGAAAGCGGGGCTGGTGCTGTGAGCAAACTGTGGATCACGCTGCCGGCCTACGCCGGCGATTATTCGGGCGTCTGCTCCGCCATGTACGAGCTGGGCGGCCTCGCCGTCATTCACGACGCCTCGGGCTGCACGGGCAACTACACGGGCTACGACGAGCCGCGCTGGTACGACGCGCCGGCGCGGACGTTCTGTTCGGGACTGCGCGAGATCGACGCCGTGCTGGGCGACGACGACAAGCTCGTCGACCGCGTCATCGCGGCCTGCGAGGAACTCCGTCCCACGATGGTCGCCGTGATCGGCAGCCCCGTGCCGATGGTGATCGGCACGGACTTCAAGGGCATCGCCGCGGAGCTGGAAAACCACACCGGCCTGCCCTGTTTCGGTTTCCCGACCAACGGCATCGTCCGCTACGGCGCGGGCGTCGGCGCCGCGCAGACCGCGCTGATCGAGCGCTTCGCGAAGGAAACGAAAGAGAAGATCCCCCGCAGCGTCAACATCCTCGGCATGACGCCGCTGGACTTTGCCGACAACGGCAACGCCGCCGAACTGGCCGCGTTCCTCGAAGGGCATGGGCTGAAAGTGAACGGCCGCCTGATGATGGGCGTTTCGCTCGAACAAATCGAACGCCTCGGCGAAGCCGCGCTCAACCTCGCCGTCACGCAGTCGGGGATGGACGCGGCGGAACTGCTGCGCCGCCGTTACGGCGCCCCGTGGGTCGCGGCGCTGCCGCTGTGCGGCGGCGAGACGGCGCTGGAACTGATCGAACGGACGCTGGCCGACGGCCAATGCCGCGCGCAAAACGCGCCCAGCCGCGACGGCGGCGTGCTGATCGTCGGCGAACAGGCGTGCGCCGCCGCGCTGCGCGCGGAGCTCCTCGCCCGTTCGCCCGGCCTGCCCGTGACGGTCGGCACGATGCTGGGGCTGGACCGCCGCCTCGCTTCGCCCGGCGATCTGGACGTCGCCGACGAAACGGCGCTGCGCGGGCTGGTCGAGTCGGGGCGCTTCCGCACGATCGTCGGCGATCCGCTGTTCGCCGGGCTGATCCCGCCGGACAGCGGCGTCGAACTCGTCGGACTGCCTCATCCGGCGCTGTCGAGCAAACTCTATTGGGATCACGCGCCCCATTGGCTGGGCGCCGAAATGGACCGCCTCGTCGAGGCGATTCTATCGAAGAGTAAAGGAGCGTAAAAGACATGAAACGATTTTTCGCGAGTTTTCTGGCCGCGGCGCTTTGCAGCGCGGCTCTGGCGGGCGCGGCTGCGGCTGCGGCCGCGGAGCGGGAGACAATCACGCTGGTGGACGACCGCGGCGTCGAAGTGACGTTCCCGAAAAATCCCCAGCGCATCGTGATCTCCTCGATCCTGCCGCTGACCAGCGTCTACTGCCTGTACCGCGGCGGCGTGCAGAATCTCGTGGGCATCCCCGCGGCGGCCATGAGCGCGGCGCGCCATTCCTATCTGGCCAAGGTCTACCCCGACATCCTCACGCTGGAATGCGATTTCGCCAAAGGCGGCAAGGTGAACGTCGAAGAAGTGATGAAGCTGCATCCCGACGTGGTCTTCTACCGCGCCAACGAGGTCGCCGAGGGCGACATGTACCGCAAGGCCGGGCTGCCCGCGGTGGCGTTCAGCACCAGCAAGCACGGCGTCGACACCATCGCCACGTTCGCCGGCTGGATCGAGCGGCTCGACCAGATCTTCGGCGGCGGCGGACAGACCAACGGCATCGCCGAATACGGCCGCGAGACGCTGGAAAAACTGCGCGTCCGCACCGCGTCGCTCAAGCCCGAACAGCGTCCGCGCGCGATCGTTTTCTCCGGGTTCCGCGACGGCCAGCTGGCGGCGGCCGGCGGCACGATCTTCGCCGAGTTCTACATCAACGAGGGCGGCGGCGTCAACGTCGCTTCGGCGCTGAACGGCTCGAAGACGGTCAACCTCGAACAGGTCTACGCCTGGGATCCCGAGGTGATCTTCATCAATAACTTCTGCCCCTACGTGCCCGAGGACTTCTACGCCAACGCCATCAAGGGCTACGACTGGAGCAGCGTTTCCGCCGTCAAGAACAGGCGCGTCTACAAGTTCCCGCTGGGCATGTACCGCTGGTACCCGCCCGCGGGCGACGCGCCGCTCAGCCTGCTGTGGGCGGCCAAATGCCTGCAGCCGGAACTGTTCGGCGACGTGGACATGGCGCAGGCGATGAAGGACTATTACCGCCGCTTCTACGGCTACGATCTGAGCGACGGAGACGTGGAATACATCTGCGCCCCGCCGCGCGAAGCGGCCGTCTATTAGGCGTTTTCGCGGCGCGGCCGCGTAAATTCGATTTCGTTCATATCAAAGGAGAATCGCGATGAAGCGGACAAATTTTCTTTCGTTCCTGCTGATCGGAGCGCTTTTTTTCGCCGCTCCCGGCTGGGGAAAAAGCGGGGAGACGGTGACTTTTGTCGACGATACGGGGGCCGAGGCGACGGTTCCGAAAAATCCCGAGCGCGTGGTGATCTCTTCGATCATGCCGCTGACCAGCATTTACTGCCTCTACCGCGGCGGCGCGCAGGGGCTCGTTGGCATCCCCGCGGCGGCCATGAGCGCGGCGGAACATTCCTACCTGGCGAAGATGTATCCCGACATCCTCAAGCTGAAGTGCGACTTCGCCACAGGCGGCAAGATCAACGTCGAGGAGATCATCAAGATGGCCCCCGACGTGGTGTTCTACCGCGCCAGCGAGAAGGCCGAGGGCGAGATGTACCGGCGCGCCGGCATCCCCGCCGTGGGCTTCAAACCCGGCAAGTACGGCGGCGATCCCGTGGGCACGTTCGCCGACTGGGCGGACTATCTTGGCAAGATCTTCGGCTCCGGCGACAAGACCGACGGCGTGGCGGACTTCGGCCGCGAGACGCTGAAGATGATCCAGGAACGCACAGCGAACACAGCCGAAAAACCGCGCGCGCTGATGTTCGCCGGATTCAGCGGCGGCCAGCTGGTGGTCGCCGGTTCAGGCGATTACGCTTCCTTCTACCTCAAACACGCCGGCGGCGTCAACGCGGCCGCGGAACTGAAAGGCTGGAAGACGGTCAACCTCGAGCAGATCTACAGCTGGGATCCCGAGGTGATCTTCATCAACAACTTCTGCCCCTACGTGCCCGAGGACTTCTACGACAACGCCATCGAGGGCTACGACTGGAGCAACGTCGCCGCCGTCAAAAACAGGCGCGTCCACAAGTTCCCGCTCGGCGTCTACCGCTGGTACCCGCCCTCCGGCGACACGCCGCTGAGCCTGGTCTGGGTGGCGCAGCGCGTGCATCCCGAGCTGTTCGGCGACGTCGACCTGGACGCGATGATGAAGGATTACTACCGCCGCTTTTACGGTTACGAGCTGACCGGCGAGGATCTGAAAGCCATTTATAACCCGCCCCGCGAGGCCGCGATCTTCTGATGGCCGGTCAATCACGTCGCTTCGGCGCGCTGCTGCTCTGGGCCGTTCCCGTGCTGGCGGCGCTGCTCTGCCTCGGCTTCGGCCGTTACGCGCTGAGCACGAGCGACACGCTGCGCGTGCTGCTGTCGCCGCTGACCGGAGCGGAGATCGCGCCCATGGAGCGGTCGGTCGTCTTCGGCGTACGCCTGCCCCGCGTGCTCACGGCGCTGTGCTGCGGCGCGGCGCTGGCGCTCTCGGGAGCGGCCTTTCAAAGCCTGTTCAACAATCCGCTGGCGACGCCCGACACGCTGGGCGTTTCCAGCGGCGCTTCGTGCGGCGCCGTCGCGGCGCTGATGTTCCGGCTCGACATGGTCTCCGTGCAGCTTTTCGCGCTCTGTTTCGGCCTCGGCGCCGTGGCGCTGACGTGGACCATCTCCAAGGTGCGCGGCAAGAACTCGATCATCATGATCGTGCTGTCGGGCCTGGTCATCGGCGCGCTGTTCGAGGCGGCCGTGTCGCTGCTCAAGTACGTGGCCGACCCGGAAGAAGTGCTGCCGACGATCACCTACTGGCTGATGGGCAGCCTTTCGGCCGCCAATTACTCGACGCTGCTGGTCGGCCTGCCGATGATCGCCGCGGGCGCGCTCACGATCTACCTGCTGCGCTGGCGGCTCAACATCCTCGCCCTCAGCGAGGACGAGGCCCGCTCCATGGGCGTCAACCTGCGCGCCATGCGCCTGGCGGTGATTCTGGCGGCCACGGCGATGACGGCGTCCTGCGTATCGATGTGCGGCAAGATCGGCTGGATCGGCCTGCTGATCCCCCACATCGCGCGCATGCTCCGCGGCGGCAACAACCAGCGCATCGTCCCCGCCTGCGTCTCGCTCGGCGCGGTCTTCACGCTCGTCATCGACACCTGCTCGCGCAGCCTCACCGCCGCCGAGATCCCCGTGTCGATCCTCACAGCGCTCGTGGGCGCGCCGGTGTTCATCTCGCTGCTGCGCAGGACGAGGGGGACGGCGCAATGATCTTTTCCGTCGAAAAAGGCTGCTTCGATTACGGCGGGCGCGCGATCCTGCGCGACCTGTCCTTCTCCGTGCGCCCCGGCGAGATCCTGGCGATCCTCGGCCCCAACGGCGTCGGCAAGACCACGCTGCTGCGCTGCATGATGGGATTTCTGCCGTGGAAGAGCGGGCGCACCGTCATCGACGGCCGACCGCTGGCGGACTATGCGGCGCGCGAGCTGTGGAGCCGCGTTTCCTACGTGCCGCAGGCCAAGGGAAGCCTGTTCCCCTACACCGCCCGCGAGATGGTGCTGCTGGGGCGCAGCGCCCATCTCGGCGTGACGCGCCAGCCGGGACCGAAGGACGAGGCGATCGCCACGGCAGCCATGGAAGAAGCGGGCATCGTCAAACTGGCGGACAAGCGCTGCGACCGCATGAGCGGCGGCGAGCTGCAGCTCGTGCTCACCGCCCGCGCCCTGGCGGCGCAGCCGCGGCTGCTGGTCATGGACGAGCCGGAATCCAACCTCGACTTCCGCAACCAGCTGGTGATCCTCGACATCATCCGCCATCTGGCGCACGAACACGGCATGTCGGTGATCGTCAACACGCATTTTCCCGCGCACGCCCTCAAGCTGTCGGACAAGGCGCTGCTGCTCGGGCGCGGCGAGACGGATCTGTACGGCGCGGCGCCGGACGTCATCACCGAAGACAACATGCGCCGCGCCTTCGGCGTGAACGTCTCGATCCACGATTTCCAGCGCGGCGGCGTCACCTACAACACCGTCGTGCCGCTGTCCATCGCCGCGCAGGCGTGAGGGCAAAGAGCGGCGGAAAATCGAAATCAACCAAGCGCCCGGATTTTCGAGCCCGGTGTGCCGTTCGGGAACGGCACACTGGGCTTGAAAATCCGGGGCGCTTTTTTGTCCTTATTCTTCCCAATCAAAGACATGATGCTGGTCGGCGAAAGCTCGGCCGAAGTGCTCACGTACCGGACGCCGCATTATCTCGATTCCGAGCGGCGCTGACGGGACACCCGAGACGAAACGATGCCCGCGCGGGGGACGCGTTTTTTGCGCCTCCCCCGCTCGGGGATCCTTCGTTCCGTTTTTCCCGTTTCGGCCGTTACTTCGCTTCCGCAGGCGCCTGTTCCGCCTTGGCGGGGACTTCCGGCTTCTTCACCGTCACCGTGGGAAGGGCGGCGAACTTCGGCCTGCGCCTGTTCATCTCCTTCAGCACGGCGTCGGTGACGTCCAGTTTGGGCGCCGCGTCGAGCAGCAGCTGACGCGCCATCACCGCGTGGAACTTCGGATTCTTCTTCCGCCACGCTTCCACGGACGCCATCAGCTCCGACTGCAGCACCGACGTCACCGCCGCGCGTTCCACTTCCATCTGCCGTTCCAGCGCCGCCTGCCCCTGCGCGACCGCGTTCTGCGCCTCGGCCGTGTTCTCCTGCCCGCGGTACAGCGCGAGCAGGTCGTTATACCCTTTCTGGAGCACTTTCTGCACTGCCTCCAGATGGGCCCGTCCCAGCTTGCCGGGTTCGGACTGGACCAGGAGCTTTTCCGTGTCCACCACGGCGATCTCCGTGGCGGACGCCGCCGCGGACATAGCGAATGTCAGAAATAAAACTGCCGCCTGCATCAAACGTTTCACTGATAAAACCTCCTCGAATAAATGGCAAATTGATAGAAAATAAATAGAAACAGATAAAAAACGAACAAAGAAGAAGGGCGGAGCGAATAAGACTCCGCCCTTTTTCTCTGCATTGCCGGTCCTTTCCTTTGCAGTCCTTTCTCTTTACATTACATTGCCGATACGTGCCGATCCAAGGATCGGAACGTTAGGCTGAAACGTTATCTCCGTTTCGAAGCCCGCAGCAGACGCTTCATCTCTTCCATGTCGGCTTTCAGTTCCGCCATCTCGCGGACCTGAGAAGCCTTCAGTTCGGCAATCTCGTGCGCCTGGGAAGCCTTCAGCTCCGCGATCTCGTGTGCATGCGACGCCACCTGCGCCTGCAGCTGGGCGTTCTCCTTCTGCATCACGTAGACGCTGCTCATCGGGCCTTTGCGGTAACGTTCGGGGATCTGTTCCTTGTCTGCTTTCCTGCCGATCTTCCACGTCAGGCCGGCGTTGGCCATCGACTCGCCGTGGTGGGTGACGGACACTCCGGCGTGGACCATGAAGTCTTCTTTCACGTAGTGCGCCCAGCCGAGGGCCAGGGCGTATTCGCCTTTGTACGTTCCGAAGCCGGCCATGAGCTGGCTGGGTTCGAGCGGGTCGTACTGCATCGGTTTCAAGGCACTCAGGGCGGAGCCGAGCGCGCCGACGTTCTTGAGGTCGCGCCGCAGTTCGCCCATCTGGTTGTAGACGTTGCCGAAGTTGTTGTAGACTTTGCCGAACTGTTTGTCTACGGCGCTCAAGGCGTCGCCGACGGTGTTGTAGCTGCCGCCGTCCACGTACTTGAACTTGTAGGTGGGGGCGGAGACGGTGCCGTCGGGGTTGACGGAGGAGCCGCCGCCGAGGTGGGTGGCGAGGCTGCTCGAAGCCTTCCACAGCTGCGCTCCGTTGATGGCGTCGGTACTGGCCGCGCTCACGTCTCCGGCTTTGACGTTCTCGATTTTGTGGTGGGTTGCGTCGAAGCCTTGGGCGCTCACTTTGCCGGCAAAAACGGGCGCGTCGACGACGCTCACGGTGACGTCTTTGCCGTTATGGGGCGGGTGACGGTGACGTTCCTGCCGTTTTTGAACTGGACGGTGTCGCCGTTGCCGATGGGGGTGGCGGTGTCTCCGTTGGTCTGGAGGTTCCAGGCGCCGCTGCCGCCGCTGCCATTGGCGATGGCGTCGAGGATGTCCTGGTGCAGGCCGATGGTGACGACGCCGCCGGCGGGGGTGGTGGTGACGTTGGTGACGATCTGGTTGGAGGCGCCGACGAACTGGATGTTGGGGGTCTGGTTCTGGGCAAGGGTGACGGTGTGGCTGTGGGGGGTGCTCGCTCCGTCGCTGACGCTGAACTTTGCGGAGATGTTGGTGATGGGCGCGGTGGTGGTGTTGATCAGGGTCTGGAGTTTGGCGGGGTCGAGGCCGACTCTGAGGGTGCGTCCGCTGACGGCGGTGGTGATGACGTCGCCTGTGGGGATGATGTCGAGGCGTTTGTGCGCGCTGTCGAGGAGGATGCCGGGGGCGCTTCCGTGGGGGTCGGCGCCGATGGTGTAGGTGGCGTTCTGTCCCGCGGCGAGGGCGGCGGCTTTCAGCTGGCCTTCGGTGGCGGCCTGTCCGGCGCGGGCGTTTTCGCCCCAGCCGGCGTCGAGGGTGGTGTTGCTCAAACCGGCGATGGTGCCTGTCGCGCCGTTGAGTTTGATTTCGTTCGCGCCACTTTTGACTGTGACGCTGGCGAACTCGGGGGTCTCGCTCATGACGAGGTCGAAGCCGTCGCCGGCGGCGTTCTTTTTCACGCCGAGGTTCTTGCCGGATGCGCCACTCGTCACGCTTGCCAGGCCGCCTTTGAGGTTCAGGGTCTGGCCGAGGGTGCGGTTGACGGCGCCGTCGTTGCCGGCGAAGTTCAATCCGCCGGACAGGGTGCCGGTGATGGTGGTGATGGCGGAGTTGTTGCTGATGTCGATGTTTTGACCGAGGTTGGGGTTGGCCGACACAGTCACTTTCGCGCCGTCGCTTCCGTCGGCCGCTACGGTCACGTCGATCTTGCCGGTTTCGCCTGCGAACTTGATGTTCTTCTTGGTTGCGCCGCCGAGGGTGATGTCCTGTTTCGTTCCGGCTTCGTTGCTGACGGTGAAGCCGGCTTTCAGTTTCGAGATGTCGGCGGTGTGGCCGGTCACGGTGGTGTTGTTGGCGATCTGGTTGTTGATGGCGGTGTTCAGGTTGGCGGCGTTGACTTTGTACTTCACGCCGCTCGTGCCGACTTCGGATTCGATAATGTTGCCGTCGCCGGCGAACGTGATGATTTCCGTTCCGGTCTTGTCCGCGGTGATGGTTTTCGTTCCGGTCCCGGCGTCGGCGATCTTGAATTTCGCTTCGACGTTATTAATCACGGTGGAGCTGTTGTTGATGGTATTGCTCAGGTTCGCGCCGTTCAGGCCGATGGTGAGGCCGCCCGCGTCGACTTTCGTGGTGACGCCGTTTTCGCCTTTGACGACGAGCGGAGTGGTGCTGTTGATTTCTTTCTCGCCCGCCGGCGTCTCTCCGTCTTTGATGGTCCATTTGGACGCGTTGTTGATGGTGGTGCTGAGGTTGTCGATCTTGTTCTTGGTGGCGTCGTCGAGGCCGATGGTCATTTTCTTGGCCGTGCTGTCATACTCGGCTTCCACGTAGTTTTTGCCGGCGAATTCGAGGGTGTTACCGGCCTGGATCGCTCCGGTGTTCGCTCCCGCTTTCACGTTGAAGCCGCCGGCGAGGTTCTGCACGGTGGTGTTGTTGGCGATCTGGTTGTTGATGGCGGTGTTCAGGTTGGCGGTGTTGACTTTGTGCTTCACGCCAGCCGTGCCGACTTCGGATTCGATCAGGTTGCCGTCGCCGGCGAACGTGATGATTTCCGTTCCCGTTTTGTCGGCGGTGATGGTTTTCGTTCCGGTCCCGGCGTCGGCGATCTTGAACTTGGCTTCGACGTTATTAATCACGGTGGAGCTGTTGTTGATGGTGCTGCTCAGCGTCGAACCGTCCAGGCCGATAGACAGGCCGCCGGCGGTAACTGTGGTGGTCACTCCATCAGTGCCGGTGACGATGAGCGGAGTGGTGCTGTTGATTTCTTTCTCGCCCGCCGGCGTCTCTCCGTCTTTGATGGTCCACTTGGCTGCGGCGCCGATCGTTGTGCCAATGGTGTCGATCTTGTTCTTGGTGGCGTCGTCGAGGCCGATGGTCATTTTCTTGGCGGCGCTGTCGTACTCGGCTTCCACGTAGTTCTTACCGGCGAATTCGAGGGTGTTACCGGCCTGGATCGCTCCGGTGTTCGCCCCCGCTTTTACGTTGAAGCCGGCCGACAGGGTGGTGATGGCGTTGTTGTTGCTGATGTCGATATTAGGGCTTGTTTAAAAAACGTCAAAGTTGCCTAAATCGATCCAATCGCTTAAACTTTTCTCATGGAAGAGAGAAGATATGAACTGACCTCCAGCGAGTGGAATCGAATCAAGAGAATGCTGCCGCCCGAACACCCGAAATCAGGTCAACGTGGACGCCCGGCAAAATACGATAACCGCAGGATCATCAATGGGATTCTGTGGCTTGCCAGAAGTGGAGCGCCATGGAGAGATCTTCCGGAGCGTTACGGCAAATGGCAGGCAGTTTACGCACGTTTCAGGCTGTGGAAACAGCGGGGAATATTCGAGGCGATCTTTGCCGCCCTAAGCGCTGATGCCGACATGGAAAATCTCTCTATCGACTCCACGTCCTGCAAAGTACATCAAAGTGCCAACGGGAGAGGGAAAACCCCGGAAGGGGGAAAAAAGGGGCTCAAGCGATTGGCATGTCCAGAGGCGGCAAGAATACGAAAATTCATGCGATAGTAGATGGTTTAGGCAATCCGCTGGCGCTCCTGCTCAGTCCCGGCAATGACCACGATTCCCGCCATGCCGTGTCCTTGCTCGGGCAAGCGGAAATCAGAGGGAGCAACGTCATCGGCGATAAGGCTTACGGTTCGCAAGCCATCAGAGAGTACATTACTTCTCGGGAGGGAAGTTACACTATCCCGCCGAAGAGCGATAATCCCGAACCGTGGTTTATAGATGAGCATGTTTACAAGGAACGACACTTGGTTGAATGTTTCTTTCAGAAAATCAAATGGTTCCGTAGAATTTTCACCCGCTATGACAAACTTGACGCTTCGTTTTTCGCTTTTGTTCTTGTCGCTGCCAGTGTTATTTTATTGAAATAATACAAGCTGAAATGTTTTTTAAACAAGCCCTAGTTCCGAGATTCGGGTCGGCTTTGACGGTGACGGTGGCGCCATCGGAGGCGTTGGCAACTTCGACGAGGATCTTGTTTGTCTCGCCCTTGAACTGGATGTTCTTCTTGGTCGCACCACCGAGGGTGATGTCCTGTTTCGTTCCGGCTTCGTTGCTGACGGTGAAGCCGCCGGCGAGGTTCTGCACGGTGGTATTGCTGGCGATCTGGTTGTTGATGGCGGTGTTCAGGTTGGCGGTGTTGACTTTGTACTTCACGCCAGCCGTGCCGACTTCGGATTCGATCAGGTTGCCGTCGCCTTCGAACTTGATGGTTTCCGTTCCGGTCTTGTCCGCGGTGATCGTCTTCGTTCCCGTCCCGGTGTCGGCGATCTTGAACTTGGCTTCGACGTTATTAATCACGGTGGAGCTGTTGTTGATGGTGCTGCCCAGCGTCGAACCGTCCAGGCCAATGGTGAGGCCGCCCGCGTCGACTTTGGTAGTGACGCCGTTTTCGCCTTTGACGACGAGCGGAGTGGCGCTGTTGATCAACTTGCTGCCCGGTACGGCTTCCGCGTCCTTGATCGTCCAGTTCGCCGTTCCGCCGATGGCGCCGGTCAGGGCCGCGGTGTCGAGGCTGTATTTGACGCCGTCGGCGGTCATCGCGGATTTGATGTAGGCGCCGTCGCCTTCGAATTTCACCGTCGGTTCGGTATCTTTGGCCAGGGTCACGGTCTTCTTCGCGCCGGTTTCCGCGGTCACGCCGAACTTGGCGCTGATGTTGGTGATCGGGGTCGCGGTCGCGTTGTTGATGTTGGTGATGACGTCGCCGGCGATGTTCTGGGCGAGTTTGCTCGCGTCGATGCCGTAGGTGACTTTGGTGCCGGTCAGGCCGACGGTCATGGTGTCGTCGGTCGTCGCGAATTCCACGGTCGGAACCGAAGTTCCGCCCAGCTGCACGTTGTTCGTCGTGCTGCCGGCTTTGAGGTCGAAGCCGCCTTTGAGCGCGGTGATGTCGCTGGTGTGGCTGTTCACGGCGCTGTTCAGGCTGGTGATGGCCGAATTGCTGGCGATGTTGAGGCTGGTCCCGAGGTTTGGGTCGGCCGACACAGTCACTTTCGCGCCGTCGCTCCCGTCGGCGGTCACGGTCACGGCGATCTTGCCCGCTTCGCCGGCGAACTTGACGTTCTTCTTCGTCGCGCCGCCGAGGGTGATGGCCTGTTTCGTTCCCGCTTCGTTGCTGACGGTGAAGCCGCCTTGCAGTTTCGAGATGTCGGCGGTGTACCCGTTCACCGTGCCGGTCAGGCCGGCGATGGCGACGGCGTTCTGTTCGGCTTTGCCGTCCACGATCTTCAATTGCGCTTCGGTCGCCGCCTGTCCGGCGCGGGCGCTTTCGCCCCAGCCGGCATCGAGCGCGGTGTTGCTCAGACCCTTGACGGTGTTGCTTGCGGCGGCGTCGTTGACGGAGATGCCGCCGAAGGCCGCCCAGCCGTCGTAGAGGCGGGTCCTGGCCGTGCCCGCGGCCGCGCCCACGGTCGCTCCGGCGAAGTGGGGCGTGAGGCTGGTGGAGATCTTGATGGCGCCCGAGTCATCCGTGAGGACGATGTTGTCGCCGGTCTTGAAGTTGAGGACGGGGTCGGTCTTGTCGACGACCTTCACGTCGGCGCCGTCGACCTGGGCCGTCCAGCTCCGCAGCGCTTCGGCGGAGAGCACGTCGAGCTCCCCTTTCACGACTTTGAGCTGGGCCACGTTGACGGCGTCGGTGTCCTCCGTGCCGCCGGCCACGCCGGTGATCTGGCGGGTGACGACGGGAAGGTCGATCGTAACCTCATCGCCGTTCAGATCTGTGTAGGTATAGGTATACGGCGCGCCGTTGCCCACGGCGACGGCGTTGCGCGTGGATTTCCACTCCGGGGTCTCTCTGCCGTCCGCCAGATAGGCGGCTTTTTGGGCGGCGGTGTTGGCCGTGGCGCCGTCGCCGAGGGCGGCGCTGCCCGACAACGCCGCCACGGCGTCCTTTCCCGCGGCAAAGGCGTTGGCCGCGCCGGCGGCGGTCCTTCCGCCCGACGCCGCTAGGGAGTTCTTCCCCTGCGCCCACGAAAGATTCCCCAGCGCGGTGGACTCGTCGCCGGTAGCGATCGAAGAATGTCCCATCGCCACGGAATCGTGGCCGCGGGTTTTTGCGGAGCGCCCCAGCGCCATGGAACTGTGCCCTGCGGCCTCCGCACCGACTCCGAAGGAAAAGGCCCCCTCGCCGCTGGCTTCCGACCGGAATCCCAGCGCGACGGAGCGGTGACCGCTGGCGCGCGTCTCCATCCCGGCGGCAAAAGATTGAGCGCCGCTGGCCGTGGCGCTGCTTCCCAAGGCGATGGCACTTGAGTCGCTGGCCGTGGCGCTCAATCCTATTGCGACGGCTCCGACGCCGTTCGCCTTCGCGTCTTTTCCAATCGCAAGAGCCGCCGCCGTGACAGTGGGACCTCCGTCGGCTTTCGCCCCGCTGCCTATGGCGATGGAGTCTCTGCCGCTGCTCGTCGCCGCGACTCCGAATGCAATGGTCCCATAACTCTCGGTTTTTGCGCCGCTTCCCACGGCGAGAGAACCATCGCCGCCGGAGACCGCGCCGGGACCAATTGCGGCACTCCCGTCTCCTTTGGTTGTCGCTCCGCCACCCATCGCGAAGGAATGATTGCCTTCGGCTTTCGCACCGACGCCTAAGGCAACGGCGGTGCTGTAGATGGCCGTCGCTTTATACCCGATCGCGACGCTTTCATGGCCCAGAGCTTTCGCGCTGGTGCCGATCGCGGCGGACTGGTTGCCGAGGGCTTCCGAACCGCTCCCGAACGCGAGGGAACGTACTGCGCCGGTCGTCGCTCCTTTTCCTATCGCGAGAGTCTCGCCCGCGCTGGCGTTCGCGCCCCTGCCGATCGCCATAGAGTCCTCGGCGGCCGCCGCATTCCCTCCTATCGCAAGGGAATATCGCCCGCCGGCGTTCGCGCCCTCGCCGATCGCGAGGGCATACTGCTGGCCGGTCGTCGCGTTTCTGCCGATCGCCAGGGAATAACTGAAGGCGTTCGCGCCGCTGCCGAGCGCGAACGCATGGTGATCGGCCGTCGCGCCCTGCCCTACGGCGACGGCATGGTCGCCGCTGGCGACCGCGCCCGTTCCCATGGCGATGGCCTGGCGTCCCGTCGCCTTGGCGTCTTTGCCGATCACGGCGTAGGCTTCCGCGCCGAGCGTGTTGTTTTCGCCGACGTTCAGCTGGTCGCCGGTCACGACGACGGCGCGGCCGACGTCCGCCCCGGCCGCGCCCGCCGCCAGCGCCAGAAGCAGCGCCGACCGCCTGCCGAGGCGGCGGCGCCGCAGTTCCTTCACGCGCACTGTGTCATTCATCTTCCGTGAACCTCCTTCAAGTTTTCACGCACGTTCCCGCTTTCCGCGCGCCGGCGTGTCAGCGCCGGCATACTGTAGGTCATTGAACACGTTAGACAACACTAACACGCCCCCCGCGTAAAGATTACTTACTGTATGTATCGGTCTCCCCTCCGCCGCGGTCAGCGCCGCCGCGGCTTCCGCGGCGGTCGTCGGCTGCTGCGCCGGAGCCGGCGGATGCCGACGGAAACGGTCAAAATCAACAATCATTTTCAGAATTTATTTACCGAAAAGCATCGTTAAAAACAGAAAACTTCATGAAAAACATCGGAACTCCGTCCGGCCCGCGCCGCGGATCTTCTCCCGAAATTTGCCGCGCGATATTTCAGCGAGGAAACAAGAGGGGCCGCCCCCGCCGCCGTCGGCAGGGCGCACGCGCCTTTTCGAAGGGCCGGCGGCAAACGTCGCGCCCCCGGACCGATCGAACGGTTCGGGGGCGCGACGTTTGCCGCCGGCCTGTCTTTTGTCGCAACGATGTCTCCGACATCCTCCGATCGAGCGGCAGATGCCGTAATTTATTGTGTAAAGTCCCGCTATCTCATCTTTTCCCGAGTCACTTCAGACACCGGACTTATCGTATCATACACGATACATTTCTCCGACCGGAGCGTTTGTGCGGCGGGAAGTTCTGTGCTACAATGTTTTCCGCAACCGAACAAGACAGTTCGAGACCATCCTGTCTTTAAACAAAACTACGGGCTGCGTTCGCGGCGTCCGGGGCGGAATTTTCCGCCCCGGGCGGCGGGCGCGACGCGCCGTTACGGCGCGGCGGATGGGGAGCTGGGAGGCTCTCCTTTTTTTTTGCGGCCTTTTCGCGGCGCGGGAAGGCGCGGAGGATCTTTTTCGATGAAGGAACTGACGGTGACGCGCAAGCTGACGGTCTCGGCGCTGGTCGTGGCGCTGTATGTGGTGGTGATGACGACGACGCGGAGCTTCGCCTTCGGGCAGTATCAGGTGCGCGTCGCCACGTCGCTGTACGCGCTGAGCGGCGTTTTCCCGTTTCTGGTGCTGCCGCTGGGGTTCGCCAATTTTCTCAGCAACGCGCTGATGGGGGGGCTGGGGCCGCTGGACATGGTCGGCGGCATTCTCGTCGGTCTGCTGACCAGCGGCGCGGTCGCGGCGTTTCGCCGTTCGCCGCGCGCGCCGTGGATCGCCGCCGCGGCGATCACGCTGATCCCGGGGCTGGGGGTGCCGCTGTGGCTGAGTTATCTGCTGCATCTGCCCTACTCCGTTCTGGCGGCGAGTCTGCTGATCGGGCAGGCGGTCGCCGGCGTTTTCGGGGGGCTGCTGCTGGCGGCGCTGAAAAAGCGCCTCGGCCTGACGGAACGCACAAAGGAGCCGAGAAGATGACGCGCACGCCCGAAGAGATGAAGGATCTGTCGCTGCTGGGGCATAAAACGGCTTACAGGAGCGATTACGCGCCGGAGGTGCTGGAATCGTTTCCCAACAAGCATCCGGGGCGCGACTATTTCGTCAAGTTCAACTGCCCGGAGTTCACGAGCCTGTGCCCGATGACGGGGCAGCCGGACTTCGCCAACATCACGATCAGTTACGTTCCCGACGAGCGGCTGGTGGAGAGCAAGTCGCTCAAGCTGTATCTGTTCAGCTTCCGCAACCACGGCGACTTTCACGAGGACTGCGTGAACGTCATCCTGGAGGATCTGGTGCGGCTGATGTCGCCCAAGTACATCGAGGTCTGGGGGCGCTTCACGCCGCGCGGCGGGCTGAGCATCGACCCGTACGCGAACTGGGGCAAGCCGGGCACGGTCTGGGAGAAGACGGCCGAGGAGCGCCTGCGCCTCCACGACCTGTCGCCGGAGCTGGTGAACTACCGCTGAGCGCGGCGGCGCCGGCCGCGCGCGACGGAGCGCGAAAGCGCAACAAAAAGAAGAAATCCGTCTTGGCGCATGTCGTTCGATCGCAGTTGCCGAGGCCGTTTATAAAAAATGTTCCACGTGGAACGCGGGACTTTTCGCGGGAAACGTCTTTTGCAAAGCGTGGCGGCAAAAAAACAAGGGCGTCCGCAGGAGAAATTTTCCTGCGGACGCCCTTGCTGCGCCTGGACGGGTCACTGCTTTTTCGTTTCGGTGTAGAGGATCAGGGCGACGAACTGCAGCGGGCCGTCGCCGCTGTTGGCGATGCCGTGAGATTCGCCGTCGGGGCAGTGCATCATGTCGCCTTCTGCGACGTCGACCCACGTGCCGTTGTCGTTGTAGCGCGCCGAGCCTTTGAGGATATAATAGGTCTCGGAATCGCCCGCGTGGGCGTGCGTGCCGATCGACGCGCCGGGTTCGAGCGTGGTCAGCCCGAACTTGCGGCCGTGCCCGCCCATCTCGCCGGGAGCGAGGATCTCGCACGAAAGCAGCGCGCCCGTACCGCCCTTGAAATTCTCGACTCTGGATGACGCGATTTCCGTTCCTCTGCGGATCATTGTCCCACTCTCCTTCGCACCGTTTTATTGCCGCGGCATGCGGTCGATCTTGCGCCGGTCGAGGTCGAGCCCGTGCTCGCCGAGGATGCTCCAGACCATCTCCACGGCGCCGGCGATGACGTTCGGGCAGATGCGCCTGCGCAGTTCGGCGTCGCCGTGGACGATGCTTTCGCAGGTCGTGCCCTTCCAGTAGGCGCGGAACGTCTCCGTCAGTTCTCTGACGTACTGCCTGATCGTTTCGCTGCGCGGCTCGCGCGCCGTGCCCTTGCCGAGGTACAGCCCCATCAGCGCGGCGCCCCCCGCCAGCGCGCCGCAGGTCCCGCCGCAGGCTCCGCCGCAGAATCCCTCCATGGCGCGGAGCAGATCGGGATCGTCGATCCCCAGCCGCCTCATGCCGATGGCCAGCACCGTCTGGGAACAGCAGAAACGCTGATCCGCATTGAGTTCCCCGACGAGCGCGTCAAGATTTTCCAGCCATCGGTCCGCGCCGGCTCGCGCGCCGCACTGACACTCCTTGGAACCGTCGTGCATTTTCCTCTTCCCCCTTAAAATCGTGCCAAAGATTTCAGTTTATTATACAACAAACGGCCCCGTTTCCCCGGGGCGTCATTTGAGGAGGTCTTTCCATGCCTTTTTTCGGCTGTCATCTTTCCGTCGCCGGCGGATTCAGAAAGATGGGCGAAAACGCCCTGTCCATCGGCGCCGACACGTTCCAGTTCTTCACGCGCAATCCCCGCGGCGGCGCGGTGCGGGCCGCCGATCCCGACGACGCCGCGGCGCTGAAAAGCATCATGGCCGCGCATCGCTTCGGCCCGCTGATCGCCCACGGCCCCTACACGCTCAATCCCTGCTCGGCCGACGCGAAGGTGCGCGAGTTCGCGCTGCTGGCGATGGCCGACGACCTGAAACGTCTGGACGAACAGCTGCCGGGCAATCTGTACAACTTCCACCCCGGCAGCCACGTCGGCCAGGGCTGCGAAAAGGGCATCGACCTGATCGTGGCGGCGCTGAACGAGATTTTGCCCGCGGTGAAGCGCACCGCCGTGCTGCTGGAGACCATGTCGGGCAAAGGCAGCGAGGTGGGCGGTGATTTCGAACAACTGGCGGAGATCCTGAGCCGCGTCAGCTGTCCCGAGAAGATGGGCGTGTGCCTCGACACCTGTCACGTCTATTCGGCCGGCTACGACATCGCCGGCGATCTCGACGGCGTGCTCGGCCGTTTCGACCGCATCGTGGGGCTAAAGCGCCTGCGCGCCCTGCACCTCAACGACAGCATGACGCCGTTCGGCAGCCGCAAGGACCGCCACGAGAAGCTCGGCAAGGGCAGCCTCGGCCTGGCCGCTTTCGCGGCGCTGGTCGTCCATCCGGCCCTGGCGGAACTGCCCATGTGCCTGGAAACGCCGCAGGATTCCCTCTCCGGCTGGGCGGCCGAGATCGCGCGGCTGCGGGCGTTCGCGGCGAACAAGGAAACGGGGCGGGGAAACGATCGTTTTTTCGAAGCGGCCAAGAGAGCACGGCCGATGGGAGAGGGTTCTTTTTAAAAAATGTATTTTAAATACATGAATGCGCCTGATTGACAACGCTCGGCCGATCATGAAATAATGAAAACGTATCCGAACGCAAATAAAAAAAGGAGGCGTATTCATGGATCAGAACAAAGGAAAAAGCACCTTGCAGGTCCTTCTCGGCGCGGCGTTTCTGATGGCGACGTCGGCCATCGGGCCGGGATTTTTGACGCAGACGACGGTCTTCACGCAGCAGCTTTTGGCTTCGGCGGCTTTCGCCATCGCCGTGACGATCGTGGTGACGGCGGTGGTGCAGCTCAACATCTGGCGCATCATCTGCGTCTCGAAGCTGCGCGCGCAGGACGTGGCCAACCGGGTCATTCCCGGCCTGGGTTATCTGCTCGCCTTCGCCGTAGCGCTCGGCGGCCTGGCGTTCAACGTCGGCAACGTCGGCGGCGCGGCGCTGGGGCTGAACACGATGGTCGGGCTCGACGTGCAGGTCGGCGCGGCCGTCAGCGCGGCGATCGCCGTTTTCATCTTCCTCAACAGGGATCTCGGCAAGGCGATGGACCGCTTCACGCAGCTGCTCGGCTTCCTGATGATCGCGCTGATGCTCTACGTGGCGTTCAAGGCCGCGCCGCCGGTAGCGCTGGCGGCGAAAGAGACGGTGATGCCGAGCACGGTCAACTGGATGATCATCCTGACGCTGATCGGCGGCACGGTGGGCGGCTACATCTCCTTCTCGGGCGCGCATCGCCTCATCGACGCGGGCGTGCACGACGTGCGCGACGCGACGAAGAGCGCCGTGAACGGCATCGTCGTCACGTCGATCATGCGCATCCTGCTGTTCCTCGCCGTGCTCGGCGTGGTTTACGTGGCGGCCGGCCAGCCGGCGGTGGTGCTCGACGCGGCCAATCCCGCCGCCGACGCCTTCCGCAAGGGAGCCGGTGAGGTCGGCTACCGCATGTTCGGCGTGGTGCTGTGGGCCGCGGGCGTGACCTCGGTGATCGGCGCCTCCTACACCTCCGTGTCGTTCCTGCGTTCGCTGTTCGCCGCGGTGGACCGCAACTACCGCTGGTGGATGATCGGTTTTATCTGCGCCTCGACGGCGATCAACATTTTCATCGCCCGGCCGGTGGCGCTGCTGATCGTGGCCGGCTCGATCAACGGCCTGATCCTGCCGCTGGCGCTGGCTTCGATCCTGCTCGGCGCGTACAAGAAAGACGTGGTCGGCCCGGCGTACCGTCATCCGACGTGGCTGACGGGAGCCGGCTGGGTCGTGGTCGCTTTCACGCTGTGGATGGGCGTGAAGGCGCTGCCCAACATCATGAAGATCTTCTCGTAGCGGCGCAGGGCGAAAGAACTCCGGAGCGCGCTCCGGCCCGTGGAGATTTTTTCAGCAAGGAGGCGATCCCATGGAAGCGAAGATCCTGCCGGCCGGCGAGACGTGTCTGTTCGTCGATTTCGGCGAGGTGATCGACCTGGCCGTGAACGGCCGCGTGCAGTCGCTGGCACGGGCGCTTGACGAAAACCCATTTCGCGGCATGAGGGAGCTGGTGCCGACGTACCGCTCGCTGTCGATCTACTTCGACCCGCTGACGGTCGATCTGCCGGCGCTGCGCGAGCGGCTCGAAAGCGAGCTGGCCAAGCCCTTCGCCGCGGAGCGGGCGGGCGGCCGCGAGGTGCGCGTGCCCGTCCTTTTCGGCGGCGAGTCCGGCCCCGACCTGGGCGAGGTCGCCGCGCACACCGGCCTGACGGAAAAGGAAGTGGTGAAGCGCTACTGCGATTCGCCGCTCTACTGTTACATGAACGGCTTCACGCCGGGATTCCCCTATCTGGGCGGCATGGATCCGGCGCTGACGACGCCGCGCCTGAAAACGCCGCGCGAGCTGATCCCCGCCAACAGCGTCGCCATCGGCGGCGCGCAGGCCGGCGCGTATTCGATCGCCAGCCCCGGCGGCTGGCGCATCATCGGCCGCGTCCCCTACGACCTTTACGATCCGCGGCGCGATCCGGCCGTGGCGATCACGTCGGGGCTGTGGGTGAAGTTCTATCCGGTGACGGCCGCGCGCTACGCGGAGATCCAGGAGCAGATCAAGAGCGGCGAGTACCGCATCGAATACGCTGAAAGGGAGGCGAGCGCATGAAGCTGATCGTCGAACGCGCCGGCGCCCTGACCACCGTGCAGGATCTGGGACGCTGGGGCCATCAGGCGCTGGGCATGCCCGTCAGCGGCGCGATGGACGCGCCGGCGCTGACGCGCGGCAATCTGCTGCTCGGCAATCCCCCCGGCGCGGCGGCGCTGGAAGTGACGGTGATGGGGCCGCTGATCCGCTTCGCCGGCGAAGGCTGCGTCGCCGTCGCCGGCGGCGATCTGAGCCCGCAGCTGAACGGCGCGCCCCTGCCGATGTGGACGGCCGTCGCCGTGAAAGACGGCGACCGGCTCGGCTTCGGCGCCCCGCACGGACGCGGCTGCCGCGCCTACGTCTGCGTCGGCGGCGGCATCGACGTGCCGCCGGTGATGGGCAGCCGCAGCACCTACATGAAAGCGAAGATCGGCGGCCTCGAGGGCCGCAAGCTGAAAGACGGCGACGAACTGTCCGCCGGCGCGCCGTGGTCGCTGTGGCGCAACATCGTCGGCACGGCCTGCCCGGCCGAGCTGCTGCCGGACTACGGGGATGCGCCGCTGCGCGCCGTGCCGGGGCCGCAGGACTCCTACGTCACGCCCGCAGGGCTGAAAACGTTTTTCGAGACCGAATACGCCGTTTCCACCTCGGCCGACCGCATGGGCTGCCGTCTGGAAAGCGACCGCGCCATCGAGCACGCGAAGGGCCCCGATATCGTCTCCGACGGCATCCCCATGGGAGCCGTGCAGGCGCCCGGTTCCGGCCTGCCGATCGTGATGATGGCCGACCGCCAGACCACCGGCGGCTACGTGAAGATCGCCGTCGTGCACGCGCTCGACGTGGCGCGCCTGGCGCAGAAAATGCCCGACGAAACGGTGCGCTTCGCGCCGCTCAGCCAGGACGAAGGCGTCGAGCTGTCGCGCGCCGAAGCGGCGAAAGTCGAGCGGCTGCGGCTGTTCGTGCAGCACGCCGCCGCGCAGCCGCAGACCGCGCCGTCAATGCAGCCGGCGCGGTCGGGGGCGATGAAACTGAACGTCGAAGGCAAAGATTACGCCGTGACGTGGGAACGTCTGGATTGATCCGAAATCTGGGGGAGGAATGAACGATGAACTATCGAGTGGATCTGAACAGCGATCTGGGGGAAAGTTTCGGCGCCTGGAAGATGGGACGCGACGGCGACGTGCTCACCTTCGTCTCGTCGGCGAACGTGGCCTGCGGCTTCCACGCCGGCGACGCCTGCGTGATGCGCGCCACCGTAGCGGCGGCGAAAGCGGCGGGCGTAGCCGTGGGGGCCCATCCCGCCTATCCCGATCTGGTCGGCTTCGGACGGCGCAGCATGGCCTGCACGCCCGACGAGCTTTACGCCTATACGCTCTATCAGATCGGCGCGCTACGCGCCTTCTGCGAGGCGGCGGGCACGAAACTCCAGCACGTCAAGCCCCACGGCGCCATGTACAACAGCGCCGCCAAGAAGATCGAGGAAGCCGAAGCCCTCGCGCAGGCCGTGAAAGACGCCGGCGGACTGATCCTGATGGGGCTGGCCGGCTCGAAGTTCGACGAAGCGGCCGCGAAGATCGGCCTGCCCTACGCCGCCGAAGCCTTCGCCGACCGCGGCTACATGCCCGACGGCACGCTCGTGCCCCGCAGCAGGGAAGGCGCCTTCGTGCGCGACGCGGAAATCGCCGCCGCGCGCGTGATCCGCATGGTCAAAGAAGGCGTCGTCGAAGCGATCGACGGCACGATCGTGAAGCTGCGTCCCCACTCCATCTGCCTGCACGGCGACTCGCCCACGGCCGTGCAGATGGCCCAGACCCTGAGAGCACGCCTCGTCGAGGCCGGCATCGAGATCGCCCCGCTGGCGCAGATCGTCTAGCGCCGGCATAGAAAACAAGCGCTCCCGCAGGGCGCGCGAGAATTCCGACGCGCCTTCGACGCTCTAAAAAGGGCACAAGCCCTTTGTCCTTTTCGACGAAAAACCGTATGAAAAATATTTCCTGGGAATGGGGCCACGACAAGAGGCGCGGCAGCCGATAAACTGGCTGCCGCGCCTCTTGTGCTGTAGATCTCGTTCCTTCTTCGCTCTGAAGCGTCGGTGTAATACTATTTCTTGATAAAAAGCACTCGTATATTTTGCAGAACGCTGCGTGGGAGTTCAGTCGCTCAGAAGGAGCTCGACTGCTGCGCAGCTCGCTTTGTGAATCTCCCCCGCAGCGCCTCTGTGTTCGTCGTTTTAATTGAGAAATAGTATAAGCTGCGTTTTTTGCCCTCGCTCCGCGTCTTTGCGGCGGATTCTGTTCCCGCTTTTACCGGAACTTGACCGAAGCGCGCAGCAGGCGCTCCAGTTCCGCCATGCGTTCTTTCATCTCCGCGATCTCGTGCGCCTGCGAGGCCACCCGGGCCTGCAATTCGGCGTTCTCCTTCTGCATCACGTAGACGCTGCCGATCGGGCCTTTGCGGTAGCGCGCCGGGATCGCTTCCGCGTCTTCCCTGCTTCCGATCCTCCAGGTCAGGCCGGCGTTGGCCATCGATTCGCCGTGGTTGGAGACGGACACGCCGGCGTGGACCATGAAGTCTTCCCTGACGTAATGCGCCACGCCCAGCGCCAGCGCCCACTTGTCGCGGTAATTGCCGAATCCGGCCATGATCTGGCTGGGTTTGACGGGATCGTACTGTATCGGTTTCAAAGCGGAGAGCGCGGAGCTCAGCGCGCCGACGTTCTTGACGTCGCTTCTCAGCTCGCCCATCTGTTCGTAGACGCTGCCGAAGTTGCCGTAGAGTTTGCCGAGTTCGCTGTCCACGGCGCTCAGCGCGTCGCCGACGCTGTGATAGCCGCTGCCGCGGATTTTGTAAGTCGGCTGGAGAAGAGTTCCGTCAGCACCGGCTTTCGCTCCGCCGCCGAGGTATCCGGCGATCCTGTCGGTCAGGCCCCAAAGCTGCGAGCCGTTGACGGCGTCGGCGCTGGCCTGGCTGACTTCTCCCGCCCCGACGCGTTCGACCTTGTGGCCTGCGGCGTCGAAGCCTTCTTTCGCCGTCACTTTGCCTTTGAAGGTCGGATTCTTGGCGACGGCGACGGTCACTTCCCTATCGGTGCGGGTGATCTCGATGTTGTCGCCGTTCTTGAACTTGACGGTGTTTCCCGTGCCGACGGGGACGGACGCGCCGCCGTCGGTTTGCAGATTCCACGTGCCGGGCTGTCCGAGCGAGGCCGGATCGATCCCGATCGTGACGACCCCGCCGGCGACCGCAGCGGTGATGCCGCCCGTGCCGACGAACTTGATGTCCGGTGGCGTCGTGTTCTGCCCGAGCGTGACCGTGTGCGCGGAGGGAGTTGCGGAATCGCTGAGGGTAAATCTGTAAGTGGCGGCTCCGCTCGCGGCTGCGATCTGCCTGAGCTGCGCGACGTTGACGGCGTCGGTGTCGGCGCTGCCGGCCGCGACGCCCGTGATCTGACGGGTGACGGAGGCGGCTCCCCGAACGGGTGCGCCGACGGAGACGGCGGAAGCCGTGGCTTTCCATACGCCGTCCGTGTCGTTGCTGTGATCCGCGCCGGAGGCGTCATAGCCGACGGTTCCCTTGCCGCGGTCAGCGACGGACTTTTCTCCCAGCGCCACGCCGCCCTGCACGGCGACGCCCGCTTCGTTGCCGAGCGCCACCGCGCCGGAAACGTCGCTCTCCCCGTCGAACGTGTTTTGCGAGGAACTGTATCTCGTAGCGCCGATTTTGACGTTATTCCCCAGGATCAGCACGTTCTTCGAGGTGCTCCCAACGATGTTCCCTTCGCCGAAGGCATGGCTGCTCTCGCCCCCTACCTTGTTGTTGGAGCCGAAAGCGCTGCTGTGCCTGCCCACCGCCGCGTTAAAGGCTCCGAAGGCGTTGCTCATGTCACCGAGTGCATTGTTGCTGGAGCCGAAAGCACTGCTCATGATTTTGGATGCTTTATTGTCGGAGCCGAACGCATTGCTCGAATTTTCGGTGGCCTCGTTATAATAGCCTACGGCGCTGCTCGACTTGCCCAAAACCTTGTTTCGATAGCCTACGGCGTTGGCATACGTGCCGGAGACCGTATTCGAGATTCCAATGGCGGTGCCGCTTTCGATATCTTCAGTGATTGCGTTCCCTCGGCCGATGGCGTTGCTGAGCTTGCCGTGGATCTCGTTTCGAGAACCGATAGCGTTGCTGCTTTCGCCATGATCAAAGACTTTGTTCTCTCGCCCCAAAGCGACGCCGTATTTACCGGAAACTTCGTTCCCATAGCCTACGGCGCTGCTGGCTCTGCCGGCTGCTTTGCTCTTGACGCCGACGGCTAAAGAGTCGTCTCCCGTGGCGCCGTCGTTGTCGTGGTTGCTCCCCGCTCCGGTCTTGTCGCTCTTCACGCTGTAATAATGGATCGTGTCTGCGAACGTCGTCGCGGGCTGCATAAGCGCCAGCCCCAGCATCACGGCCACCAGCGCGCCTCCTTTGAAAAAGGGCGCGGCGTGTTTTTCCCGGCGGAGTTTCCGTTTTTCAAACGTTTCACATACAGTTCCGCGTCTTCCATGCCCTGTTGCCCGGTATCCCATTGAAGAAATCCTCCTCAGACAAAAATCGGAGCCGTGGTTGCGCGCCAAAGACACGCACAAAACCGCTCCTACCTAGCATGAAGATATGAATAACATATATATGCTTAAACATCAATGGTATAAATCAAATTATATAATAATTTGCATATTGTTGGCCTGCTTGGTCTAAGTGCTTGCGCTGTAAAGACTCGAGCGGTTTCGGATGTATCTTTTTTCGAAGGTTTTGCCGTTTTTCAAAAAACTCAAATTAACAAACTAACTATGCACTGCATATAAAAAAACGTCCGACGAGTCAGTGATCGTCGGACGTGCGTTCTCTTGTTCCGATAAAAACGCAAGAGGCGAAAGAAAAAACTTCCGCCTCTTGTGTGAGGTTCTTGCTATTCTTCGACGCCGGCCAGCGCGGCGATGGCGGCGGCCATGATTTTGGTGTTCTTCATGATGTGTTCGATGCTCCACCGCTCGTCGACTTCGTGGATGTGAGTGTTCTCGCCGGGGAACTGGTTGCCGAAAGCGAGCATGTTGGGCATTTCCTTGGCGTAGGTGCCGCCGCCGATGGACATGGGCTTCGACTCGCAGTCGCCGGTCTCGTCCCGGTAGACTTTCATCAGCTTTTTGACGAGGTCGCTGTCTTCGGGCATGTAGAGGGGATGGCTGCCGCTGCCGGCCTCGACTTCGAAGCCGTGGCCGCGCAGAACTTCGACGAACTTGGCGCAGACGGGGTCGCGCCCGAAGGTGACGGGGAAGCGGTAGTTGAGCGTGAACATGATCTTGTCGCCTTCGCTCCTGAGCAGGCCCCAGCAGAGGGAGGTGAAGCCGGATACGTCGTCGTAGAGCATGACGCCGAGGTTTTCGCCGCGGGTCTGCGTGCCCACGAGCGCGTCGATCTTTTCGAGGAAGGCGCCCTGTTCGCCGCCGACGCCGAGCAGACGCAGCACTTTGACGAGGTTGGCGGCGGCGTTGGAGCCGTACTGCGGGCGCGAGCCGTGAAAGGCCAGGCCGTCCATGGTCAGCGTGTATTCGCCGGACGCGCTCTTTTCGCAGGTCAGCTTGGCGTCGCGGGGGGCGGCGAACTCTTCGACGACGCGGCTGAGGCGCGCTTCGGCCGCGGGCGCGACTTTGAGCACGGCCACGGCCTTGGAGGGCACGGCGTTGGAGGCGACGCCGGCGTCGATCGAGAGCACCTGCACGTCGCCGCCGTCGGGCGCGAAGGGGGCGCGGCATTTGGGCGTGATGCTGCCCTTTTCGCCGTTGATGAGCGGGTACTCGGCGTCGGGGGTGAAGCCGGCCACGGGCAGTTCCTGGCCGGATGTGACGTAGCGGTCGATGGCGCGGCTGCCCAGTTCCTCGTTGGTGCCGACGATCAGGCGCACGCGGCGTTTCAGCCGCACGCCGGCCTCGCGCAGGGCTTTCATGGCGAACATGGCGCTGATGGCGGGGCCTTTGTCGTCGGCGACGCCGCGGCCGTAGAGCAGGCCGTCCTTGATCATGCCCCGCCAGGGGTCGCAGCTCCAGCCGTCGCCGGCGGGAACGACGTCGACGTGGGCGAGCACGGCGATCATTTCGGGCAGGGATTCGTCGCCGAGTTCGGCGATGCCGACCTGATCTTCGAAAGCCCAAGTGCGGAAGCCATGGCGCGCGCCGATCTCGACGAACTTGTCGAGGGCGGCTTTCGGCCCGGGGCCGAAGGGGGCGCCGGGCTGCGGCGCTTCGCCGCCTACGCTGGGTACGGCGACGAGCTCGCGGATCGTGCCGATCAGGCTGTCCCGGTCTTTGTCGATGATGGCGCGGATCTTGTCCATGTTCATGTCGGGTATTCCTCCTCGAATAAAGTTTTTTCTTCTGAACCGATTGTACTCTGGCGTTTTTGTTTCCGCTTGCGTGAAATGCCGGAAATTCGTCGTTTTAAAGGCGGATATGAAAAAAATATGAACGAAAATCACGGTTTTACCGCGTTTTTCTTCCGCGCGCCGCGTTTTTTTGCAGCGGCGCGGCGGGCGATTTCGTCGAATGCGGCCGTCGAAAAACGATCCTGCGAGGACGGTTCCAGTTCGTAGGCCAGCTGGGCTTCTGCCAGCGGGACGGCGCGCCCCAGCACGCGCCCGGTGAAATCGGCGTGCGCGCCGCGCAGGCGCTTGAGGTCGCCCGCGGAGATCTGCAGCGTTTCGGCGTTTGCGAGTGCGTCCAGCAGCGGCAGCACGCGCGAGACGCGGGCGCCTTTTTTCGTGCGCGTCTGCACCCAGGTGGGGATGGCGTCGGCGCTGACGAGACGCGTGACGCCGTTTTCTTTTTCCAGCGTCAGGCGCGCGATCACGCCCATGTCGCGCGGCCTGGCGCGCTGGTTGGAAATGAAGTTGCCCATCGACCAGGCGATCAGCGCCGGCGCGCGGTCGCCCGAAGCGGCGCGCAGTTCCAGCGGCTGCACGACGTGCGGGTGCGAGGCGATCACCGCGCCGACGCCGGCTTCCAGCAGCTTTTCGGCGAAGGCGACGACGAAGCGCGGCGGCGTCAGCGCGTATTCGACGCCGATGTGCGGCATGGCGACGATGAAGTCGGGCCTGAGCGCTTTGGCGCGGGCGACGTCGCCGCTGACTTCTTCCCACGAAGCGCCGCGCGCCACCGCCCAGTCCTGCGAGGCCGGCACGGGGATGCCGTTGGTGCCGTAGGTCCACGACAGGAAGGCGACTGTGATGCCGTTCACGTTCTCGACGGCGACGGTCTCGCGGTCGGCGGAGGCGGCGTACGTGCCGAAGGTCGTGAAGCCGCGGCCGCGCAGCTCTTTCAGCGTGCGGAACAGCCCGGCGGCGCGGCGGTCCAGGCAGTGGTTGTTGGCCGTGGTCAGAGCGTCGAAACCGGCGTCTTTGAGGGCGTCGGCGTACTCGTCGGGCGTGTTGAAGCACGGGTAGCCCGTGTAGCCGCGCTTGGCGCCGCCGAGCGTGGTCTCGAGGTTGCCGACGGCCAGGTCGGCGGCGGAAAGCAGCGGTTTGACGCGCGCGAACGACGGCGCGAAGTCGTAGCCTTTTTTGCGCCGCGCCGTCGTCAGCTGCGGGGCGTGGGCCATCAGGTCGCCGACGAAAAGCAGCGCGGCGCGCCGGGGACGCAGGGCGTCGGCGTCGGCGCTGAACAGCGACGCCGAATCGTCGGGAAGCGGCGCTCCCGCGCGCGCCGTCCCGCAGAGAAACGCGGCCAGCAGCGCCGCGAGCAGCGGTCTTCTCATGAAAAAAGTCCTCTCCCGAAAAAATCCGATTGAAATCCGCTCCATTGTCGCATCTTTGCCGCGGCGGCGAAAGGGGGAAATCGCCCGCGTCCCGCGGCCGTTTTGCCGCCCCTTGTCCGTTTCGGCGCGTCTTGACCTTTGCCCTTCTTTGGGGGATAATCGTCTTTCAAGAAGGTTAACTATATTATGATTTTCAGTTATCGACAAACGAAAGGTGTATTCCCGATGATTCTGGATACGCACATGCACACGGCGGAGTACTCGCCGGACAGCTTTCTGCCCATCGCCGAAGCGGTCGCCCGCGCCCGGGAGATGGGCATCGACGGGCTTTGCGTCACCGATCACGACACGCTGGGCGCGCGAGAGGTCGCCGCCGAATGGCGGAGGAATTTCGATTTTCCGCTTTTTCTCGGCGTCGAGGTGCTGACGACGAAAGGCGACGTGGTCTGTTTCGGCCTCGACGAAGCGCCGCCGCCCGCTTCGCTCACGCCGGAAGAACTGATGGCGCGCGTGGCGGCCTGCGGCGGCTGCGCGACGGCGGCTCATCCGTTCCGCGACAACAACCGCGGTCTCGAAGATCTGATCGGCACGCTGCCGGGGCTGCACGGCGTGGAATGTTTCAACGGCAGCACCGACCCGGCCGCCAACCTGCGCGCGCTGGAACTGGCGCGCGCCTCCGGCCGCGCTTTGCTGGGAGCGGCCGACGCGCATTGGCGCGAGCGGGTCGGGCTGTTCGTGACGGAATTCGCCGACGAGCTGCGCGACGAGCGCGACCTGATCCGCGCCGTGCGGGCCGGGCGCTGCCGTCCGCTGGCCTGGGACGGCGCGAAGTTCACCGACGCGGAGGCGTTCTGCCGCGCGCACCTGGCGGGATAAAACGGTTTTTCCGCGCCGCGGCAAGCGGCGCGTATCAGTTTAAGGAGGTCTCTGCATGTCGAAAAAGTTTGGAGCGTTGGCGGCGGCTGTGATGATGCTGGCGGTCCCGGCCGTCGGCGCCGAGGAGAAGAAACTCAGCATCTTCATCGCCTACACGGGCGTTGACGGCATCCTTCAGGAGTTCACGAAGGACACGGGCATCGAAGTGGAGTATCTGGCCATGTCGTCGGGAGAGGTCCTGACCCGCCTGCGCGCGGCCAAGGGCAAGGCGCAGGCCGACGTGTGGTTCGGCGGCGGTCTGGACAGCTACGTGGCGGCGGCCGGCGAGGGGTTCCTCGAACCGTACGCGTCGCCCGAACGCGCCGCGTACGACCCGATGTTCTATAACGCCGATGGCTATTGGAGCGGCATTTCTTTGGGCGCGGTCGACTTCGTCGTCAACAGCGAGATCATGGCCAAGAAGAACCTGCCCATGCCGCGCAGCTGGCAGGATCTGACGGACCCCGTCTACAAGGGCGAAGTGCTGATGGCCACGCCGGCCGTGAGCGGCACGTTTTACGCCATGGTCTGGGCGATCCTCTCCGCGAAGGGAGAGGAAGAGGGCTGGAAGCTGCTCGAGGGCATCGACGCCAACGTGCCCTACTACTCCAAACGCGGCGCCGAGCCGGCCAACAAGGTCAGTACGGGCGAAGCGGCGATCGCCGTGGCTCCGTTCGACACCGGCGAAAAGCTGAAGGGCGAGGGCTACACGATCGAGACGGCGTTCCCGGCCGACGGCGTGCCGTGGTACATCGCGCCCGTGGCGCTGTTCAAGGGCGCGCGCAATCCCGAGGCCGGCAAGGCGCTGATCGACTGGGTGCTGTCGGCGAAGGGGCAGGAGACGCTGGCCAAGTACACCACGCAGGCTCCGATCCGTCCCGGCGTGAAGCTGGCTCCCGCGGTGCAGGCGATGCGCGATTCCAACCTGGTCAAGGCCGACGTGGTCGAGGGCGGGGCGCAGCGCAAGCGCGTGCTCGCCGCCTGGCAGGAGCGCTTTGGCTCCAAATAATCCGGCGCAAAGAAGAGGACGCGCGCTCTCCGGCGCGGAGCTGGCACTCTGGCTCCTGGCGGGGGCGGCGTCCTCCTTTTTGCGCTGTGGCCCGTGGCGGCGGTGCTGCGCGAAAGTTTGCTGGCGGACGGGCAGTGGTCGCTTTCGGCGTGGCGCGGGCTTTTGGGAAAAAACTGGCCGCTGGTGCTGAACAGCTTCGGCGTGGCCGCCGCCGTGACGGCGGTCACGCTGCCGCTGGCGTCGCTGCTGGCCGTGAAGCTGCTGTACGGCGCGGCGGCGGGACGCAAACTGCTGACGGCGGTGCTGGTGCTGTCGACGATCTCGCCGCCGTTCGTCGGTTCGATGTCGTATCTGATGCTCTTCGGACGCCGCGGGCTGATCACCTGGCGGCTGCTGGGGCTGGAATGGAATCCCTACGGCTTTCACGGCGTGGTGATGATGGAAGCGCTGTCGCAGCTGGGCGTCGCCACGCTGCTGGCGGCGGCGTCGTTCCATCAGGTGGACGGCGCTTTGGAGCGGGGCTCGCTCGATCTGGGCGCTTCGCCGCTGCGCACGCTGCTGGGCGTCAGCCTGCCGCTGGCGCGTCCCGGGCTGGCCGCCGCGGCGCTGATGGTCTTCGTGCGCTCGCTCTCCGATTTCGGCACGCCGCTGTTCGTGGGCGGGAGGTTTCAGGTGCTGGCGTCGAAGGCGTACAACACGCTGATCGGCGTCGGCGATTTCCCGCTGGCCTGCGCCATGAACGCGCTGCTGGTGCTGCCGTCGCTGCTGCTGTTGGCGGTGCGGCGCGAGGCGCGCGGGCGGAACTTTTCGCTGCGGCTGGCGGGAACGCGCTCGCTGCGCCTGCGCGGCCCGTCCGGCTGGCTGCCGGAAGCGGCGGCGTGGGGGTTCGTCGCTCTGGAAACGGCGGTCTACGGCCTGATCTTCGCCGGCAGCGTCACAAAGACGTGGGGAGCCGACTTCACGCTGACGACGGCGCATCTGCGCAGCCTGTGGAACTTCAGCGGCAACGGTTTCGCGCGCAGCCTGGCCTGTTCCGTTGCGGCGGGGCTGGGCGGCGCGGTGCTGGGAGCGGCGCTGGCGCGGCTGCTGGACCGCGCCCCCGAGGCGCTGCGGCGCGGCGCGCGCGTGCTGATCGAACTGCCCTACCTCGTGCCGGGAACGTTTTTCGGCGTGGGTTATCTGCTGGTGTCGTCGTCGCTACCGTGGGAGGTTCCCGCCGGCTTTTTGATCGCCATGAACTGCCTGTTCCGCCAGCTTTCGCCGTCGACGTGGTCGGCGCAGGCGGGATTGGCTCAAATCAATCCCGAGCTGGAACTGGCCGTGCGCGACCTCGGCGGCGGCCAGGGGCGCGTGCTGCGCGACATGCTACTGCCGCTGCTGCGTCCGTTTATGCTGGTGTCGTTCATCAACGCTTTCAGCGCCGCCATGACCAGTACGGGGCCGATCATCTTCCTGGTCAGCCCCTACGCGCGCGTGGCGGCGGTGGAGCTGTTCGAGTCGATCAACAGCGGCAAGTACGGCGACGCCTCGGCGATGGCCTCGCTGCTGATCGCGGCGATTTTGGCGGTCAACGCGCTGGCCTGGAAAATCAGCGAAAGGAGAGGTTGAATGCTTTCATTCGAGAACGTGTCGTTCAGTTACGGCGAAGCGAAAGCTCTCGACGGTTTGACGCTGGCGCTGGAAAAAAGCGAACTGCTGACGCTGCTGGGACCTTCGGGCTGCGGCAAGACGACGACGCTGCAGATCGCCGGCGGATTCCTGTTTCCCGATTCGGGGCGCGTCATGCTCGACGGGCGCGACGTTTCGGCGCTGCCGCCGGAGAAACGTCCTACGGCGACCGTGTTTCAGAGTCACGCGCTGTTTCCGCACCTGAGCGTGGAGGAAAACGTCGCCTACGGCCTGCGCGTGCGCGGAACGCCCCGCGCGGAGCGGCTGCGGCGCGCGGCGGAAATGTTGGAGCGCGTCGGTCTGGACGGCTATCAAAGGGCGCGCGTGCAGGAACTGTCGGGCGGCCAGCAGCAGCGCGTGGCTCTCGCCCGGGCGCTGATCCTCAGCCCGCGGGTGCTGCTGCTCGACGAACCGCTCTCGAGTCTCGACGCGCGGCTGCGCGTGCGCATGCGCGCCGAGATCCGTTCGCTGCAAAAGGCGTTCGGCATCACGGCGCTGTACGTCACGCACGACCAGGAGGAAGCGCTGTCGATCTCCGACCGCGTGGCGCTGATGCAGGGAGGGCGGCTCATGCAGGTGGGCACGCCCGAAGAAGTCTATTTTTCGCCGCGCAGCGATTTCGCCGCCGATTTTATCGGCGACGCGTTCCCCGTGATCCTGGAAGGGAAGCGCGAGCTGCTCCGCCCCGACCAGATCGCCATCGCGGAAGACGGTCCGCTGGTCGGAACGCTGGTCTCGCGCGCGTTCCTCGGCGCCTCGACGGACTGGATCATCGACTGGCAGGGGCAGACGCTGCGCGCCTCCATGCCCAGCGCCGCCGAACCGGCGCGCGAGATCGGCGGCGAAGTGCGCTTCGCGATCCTGCCGCCACGGAATCACGACGAATAAAAACCGCTTCAACCGTCGCTCCTTTTAAACGGATTTTTCATTTTTATATTTTCGTAAGATGCGCATAATGTTGAAAAAGGGACAGAAATTGATATATCTTATGGAAATCGCTCCCAAAAGTTCTATAATGTAAAAATCTTTGCCGCACGTCGGCTGCCCGACGCTGAAAAGCTCCTGCGGCGCGCTTGACAGTTATGTCTGCGAAATGCTATATTTTGATCATAGAAATCATAGAATGTTCACAGCAATTTTCAGAGCGAGAGAGGAGCAGGTTCCATGAATTCTACGCGCAACATCATGGCGCTCATCGAGACGCTGCTCGCCGACGGCGGCGAGCTCGGCGTCCGCGAGCTGGGGATGCGGACGGGTATTCCCAAGAGCACGGTCCAGCGTTTTCTGTCAGGAATGGAAGAGAACGGCTGGGTCGCGCAGGACAAGAGGACGCAGGGCTATCGGATCGGTTACAAGCTGCTCGGCCAGTCGAACGGCTGGGCGCTTCGTCTGGCGTTGGTCAACCAGTCCCAGGATCTGCTGAAGGCGTTGTGCAATCAGACCGGGCAAAGCGTGTCTCTGTGCACGCTCGACGGGTTCAGCGGTCTCAGCGTCGCCGCGTCTTTGCCCGAAGACGCGCCCGCGCTCGCGGGCCGTCGCGCGAAGCTGTTCGACCTGCACGCCGGCGCGGCGGGCAAGGCGCTGTTGGCTTTCGCGCCCGAGCCGCTGCAGAAGTACATCGTCTATTCCGAGCCGAAAAGCTACACGTCCGCGACGATCACCGGCTCCAAAGAGCTGCTGGCGGAGATCGAGAAGATCAGAGAGAAGCGTTATGCCGTCAGCGTCGAAGAGTTGGTGCCGGAAACCGCCGAAGCGGCGGCGCCGATCCTGAACCCCGATGGGACGGTCATGGCGGTGTTGGCCATCGGCGGCGCGAAAAATTCCGTGGTGCCGCAGTTCGAGGCGTTTCGCGGCGTCCTTCAGAAAGCCGCCGCCCGACTGCGAAAAAGTATCCTCGATTCGTGAACCGAAGAAATTTCCGGCGACAAAAAAATCCGGCGCTCCCGCACGACAGGAGCGCCGGATTTTTTTGTCGCCGATCAGACGGCCGCGGCTTCGAAGCGGCTGAGCACGCGCAGCATCCGCCGGGGCAGATGGCGCTTCCAGAACGCGGCGGCGCTGGCGATCCAGCCCTCGGCTTCCGTGCCGATGCCGAGGCCGAAGCCGTGTCCGAGATGCGGGTACTTGTGGAATTCCGTGTCGATGCCGCAGGCCGCCAGCGCGTCGAGACGCTTTTTCATCACCCGCCAGTCGCAGACGGGATCGTTTTCGCCCACGCAGACGTAGGTGGGCGGTTCCCGGCGGGTGTGATTGGTGTGCCCGGTGTACTGCAGCACCAGCGTGCCGGGGCGCGGCAGCTGCGCGCCGCCGAAACCGTGCGGCCCGTACGAGGCCAGATAGGCGGCGATATGGGCGCCGACCGAGCTGCCCCAGAGCGAATAACACTCCGTGCCGACGTTGAGCTCTTCCGCATGGGCGAAGATCTGCGTGATCGCCGCCGCCAGATCTTCGCAGGCGGCTTCGAGACTTTCGGTCCGATAGTGGAGCGTAAAGGCGTTGAATCCCATGCGGCTCAGCTCCAGCGCGTGCGGCAGGCTCTCGTGGAGCGACGCGACATATTGGAAGCTGCCTCCCGCGCAGATAACGGCAAACGGCGCTTTTTTGACGCCGCGGAAAGAGAACAGCCCCGTCTCCGCCTTGGCCGGATCCCTGCCTTTCTCTTCGTCGGAATAAAGGTCGTAGAAGATCTTCTCGCCGTTCTTTTCCCGCGCGAGCATGGAGTTGAGGACGTTCAACGTGACGTCGACGCTCAAATGCCTATGATAGGGGAACAGCGGCGCGATCTGCGCCAGCGTGCGTTTTTTGTCGGATTCGCTCAGACGCCCGGGAAAAAGGAGATGGCCATATCCCTTGAAATTTTCGTTTGCGATGACATCTGTGATTTTCGTTTCAGCGTTCATTTCCGCCCGACCTCCTTTGCCCGTGATCGGAGAATCCTTCCAAAAGAGAAAAACCGATCTTTTGAAAATGAAGAAGACAGCCTTGAAAGTATTTCTTTGTGATTAACTAATTTAATTCTATCATGGAGCGATCAGATTACCAAGCGGCGCGCAAGGAAAAATTGCTATAAAAAATAATAAAATTAAGAAATGATAGTTTTGAGCCAAAATGCCTCATTCCATGAGACGGGAAAACGCTCCGTGCATACAGAATAAATTATAGTTGCGGCGTGACGCGATGAAAACTGAATTTGAGACTTTTATTTCTGACGAATCAGATCCCCATTCCCTTCTTCTCCGAGAGAAACATGATGTGCTTTGTCTTATTTGATTCAAGTGACGTGATGAAGGGTCAGAGGCAAGATTTTATTTTAAACTCTTAAAATAAAAGTTGTGGATGGAGAAGATCTCCATAACTTCCCATGCCGGACGCGTTTTGTCCCCCCCATAAAAGGAGACGCGCCGCACTCGGCGCGTCTCTCTTTAATACTGCCGCTCGATTCTGTGATACCGATTTTCAATGAAAAGGCGTCATTGAAAACGCCGCGCCTCGTATTCCATCATCAGCGCAGTACGGCAGACTGTCGCGGGCGCTTTTTCAAAAATGTTCCACGTGGAACATTTTTGCGCTGAGGCGGCGGAAAACAAGCAGCCATGCCGATCTGCAAGATGCGGAACAGCATGGCCGAAAAAACAGTTTGCCTTTTTTCTACTTGGCGGGGCCGCCGAACGCGGGCAGTACGCCGCCGGCGTAGGCGCCGAGGATGTACTTGGAAACTTTGTCGCTCTGCAGGGCTTTGATCAGCGCCTGCACGTCGGCGTTGTTCTCGTTGCCGGCCTTGACGGCGATGACGTTGGCGTAGGGCGAATCGGCGCCTTCGACGAGCAGGGCGTCCTTGGCGGGGTTGAAACCGGCGGGCAGTGCGTAGTTGCCGTTGATCACGGCCGCGTCCACGTCGTCGAGCGAGCGCGGCAGCTGGGCCGCCTCGAGCGAACGGAACTTGAAGCCGTGTTTGTTCTCTTCGACGTCCAGCTCGGTGGCGGTGAGACCGCTGTCCGCCGCCAGCCTGATCAGTCCGGCGGACTGGAGCAGCAGCAGGGCGCGCCCGCAGTTGGTGGGATCGTTGGGGACGGCGATGAGCGCGCCGTCTTTGAGCCCTTCGAGCGTGGCGAACTTCTTCGAGAACAGCCCCATGGGTTCTACGTGGATGGTGGCGGCGGAGGCCAGATCGAGGCCGCGGTCTTTGCAGAAGCTCTGCAGGTAGGGCAGGTGCTGGAAGTAGTTGGCGTCGAGTTCGCCGTCGCTGAGCGCCAGGTTGGGCGTGACGTAGTCGGTGAACTCCACGATCTGCAGGTCGACGCCCTGGGCTTTGAGGTCGTCCCTGACCTGGGCGAGGATCTCGGCGTGAGGCGTGGGCGTGGCGCCGACGCGCAGCGTGCCGGCGAAGGACGCGCCGGCGAAGCACAGAGAAACGGTAAGAGCGAGAACACAGATTTTTTTCATTGCAGCAAAACCTCCCGAAAAATAAATTATCGATTCCGGCTCAGATTCCGGACGATTTTATTACCGAGCCATTGGATCCCTTGAACAATGGCGATAATAACGACGACGGCGGCGATCAGCACGTCGCTGCGGAAGCGGTGGAAGCCGTAGCGGATGGCCACGTCGCCCAGCCCGCCGCCGCCGATGGCCCCGGCCATGGCGGAGCTGCCGACGATGGCGATGACCGTCAGCGTCGCGCCCGCGGCCAGCGAGGGCAGCGCTTCGGGAATCATCACTTTCAGGACGATGGTCCTGACGTCGGCGCCCATGGCCTGCGCGGCTTCGATCACGCCGCGGTCCACTTCCTTGAGGGCGCTCTGCACGACGCGCCCCACGAACGGCGCGGCCGAGATCGACAGCGGCACGATGGCGGCCGTGGTGCCGATGGTGGTGCCCACGATCAGCCGCGAGAGCGGGAAGAGGATGATCATGAGGATGATGAACGGGAAGGAGCGAAAGACGTTGACGAAGACGTCGAGCGCTTTGCCGGCAAAGCGGCTTTCGCACAGGCCGCCCTTTTCGGTCAGCGTGAGGGCGATGCCCAGCGGCAGCCCCAGCAGGATCGCGAACAGACTCGACAGGCCGACCATGTAGAGCGTCTGCAGCGTCGGTCCGGCCAATAGGTCGAAGATTTTAGCCATTCCAGACCACCTCCACCTGCACGTTATGGGCGCGGATCATGTCCATCGCCGCGGCGATCACCTGCGGCGCGCCGCCGAACTGCACCGTGAGGGTGCCGACGCGCGACACGTAGAGGCTGTCGATAGCGCCGGCGAGAATGTTGACGTCGGCCCCCGTGGCCTTGATCGTCTGCGAGATCAGGGGCGCTTCCGCCGCCGAGCCGTCGAAGGTCAGCACCGCCACCGGCTTGCCGCTCTCGCGGGGCAGTCCCGCGCCTTCGTCGTAGCCGGTGCGCGGCAGTTTGGCGAGGAACTCGCGCGCCGTTTTCGAGCGCGGGTTCAGGAATATTTCTTTCACCGTTCCCTGCTCGACGATGCGCCCCGACTCGATGATGGCCACGCGCGAGCAGATCTCGCGGATGACGTTCATCTCGTGGGTGACGACGACGATCGTCAGCCCCATGAGACGGTTGATGCCGGCCAGCAGGCCGAGGATCGATTTGGTGGTGCGGGGATCGAGAGCGCTGGTGGCCTCGTCGGAGAGCAGCACGTGCGGCCGGTTCGCCAGCGCGCGGGCGATGGCGACGCGCTGCTTCTGCCCGCCAGAAAGCTGCGACGGGTAACTGCCGGCCTTGTCGGAAAGCTCGACGACGTCGAGCATTTCGGCGACGCGGTCTTTGATGTCTTTCGGCTTCCAGCCTTCCAGTTCCAGCGGAAAGGCGATGTTGCCCGCCACCGTTCGCGAGGCCAGCAGGTTGAAGTGCTGAAAGATCATGCCGATCTTGCGCCGCGCCAGCCGCAGTCCGCCCGCGTCGAGCGCCGTGATCTCCTGCCCGTCGATGGCGACCTGTCCGCCGCTGGGTTCTTCGAGGCGGTTGATCGTGCGCAGCAGCGTCGATTTGCCCGCGCCCGAGAGGCCGATGATGCCGAAGATCTCGCCGTCGGCGATGTCCAGGTCGATGCCCGACAGCGCCTCGACGGAACGGCCGTCGGGCGCGCGATAGATTTTTTTGATGCCGCGGAGCTGGATCATGATTTCACCTTCCTGAAAAGCGCGCGTCGTGCCGGGAAGAACGAAAAAGCCGCCCTGCGATGGCAAGGCGGCTCAAATCCCTCTTTGAGGCTTCCCCTCATCGCTGTCAGCAGGACCACCTTTCCCCGTGCGGGCAGGTTGGTGCAGGATCATCGAGCTGACTCTCTCCCCTGACTCTTGATAAAAGTTGCGCTGTTTGATTGACGGGTATGATAACACAATCTTCCGCGAAGCGCAAGAGAGCGCCGCGGATCCGGCCGACAGAACGTTTTCGCGGAAGAGTTTACAGCTCGAGAGATTCGCCGGGCCGCAGCACCGCGACCCTGCTGGCCGGCTCGCAGAGCGCCTTGAACGCCTGCGGATCCTGCCTGATGGCCGGGAACGTGTCGTAATGCATGGGCACGGTGATCTTCGCGCCGATGGCGCGGGCCGCGCGGGCCGCGTCGTCCGGCCCCATCGTGTAGAAATCGCCGATCGGCAGCAGCGCCGCGTCCAGTTTTTCCTCGGCCAGCAGCGCCATGTCGCCGTAAAAAGCCGTGTCGCCGGCGAAATAAACTTTTTTGCCGCCCATCTCGATCAGAAAGCCGCAGGCCAGCGCTCCCGGCAGGCCGCTGCCGTGGATCGCCTGAAGCAGCTTGACGCGCCCGAACGGCATCGGCCCCCAGCCGCCGATGTTGCCGAGACAGTTTTTCAGCCCCGCCTCCGTCAGCATGCCGCGCAGCTCGGCCACGCCGACCACCGTCGCCCCCGTGCGCCGGGCGATGTCCAGCGTGTCGCCGAGATGGTCGCCGTGACAGTGGCTGACGAGGATGAAGTCGGCGGGAACTTCGCCGGCTCTCGCGGCGGCAAGGTCGTTGCCACTCAGATAGGGATCGGTGAGCACGTGGTATTTTCCGTCGCACAGATCAAAACAGGCATGTCCCAAAAACGTCAGTCTCATGAAAATCGCTCCCTTCCATTTGGATCAGGCGTCGCATCCTGAACGAGCATTTCTACGGCTCTTCTCCTTGCGGCTCCAGCTGCGTACGTTCAGCATAGCATATTTTCGACGGAACTGTATCTTTGATGTTTAGATAACGGTAACTCTGTTAACGGAGACGATAAAACCGGTTGAGCGATCCTTCCAAGGTAGCGCGTCCTCTTCATGGCGGTCTACGTTTATTCGCTGCGAACGCGCAGTCCTTCGTTGCTTTTCAGCGACGTGGCCGACAGCATCAAATGGACTTTCATGAGCTGCTCCGCCTTGTCGGAGTCGTGCGCCAGCAGCGCCTTGAGCAGGGCGCGGTGCTCGTCGAGACTGGGGTTGGTGCTCATGTCGAAGAACGAATCGTAAAAGATCATGTACACGCAGGTGCGCGCCAGCAGATTGCCGACGAACTCCGCCAGCACGGCGTTGCCGGAACACTCCGCCAGCGTGCGGTGAAAACGGTTGTTCACGTCGAGATAGGCCTCGAAATTGCGGGCGGCGAAAATCTGCTCTTCTTCGTCGATCGTCTGCTGAAGCGTGTTCGCCTGCGCGCCCGTGATGTTGAGAGCCGCCTTGCGCGCCGCCAGACACTCCAAATATTCGCGCAGCTCGTAGGTATCCATGATTTCTTTCTTGGTCGGATTGGCCAGACGGGCGCCGGCGTTGGGGATCAGCGTCGCCAATCCCTCGGCGGTGAGGCGGCGGATCGCCTCGCGCACGGGCGTGCGGCTGACGTCGAGCTCCTGGGCGATCGCCTCCTCGGTGAGCCGGTCGCCGGGCTGGCGCTTTTTGGCGAAGATCTGGGCGCGCAGATGTCGGTAGACGAAATCCGCGGCAGTCGGGGCGTAAGCTTCCGGTTCTTTCATTTTCAGAGCCTCCTGCAAGCTGGGCTGAATGGACGGTCGGCCGTTGACTCCCGTCGCTGTCGGAACGATCTTCACAATTATACACCACATCGCCGCGAGCCGTTTCTGTGCGGATTTTTCGAGATATATCGCAGCTAAATTTTTGCAAAATACGATTTTTGCATTTTATTGCTGTAATTTTGTCTCATCGGATGGGAACAAATGAGTGATTTTGGGCAGATGAAAAAACGCAAAGACGTATACAATACTGAATTATAATAAATATCCGACGAGACAGAATTTTGCGTCGATTGCTTATGTGATGTCGGCTGAAATTCGTATGCGTTTTCTGCAGGACCAAAACAGAAAATCGAAGGAAAGGCGGGGCGCAGAATATGAAAAGCCTTGTGATTCGCGGCAAGATCTGGACGGGATGCAAAGACCGCCCTTGGGCCGAGGCGACGGCAGTCGAGAACGGTCGTTTCGTTTACGTGGGCGATTGGGCCAGCGCTCGCGCTGCCTGTCCCGGCGCAGACGTGGAGGATTATGGCGCCAACATGGTCATGCCCGGCATGAGCGACGGGCATCTGCATCTGACCGCTTTTGCCCGTCAACGTCTCTACGTCGACCTGCTGTCGGTCAAATCTCTTGCGGAAGCCGGCGAGATGCTTCGCAAAAAAGCGGCGCAGCTCAAGCCCGGCGCATGGATCCGCGCCATTAACTTCAACGAGATGGCCTGGGCCGACACGACGCCGCCGACGCGGGAATGGCTTGACTCTTTCAACTTCGACCATCCCGTCGTGATGAGCCGTTACTGCGGCCATCGCCACATCGCCAACACCCGCGCCATGAAGGAAAGCGGCCTGTGGAACAGCGCCGATCCTTACGTGCTGAGCGACGAAAGGGGCGAAGTCACCGGCGTCATGACCGAAGGCGGCGCAGCTCCCATCATCGAAGCGGTGGCAGCGGAATACGAGACGCCGCAAAAGCTTACGGACGCGATGGAGGAAGCCGCGCTGTGCATGGCCTCTCGGGGCGTCACGTGCGGGCATGCCTGCGACGCGCCCAAATACGCTCTCGGCGAGGAAATCTTCACCTGGCAGAATCTGTACGAGCGGGGCAAACTGCCCGTGCGCGTGATCTGCTATCACGACCGGCTGCCGGAGTTCACCTTCCGCTCCGGCATCGGCAACGATCAGATCATGTACGGCGGCCTGAAGATCTTCATGGACGGCACGCTGGGCGGACACACCTGCGCCATGCGCGAGCCCTTCGACGACATGCCCGGGAGCCGCGGCGTACCCAATCACACCGACGAAGAGCTTGATCGGCTGATCCGCGCGGCTCACCGCCGCGGCATTCAGGTGCAGGCGCACATGATCGGCGACGCGGCCGTCGAACAGGCCGCCGGCGCCGTGGAACGCGTCATCGGGGAAGAGGGACGGCCGCGACTGCCGTATCGCTTCGTGCACGTGATCTGCTGTCCCAAAGACCTGCGCGAACGACTCGCCCGCCTTGGCGTCGTGCTCGACCTGCAGCCTTGTCAATGCTACACCGATCGCGTCATGGCGCCGTTGCGCCTCGGCGCGCAGCGCGCCCTCGACGCGTATCCCTTCCGCGCGCTCTGGGACACGGGGTTGCTTGTCGTGGGCAGCACCGACGCGCCGATGGAACTGGAGAACATGTGGATCGGCATCTGGAATGCAGTGTGCCGCTGCGACGACGACGGCTCGCCGCTCAAGTACGATCCCTCGCAGACGCTGACGCTGGACGAAGCCCTGACGGCCTATACGATCAATCCGTGGCGCGCCGTCGGCAGAGGAAACGAGTTCGGTCGCATCCATCCCGGCTATCGCACCGACTTCACCGTGACCGACGGCAATCCTTTTGAAAAGCCTGCCATGGAACTGCGCCGCACGACGCATCTGGCCACGTATCTGGAGGGAAGAAAGGTTTGGTCGCGCTGAAAATTTTTGCGCCGGAGCGGATGTTCCACGTGGAACATCCGCTCCGGCGCAGAGGCTGAAAGCCGCGCTACGGCTCGGTTAACGGGGTGTTTTACCGGGCATCCGCGAGACGCTCGTATGCGAATTTGAAATCGTGAAGGAGGAAACAACGATGTTGGAAGAAGAAAAGAGAGTTCCGCACGAAACAAAACGCGAAGCGACGCTGGGAGCGGCGCTTCTGCTGATCGCCCTGATCACGGCCGTCGTCTCGCTGGCAACGCTGAAATACGGCGTCGACGTGCACGTGCCCATCGCCATGCTGGCCATGGTAGTGGCTCTGGTCGACTGCTGGTGGCTGAAGCTGAAATACGACGACGTCATGCAGGCGGCGCTGAACAGCATTATGGCCTCGCTGCCCTCGTGCATGATCTTGATGCTCGTCGGCATTCTCATTGGCATCTGGATGCGTGCCGGCATCATCCCCGGCCTGATCTATCACGGTCTGGACATCCTCAGCCCCGCGTACTTCCCGCTGGCCACCATGGTGATCTGTTCGATCATCGCTCTCTGCACCGGTTCTTCGTGGTCCACCGAGGCAACGATCGGCGTCGCGCTGATGGGCATCGGCAACGGGTTGGGCGTCCCCGCCGCCATGACCGCCGGCTGCGTGGTCTCGGGAGCCTACTTCGGCGACAAAATGTCGCCCCTTTCGGATACCACGAATCTGGCTCCGGCCGTGGCCGGAAACGACCTGTTCGATCACATCCGCGCCATGCTCTGGACCACTCTGCCGACACTGCTGATCTGCTTCGCCGTGTACATCTTCTGGGGGCGCGGTTTTGCCGGTCAGACGCTGGATGCCGAGCGCATCAAGGCCATCCAGACCATGATCGCCGCCGAGTTCAACGTGAGCTGGCTCTGCGTCGTGCCGCCGCTTGTGGTTATCGTCGCTTCGGCGCTGAGAGTCCCCGCCATGCCCGGCATCTGCCTCGGTATTCTCGTGTCCGTCATCATGGCCTTTACCCAGGGCGTTTCCATCGGCGAGATCTGGTCCCTTGGGCAGAGCGGCTACAAACCTCAGCTGACGGCTCAGGTCGCCGGCGCCGCTGACATGACGGCCGTTGCCGGGCTCCTGGCCGAAAGGGGGATCACGCTTGCGCCCGAACTGGCCAAGGACGTGTCCGCCATGATCTCTCGTCTTGTGGGGCGCGGCGGCATGTTCCCGATGATGTGGTCCGTCGAGCTGGCTATCGCCGCGATGGCCATGGGAGGTTTTCTTGAAGCGGGCGGTTTCCTGCGCGTTCTGCTCAGCGCCATCACTCGCGGCGTGCGCCGTGCCGGCGGCCTGATCGCCACGACGATCGCCTCCTGTTTTATCGGCAATCTGCTGACAGGCAGCCAGTATCTTTCCATCATCATCCCCGGGCGCATGTTCAAGGAAAAATTCGCGGAGAGCGGGCTCGCACCCCGCATGCTTTCCCGTTCGCTGGAAGACTGCGGCACGCTGACTTCCGTGCTGATCCCATGGAACGTCTGCGCCGGTTACGCGGCGGGCGTCCTCGGCGTCGCCACGCTCGATTACGCTCCTTATGCCCTCTTGAATTGGCTCTGCCCGTTCGTCGCGATCGCCATCATCTACCTCGGTATCGGCGTATTCTGGCGCCAGCCCGACGGCTCCATCAAACGCGAACGCCGTACGCTGATCAACGCCAGAGCAGCCGAATAATATCCTGCATTGAAAGTTTGACTTTGTTACATTCCGAGGGCAATTTCACACTAACTCCCGATAAAAAACGACGAACGAGTTGGAAGGCAACTCGTTCGTCGTTTGAGTCAAAAAGCTACACCACGAAGCGGCGCGGTAGACGTTCAGCCGGTTGCTTTTTGGGACGTCCTCGCGGCGACGCGCGCGTCTCCCCGCGCTCGTCACAGCTCGAACTTTTTGCCCGTTTCCCGGCGTGCCTGCAGACCGGACGTTTCCAGAATGATTTCCGCGACGTTGGTGGCGTGGTCGCCGATGCGCTCCATGTTGCTGACCAGGTCGATGAAGAGTACGCCGGACGAGGGCGTACAGGTCCCGTCGTTGAGGCGCTGCATGTGCATGTGCCGCAGTTGCTTCTCCATGGCGTCGACCCGGTCTTCCATCGTCACCGACACCTCGCGGGCCAGTTCGACGTTCTCCGCGCGCAGGGCTTCGAGCGCCTTCTGCACCATCTCGCGGACCAGAGCCATCATGGCGGAAAACTCCTGGACGGCCGACGGCGAAAATTCGAGATTGTGGTCCTGAAGGTATTCGTAAAGCTCCATCATGTTCTGGGCATGGTCGCCGATGCGCTCGATGTCGCTGGAGCCGTTGACGAGAGATTCGAGCAGCGAGGAAAGATGATCGGAGATGTGGCGCTGCCAGAGCTTAGCGGCGAAAGAGGCGACGCGCCGCGTCAGGTCGTTGAGGCCGTCCTCCACTTGGTTCAGCTTGGCTGCGGCGGACGGGTCCTTAGCGGCGAAGGCCTGCTTTACCAGGTCGAGCATTTCCAGCGCCATGCCGCCCATGTTCAGCAGTTCATTGCGCACCGCCGTAAGCGCGGCGGCCGGCGACGTGTTCAGCAGGCTCTCGTTCAGATAACGGGCGCCGGTGTAAACTTTTTCATCCCTGACCGGAAGCAGTTTCTGGATTAGCCGGGCGAGCAGGCTCACAAAGGGCAGCTGGAACATGGTGTTGACGACGTTGAAGAGCGTATGGGCGTTGGCCAGCTGACGGGCGATATTCCCGGACGTGTGCGAGATCAGCGCCGAGTAAGGGACAAGCAGCGGCAGGAAGATGGCCACGCCGAGCAGATTGAAGAGCACGTGTCCCGCCGCCGCCTGCTTGGCCGAGCGGCTCGATCCCAGTGCGGCGATGACGGCGGTGATCGTCGTGCCAAGATTGTCGCCCAGCAGGATGGCGATGGCCGACTGGAGCGGCAGCAGTCCCTGCACGGCCATGGCGATCGTCAGGCCGACGGTGGCCGAACTTGACTGCACGGCCATGGTCAGCAGCGTACCGGCAGCCACGCAGAGCAGCGGCCGAGAGGCGAAGCTGAGGAAAAACTGTTTGTTGGCGGCGAGAAAGCCGAGCGCGTGCTCCATCGTGTTCATGCCGATGAAAAGCAGGCCGAAGCCGAAGATGCCGTTGCCGACGTAGCGGCGCTTTTTGGAATGGCCGAACACCGCCAACAGCATGCCGATGCCCAGCAGCGGCAGCGCCAGCTCTTTCATGTTGAAAGCGACCAGCTGCGCCGTGACGGTGGTGCCGATGTTGGCTCCCATGATCACGCCGAGCGCCTGTTTCAGCGTCATCATCCCCGCCTGCACGAAGCTCACCGACATGATCGTCGTGGCGGCGCTCGACTGGATCACCATCGTCACCAGCGTGCCGACCAGCGCGCCTTTCAGCGGCGTACTCGTCAGCGACGCGATGAGCGTGCGCATGCGGTCGCCCGTCAAGTCCTGCAGGGCGTCGCCCATCAGTTTGATGCCGTACAGAAACAGCCCGACGCCGCCCATGATCTGGAACAAAGTGCTCAGATTCATTCGTTCCCCCCGTTTCTCATGAAAAGCCGTCCCTTCGATGAAGCAGACGTTTCTTCGCTTCAAGGTGCCGATGGGAACCCCGTGGCGAAAACGTTATTTTTTCCCCGATCCCGAGGCGGAAAACTCCGGCGGCAGCGGTTTCAGCGTCGCCTTGAAGGTGCCGTCGTCGTTATAACAGCTGGCGACGCGGATCGCGCGGTCAACGATGCGGTAGGAGAGCCCTTCGAGCTCGCGGCGCAGTTCGTCGGGGATCAGCGCGTTGGAAGTCCACGAAAGTTCGACGCCGCGGTTCCACAGCCGATAATGAAGCGTGGCGCCGCGCCGGAGATGACCGCCCACGCGGGCGCTGATCACGTCGAAGAGGGCCAGGTCGAAGCGCTTCAACACCGCCGTGAGCACGACGCCGGGAGCAAGGCGCTCCTGCGGTTCGTCCACGCCGATCACGTAGAAACCCTCTTCGATGGCGGCTTCGACGACGCCGTTCCCCGACAACCCCGCCGCCTGGAAGATCACCTGTGCGCCCTCGTCATGCATGGCGCGGGCAATGGCCTTCGCTTTTTGAGGGGAGTTCCAGGACTGGACGCTCCGTTTCAGCAGCGTCGTCCGTCCGTCGGCGTCCTTGGCCCCCTGCTCAAAGCCGAGCAGAAAATCCAGCATCGCCGGCGTTTTTTCGCCGCGCTCGCCGAGGATGATGCCGATCTTCCGGGAATTTCGGCGCGCCGCCAGACGGACGGCCAGCACGCCGGCCAGATAACTGGCTTCGCTCTGGTGGAACAGCACCGACGAGACCCCGGGATTGACGGATTTCGCGTCGAACAGCACGAAATCGGCGCTTTCGTGCGCGCGGGCCGCCCTGTCGACCGCTTCGGCGAGAGGACTGCCGACGGCGAGCACCAGCCGGTTCCGCCGGGCGGCCTCCGCGACAGTCGACTCGTATTCGGCGCTGTTGTAGTTGCAGAGATAGCTGGTGATCTTAACGTCCAGTTCCGATCGGGCGCGCTTGATACCGCTCAACGACGAACGGAACATCGAGTCCTCGGGACCGCAGGAAAAAACGACTCCGATCGGCAGAGGGCGGCGCGCCTGAAGCGGCGCGGCGCTCACTGACCATACGGCCAGCAGCAGTAAAACGCGAAGGAAACGCATCACATCCCGCCTTTCAAAAAAATGCCGGAAGCTCTCGGACTTCCGGCATTTTGCGGCCGGAAGACAACGGCCTCCCGACCGAAACGATCTAAAGGAAAAGTTCCCGCGCGCAGACCAGCGCGAACGCCAGGATCGCCGTGCCGCAGGCGAAACTGGCCGCGTCCTTGGCGGCTTTGGCCAACGGATGCCGTTCCGGCGTGCAGAGATCCACCGTCTTTTCGATGCCGGTGTTGAGCGCTTCCGCGACCAGCACCAGCAGCCCCCAGGGCAGCGCGGCGCCGAGGGCGGAAAGGCCGCGCCGCCAGCACACGACCGACAGCGCGGCAAGCAGCATGACCAGCTCCTGACGGAACGCGGCTTCCTTGAGCAGCACGAGAAAGCCGCTCCAGGAATACGCCAGCGCTTTGAAAAAATGTCTCATCACACCACGTCCTGAAAGATTCTGCCGCGGAGCGGAACGCCGTTCCGCGTTTTTTTATTCCCTATTCGGGAGTGAAAATACTCTCGATGTATTTCTGTTCCTGATCGAGCTGAAGCTGAATCAGAGCCCACTTCTGCTCTTCGGGGCTCATCTTGCGGAACTCCGCCCAATCGTCGTCCTCGATGATCTCTTCGTCTTCCGCCGGAGGCAGCGCTTCGTCGCGGAGCAGCTCCAGCTCGTCCTTGGAAAGCTCTCGTTTGTCCTTCATGAACTCTTCTCCCCCTTCACTGGTATGATCAGGCATCGGGGCCAAGTTCCCCCTTGGCGACAACGGCGGTGTTCCCGCCCAGAGCGGCGCGGAAGCGCGTCTCGTCAAGCCGTTCGAAAGCGACGCGGTTCGTGCCGCCGGGATTGTGCACCTCGATCGGGCCGTCCATGCCGAACAGCAGACTGGCCGACAGCGCCGCCGCCACGCCGCCCGTGCCGCAGGAATCGGTGAGGTCCTCGACGCCGCGCTCGTAGGTGACGGCCGTCAGCTCGCCGCGTCCGACGGGGCGCGCGAAGTTCACGTTGCAGCCCTGCGGGAACAGCGACGCGTCCGCACGAAACGCGCGGCCGATACGCCGGCAGTCCTCGCGGCTCAGCTCCTCCGATGCGAACAGCACGAGATGGGGCACGCCCACCCACAGAAAACAGCTGCGGAACGTCGCACCGTCCATCGTCAGCGGCCGGTCGATCCAGCCCGGCGCGAACGACTGCTCGCCCAGGTCGATCTCGGCGAAGCTGCCCTCGACGCGCGCGCGCATCACGCCCGCCAGCGTCTCGAACGTCATTTCGGCCGGCGCGACGCCGCGCTCGCAGGCGAAGCGCGCGATACAGCGCGCGCCGTTGCCGCACATTTCGGCCTCCGATCCGTCGGCGTTGAACAGCCTCATGCGGAAATGCGCGTTCGCGGACGGCTCCACGATCAGCAGCCCGTCGGCGCCGATGGAGGCGCGGCGGCGGCAGAGGCGTCGCGCCAGTTTCGCCAGCTCGGCCGACGATTTCTGCGCGGCCAGCATGTCGAGCGTGATGAAATCGTTGCCGTTGCCGTTGATCTTCCAAAACTCCATGCTCATTCCTCCGCGAGGCGCTTTATTTTTCCATTCTCATTTTACCTCAAGCGGCGCGCTCTGTCCAAAACTTTCCGTTTCGCTCCGCGACGTCTCGTTTTCCTCCTCTGGACAAAGGAAATCCAGTAATATATAATATGGTCAGCTTTGGTTAGACGATAAAAGAATCGCTCTGACCAGTGGAGGTGTCCGGCTATGAGCGTAGCCTACAAAGACTATTACGAAATTCTCGGCGTGTCCAAGACCGCCACGGAACAGGAAATAAAGAGCGCGTACCGCAAGCTGGCGAAGAAGTACCATCCCGACGTGAACAAGACCCCCGGCGCGGAGCGGAAGTACAAGGACGTGAACGAAGCGTACGAAGTGCTGCACGATCCGGAAAAGCGCCAGAAGTACGACGCCCTCGGCCCCAACTGGGAAGCCGCGCAGCAGTTCGGCGGACAGGGCGGCGGTTTCCAGGGCTTCGGCGGATTCCCCGGCGGCGGCGTGCACATGGAGTTCGGCGACGGCGGCGGCTTCAGCGAGTTCTTCCAGACCATCTTCGGCAACATGGGTGGCCCCGCGCGGGGCTTCAGCGCCAGCGACCTCTTCGGCGGCCGCGGCCGCGCGGCCCGCGGCGAAGACAGCGAAGTGCGGATCACGCTTTCGCTGGCCGACGTGATGGCCGCGCCGCTGAAACGGAACATGACCCTCAGCGGCGCAGCGGGGCCCCGTACCATCGAGGTGAACCTGCCCCGCGGCATCCGCGAAGGCTCGCGCCTGAAACTGCGCGGCCAGGGCGCGCCCGGCCGGGGCGGAGGCGAGAACGGCGATCTCTACGTCGTCGTTCACATCGAGACGGACAGCCGCTTCGAGATCAGCGGCTACGACCTCGTCACCGCCGTGACCGTGGCGCCGTGGGACGCCGTGCTCGGCGGGACCGTAAGCGTGCCGTCTCCCGAAGGCGCGCTGAAAGTGAAAGTTCCCGCCGGCTCCCAGTCGGGAACCCGCCTGCGGCTGCACGGCAAGGGACTGCCCATGCGCGGCGGCAGCCTGCGCGGCGACCTTTACGCCGTGATCGGGATCAGCGTGCCGCAGAACGTCTCTTCCCGCGAACGGGAACTGTGGGAACAGATCAGGGCGCTGCACGCCTGACGCTCGCTTTTCTGCGGCGAAGGGAGTCGGGCGAACGACATCTGCCGGAGGCGCGGGGGATTTTATACGTTCTTTGAGCGGAGCGGGCGATAATTTTTGCCCTTCCGGGAGATACATGATATAATTGGTCGGAGTACAAGAACCAAATCTATCCATGGGGGTAATACGATGAAAATTGGTGAATTGATTCAAAGCGGCGACTGGAAAGGCGAAAAGCACGTTCCCGTGATCGAAGCGCCGGCGTCCGTCAAGGCGGGGGAGACGGCCCACGTGATGCTTTCGGTGGGCAAGGAGATCGCCCATCCCAACACGATGGAGCATTACATCGCCTGGATCAAGCTCTACTTCAAGGGCGCGTCCAGCAAGTTCGCGGTCGAACTCGGCGAGCTGACCTTCGACGTCCACGGCGACAACGCCACGGCGCCTCAGGGATGCCTGCACGTCAAACTCAAGGAGAGCGGCACGCTCATCGCCGTTTCCTACTGCAACATCCACGGCCTCTGGGAATCCAGCGCCGAGATCGCGGTGGAGTAATCCGCCTGCGGAACACAAAATCTTCAAAGATAAAAAAGCCGGTGATCGCTTGATCATCGGCTTTTTTCATGAAATCATGCCCTGCCCGCCGGATCAGTCGTCGACGTAGAATTCGCGGGCGTGTTTGCGCCACAGGAAGAGCGCGGCGACGGCGCTGAGCGTGCCGAGCAGCAGTCCCCAGACGATGTAGCTCAGGTGCCCTTTGCCGATCAGATAGCCGCCCAGGCCGGCCAGCGCGTAACCGTAAGCGATCAGTGTGCCGACGGAAAGAAACGTGACGATCAATCTCATGGGAAAAGGCTCCTTTGTCTGAATTATAGAAAGAACTTCCTGCTACGTATTGTACCAGTTTCTTCACTCTCTGTGTCACGATGCTGCGGCTCGTGATACAATAAACTGACCTGAGAGAAAACGGAGCCGCCGAGGGATAATATTTTATCGATAAGGCCCGTTTTTGAACGAATAATCCAGGCGGCCTCCTTTCACGCCGCCGTCCCAGCTCAGAGGAGATGCATCCATGGAAAAGAGAACCCTTCCGACGCTCGATTTGAAGAGGCATTACGCGCAGATCAAGGAAGAAATCGACGAAGCGATCCGCGGCGTGGTGGAGAACCAATATTTCGTGCTCGGCCCCGAAGTGAAAAGCTTCGAGACGGAGGCGGCCAATTATCTCGAAGTCAAACACGCCGTCGGCTGCGCTTCCGGTTCCGACGCGCTGCTGCTCGATCTGATGGCGCTCGACGTGGGGCCCGGCGACGAGGTGATCACCACGCCGTTCACGTTCTTCGCGACGGTGAGCGCGATCACGCGCCTCGGCGCTATGCCGGTTTTTGCCGACATCGACCCGAAAAGCTACAACCTCGATCCCGCCAAGGTGCTGGAAAAGATCACGCCGCGCACGAAGGTTTTCATGCCCGTGCACCTGTTCGGCCAGATGGTGGAGATGGAGAAGATCGCGCCCGAGCTGAAACGCCGCGGCATCCATATCGTCGAAGACTGCGCCCAGGCTTTTGGCACGTGGCGCAAGGCGGACGGCAAAATCGTCCGCTGCGGCGGCTGGGGGATCTGGGCGCCTTTTCGTTTTTCCCCACCAAGAACCTCGGCGCTTACGGCGACGGCGGCATGGTGACCACGAACGACGACGCCCGGGCGGAACGTTTGAGCCGTCTGCGCGTACACGGCGCCGGGACCACCTACTTCCACGACGAAGTGGGGCTCAACAGCCGTCTCGACGCGCTGCAGGCCGCGATCCTGCGCGTGCACCTGCGCCATCTCGACGAGTGCCTCGAGGAGCGCCGCCGCATCGCCGACCGCTACCGGATGCTGTTCGCCGAGCGAGAACTGGGCGAATTCATGACGGCGCCTTACGAACTTCCCGGCAACTACCACACCTATCATCAGTACGTGGTCCGCGCCCGAAAGCGCGACGAGCTGATGGACTTCCTCGGCGCCGAAGGGATCGCTTCGAGAGTTTATTACCCGCTGCCGCTGCATCTGCAGAAGTGCTTCGCATTCCTCGGCGGCACACGGGGCGATTATCCCGAGAGCGAAAAGCTCGCCGAAGAGTGTCTGGCGCTGCCGGTTTTCCCCGGGCTGACCATGGAGGAGCAGCAGCGGGTGGCCGACGCGATCGCGAAATTCTACAAGTAGACAGGCGGTAAAATCGTAGTTTTTACCAATATTGACCAAATCGTCTGTTCATGATTCAATAGGGCTAACCTAAAACACGGGAGGTCTTTGAAAATGATGCCTATGCTGGGTCTTGACTGGACCATGATCATTCTGTTTCCCGCGATCCTGTTGGCGATGTGGGCGCAGGCGCGCGTGAAAAACGCCTTCGCCACTTACTCGCGGGTCCATTCGCGCAGCGGCCTGACGGCCCGCGAAGCGGCGCGGCAGATTCTCGACAGCTACGGTCTGTCGGGCGTGCCCATCCGGCAGGTGGGCGGACAGCTGACCGACCACTACGATCCGCGCGACCGCAGCCTGTCCCTTTCGGAGCCCGTTTACGACAGCACGTCCATCGCCGCGATCGGCGTCGCCGCTCACGAAGTGGGGCACGCCGTGCAGCACGCCACGGGCTACGCGCCGCTGCAGATCCGCAACGCCGTGGTGCCGCTGCTGTCGCTGTCGTCGAGCGCGGCCATGCCGTTGTTCTTCATCGGTCTGCTGAGCGCTTCGAACATGCTGATGAACATCGGCATCCTGCTGTTCGTCGGCGTGCTGGCGTTTCATCTGATCACGCTGCCCGTGGAATTCGACGCCTCCAACCGGGCGCTCAAGGTGCTTTCCACGAACGGCATGATGACTCGGGACGAAGTCGGCGGCGCGCGCAAAGTCCTCAACGCCGCGGCCATGACGTATGTGTCGGCCACACTGATGGCAGCGCTCCAGCTCGTGCGTCTCCTGGCGCTTCGCAACTCGCGCAGCCGCGACTGACGATGGTCGAAAAATCGGGTGGTCCCGAGAAAGGGGAGGCCACCCGTTTTTTGACTGTCTGCCTTCGGGAGGATGACGATGAGATTTAATCCCTTATGGCTGATGTTGTTGTTCCTGTTTCTGTTTTCCGGAGGCTGGATCCTGCTGATGCCGCTTTTTTTGATGATGATCGTGTTCTGCGGCGGGATCTTTCTTGCCGGCGCGTCGGCGCGCGGGCTGACGAAAGCGCCGCGGCAGATCTGGGACATGTTGTTCGACGCCCGCGTACGCGCCAATCTGACGCTCTGCCACGCAGCCTGTAACGTGCTCCGCCGGAACGGCTGGCCGGGACTGACCGGCAGCGCTTCGGCGGCGGGATTTTTCATCGACGGCATCGACGACGAAAACGCCGTCTACGAGGCTTCGGTACAGGCGCTGGCGCGTCTGAAAAACGGCGAGAAATCGCTGCGGATCCTTCCGGAAAGCCCGCTGTTCCGCGTCATCGCCATGGGGCTGTCGGCCCTGTCCCTGGTCGTTCTGCTGGCGGCCGCGGGGAGCGCGAACGCGGTCAGCGTGGTCGCGGCTGTCGTCCTGTCGTGGTTCGTCGCCCCTTACGTCGCTCCATTTGCGCAGGGGATCGCGCTGAGCGGCAGCGACGTGACGGGGCTGCAGGTGCAGGGCGCCGCGTTCCGCGTGCTCACGGCAACGGCGCTGGGCGGACGTTTCAGCAGCGTCGAACGCGGCGTGGAGGTGTCCACAGCGGCGGAAAATGTCATCGAGGCCGAAATTGTCGAAGATTAAGCCCCCAGCGGCGGAAAGGACGTCGGCGCCCATGCGCGGAGTGGAAGCGGCCATGTACCTTTGGCGCCAAGTGAGCAAAGGCGGCATCGTCAGCGAGTCGCTGCGGGCGCTGGGCGACCGCGTTTCGCCGCCGGACCGCACGTTGGCGGCGTCGCTGGCGTATGCGCTCGTGCGACGGCTTTCGCTGTGGGAACATCTGCGCGAAAGATTCCTGCTGCCGCGTCCGGAAAAGTTTTCCAAGCCGGTGCGGGCGGCGGTCTTGACGGGCGCGGCCGGGCTGACGGAGCTGGAAAAGTTCGCGCCCGCCGTGCTGATCTCGTCGCTGATCGAGTGGACGAAGGCGCGCGATCCGCGCGGCGCCCGCGTGGTGAACGCCGTGCTGCGCCGCGTGCTGGAGGAAGGCCCGGCGGAGCTGGCGCGCCTGCGGAACGACGGCCGTCTGGATTCGCTGTGCCTGCTCAGCGGCGTGCCGCTCTGGGTGGGCGAACGCTGGCGCCGCGACTACGGCGCGGACGAAGGGCGCCGGCTCGTCGAACAGAACGCCGGCGGCAGCTCGCTGTCGCTGCGTCTGTCGCCGGGTGCGCCGCGGGATCTGCCCCAACGGCTTGAAGAAGCGGGACAGATCGTGGCGGAATCGCCGCTGCCCGAGGGGCTGCGTCTGGCGGACACCGCGCTGCCCAGCGCGCTGCCGGGGTACGGAGAAGGCTGGTTCACCCCTCAAAGCGAGTCCTCGATCCTCGTCGGCACGGAAGCCGCCGATTTCGAGGGAACGCGCCTGCTCGACATGTGCGCCGGCCGCGGCGTCAAGACCGGCCAGATCGCCCAGCTCCGCCCCGACATCGCCGTCGAAGGCTGGGATCTCTCCAAAGGCCGCGTCGCCGCCGGCGTCCGCGAGATGGAACGCCTGAAACTGAGCGGCCGCGTCGTCATGCGGACGGGAAGCGCCCTCGAGCTGGAGCCGCTGGCCGCCCCCGACGCGATCCTCGTCGACGCGCCCTGTTCCGGCAGCGGCACCTGGCGCCGCCACCCCGAAGGCAAATGGCGGCTCTCGCCGGAAAGTCTGACGGAACTGGCGGAGCTCCAATATCGGTTGCTGTGCCGCGCTTTTTCGCTGGTCAAAAAGGGCGGTAAAGTGGTATATTCCACGTGTAGCCTTCTCGCTGCGGAAAATGAAGAAGTGGTGGAGAAAGCGCTGCGCGCCTTCCCGGAAATCTCCGAACGCCCCCTTTCCGCGGATTTCGGGGGGATCGATCGCGGGAGAGGCCGCGTGCTGACGCCGGAAAATCCTTGGACCGACGGCTTTTATCTCGCCGCGTTCTCGAAATAAATTTTTTCTATCGGAGGCAAACATCATGGGCAGAACCTTTCGAGCGGCATTGTTGGTGGTGCTGCTGTGCATCATCGGCAGCGCGGCCTTTATCAGTTATAAAGTCTTCTTCTCCAATCCCGCCCGTTCGATCCCGCTGCTGAAAGGCAGTTCGGTCATCGAGGCCGTACAGACGCTGGAGCGCATGGGCATCAAAGCCCGCGTCGAGGAAGAGGACTCGGCGCTTCCCCGCGGCACCGTCATCGGCCAGTGGCCGGAGATGGGCGTCAAGCTCCGCGCCGACAAAGTGGCGATCCTCAAAGTCAGCCGCGGTTCCGAAAAGCTCCCGCTGCCCGATCTGCGCGGTCTGACGGAGAAACAGGCCGTGGCGCGTCTCGAAGAGGCGGGTTTCGTCCTCGGCGAAGTGCAGAAGATCAATCACGAGCGTCCCGCCGGCGTCGTCATCGCCCAAAATCCCGCGGCGCCCGTCTCCATTTCCCAGAGCCGCGAAGTCGGCCTGCTGATCAGCCTCGGGCCGGCCGCCGCTTCCGGCATGGTGATCGTTCCCGATCTCGTCCAGCGCGACGAGAAGACGGCCGAGGCTCTGGCGCGCGAAAGCTCGCTGCGTCCCCGCGTGGAGTACGTTTACAGCAACAGCTCGCCGCAGGGCATGGTCGTCTCCATGAATCCCGCTGCCGGCCAGCGCGTGGCCCGCGGCGCCGACGTTCATCTGCGCGTCGCCAGCTGGGACCGCAAACTGGCGCCGCAGCAGGACGGCGGTGAAAAGAGCGGCGGCGGCGCGAAAGTGATCGTCGTAGAGCCCGGCATCGATCCAGACACGGCAGCCGTTCAGAACCGGCAGGGCGACGGCGCCGCGCAGACGTCGCCGGACGACAAGAAGCAGCCGCCTGCCGAAACGAAGAAAAAAGTCGCTTCGATCCGTTATCAGGCGCCGCCCGTGAGCAATCAGACGCTGGTCATCGAGCTGATCGACAAAGAAGGCGAGCACACGCTCGTGAACCGCAAGGCCAAGGCCGGCGAGTACATCAAGATCAACGCCCCCTACGTGGGCGAAGCCGTCGTCACCATCTATCTGGGAGGCAATTTCGTATGGCAGGATCGTTACAATTGAAACCGTTTCTGATCGCGCCCTCGATCCTTTCCGCCGATCCTCTGGCGGTCGGCGCCTCCGTCGACGCGTTGAAAGGCGATTTCGACTGGCTGCACGTGGACGTCATGGACGGTCATTTCGTCCCCAACCTCTCCTACGGTCCGGCGATCGTCAAGGCGCTGCGCCGCCGCTATCCCGACGCCGTCATCGACGTTCACCTGATGGTCGAGCCCGGCGAGGATTTTCTCGACATGTTCCTCGAATCCCGCCCCGATTACCTTGTCGTTCATCAGGAAGCGTGCCGCCACCTGCACCGAGCCCTTTCGAAGATCCGCGCCGCCGGCGTCCGTTCCGGCGTGGCGCTCAATCCCGCCACGCCCGTGGAACTGATCAAGCCCGTGCTGAACATCGCCGACGTGGTGCTGCTGATGTCGGTCGATCCCGGTTTCGGCGGCCAGTCCTTCATCCCCGAGGTGACGGAGAAGGCCGTGACGCTGTGTCAGCTGCGCGAAGCCCGCGGCCTGAAGTTCCTGATCGAGATGGACGGCGGCGTCGGCGCGCCCAACGTCGCGCAGGTGCGCCGCTGCGGCGTCGACGTGGCCGTGATGGGCAGCGCCGTTTTCGGCACGCCCGACCCGGCGGCGACCGTCGCGAAAATGCGTGCGTTGGCGGATGGAGAATAGCGGAAGCGCCCGCGTGCGCGAGCGGTGTTTCATGTATTTTTAAGGAGGAACCACGATGAAAGACGCGAACACCCCTACGAGCGAGCGCAGGAAGGATGAACCCCGTTCGCTTCAGGAACTGGGAGCCGAGCTGCAGCGCCTGCGCGAAAGCAAAAATCTGACGCTCGACGACATCTCGGCGGCGACCTGCATCCGGAAGAACTTTCTCGAGGACATCGAGGCGGGGAATTTCGCCCGCTTCAAAGCGCTGGTGTACGCCCGCGGTTTCGTGCGCACCTGCACGACGCTGCTCGGCGCTCCCGAGCTGTGGAACGAATACCGCCAGCAGTTGACGATCGACACTTTCGGGCCGGCCCAGGGCGCGTCGGAATCCGCCGACCGGTCAGAAAGCGCGGGGAGACGGCATTCCATGATGCCGCCTTCCTCGGTGCGGGCCGGCGCCGCGAACATGGGGCTGCCGGCCCGCGGCTTCCGGCACAGCTCGACGCGCCGCAACGGCGTGATTCTGTTGGTTCTGCTCATCGTAGGAGCGCTTGGCGGACTGTGGTTCAACTGGGACCGCCTCCGCGGCGAAGTTTCCAAGCTGCAGCGGGAACAGGCCTATGACGAGATGAAGAGCCGCGAAGCGGAACAGGCGCGCCACGACGAAATGCGGAAAGCCGAAGAAGCGGCGGTGCAACGCGAAATGCAGGCTCGCCGACAGGCAGAAAACGCCGGCGCGGAGCCGGACGCCGAGCCTCCCCTCGTCCCTGCGGAGAAACCGGCCGTCATGCCGGAGAAAACGGGCGAAGCCGCCGCCAAGGCCGCGCTGACGATCCGCGCCAGCGGCGACTGCTGGCTGCGCGTCAGAGAGGGAGACAAAGACCTGCTTGTGACCACGGTGCGCGAAGGTTTTGAACAGACCTTCCCGCTGGACAGGACGCTGTCCGTCCGTTTCGGCGCCGGACAGAACGTGCAGGTCTCCACGAACGGGACGGATTTCAGTTCTCCCGGCGGCGGCGTGCAGCGCCTCGAATACCGTCCCGACGGCTCGAGCCTGAAAGTGAGAAGATAACCCTGTGAAGAACCTCTACATCGTCAGCCTCGGCTGCCCGAAGAACGCCGTCGACAGCGAACACCTCGGCGGCGTTCTCGAGGCGGCGGGATTCCGCCTCGTCAGCCGCGCCGAGGAAGCCGACGTCGCGCTCGTCAACACCTGCGGCTTTCTGCAGGCGGCCGTGGAAGAGGGCATTCAGGTCATCCTCGATCTGGAACGGCTGAAAAAAGAGGGCGTCGTCAGCCGGATCGCCGTCGTCGGCTGCATGCTGAACCGTTACGGCGACGAACTCAAGGCCGAGTTCCCGACGGTCGACTTCTGGGCGAAGTCCGAGGACTGGGGCGCGCTGCTCCGCGAGATGGGGCGCGACGTTCCGGCCGCGGCGGCGTCCGGCTGCCTGCGCGCCGATCTGTCGGGCACGCCCTGGACGCGCTATCTGAAAATCAGCGAAGGCTGCAACAGCCATTGTTCCTACTGCGCCATCCCCGGCATCCGCGGCCGCCTGCGCAGCGTGCCGGTAGCGCAGATCGTCGGCGAAGCGCGCCGCCTCGTCGATGAAGGCGCGAAGGAGCTGTGCCTCGTCGGCCAGGAGCTGAGCATCTACGGCGCCGACCTGTTCGGCCGTCCCTCGCTGCCGTTCCTGCTCGACGAGCTGGAGAAGGAGCTGCCGCGCGGCGTCTGGCTGCGTCTGTTCTATCTGCATCCCTCTCTGGTCGACACGGCCTTTCTCGAACGCGTCGCCGCCAGCCCCGTGATTTTGCCGTGGCTCGACATCCCCATCCAGCACGTCGACGACGGCGTGCTGCGGCGCATGAACCGCCCGCCGGTGGAGCGCCACATCCGCGAGCTGTTCCGGCGCGGGCGCGAGATCGATCCCGATTTCGCCTTCCGCACCACGCTGATGGTGGGATTCCCCGGCGAGACGCGGGCGCAGTTCGACAAGCTGCTCGACTTCGTCGAGGAGATCGGCTTCGACCGCCTTGGCGCGTTCGTCTATTCGCCCGAGGACGGCACGCCGGCGGCGGCGTTTCCCGACCAGATCCCCGAGGCGGAGAAGACGGCGCGCTACAACGAACTGATGGAACTGCAGCAGCAGGTCTCGCTGACGCGGCAGGCGCATTTCGTCGGGCATGAGCTGAACGTGCTGATCGACGAGGTCGACGAGGAGACGGGCGAGCGCGTCGGCCGCTCCTTCCGCGACGCGCCCGAGATCGACGGCGTCGTCACGGTGACGGGAGCGGAGCGCGCCCGGCCGGGCGACGTGATCGCGGTGAAGATCACCGCTTCGTCGGAATATGATTTGTCGGGAGTGGCGATCCATGAATAACGATCCTGTGGTGACGCCGGCGGGGCTGATCGCCACCGTCGGCGGGTTGGGGAAAATCGTCAAGAAAGCGCCGGGCACGGCGGGAAGCGTCGCGGCCTGCGTGTTGGCGGTGTTTCTGCCCGAGCCGGTCCGTCTGGCGGCGATCGCCGCGCTGGCAGCATTAGGCGTCTGGGCGGCAGGGGCATATGAAAAGGCCTGCGGCCGAGCCGACCCCGGCGAAGTGATCATCGACGAGGTGGTCGGCCAGCTGATCGCCACGATCGGGCATGCGGCCGTGGTTGGGCAGGGCGGCGGCGCGGTGAATTTTCTCATCCCCAGCTTCCTGCTGTTCCGCTTCTTCGACATCCTCAAGCCGTGGCCGGTCAACGCCTGCGAGAAGGCTCCCGGCGGTTTGGGAATCATGCTCGACGACGTGGCCGGCGGCCTTTTGGCCAATCTGGTACTGCGGGGCTTGAGAAAGGTTTTCATCGAGGGCTGGTGGCCTTTTTAGGAAACGCGGCGATTTTCGAAGGAGGTCCGTCATGACGCAGGAAGAAAACATCGCGGCGCTGGCGCTGAAACTCAAAGAACTGGCGCTGGCGCGGCGCGTCACCGTCGGCACGGCGGAATCCTGCACGGGCGGCCTGATCGCCGGCGCGATCACAGCGGTGCCGGGCAGCAGCGAGTACTTTCTCGGTGGCGTCGTCAGTTACGCCAACGCGGTGAAAACGAAGCTGCTGGGCGTGCCGGAGGAGATCCTGAGCACGGCCGGGGCGGTGAGCGGCGAGTGCGCGCGTTTCATGGCGCGGGGCGCGGCGAAAGCGCTCGGCGCCGACTGGACCGTGTCCGTGACCGGAGTGGCCGGCCCCGACGGCGGCAGCGCGGAAAAGCCCATCGGCACCGTGTGGTTCGGCCTGTATGGCCCCGGCGGAGTCGAAGCCCACGTGCGCCATTTCGCCGGCGGCCGCGCCGCGGTGCGCGCGCAGACGGCGGTTCACGCCCTCTCGATGCTGATCGAGGCGCTGACGGAGGCGGAGTGATGGAGCGCGTGCGCTGCTTCTTTTGCCTGCCGCTCGCGCCCGAGCTGAAAAAAGAGATCGCTGCCTGGATCGCCGCAAATCGCGCCGCAGTTTCGGGCGTCCGCTGGGCGGCGGAGGCCGGTCTGCACGTGACGCTGCGTTTCTGCGGCGAAATTCCGCAAGCCGCGGCACGGGCTCTTGGCGAGTGCGTGAAAGATCTGCTGTCGGAACGTCGGGCCGCACCGCCGACGCTGACTTTGCGGGAAACGGGCACCTTCGGCCGGCCGCCGCGCGTGCTTTGGGCCGGGCTGGGCGGCGACACGGCAACGCTCGAACGGCTGAACGCTCTGATCGAAGGCGCCTGCCGCGAAGCCGGGCTGCCGCCCGACGGCAGAAAGTTTTCGCCCCATCTGACGCTGGCCCGTATGGACGCTTCGCGCAGGTTCGACCCGGCGGCGCTGGACGCTCTGCGTCCATGGAAGCTTGCCGGGCGCGGTTGGACGGCCGATCGCGCGATCTTCATGCGCAGCCGCCTGACGTCCGCGGGGCCGCGCTACGAACCGTTGACGGTCTGCCGTTTGGGAACGGCGGCGGACGGAGCATAGATTTCGACAAAACCACAGAGACTGGAGGAGTTTCCCTTGGCTGAAACAAAAAAGGGCAAAAAACTGACGCGCGAGGACATTCTCGAGCAGGCGCTCGACGACATCCGCAGCAAGTTCGGCGACGGTTCGATCATGCGCCTCGGCGAGCGCAACACGGCGAACGTGGAAGTGATCCCCACGGGCATCCTGCCGCTGGACGTGGCGCTCGGCATCGGCGGCCTTCCCCGCGGCCGCATCGTCGAGATCTTCGGACCGGAGGGCAGCGGCAAGACCACGCTGGCGCTGCACGCCATCGCCGAAGCGCAGAAGGCCGGCGGCGTAGCGGCCTTCATCGACGCCGAACACGCGCTCGACCCGCGCCTCGCGGCGGCGCTGGGCGTGCAGATCGAATCGCTCTACCTGTCGCAGCCTGACAGCGGCGAACAGGCGCTTTTCATCCTCGAGACGCTCGTGCGCAGCGGCGCCGTGGATATCGTCGTCGTCGACTCGGTGGCGGCGCTGACGCCGCAGGCGGAGATCGACGGCACGATCGGCGAGAGCCAGGTGGGCCTGCAGGCGCGCCTGATGTCCTACGGACTGCGCCGGCTCACCGCCTCGATCGCCCGCAGCAACTGCGTCGTCGTGTTCATCAACCAGCTGCGCGCCACGATCCCCACGGGCTACTCCAAAGGCCCTACGGAGACGACGACGGGCGGCCGCGCCCTCAAGTTCTACACTTCGGTACGCATCGAAGTGCGCCGCGGCAAGCAGATCTCCAAGGGCGACGACGTGATCGGCCACGAACTCTACATCAAGGTGGTCAAGAACAAGCAGGCGCCGCCGTTCCGCAGCGCCCACTGCTCGCTGATCTACGGCAAGGGCATCCCCCTCACCATGTCCATCGTCGATATGGCCATCGACGCCAACGTGGTCAAGCGTAAGGGCTCGTGGCTCACCTACAAGGGCGAGACGCTCGCCCAGGGCAAGGACCGCCTGGCCGAGTTCCTCGACAAAAATCCCGAGATGCTGGCCGAGATCCGCAAGACGGTGCTCGATCAGGCCGCCGAAGGGCTTGGCTTCTACACGGCGCCGGAAAAAAGCGACGACGAAGATTCCGTGGACAGCGGCCACGGCGTGGACATCGACGAAGAAGTGATCGATCTGGACATCTCCGACGAGTCCATGCAGGCCGAAGCGGAGAAGGAGAGCAAAAAGTAACGCGGCGTTTTCTCCGAAAGCGCGGCGAAGAAACGCGAAGGGCCCCCGATCGTACGATCTACGATCGGGGGCCCTTCGCGTTTCTTCGCCGTTTTCCGTCCCGTCGAAAACCGGCGTTACTTGAGCTTGCCGGAGGCGCGCAGCAGGCGTCTCATGTCTTCCATATCCGCCTTCAGTTCGGCGATCTCGCGCGCCTGGTCGGCCTGGCTCTCGGCGAGCTTGTGCTTGAGCGAGGCCACCTGGACCTGCAGCTCGGCGTTCTCCTTCTGCATCACGTAGACGCTGCTGATCGGGCCGGAGCGGTAGCGTTCGGGGATCTGGTCTTTGTCTTCCTTGCGACCGATCTTCCACGTCAGGCCGGCGTTGGCCATCGACTCGCCGTGGTGCGTGACGGACACTCCGGCGTGGACCATGAAGTCTTCTTTCAGATAGTGCGCGAAGCCGAGGGCCAGCGCGTACTCGCCTCTGTACGCTCCGAAGCCGGCCATGATCTGGCTGGGTTCGACGGGGTCGTACTGCATCGGTTTCAACCCGGCGAGGGCAGATCCGAGCGCTCCGGTGCTCTTGATTTCGCTTCTCAGTTCGCCCATCTGGTTATAGACGCTGCCAAAGTTGTTGTAGATGTTGTTGAACTGTGTGTCTACGGCGCTGAGGGCGTCGCCGACGTTATGGTACGTGCCGCCGCGGATGACGTAGGTGGGGGCGGAGACGGAACCGTCGTTGTTGACGGTGGAGCCGCCGCCGAAGTGATTGGAGACGCTCGACGAGACGCCCCAGAGCTGCGAGCCGTTGACCGCGTCGGCGCTGGTCTGAGTGACGTCTCCCTTGGCGACGTTGACGATCTTGCTGCCGGTCGCGTCGAAGCCTTTGGCGGTGACTTTGCCGGCGAAGGTGGGCGCGTCGACGACGCGCACGGTCACGTCTCTTTCGTCGCGGGTGATTTCAATGTTGCTGCCGTTCTTGAACTGGACGGTATCGTTCTTGGCGACGACGATCGATGGTCCTCCATTGGTCTGAAGGTTCCATTTGCCGCCCTGCCCCGCGTCGGGATCGAGGCCGATCGTGACGACGCCGCCCGCGACGGTGGTAATGACGCCGTTGGCGCCGACGAACTTGATTTCGGGATTTTTGTTCTTGCCGAGTTCGACGGTATGCGTTCCCGGTGTCGCCGCGTTGTCGCTGATAGTGAATCTGGAAGAGAAATCCAGCTGTCCGGAAAGTTGATCCATATCCACGCCGATCTTGACGGTGCGTCCGACCACGGCGGTGGTGATGATGCTGCCGTCGGGAACGATGTCGAGGCGTTTGTTCGAGCTGTCGAGCACGATGCCCGCAGCCGCGCCGGCCGGGTCGGCGCCGATGGTGTAGGTGGAGCCGGCTGCCGCGCCGGTTGCCACTTTCTTCAGTTGCGCGACGTTGACGGCGTCGGTGTCGTCCGTACCGGCGGCGACGTTGACGATCTGGCGGGTGACCGCTCCCGCCGTACCGGCGGCAGAACCTATGGAGACGGCGGCTGCCGTGGATTTCCAGGTTGCCGACGTATCCGTGGAAGCCGCGCCGGTCGACGGATCGTAGCCGACGGCGCCCTTGTCGACAGAGGCTACGGAGCCGCTGCCGAGGGCCACGCCGCCCGACACCGTCAGGCTGCCACCACGGCCGATCAGCACGCCGTCGGTGACGCCAGCTGCCACCGTGCCGCCGCTGGAGAGGATCTGGCTGCCGGCAATGTCCGCGCCCAGCGTGTTGCCGAAGCCGGCGACGAAGTTCTGCGTGCTGGTCCCGGAGAGAGTGTTCCCGGAGCCGATGACGCTGTTCTGCTCTGACGCGTTCAGAATGCCGTTGTCGACGCCGATCACGTTGTTCTGCACGTATCTGCTGGGCGCGCCCGTGAAGAAGTTCGTCGTCGGCGCGACGTCCATGGATATGACGTTTCTGATGCCGATGATGTTCGACGCGCTGCTGTTTATCAGTTTGTTCTGAACGCCGTTGACCGAGGACCAGTAGCTGCTTGAGGCTTCGTTGAGGCCGCCCATAACGCCGACTACGCGGGTGTCGATCGCGGAGTTGCTCTCGCCGATGACGATGGTGTCCGACAGAGTCGACCGCGTTCTGAACAGGACACTTTCGGTCCCGGTCCCCCTCACGGTATTGCGGTTGCCCAGGATGATCGAATTTTCCGGATTTTCGACGTTCTTGTTCTCCGTGCCGATCAGCGTGGTATGCTTGAAGTACTGGATCGTGTTACCGGCGTTCTGGTTGACCTGGTTGTCCGCGCCGATGAGCACGCTCTTGTTGGCCTCGTTCTTCGCCGCGTTGCCGGTCAATTTGTTCTGGCTGCCCAGCATGACGACGCGGGAGGCGTCCTTCAGTATGTTCTGATAGCCCATCATGGCGACGCTGCCGGCGCCGGAGAGAGTCCCAGTCGCCGAAGAGTTGCTGCCGACGATCGTCGTCGTTCCAAAGCTCGTGGTGTTGTTAGTTCCTACGGCGACGGAGTTGCTCCCGTTGACCGTCGCCTTGTAGCCCACGGCTACGGAGTTTGCCGCCGTTTTGGCTGTCGTGGCGTTGGCGCCCGCCGCCAGAGAATTTTGACCTCCGGCTCCCGCCGTGGCCGTCATGGGGCCCTTGTTGGTGGTGACGGGATCGACCGCCGCGCCGGGGTTGACGTGGAAGTACATGTCCGCGTTGGCTATCTCTCTGAGCTGTCCCTCGGTGGCGGCCTGGAAGCGCCTGTTGCCCTCGCCCCAGCCGGGGTCGAGTGTGATGTTGATCAGGCCGTTCACGGTGCCCAAGCTGACTTCGGGGTTATTGATGCTGACGTTGCCGATAATCGCCCCGCCGTTTTCGAGGACCGTTCCCGTGCCGATGCCGACTCTGTTGAACTGCACGTTACGGCTGGTGGCGATATCGATGGCGCCTCCCTTGTTCGTCAAAACGATGTTGGATATCTCGCCCGCCTTGAAGTTCAAGACGTTATCGGTTTCATCGACAGTCTTCACCGTGACCCCGCCGATCTGAGCGTCCCAGCTCTGCAGGGCAGCGAGGGCCGTACCCGGGAACGTCGTCAGCCCCAAGCACGCAGCCGCCAGTAGCGACGCGCCGGCAACCGATGCGCCGCGTTTCCAATAGAACCTTCTTTGCTCTTCCATGTGATATTCTCCTTTCGAATATTTACGAATCAAGAACGCCGCACCCAAGAGGCGTCCCCCGACGGGGGAAAACGGGAATGTCTGTTTTCCTTCCGACGACGCGCCTCGAATACCTGAAGTTCCTGTCGTCGCAGGGATAAATAAAAGATTTCATCCACACTGCGATGGAATGGATCAATTCAACCAATGTATTCGAATTGTAATTGGACAATTAATGTGAGCTTATCATACCCCCCCCCCGCGTAAAGATATCTAATTGTTTTCATTACATCTTCCCTTACCTATCGCTCAAAACCGCGCGCAAAATCCGTTCCGTACTGTACAGCTCTTATTTCAGGGCGGGCTTTTCCGCCATCGGCACGATGAAACGATCATTATGCAAGCATGTCTTTTTGTTTTTTCCGAACGGACATGCCCGCAAAACGGCCGGCGTGTTTCCCTTGTCCGCGCCCAGTCGGTACGGCAAAATGGCGGCAGCCCCCTTCCCATCGCGGGAAAGGGGCTGCCGCCGTCGTGTTTTTCATTCTCTTCCATTCCAGCAATAAATGCAGAGTCTAGAGCGTTCAGCTGCCGTCATGCGATACCTTCGCTGCGATTTTATACTTTTATTATTCGGCTCGCCGTTTTTCAGCCACAGATATACGCACTTATGATATAATTATCTTATAGAAAATGACACCGCGTGTTTGGGAACGCTCAAACGCTCCCGTTCGGGCAGGGAGAGCGTGTCGGCCCGAGGGCTCGTTTGAGGGCGCCGGTCGAGGCCTCTTTAAGAAAACGGCTTTGTCTGCATGATCAAGAGCATCCGCACCGGCGAAGTTCGTCACACTTCGCGGAAACGGGTGCTTTTATCTTTTCCGAAAAGCGCGGCGCGCGGCCGTTCCCGGCCGAGGGACCGCGGCATTCCCGCAAGATTCACGGCATTTCGAAAAGGAACGAAAGGGGCGTTTTTCATGGATTTTTCGACGACGATCAAGAAGTTGGGCATCGAACAGGCTCTCAAGTACGTGTTCAGGGAACCCGAGAAGAATCTCAGAAAGCTGATCGACTGGGCCGACCGGTTCGACCGCGGAGAGTTCGCGCCGCAGCGTCAGGCGGTCAGGGAGGCGATCACCAACCCGCGGGATCCTTATTATCCGCTCGTCCGCCGGCTCCTGACGGACGTGGATGCCGACGTCCTGAAGACGCTGGCGGTGAATTTCTTCGTCAACGCCAACCTGAGCGGATGGCCCGTTCAGGAACGGTGCCGCCGGAAGTACGGCTGCAATGTTCCCTGGGCGATCCTGATGGATCCGACGTCGGCCTGCAACCTCCACTGTACGGGCTGTTGGGCGGCGGAATACGGCAACAGGCTGAACCTGAGTCTCGACGAGATCGACGGCATCATCCGGCAGGGCAAGGAACTGGGAGTTTACATGTATATCTACACGGGCGGCGAACCGCTGATGCGCAAAGACGATCTTGTCCGCCTCTGCGAGCGGCACCCGGACTGCGTGTTCCTCTGCTTCACCAACGCCACGCTGATCGACGAGGCTTTCGCCGACGAGATGCGGCGCGTGAAGAATTTCGTCCCCGCCATCTCCCTGGAAGGCGGCGAGGAAGCGACCGACGGCCGGCGCGGCCGCGGCGTCTACCAAAAGGCGATGCGGGCGGTCGATCTTCTGCGCCGCAAGAAGCTGTTCTACGGGATCTCCACCTGTTACACGCGCGCCAACTACGAATCGGTCACCTCGGAAGCGTTTTACGACCGCCTGATCGACATGGGCGCCTTCTTCGTCTGGTATTTCCATTACATGCCGGTCGGCAACGACGCCGTGCCGGAGCTGCTGCCAACGGCCGCGCAGCGCCGGGGGATCTACGAGCGCATCCGCCGCTACCGCCGCGCCAAGCCGCTGTTCTCGATCGACTTCCAGAACGACGCCGAGTACGTGGGCGGCTGCATCGCCGGCGGACGCCGCTACCTGCACATCAACGCCAACGGCGACATCGACCCGTGCGTGTTCGTTCATTATTCCGACTCCAACATCCGCGAGAAGACGCTGCTGGAAGCGCTGCAGTCGCCGCTGCTGATGGCCTACCACAAGGGGCAGCCGTTCAACGAGAACATGCTGCTGCCCTGCCCGATGCTGGAAAATCCGCAGAAACTCCGCGCCATGGTCTCGGCGACGGGAGCGCGCTCCACGGATCTGCAGTCGCCCGAGTCGGCGGAACACCTGTGCGCCAAGTGCGACGAATACGCCCGTCTTTGGGCGCCCGTGGCGGACGATTTATGGCAGCGCCGCCGCGCGGAAGAGAAAGAAAAGGTCGCCATCAGCGTCGAGAGCGGTTCGTAATGCCGAACGCAGAGGCGCTGCGAGGGAGATTCACAAAGCGAGCCGCGCAGACTGCGCAGCCGTCGGGGAAGTTCTGAGCGACCGCCCCCTCGCAGCGCTCGGCAAACTATGTGAGTGCTTTTTATCAAGAAATAGTATGACGATAAGAGCCCGTCTCTCGTCTCGCGGGGCACGAGTCGAGAGACGGGCTCTTTTTCGCGAAAGGATTTCGCCGCGCGGACCGCACATTCATTCCCTGCTGTTCCAGCAGTACGTGCAGAGTTTGCAGGGTTCGACGCCGACGGCGGCGAGCATGTCGTCGAGGCGGTTGAACTTGAGCGAGGAAAATCCCATCTGGCGGCGGATGCTTTTTGAGGCTATAATATTGAATAATAAGCGCACTTGTGCGTAAAATTATCAACGAGGTCGCGACCATGGAATTTAAACGAGAACAGTACCTAAAAACGTTGATCGATTGCATGCACAACGGGTTGATCAAGGTGATCACGGGGATGCGGCGGAGCGGCAAGTCGTACCTGCTGTTCAATCTTTTCACGCGGTATCTGCGGCAGTCGGGCGTGCCGGGATCACATATCGTCCCGATCGAGCTGGATGTCTGGGAAAACAGGCAATATCGGAATCCCGGCGCGATCCTGGATTATATCGAGTCGCGGATCGAGGACAGCGCGAATTATTATATCCTTCTCGACGAGGTGCAGATGCTCGACGGGTTCGAAGAGGCGCTCAATTCGCTGCTTCATGTCAAAAACGTCGACATTTACGTGACGGGGAGCAATTCAAAATTTTTGTCGAAGGACGTAATTACGGAATTCAGGGGCAGAGGGTACGAAATTCACGTTTATCCGCTGACGTTCAAAGAGTTTATGGAATCATACGAGGGCGATATTTACCGGGGCTGGGCGGACTACGTCGTTTACGGCGGGCTGCCTCTGGTCGCTTCGATGAAGACGGAAGCACAGAAGGTTAAGTATCTGACAGACCTTTTTGTGGAAACGTATTTGAAAGACATCATCGAGCGCAACCGCATCGAAAAAACGCAGGAGTTGGAAGACGTCGTCAATATTCTGGCGTCCTCGGTCGGCTCTCTGACCAATCCGAGCAAAATCCTGGCGACGTTTCGAAGCGAGCTGCATTCGCAGATCAGTCTGAACACGGTCCGGCGGTACGTCGAATATTTGGAAGACGCGTTTGTGATCAGCGCGGCGCAGCGCTACGACGTGAAGGGACGGAAATACGTCGGCTCGCCGCTAAAGTATTATTTCGAGGACGTAGGGCTGCGCAACGCCCGGCTGGACTTCCGGCAGACGGAAGAAAACCACATTATGGAAAACGTAATCTATAACGAACTGAGAAGCCGGGGCTTCGCCGTCGACGTGGGAATGGTTCGGAAGAGGGAGCGCGACGCCGGAGGGAAGCAGCTGGCCCGCCAGCTGGAAATCGATTTCGTCGCCAATTTGGGGAGTCGGCGTTATTACGTTCAGTCGGCGTTCAGTCTGGCCGGCGTCGAAAAAACCGCGCAAGAAAAAGCGCCGCTGAACTGTCTCGGCGATTCTTTCAAAAAGATCATCGTCGTCAAGGACGTCGTCAACGTGACGAGAGACGCAAACGGCATCACGACGATGAACGTTTTCGATTTTCTGACGAAGGAAAACAGCCTCGAACTGTAACGTTCCCGCGCGCTTTTGCGGTTCATACAACAGAGCCGTCCTTCCGTCCACGCGGTGCGGACGGAAGGACGGCTCTGTTGTTCACGGCGGAGTGACGGTCTATTCCCTGCCGTTCCAGCAGTACGTGCAGAGTTTGCAGGGTTCGACGCCGACGGCGGCGAGCATGTCGTCGAGGCGGTTGAACTTGAGCGAGGAAAATCCCATCTGGCGGCGGATGCCTTCCAGCATGGCGGCGTAGCGCTCCGACTCGGGGTCGCAGTATTCGTCGAGGACAGCGCGCTCGGGTTCGTGCCCTTCGAGTTTGCTGACGATGCGGCGGGCGATCAGCTCCATGTCGGAGTTGGAGCGCGAGAAGTTGATGTACTTGCAGCCGAACATGATCGGCGGGCAGGCGGGGCGGGCGTGGACTTCTCGCGCGCCGGTGCGGAACAGGAACTCGGTAGTCTTGCGCAGCTGCGTGCCGCGCACGATGGAATCGTCGATGAGGAGCATGCGCTGCTTTTCGATCAGTTCGTGAACGGGGATCAGCTTCATCTTGGCGATCATGTCGCGCTTGGACTGGATGGTGGGCATGAAGCTGCGCGGCCAGGTCGGCGTGTACTTGATCAGCGGGCGCGAGAAGGGCACGCCGGATTCGTTGGCGTAACCGATGGCGTGGGCGATGCCGGAGTCGGGCACGCCGGCCACCGTGTCGATCCGTTCGCGGCTCATGCCGTCGCGCCGGGCCAGCATGCGGCCGCAGTTGTAGCGCATCTGCTCGACGGAGACGCCCTCGTAGTGCGAGGACGGATAGCCGTAGTAGACCCACAGGAAGGTGCAGATACGCATTTTTTCTTCCGGCGGCACGAGGGTGGTCACGCCCTCGGGAGTCATCAGGTCGATCTCGCCGGGGCCGAGCTCCTTGTAGTCGCGATAGCCGAGATTGAGGTAGGCAAAGGGCTCGAAGGAAGCGCAGAAGCCCTCGTCCTTCAGGCCGATGGTCAGCGGCGTGCGGCCGAAGCGGTCGCGGGCGCAGTAAACGCCGTCGGTGGTCAGCACGAGCAGGGTCATGGAGCCGTCGATCATCTCCTGCGCGGAACGGATGCCCTCGACGAGGCTGTCCTTCTGGTTGATGAGGGCGGCGACGAGCTCGGTGGAGTTGATGTCGCCGGAGGTCATCTCGAAGAAATGGATGCCGGTGTTCTTCATGATCACGTCGAGCAGACGGTCTTTGTTGTTGACCCTGCCGACGGTCGTGATCGCGTAGGTGCCGTGATGCGAACGCACCACCAGCGGCTGGGGATCGTAGTCGGAGATGCAGCCGATGCCCATGGTGCCCTGCATGGCGTTGGCTTCTTTCTCGAACTTGGTGCGGAAGGGAGAGTTTTCGATGTTATGGATGGCGCGGTCGAACCCTTTTTTGCCGTAAACCGCCAGACCGGCGCGCCGCGTTCCCAGATGGGAATGGTAGTCCGTGCCGAAAAACAGATCGAAAACGCAGTCTTCCCTCAGCGCCGCCGCAAAAAAACCGCCCATGATGTCTTCCCCCTGATCGCTTCGCGCTGTCCGCGAAAAAAATTCGACGCGGCTTTCCCCGGAAAACCGCGCTCCGCCGTGCAAAAAATCTTACCAGAACATTTTAGCATAAAACCGGATATATTTCAGGGATATTGTGTCGCAGACCGGCAATGATAGTAAAAAATTCCGGCACGCTTCTCTCAAAAACGGGCGCCGTCAGGCACGGGCATCGCGTTCCGGTCCTTTTCCCTGACGTGTCTCCCCCTCCGCGCAGCAACGGCGCTGATTCTCCGGGCGGCGACGGACGGGAAACGCTTCGTCCCATAGCGACGATTGACGGACGCCGCCCGATCCCCCTATAATGAGAATAAAAAAGAGCGTCCTCGCCGGAGCCCGCGCTTCGCTCGCCGAAACGCAGGGCAGCCCCTTTCCGCGATCCGGCGCCCGCTCTTTGCCGTCGAAGGAGCGATGTCCCGTGAGCAACGAGATGGCTTTCTGCAAAACTTTTCCCGACGGTTCGCACGTCACCGTGCTGTGGAGCGAGCGGGAAGGGATGCGCCTGAAAACGCCGAAAGACCTCTGGTCCCTGCCGCACGATCTGGCCTCGGAATTCCTGCGCCGCGTCGCCGAAGGGCGTCCTTCCGCCGCCGACCGCCAGATCCTCGAAGACTGCGCCGATACCGTCGAAGCCGCGCGGGGCGGCGCGAAAGCTCCCTGACGAATCCCGCCGGCCGAAAGGAGCGATTTTCATGATCGTGATCATGTCCGAACACGGCGTGTCCTTCACGCTCGACCAGTTCAACCGTCTGTCCCGTCCCATCGTCTCCGTGACGAGCGACCGGAGCGGAAACATCTGCACGTTCGTCGGCGAGGAGGAGCGCCTGCTCGTCCGCCATGCCGACGGCTACTACGCCGACGAGTGGGGCTTCAAGTACGACGCGCTCCATTACGTCGAACTCGATGCGCAGGGGCGCGAGACAAGCCGCCTTGCCGTGAACCGGGTCATCCCGGTGCGATGAAGCGCTCCTGACGAAGAACGCGAAAGAGCCTCGTAAAGCCCAGGGCAGGGCTTTACGAGGCTCTTTCGCGTTCTTTTGGAAACACTCGGCGCCGCGGACCGCGACGGACGCGCCGGCCTTAAACGATCTTCGCCACGTCGTCAAAGGCGCGCTTGGGCACGAAGTAGTCGCGGTTTTCGTCCACGAAGTATTTGACGCTGCCGTCGGCGCCGACGGGAACAAGCGTGCTTTTGTGCGCCGGATAGCCCAGCGCGACGACGAGAAACACAGTGTCTTCCGCGGGCACGCCGAGCAGCGCGGCGATTTCGGCGCGGTTGACGGAGGCCATCAGGCAGCTGCCGACGCCCGCCTCCCATGCCGTCGTGGCGATCGTGTTGGCGGCGATGCCCACGTCCACGTCGGCGAACGCGCCCGAACCGGCTTTTTTGACGATGACGACAAAGGCTACGGGACGTTCGCCCTCGGCCGGCGTGCCGATCTCTTTGGGCAGATAGGCGGCCCATCTGACGAGCGGCTGCATTTGAGCCACCAGCGCGGAGCTCTGCACCGCAATGAAGCGCAGCGTCTGGGCGTTGGCGCCCGCACTGGCGATGCGGGCGTTTTCCAGCATGGCACGAAGCAGCCCGTCCGGCAGCGGCCTCTGTTCGAAGCGACGGTACGTGCGGCAGCCCACATAAAGTTCGGAAAGTGTCATTCGTCATTCGTCATTCCTCCTTCGGGAATCGAAATTGCGTGCGCCTTTATTTTAACAGTTTCGGGATAAAAGTGGAGCAAGAAACGAAACTGTTATTCATTTAATTTCGTTCTTGACAAACATAATGAACCAGAGTATCATTCACGGCATCAAACAGAAGTTTACCATTACTTCACTATCAACAAATAAGTTTATTCAGGAGGGATTTATCATGACAAAATGGCATATCGGCGCGATCGGACTGGCGGCTTCTTTGGCTTTTGCCGCGGCGGCCGAGGCGGCGCCCGGCGCGATGACGAAGGAGACTCTGACGGTGGGCACGGAGAGCACGTTTCCGCCGTTCGAGTTCCGCGCGCCCGACGGTTCGTTGCAGGGCTACGACATCGACCTGATCGAAAGCATCGGCACGAAGCTGGGCAAAAAGATCGAGTGGGTGGACATGTCTTTCGACGGCTTGCTGCCCGCGGTGATGACGCACAAGATCGACCTGATCGCCGCCTGCATGTCGGCCACGCCCGCCCGCCAGAAGAAGATCGCCTTCACCGGCGTGACCAACCATTCCGACTCGGCGTTTTTCGTCCTGCCCGGGCACGAAAAGGCCGCGGCGGCGGACTTTGCCGGCCTGACCATCGCCACGCAGCTGGGCACGATCCAGGACGCTTACGCGCACACGATCCCGAACGCCGTCGTCAAGAACTACCAAAAGAGCGACGACTGCTTGCGCGAGGTGCTTTTCGGCCGCGCCGACGCCGCGCTGCTGGACGGCCCCGTGGGCTACAAGTACTGTCAGGCCAAGGATTTCGCCGGCAAGATCGCCATCTGCGCGGTGACCAATGTGGCCACGGAATCGAAAGGATCGGCCTTCGGCGCCGCCAAGGACGATCCGGAACTGCTGGCCGCCGTGGACAAGGCGCTGGAAGAGATGAAGCAAAGCGGCGAGTTCCAGGCCCTGCGCGACAAGTGGGGACTCGACGACTGGAAGAAGAACGTCAAGTAACGCCGGCTCCATCCGACGCGAAGAAGAGCGCGCGATCTACGCCCGTCGTCAATGTTCCACGTGGAACATTCCGCACGCCTCCCCGAGACCGAGCGGTCAGCGGGGGGCGTGCGGCGCTTTTTCCCGCGAGGCGAAGCCCTTCCTTCGGAACGGCATCGCTCTCTTTACGGTTTTCTCCGCGGCCGGCTTCGTTTCCCCCGCGACCGCGAACGGCTCCTCGCCTACCTGACGGCCGCCGCGGCCAAGCTCGGCGGGGACATTTTGGACAAGCCCGTCCGGCGCCGGAACGGCGCTTTGAAAAATCCTTCGCGTTTCCCCGATTACATAAATAGAAAAACTTATGCGGATTTGCCGAGACCGGGAAACTCGGATATAATACGGGCGCTGTAAATTTCTTCTCTATTGAAAGGAAGTCAAAAGAATGAAGAAGTATCTCGCTGAATTTGTCGGCACCTTCGTGCTCGTGCTCTTCGGCTGCGGCACGGCCGTCGTGCTCGGCTGCAACGGCGCGCAGGTCAACGCCGCCTATCTGGGCACAGCGCTGGCGTTCGGCCTGGCGATCGTCGCCATGGCCTACTCCATCGGCAACGTTTCCGGCTGCCACGTCAATCCCGCCGTCTCGCTGGGCGTGCTGCTGACCGGCGGCATGAGCTTCGGCGACTTTGTCGGCTACGTGATCGCCCAGTTCGCCGGCGCCACGGCCGGCGCGGCCCTGCTCGGCTACCTCTGCGGCTGGGACAGCGGCTTCGGCGCCAACGCGCTGTACGGCGGCGACGTGGTGAAGAGTTTCGCCGTCGAGGCCGTGCTCACCGCCACGTTCGTGCTGACGATCCTCGGCGTCACCTCCAAGTCCGGCCACAACAAGTTCGCCGGCCTCGCCATCGGTCTGACGCTGACGCTGATCCACATCTTCGGCATCCACTTCACGGGCACCAGCGTCAACCCCGCCCGCAGCTTCGGCCCCGCCTTCTTCGCCAAGGGAGCCGCCATGGCCGACCTCTGGGTCTTCATCGCCGCGCCTCTGGCCGGCGCGGTCGTCGCCGCGATCGTGTGGAAGGCGATCGAGCCCGAGACCAAATAGCTCTGCTCCGCCCCAAAGAAAGGCCGCTTCCCGCTGAGGGAGGCGGCTTTTTTGATGCGCGCGTTGTCTTGATGCCGTTACAGCGGTTCCTGCGCGGAAGATCGTACTGGTTCTCAATAAAAAGGCATCATTGAAAAACGGGATCAAGACGCGGGAACCGGCAGAAACGATCCATGCTCCGCGCCGACGCTCCCGACGAAAAAGGCGCGACGCCCGGACGAGCGTCGCGCCTTTTGTATGAACCGTTTTATACCTGCGACAACCGGGACGGCCCTGCGCGCTACTTATTGAACGCGATTTCGAGCTGGGTGCCAAGAAGGGCGCGGTCGCCGCCGTTGAAGCTCTCCCAGAAATACCACAGCAGAATGGCGCCGATCAGTCCGCCGCCGGCATCGACGACGATGAAGCAGCTCCACGCGCCGTCAAGGCCCATCAGCTGCGGCAGAACCAGCAGCGCCGGCAGGAAAAGGAACCCCTGGCGGCAGAAGTTGAGGAACAGGCTCACGCCCGAACGTCCCACGGCGAGAAACGCGTTCGAGGCGACGATGCCCGCCGCCGCAAAAGGCATGCCAAGATAGCCGATGCGCATGGCCCGCACCGTGAGGCGGATCAAAGCCTCGTCGTCGGCCGCGAAGAGCGTGACCATGGCGCGCGTGAGAGACTCGGCGCCGATGAATGAAATCGCGAAATAGACGGAGCTGACGGCGAGCGCGCATAAGATCGTGCGTTTGACTCGGTCCGACCGCTGGGCGCCGTAATTGTAGCCGACAATGGGCTGAAGCCCTTCGCCGACGCCGAACACGGGCAGATAGATCAGGTTGTCCAAACAAAAGAAAATGCCCACGGCCGAAATGGCCAGATCGCCGCCGAGATCGTTGACGATGTTGTTGAAGAGCATCATGCTGACCGTGTAAAAGAGCTCCATTAAAAAGGGAGAAGCGCCTACAAGGAGCATCTCCCTGATGATGTCCCCATTGGGTTTCAGCGACGCGGCGCCGATTCGCAGCGACCCTGCGCCCCTGAGATAAAACAGCGCCACCCAGACGAACGAGGCGATCTGGGCCAGCGACGTTCCCAGCGCGGCCCCGGCGACGCCCATGTGCATGCGCGCAATGAAGAGCCAATCCAGGAACACGTTCATGCCCGAGCCGACGCACAGCGTCCACATGGCGTAACGGGGATGCCCCTCGGCGCGGATCAGGTAATTCAACGAGAAGCCCAACAGGTTGAAGGGCATTCCCCAGAACAAGATCTCCGTGTAAACGCGAGTCTGCGGCGCCAGATGGGGCGAGGCGCCGAACGCTTTCACCAGCCCGTCGAGGCAGAACAGCCCCGCGGCCGTGAAAAGCGCGGCGAACAGCGTCATGACCGCCGCGGCGTTACCGAGGACCGTTTCGGCATCTCGACGCCGTCCCTCGCCGAGCAGGCGCGACATCTGCGATGCGGCGCCGACGCCGACGAGCGAGCCGACGGCGATCACGAAAACCGTCAGCGGAAACGTCAGTCCGACGGCGCCAAGACCGTCGGCGCCGGTGAAACGGCCGATGAAGAGACGGTCGACGATGTTGTAAAAGGCGTTGGCCACAAGGCCAAGCGTGGCAGGCGCAGAAAACCGGAAGAGCAAACGGGCGACGGAGCCCTGACTCATGCTGGTCAACGTGGAAGTCTGAGTCATGATAAATCAACCTCATTTCGAATTCAGACACGAACGCGGGACAAAATTTTTGTCTACATTCACTTTTTCCTTCTCGAGTGGAGTGTGGAAATTCCTCATGGAATTCCTCATGCGCATGATTACATTATATATGAAAATCGAATAGATTCAAATGCGATAGGACACGATAGCCTTGAATAGGAAAGGATAGGGACGATTCAATCGCAAAAATCGGGGTGGAAAGCAAATTTGCCGTTGGGTCCTTGTCGGTCTGAAAAAACACGAGGGGAGCTGCAGTAAGCGCTTGCAAAAAAAGAGAGGCTCTGTACACAAACAGGAAAGCTCACGAAATCTCGCGTTTTCGCCATTCAACGCTCGTGCAAAAACGCGTGATTCACGAGAGCTCCTGCCGCGACGTCTTGACGGCGACGGTGCGGCTGATGATGCGCCGCCGCGGTCCCGTTTCCGTAGCCGTGATCTCGATCCAGCCGAGCTTGCTCAGGTCGCGCAGCGCTTGGGCGATCTTCTCCTTCTTCACTCCAAGCAGCGCCGCGAATTCTTCGAAATGGATCCGTCCGCCGCTGCGCCGCGCCTGCCATTGCAGCAGCACCATCCACAGCAGTTTGCACATCGTGCGCGGCTTCATGGCGCGGTACCATACGAGCAACGGCTCGTCGTCGGCCGCGGCAGGAACGGGGGCAGGCGTCGGCTCGGGAGGGTGCGGCGCGTCGGGAGCGCCTTGGACGATTTTTCCCAAAAGATTCAGAGCGTCAGTGATCTCAGCGCCCAAAAAATTTTCATCCGTGCTTTTTGCCATTAAAAATCGCTCCTCCTCTGCCTCAGGCGATCAGGACCTGAAGCGCCAGATCGCGGAAAAAGTCGTAAGCGTCCTTGTCTTTAGCGGGATCGAGTCCTTCGAAGCCGAGATAGCTGTTATAGCAGTTTGAGATCGCCGAGCGGTTAGGCGCCTCGCGGCAGCGGATGCCGCTCTGACCGAGCTGTTTGGAAACGGCGTCGCGGATATCGCGGTCGAGCGCGCGGCGCCTGTCGTAGCGCGAGAAGATGACGCCGTAAAGTTTCAGTTGCGCGTTGTACTGGCTGTAACGGCTAAATGTGCTGATAAACTGGGGCAGCGTCGCGATGGCCTGACGGCTGGGATCGATGGGGACGAAAACGCCCGATCCGGCCATCAGCGCGTTTCTCAACGCCAGCGTATCGGAAGGCGGCGTGTCGATCAGGATCAGCGAATAATCGTCGGCCGCCGCGGCCAGATACTGCGCCAAACGGGCCTCCCGATCGCCCTCGGGCGAAGGAATGACGTCGGAAACGGATATGTGCGCCGGCAGCAGGTCGATATGGCGGTAGCGTGTCGGGTGGAACAGCGTTTTCGCCGCGCCCGGAAAAGGATACGGTTCGAAAAGCGCGCGCAGCGTTCGCGCTTCCTCCGGCTTCTTGTCGCGCAGGAAGAAATCGGTACTCGACCCCTGCGGGTCGGTGTCGACGACCAGCAGACGACGCTCGGAACCGTATTCATCCCAGATTTTCTCGATCGCGGTGCCCAGAAAGCAGGTGATCGTCGTCTTGCCGACGCCCCCTTTGAGCAGCGAAACGACGATACGCTTCTGACGGAAGGGCGTTGATGCCGCCGGCTCGGACAACTGCGGGCGAATGTCGGCGGGCTGCGGCTCCAGAGGCGTGTCAGCCTCTTCCGCCGCCTCGGCAGCCCAGAGGCCATCGCTTGCCCCACGCACTTCGGCGCTGGAAGCGGAAATATTCGCGGGTATGCCCTCTTCTTCGCCTTGCGGCGCGACTCCGGGGACGATGCACGCCGAATCGCTGACGGCGACCTGACCGCACGGTGTCTCGCCAATACCTGTCAGAATGCCGTCATGAGCGGTTTCTTCGTTCATCGTTTCCTCGCCGTCAAGCTGCCCGAGCGGCGACATATGGCGCCCACGGGTCTCCTGTAACGTTTCGTCCTTGCCGGCGGTGGCAAAAAGCTCCTCCCCTTCCGCGCCCCGCGCGTCGGGTTTCGAAAAGCCGGCGCCGTCCCGCGGGAGATCATCCGCTGCGGACTGGAAAAGAAGCGGCTCGTCGACGGAGAGAACGCCGCCTTCCTCTTCCTTGGTCGCGACGGAAGCTTTGGTTCGCGGCGCGGCTGCCGCCGTCTCGAGATCCTCGTCGGTACCTTCTTGTCCCGGAACTCCCGCGGCGATATTTTCCGCCACCGCGGGCAGCATGACCGTCGCTTGAACCGCTTCATCACCTCTTTTACGCACGGCTGGCGCCGCGAAGCCGTCAAGGTCGTCCGGCAGCTCTTCAGGCAAAGTCGGCAGGCCATCCGCCGCTCCTTCCCCGGAGAGCGCGCGGCGCGGTCTCTCCAGTTCTGCCGCCGCGTTCAGCGCGGCGAAAAACGTATCGTCGCTTGCGGGGCGCTCGTTTCTTTTCGCCTCCGCAGCTGCGACCAGCGCGGCGAAAAGCGTTTCGTCTCCTGCTGGCAGCGTGGCATTCTGCGCTTCCGCCGCCGCCACGAGCGCGGCAAAGAGCGTATCGTCGCCAACCGGCATCGCGTCTTCGCCGCCATTCTCCGGCTCCAGAAGCCCGGCGTCGTCCAGAAACCAACGCCACAAACCGCGCAATGTGTCCGACAAAGCCATTCCATTCACCGTCCGTCTCTAAAAATTCCAGCTTTCGCCGCGGCCGCCTCCAATAGAAAAAGCCGCTGCGTTTCAGCCGCTGAACGACAGTTTATCATATTGCCGCCGACTCTGAATCCATATTTCAACGAAGTTACGGAACCGCTGATTAAATCGTCAAAGAGAGAGTATAATTAAGCTGTTCTAACCCAACGTCAAAAGAGAATAGAAGATGACCTAACTCAGCTTCGGTGATATGGGATACGCCAACCTCAGAAGAAAAACCCGGAGAGAAGCGTTCCTCGAGCAAATGGACAAGATGATCCCGTGGGCTGATCGGGCCGCCCTGACAGCGTCGCATTGCCCGTCCGGCAAACGCGGACGCCGGCCTCTTGGTGTCGAGACGACGCTGCGCATGTACCTTATGCAGAACTGGTTCGACTTGTCCGATGAAGGCATCGAAGACGCCATCTACGACAGCCATGCCATGCGCGCGTTCCTGAGGATCGATTTCCTCCAGCAGCAGGTACCGGACGCAACGACACTGCTGCACTTCCGTCATCTCCTTGAGAAGCATGAGCTTGGCAAAGTCCTGTTCGACGATATTCGGAACAGACGTGACACGGCCGGTTTGATCATGCACGGAGGCAGCGTCGTCGACGCAACGCTCGTCAGCGTACCGAGCTCAACGAAGAACCAAAACGGCGAACGGGATCCGGAAATGCATTCGACGGAAAAAGGCGGCCAGTGGTATTTCGGCATGAAAGTCCATGCCGGCGCCGACGCCGGAAGCGGATATGTCCATACCATCACCGGGGACCTCCGCCAACGTCCATGATGTGACGCAAGCGCACAAGCTGATGAGAGACGGCGTGAAGTTGCCTCCGGAGATTCAGGCTGTCTTGGCATCGTGAAGAGATACTGTGCCTGCCGCAAGACATCGTATCGGGGCATAGCGAAAAACATGAACAAATTCTTTGTTCTGTTTGGTTGTGCCAACCTTAATATCCGTAATGAATGCGCGTTTATTGGTTATGTATTATTATAGACGCAAAATCGACCGCCGCAAGCGTAAAATCGGGATAATCGCAACGGCGGCAAAAATGGGAAACGAAAGGAGTCTCGCCATGAAAGCTCTGTCCGTTCGCCAGCCGTACGCGTGGTTTATCGAGAGCGGGGAAAAGGAGGTGGAATATCGCACGTGGAAGACAGATTACCGAGGCGATCTGCTGATCTGCGCTTCGACGAACCGCGAGCCGGGGATCGTCGAGGAGTTCGGGGTCGAAGGCATGAAACAGTGTCCTGCCGGCGTGGCCGTCTGTGTGGCAACGCTGGCGGACATCCAGCCGACGGAGGGGATCTGGGGCTGGATTTTGAAAAATCCGCGGCCGGTTGAATATTTTCCCGTCAAGGGGAAGCTGCACCTGTTCGAGGTCGATGACGGGCTGATCCGTTTTTCGGCGCGGCGCTGCAAAACGCCGACGGAACTGGAGCAGGAACCGGAGTTTGACTAGCCGCGCGGCGCGCCGTCGCGCGCGAGTTTCGAGCGGGGAAAGGATTTTCGCAAATGGCCAAATCGCTGATGATTCAGGGCACCATGTCGGGCGTGGGCAAGAGTCTGCTCGTCGCCGGGCTGTGCCGCGTCTTCCGGCAGGACGGGCTGCGCGTGGCGCCGTTCAAGTCGCAGAACATGGCGCTTAACTCGTTCATCACCCGCGAGGGACTGGAGATCGGCCGTGCCCAGGCCGTGCAGGCCGAGGCCTGCGGCCTCGAACCCAGTTACGCGATGAACCCGGTGCTGCTCAAACCCACCAGCGACAAGGGCTCGCAGGTGATCGTCAACGGCGAGGTCTACGGCAACTACACGGCCGAAGGGTATTACGCCATGAAGCACGCGCTCTGGCCCTGCGTGCTCGACGCGTACCGAAAGCTGGACGCCGAGTACGACCTGATCGTCGTGGAGGGGGCCGGCAGCCCCGCGGAGATCAACCTGAAAGCCGACGACTTCGTCAACATGGGGCTGGCGAAGCGCCTCGGCATCCCCGTGCTGCTGGCCGGCGACATCGACCGCGGCGGCGTCTTCGCCCAGCTCGTGGGCACGCTGGCGCTGCTGGAACCGGAAGAGTGCGCGCTCGTCAAGGCGACGATCGTCAACAAGTTCCGCGGCGACCTGAAGCTGCTTCTGCCCGGTCTGAAGCAGCTGGAAGAACTGACGGGCCGTCCCGTGGCGGGCGTGGTGCCCTGGATGCCGCTCGACATCGACGACGAAGACAGCCTCAGCGACCGGCTCGGCCAGCGCCGCGCCGCATCTCCGCTCGACGTGGCCGTGATCCGCCTGCCGCGCCTCTCCAACTTTTCCGACTTTTCGGCGCTTGACGCAGCCGACGGCGTGGGCGTGCGCTACGTGGAAAACGTTCGCGCCCTCGGCGCCCCCGACCTCGTCATTCTCCCCGGCACGAAGAACACCATCGGCGACATGAAATGGCTGCGCGCCTCCGGCCTGGAAGCCGCCGTGAAGAAGCTGGCCGCGTCCGGCGCGCCCGTGATCGGCATCTGCGGCGGCTACCAGATGCTGGGGCGCGAGATCGTCGACGAAGAGGGCGTGGAAGGCGGCGGTTCGATCGCCGGCATGGGATTGTTGCCGGTCGTCACGCGCTTTCGGCCCGAAAAGCGCCGCACGCGCACGACAGCCCGCGCGGGCTCCGTAAAAGGCGTTTTCGCCGCGCTGAGCGGTGCCAAACTCGAAGGCTACGAGATCCACTGCGGCACGACCTGCCGCGACGACGGCGCGGAGCCGCTGCTCCGGCTTGAAGACGGCGCGCCCGACGGCTGCCAGCGCGGCAGCGTGTACGGCTGTTACCTGCACGGCTTTTTCGACAGCGAAGCCTGCCGCCGCGCCGTACTCGGCGCGCTGGCCCGTCGCAAGGGGGTGACGCTCGACGCGCGTCCGTTCGACTGGAAGGCGTACAAGGAGCGGCAGTACGACACGCTGGCTCAGACCCTGCGCGAGCATCTCGACATGGCCCTGATCCGCCGCCTCGTCGACCGCGAGGCGTAGCGCGCCGGCGAAACGGACGCCTTCGAAAATGTTCCACGTGGAACATTTTTCACCGAACATGGCATGAGTCGTTGCAAAAACACGATTCAATCGATCTGCCGCGCCGCGCTCGAAAAAGCGGATTCCGCGCCGGAGCGACTGTGCCCGGCGTCATTTATGGGAGGTCACGATCGTGAAAAACATCGACGAACTGAACGTGAACGTTTTCGAACTTTTCAACAAGGACTGGGCGTTGCTGGCGGCCGGATCGATCGGCAATTACAACGCCATGACCATCGGCTGGGGGCAGCTGGGCACGCTGTGGAACAAGAACGTCGTCACGGTCTTCGTCAAGCCCGTGCGCTGCACGCACGGCTTCATGGACGCAAACGAATATTTCACCGTCGGCTTCTATCCCCAAGAATACCGCCGCGACCTGACGATCCTCGGCTCCAAATCGGGGCGCGACGGCGATAAAATCGCGCTGACCCGCCTGACGCCGCGGGCGGTCGTACACGGCGTCACCTTCGCCCAGGCCGAACTGACGCTGATCTGCAAAAAAATCTACCGCCACGACATGGAACTGGCGAACATCCCCGCCGACGCGGCCAAAGCTTATTACGCCGAAGAAGCTCCCCACACGATTTACATCGGCGAAGTCGTCGGTTTCGTCGAGAGTTAAACGATCGTCTGCCGACGGTGCGGTGGGAAACTGAAAAATAGAGACGTTCGCGAAAGCCGCGTCCGGATTTTCACCGCGCGTTCTGAAGGGCTTGCCGCAGTGCGATCGCCCCTTCAGGACGCGCCGGGGCACGCCGCCGCGGAAGATTTTGAAGCGACGGCGATTATTTCGGAAAAGAAACGGAGTGTGTATGACGTGACACATATCTTCAAAGACCGCACGGCGACGCCTGAGGTGGAACGATGAACCTGTTTTCCCCGGCGGAAGTCGTCGCCAATTACGCCGCGGCGGGAGCTGCGAAAACGCGTCTGCCTGTCTGGAAGATCTTGCTGCTGGGCATGCTGGCGGGGTTCTGCATCGCCATAGCGGCTGCGGCGGCAAACGTAATTTCGCACGGCGCCGGCGCAGCCGCATCGGTTCGCCTGTTGTCGGGACTGGTCTTCCCTTTTGGCCTGATCATGGTGGTCCTGCTGGGCGCGGAGTTGTTCACAGGCAACTGCCTGATCTCCATCGCCGTGCTTGACGGCACGGCGACCGTCGGCAGCATGGTGCGCAACTGGGGCTGCGCCTACGTCGGGAACTTCGTCGGCGCGGCGCTGACCGCCGCCGCGGGCGTTTATGCAGGACAGCTGCATTACTCCGACGGCGGACTGGCGCTGTTCACGATGAAACTCGCGACCGCGAAGTGCGCGCTGGATTTTGTCCCGGCCGTGCTGCTGGGAGCGCTGTGCAATATCCTTGTCTGTGCGGCCGTGCTGTTGGCCCTTTCCGGCAAAGACCTGTGCGGGCGCGCCGCGGGCGCGTACTTTCCCATAGCGTTTTTCGTCATGTGCGGTTTCGAACACAGCGTGGCGAACATGTTCTACGTCCCCGCCGCTCTGTTCGCAAAGAACGTGCCGCTGTACGCGCAGAAGGCGGCGGAGGCCGGCCTTGACCTGAGCGGACTGACGTGGAAAAATTTCCTCGCCGGCAATCTCCTGCCCGTGACGCTGGGCAACATCGTCGGCGGCGTGCTGTTCGGCGCGCTGATGTGGGGCTGCTTCGCGAAAAAGAAAGCGTGAACCGAATCGGGGAAATGAAAAAAGCTTCAACCGAACGCGAACGTTCGGTTGAAGCTTTTTGTTGTCGCGGGAATCACACGTCCAGATTGTGCACTTCATGGGCGTGCTCTTCGATGAACTGGCGGCGCGGCTCGACGCGGTCGCCCATGAGGATGTCGAAGTACTGGTCGGCGCCGGCCAGGTCGTCCAGCTCGATCTGCTTGAGCAGGCGCGTGGCGGGGTCCATCGTCGTCTCCCAGAGCTGGCCGGGATTCATCTCGCCCAGGCCCTTGTAGCGCTGCACGGCGGCTTTTTTGCCGTCGGCCGCAAGTCCGTCCATGACTTTGCGCAGCTCCTTGTCGCTGTAGAGGTAGTCGACTTTCTTGCCGACCTGCACGCGATAGAGCGGCGGCACGGCCAGATAGATATGGCCTTTTTCGATCAGCTCGCGCATGTGGCGGAAGAAGAACGTCAGCAGCAGCGTGCTGATGTGGGCGCCGTCGACGTCGGCGTCGGTCATGATGATGATCTTGTTGTAGCGCAGCTTGCCGATGTCGAAGTCCTCGCCGATGCCGCAGCCGAGCGCCTGGATGATGACGCGGATCTCCTTGCTGCCGAGCATCTTGTCCATGCGCGCCTTCTCGACGTTGAGGATCTTGCCGCGCAGGGGCAGGATGGCCTGGAACTTGCGGTCGCGCCCCTGCTTGGCGCTGCCGCCGGCCGAGTCTCCCTCGACGATGTAGACCTCGCAGTTCTCGGCGGTGCGGCTGGAACAGTCGGCCAGCTTGCCCGGCAGCGAAAGGCCGCTCATCGCCGATTTGCGCACGAGCTCGCGGGCCTTCTTGGCGGCTTCGCGGGCCTGGCGGGCCTTGATGGCTTTTTCGATGATCGGCTTGATCACCGACGGATCCTCTTCGAGCTCCTGCAGGATGCCGTCGTAGAGAATCGAATCGACGATGCCCTTGACGTTGCCGTTGCCCAGCTTGGTCTTGGTCTGTCCTTCGAACTGGGGATTGCCCAGCTTGACGGAAAGCACGCAGGTCAGCCCCTCGCGCAGGTCGTCGCCGGAGAGGTTTTCGTCCTTTTCCTTGAGCACGCCGGCGCGGCGGGCCCCCTCGTTGATGCCGCGCGTGATGGCGCTGCGCAGGCCGGCCACGTGAGTTCCGCCCTCGATCGTGTTGATCAGGTTGGCGAACGAGTAAAGCCGCTCGATGTACTCGTCGGTGTACTGAAAGCCGACTTCCACCGCCACGCCGTCCTTTTCGCCGCGGATGACGATCGGTTTGGGCGTCAGCGTCTGCTTGCCCTGATTGAGGTAGGCGACGAACTCCGAGACGCCGCCTTCGTAATGATACGTCCAGGTCTTGCCTTCGGCCTCGTCGACGAAGACGAACTTGAGCCCGGGGATCAGGAAGGCCATTTCGCGGAAGCGGTTGCCCAGCGTTTCGGCCGAAAAGGTCACCTCGTCGAAAATCTCCGCGTCGGGCCTGAACGTCACCGTCGTGCCGCGCTTCGCCGTCGGGGTGCCGCCGGTCAGGCCGGAAACGGGCGTGCCGCGCTCGAAACGTTCGTGCCATTCCCTGCCGTCGCGGTAGACCGTGACCTCCAGCCACTCGGAAAGCGCGTTCACGACCGAGACGCCGACGCCGTGCAGCCCGCCGGAAATCTTGTAATTGTGGTTGTCGAACTTGCCGCCCGCGTGCAGCACCGTCAGCACCACCTCGAGGGCGGGACGCCCGTTGGAAGGATGCGGATCCACGGGGATGCCGCGGCCGTTGTCGGACACGCTGACGCTCTGGTCGGCGTGCAGCGTCACCGCGATCTCCGAGCAGAAGCCGGCCAGCGCTTCGTCGACCGCGTTGTCGACCACCTCGTACACGCAGTGGTGAAGGCCCCTCGTCGTCGTGTCGCCGATGTACATGCCCGGCCGCTTGCGGACGGGGTCGAGACCTTCCAGAATCTGTATGTCTTCGGCTGTGTACTGAGTGCTCATGAACCATTGACCTCCTGTGAACGGGGAAGCTCCACATGCCGCGCTCCCCTCATCAATTCCCGATAGCGCCGCCTCAGCGTCACCGGACGGAATCCCGTCACGCCGGTGTGCCCGTCGCCGTAATAAACCGTGGTGCGCCCTTCGTCGTGGACCAGCGCGACGACGTTCTCGAGGAAAATGCAGTCCTCGCCTTCGATGGGAATGAACATGCCGGGCCTCCTTCCAACGCCGCGCGGGCAGATTTATGGAACCAGAACCAATCTATTATAGCAGAAAAAACGACGAAGCTTCGGCCTCGGCGCACCTTTTGAGCAAACTTGGGAGGGGAAATGCCGGCGCCGGAGGCCGCTTTTTGGGATCTTCATTCCCTTGCGAAAACCAGGATACATGTTTTGATTTTGCAGCGCGGCGTGATATAGTAAGCTCACGGTCATCCGTTCAACATGAAGAGGGGGTCATGTCATGGATAAGATCAGACTGGGGAGAACAGGGCTGATGGTCAGCGCCTGCGGATTCGGCGCGCTGCCGATTCAGCGCATCCCGTTGAAGGACGCGGCCTATCTGCTGCGCAAGGCGTACGATCACGGCATCAACTATTTCGACACCGCCAACGCTTACAGCGACAGCGAGGAGAAGATCGGCGCCGCCCTGGCGGACGTGCGCGGTAAGATCGTCATCTCCACCAAGAGCGGCGGCAAAGATTACCAGACCGTGCTGGAGCATATCCAGCTCAGCCTGAAGCGCATGAAGACCGATTATATCGATCTCATTCAGCTGCACAATCCCTCGACGCTGCCCGATCCCGACGATCCGAACGGCGCCTACGCCGCCTGCGTGGAGGCGAAGAAACGCGGCTACGTGCGCTTTATCGGCATCACCAATCACGGCCGCGAGCGCGCCCGTGCCGCCGTGCTGTCGGGACGGTACGACACGCTCCAGTTCCCGCTCACCTGCATCGCGCCGCAGGAAGACATCGACCTGGCCTGCCTGGCGCACGAGCGTGACATGGGCTTCATCGCCATGAAGGGGATGGCCGGCGGCCTGATCGCGCACGTCGAGGCGGCTTTCGTGTTCATGAAGAAACATCCGTTCGTGGTGCCCATCTGGGGCGTACAGCGCGAGAGCGAGCTCGATCAATTTCTGGAGCTGGAGAAAAATCCGCCGCGCTTCGAGGACTGGGCGGACGAGATCGAAAAAGAGCGCCGCGAGCTGTCCGGCAATTTCTGCCACGGGTGCGGCTACTGTCAGCCCTGCGCCGCCGGCATCGAGATCCAGACTGCCGCGCGCATGAGCCTGCTCCTGCGCCGGTCGCCGGTGCCGCCGCTGATGTCCGAAAAGACCGACGCCATGATGATGCGCATCGAACAGTGCCTGCACTGCAACGCCTGCAAGAGCCGCTGCCCTTACGGCCTCGACACGCCCACGCTGCTGGCGGAAAACCTGGCCGACTACAAAAGCTTCCGCGCCGGCTGGCTGGCCGCCAAAGCGGAGGGGGCGAAAGCCTGAACTCCCGCGGCGCACGCCGAGGGGACGCGCTCCCGCGCTGCACGGCTGACGCTATTTCTTAATGAGCGAGGGAGATCCGCGAAGCGAGCCGCGCTGTGCGCTGTGTGGATTTTCCTCGGAGGTTTGGAGAACGTTCGCCGCTCGAGTCAGGAACAAGTATTATCAATTCGGCGGCGCGGCTTTGAGCGGAGCGGTGAGACGAAATGGACGGGGAAAACAGACAAATCATCGAGGGCGTGATCTGGAAGCAGCTGCTGGTCTTTTTCTTCCCGATCCTGCTGGGGACGTTCTTTCAGCAGCTGTACAACACCGTCGACGCCATCATCGTCGGCCGCTTCCTGGGCAAGGAGGCGCTGGCCGCCGTGGGCGGCCCTTCGGGCTATCTGGTCAACCTGCTGCTGGGGTTCTTCATCGGCCTCTGTTCGGGGGGCACGGTGGTGATCGCACAGTTTTTCGGCGCCGGCGACGCCGAGCACGCCTCACGGGCCGTACACACGTCGATGGCGCTGTCGATCGCGGCGGGCGCGGCGATGTCGCTGGTCGGCGCCTTCCTGGCGGAGCCGGCGCTGACGGCGATGGACACGCCGCCGGAGGTGCTGCCTCATGCCGTGAGCTATCTGCGGATCTATTTCGGCGGGATCCTGTTCATGTTCGTCTACAACATGGGAGCCGCCGTGCTGCGCGCCAAAGGCGATTCCAAGCGTCCCTTTTACCTGCTCGTGCTGGCCACGATCGTCAACATCGCGGGCGATATCGTCTTCGTCGTTCATTGGGGCTGGGGCGTGGCGGGCGCGGCGTACGCCACGGTCCTGTCGCAGCTGGCCAGCGCCGCGGGCGTATGGATCTTTTTGGCGCGCGAAGCGGGGTCTTTCCGGCTTCGTTTGCGCGGATTCCTCCGTCCCGACCGGGTGATCCTCGGCAGCGTCGTCCGCATCGGGTTGCCTTCGGGGCTCCAGTCGACGATGTATTCGCTCTCCAATATCGTCATCCAGTCGACGGTCAACGGCTTCGGCGTCGACACCGTGGCGGCCTGGACGGTGTGCGGCAAGGTCGACCGGATGTATTGGCTGATCATCAACGCGCTCGGCGTGGCCGTGTCGACGTTTTCCGGACAGAATTTCGGCGCCCGCAAATATGACCGCGTCCTGCGCAGCATCGGCGTGAGCGCGGCACTGGGGACGGCGCTCTCGCTGTTTTTCGGCGCGGTTTTCGTGACCTGGGGCGCGCCGCTGTACGGGATCTTTACCGACGATCCCGCCGTGATCTCCATCGGCATGGAGATCATCTGGCTCATCGCGCCCTGGTACTTTGCCTACGTGCCCGTGGGCACGCTGGCGAGCGGCATGCGCGGTACCGGCGATGCCATCGTGCCCACGGCGATGACGGCGCTGGGCATCTGCGGCTTCCGCCTGCTCTGGATCTGGTTTGTGGTGCCGTTCAGCCACAGCGTCCGCACCGTTTTCATCGGCTATCCGGTCAGCTGGGCGCTGACGTCCGTCTTCTTCCTGCTCTACCACCGGAAAGGGAACTGGATGCAGCGCAGCATTCTCCGCGCCGGGCACAAGACGGCGCAAAATACGTAAAAATCCGTCCGCTTTTCCCGAGAGGAATCGCGGACGGATTTTTTTGCGGGACCAAGGCTGTCTCCGCGAGAGACGATGAAAGAGGCTCAGCGAGCTGCCAGACGCTTTCCGATTTCATATGCGGCCTGCAGGTCTTTGGGAAACTGTTTTTCATGGACGCGCTTTTTATGGACCGGATCGAAAAGGCTGAGTTCGTACTTCGAGTAGTCGCCGACCTGTAGCGTGTCGCAGCAGGCGTAAGTTTCGAGGCTGCCGTTCAGCCCTTTCAGGGCGACCACGTCCGTCTCGAGCCCGGCTTTCATATTCTGCCGGTAATAGTCCCGCGGCATGTTCATGGTGAAGAAGCAGGCCGAATCGACGCGCCCCGTGAACAGCGATTTCGTCATGTCGTTGTAAGAGAAGAGGATGTAATGCAGCCGCTCTAGGAACGCGTGCGTCTGGGCCGTGACGGTGCCGAGGTAGACGGGCGAGCCGAGGAAGAGGACATCGGCCTGCAGAACTTTCTCCAGCACCGGGGACAGGTCGTCTTTCCAGTAGCATCGGCACGGAACCGCTCCTTTTCTCTTGCAGGCCATGCAGCTGCGGCAGCCTGTGTATTTGAGGTCGTAGAGACGGATCATCTCTGTTTCCGTTCCCGCTTCCTGCGCTCCCCGCAGCGCTTCCAGAAGCAGCGTGTCCGTGTTCCAGCCGCGTCGCGGCCCGCCGTTGATCGCGAGTGCTTTCATCGAAGATCCCCCATGAAAATACAACAGCGCCAATGAGACGCCGCGCTGAAAAATTATACGCTTTTATTTTAGACGAAACATCAAAAAATGAAAGTACGATGATAAAATATATATACTACTTAAAATGATACTATTGTATAACGGCGAGGAGATCTATCCATGAAAACGGGAAATGAGAAAGAAATATGCATGAGCGGCGCAGAAGAAAAAAGCGAATGCGGAATGAAGAAGATCCAGAAGATCTTCGCGGGAAAGTGGAAAATCGTCATTCTCTGGTCGCTGCACGAGCGCACGAAGCGCTTCGGCGAGCTGAACCGGGAGTTCCCGGAGATCACTCAGTCGGCGCTCACCCGCCAGCTGCGCGATCTGGAAGCCGGCGGTTTCGTACGGCGCCGCGTGTACCGCGAGGTGCCGCCGCGGGTAGAATATTCGCTGACGGCGACGGGGAAGAAGTTCGTCCCTCTACTAGAGCGGATCAACGCCTGGAGCTTGGAAAATCTGTAAAAGATTGTGAAGACCTGTGTGCTTACGTTCCTTGGACGTCTGATTTGAGAAATGTCGGTCCGAACGTCATGATCACGAGCAATAACAGCGAGCCTGCCTCGAGATGATCCAAGGCAGGCTCGCTGTTTTATTTGCCGAATTCAATCCGAAAGATCTTGCACCTCGCTCGCATGCTCTCAAGCGTTTTTTCGGCATTCGGCGCAGACGCCGCTGATCGTCAGCGACACGCCCAGGGGCACGTCGCCGTCTTCCAGCGTGAACGCGCCGGCGGCCTCGCGGGCGTCGATCGGCTCGAGATCCCTGACTTTGCCGCATTTGGTGCAGACGAAATGGGCGTGATCGCAGCAGATGCAGTCGTAGCGTTCGGCGTTCTGCAGCGCGGAGATCCGGCGGATCTTGCCGCTTTCCTCGAGCAGCTTGAGATTGCGGTAGACGGTGCCAAGGCTGAGATTGGGCATCTTCGCCTTGAGCTCCGTGTAGATGGCCTCTGCCGAAGGATGCTCGTGAGTGGAGCGCAGATAGTCGTAGATCATGTCTCGCTGCTGCGAATGGCGCGTTTTTTTCTCCTCGGGCATCCGGCCGCTCCCTTTCCCGCTACTTCGTCATCGACTCGACGAACCAGATCTTTTTGCTGAACTCTTTGATGTGGTCTTCCATCATATTCGCGGCGTCAAAAGCGTCTTCCGCGTCGGCTGCCTTGCGGATGTCCGCGGCCTGGTCCCTGAGGAGCTTCATGTCGGCGAGGAGAACGCCGAGCGCGTCGCCGATCGAGACCTCCTTGGACTCGAGCTCCTTGACGCTGGCCAGTTCGAGATACTGCTTCAGGCTCGCCGCGGGGAGTTCGCCGTTCATGCGCAGCAGTTCCGCCGCTTCGTCGAGAATGTCCGCGTAGTCGTCGTAGACGGACTCGAGATACTCGTGGACGGCCTTGAACTGAGAACCGACGACGTTCCAATGCAGATTGTGCATCTTGACGAACGACACGCCGATGTTCGCGATATAACCGTTGACCTTGTTGACGAGATTCTTGTTCATGAAAAATTCCTCCGTTTGACTTTTGAGTTGGAGACGAAAGCGTCTCTTTTTTGAATCTGACCGTATTATAGCGGCGGATTTTTCATTTGTCAATAACAGGAATCATTATCTTTTACGTTTTTTATTCCGCTCAGCGACAGAAAAGCGCAGGGAAGGAGAATCATGATGAAGAACGCTCGCGTCTTCAATATTACAGGATAAACCGGCCCGGCGGGGAAGGCGCTGCGGAGGCGGTTTTACGCCCTGTGGAAACAAGGCCGATAAATGATAAGGCGAGGTGAGCCGCCAAGGTTCGCCTCGCCTCAACATTTCATATGGGATCGGAGCCGCGCTGTTCAGCGGCCGCTTTGCTCCAGTCGACGACGCACTCGTCGGCCAAAGCCCGCAGCGCCGGCCAGTCGGCCGCGCTGGCGGCGTCGTAGACGGCAACGGCGTAAAAGCCGGCGTTCTTCGCCGTCGTCAGCGCGGAAAGCGAATCCTCGAACACGGCCGTTTCCGCCGGGGCGGAACCGAGGCGGCGGGCGGCTTCGAGGTACACGTCGGGACGGTTCTTGCTGGCGCCGACTTCTTCGCAGCTGAGCAGAAAGCGGAATTCGCAGTCGACGCCGAGGCGGCGCAGGCATAATTTCACGAGCGGCACGCTGGTGGCCGAAGCGGTGCAAAGCGCTGCGCCGCGGCGGTTGAGCCGCCGCAGGTACTCCGCCGCGCCGGGCTTGAGCGAAACGTCGCGCTCGTAATGCCGGCGCATGACGCCGTTCATCCCAGCGACGACGCTCTCGGGCGTGTCCGAAAATCCCAGCTCGGCGACGACGGTCCGCGCCGCGTCGTACAGCGTCATCGGCTTGAGGCGGGCGATCAGCGCCTCGAGCGCCGGCCCGGAGGGAGCGCCGCGCCCGGCCAGATACTCGCGCTCCATGCGCTGCCAATAGCCCATGGAGTCGACGAGCGTGCCGTCCATGTCGAAGATGGCGAATCTTTTATTCATCGCGTTTCTCCTTCGCAGCGCCGCGGCCGTTCAAAACCCACTCGGCCAGACGCTCGCCTTCGTAGCGCAGCTTGAGCGAAAAAAACGGCGCGTCCTCGGCGAGCAAGCGCAAAAATATTTTGTCGCCTTCCCAGAGGTTGAGCGACTCGACTTCGTCCTTCGGCACCCATTCGAGCGCGCCTTCGTCGCAGCCGTGCGGGCGCCCCGTAAAGCCGGAGGCGGTGTAAAGGCACATGTACTCCGTGCCCCAGCGGTCGGACACGAACGTGACCAGACCGCGGAAGCGAAATTCCGTCAGCTCGCAGCCCGTTTCTTCGCGCACCTCGCGGCGCAGGCAGTCTTCCGGGCTCTCCCCTTCTTCCAGCTTGCCGCCGACGCCGATCCACTTGTCGCGGTTCTCGTCGTTTTCCTTGACGGTGCGGTGCAGCATCAGCCAGCGGCCGCCGCGTTCCATGTAACAGAGCGTGGTGATCTTCATGAGCCCAACTCCTTGTGCGTGACGGAATGATCTCTTGAATAAAAACCTCAAGAGATTCATAATGGAGCATCGGCGTTCGATGAGGAGGGATGTGCGATGCTTCACGTGGTGAAAACAAAGCGGGTGTATCTTCCGGCGGAGGCGGACGACGGCTTCCGAGCGCTCGTGGACCGGCTGTGGCCGCGCGGTCTTTCCAAAGAAAAGGCCGCCCTCGATCTGTGGAACAAGGAGGTCGCTCCCAGCGCGGCGCTGCGGACGTGGTTCGCCCACGATCCGGCGCGCTTCGCCAAGTTCCGCGCCGACTATCTGGCCGAACTGGCGGGCAGCCCCGCCGCAGCGGCATTCGCGGAACTTTGCCGCGAGCGCCTGAAGGAAGGGGACGTGACGCTGCTGTTCGGCGCCAAAGACGCTGACCGCAACCAGGCGGTCGTGCTCAAAGAATGGCTGCTGTCGGAGCTCGGCGCACGCCGCTGAGCCCCGCCTCGACAGGCCGGGGCGACACACGGGGCGGAGGCTTCGGCACGGCCCTGTTTTTGAAAAAACGATGTTCCACGAGGAACATTTCCATCTCGATACAGTTGCCAGGCTGGTTCAATACGCTGAGTCGAAATCACATATCCCAGCGCAGGGGAAACGAGCCGTTCAAACTGCGCTGATGCCGCCCGAGGCGCCGGTCGGAACCGGCCACACGACCGGAACCGTGCAGCGTGATGTCCGGCATTCCCGGACGGCTGTCGAGACCGCCGGCGCCAAAAGCAGCGGCGCGAGAACGGGCGCCAGCAGAAAGCGCGCCAAACGCGCCCCCGGCGAAGAACTTTTTCCATGGGAAAAGCCCTCCTGTCGGGGCTGATTATAATACGGAAAGCGCGAAAACCACAACGCCGCGCAAAAAAACGGAGCGGAGGACCGCAAAAAAACGGTTCTCCGCTCCGCCACATTTCCAGCGTCGGTATCAGAGCATCTCGATGAACGCGCCGATGCGCGTGGCCAGCTGTTCCTTGTCGTTCTCGGAGAAGTCGGTCTCCACGGCCAGATAGCTTTTGCCGAGGCCGTGCACGAACTCGCGCACGCGGTACGTTTCGACGGCGTACGTGTGGCACGACGTCAGCGTCATGTCGAGCACGCCGTCGACGCGGTAGAGGCCGGCCAGATAGCCGATCGCGTTCAGACGCGCCTCGTTGGGGCTCATGATCGAACAGCCGATGCCGAGGTACTTTTCGGCCAGCGCCTCGAGCGGATCCTTGTCTTCGTCGACGAGGTAGCGAAGTTCTTTCTCGCCGCCGCAGTTCTCGTAGCAGGCCACCAGTCCGCCGGCCGCCTCGACGGCGTCGATCACCTTGGTGGCGCCGCTGATCGGGCAGCCGGTAACCATCACGCGCGGCTTTTTGCCGAGGCCGCGGTCTTCGCCCGCGGCGACGGCGGCGCGCAGGTCGGCGACCTGCCGTTCGAGCCAGGCGACGGCGGCTTCCTTGTCGAAATGGAAGCTCATGTACTCGCCGAATTCCCACATTTCGTGTCCGGTCAGCGGCGGATTCTCCAGCTCGGCCAGCGACCACAGCCCACGCAGGGCCGTGCGCTCGCGGTTGCGCAGGCGGATGGCGGCGCGCAAATCGTCGTCGGCGATCTTGTGGCCGGTGAAACGCTCCATCTCTTCCACGAAGAGCCGGAACTCCTTCTTCATGATCTCCAGGTCTTCGGGACGGTCGCCGCGTTGCGGCAGCTGGATCGTGTAGACCGGCCTGATGTCGTTGAGCAGTTCGAACATCTTCTTCTTGCCGTCGCAGGTCGTCTCGGCGACGACCAGGCCGCAGAAGTGGAAGTACGGGCAGGTGTCGGTCATGGCGTGGCCGTAACTGGCCTTGATCAGCGGGCAGAGGTTGCGCGGCAGGCGCTCCTCGGCGGCGGCGATGGGCTTCTGGCTGCGCGAACACAGCGTCGCCGACACGGCGCCGGCGGCGTGGATGATCTCCCACGGCACGAACGTGCAGTAGGTGCCGACGATGGGCACGCCCTTTTCGCTCAGTTCCTTGATGAGCACCGGACCGTCCTTGGCGTGCTCCCTCATCCCCTCGACAATCTCTTCGATCGTTCTCATTCGATGGCCCCCCAGCCAATCAGCGCGGCGCCGAGCGCGCCGGCGAATTGCGATTTTTCGTGGACCTGCACGGGGCAGTCCAGCTCCTTTTCCAAAAACGTCCGCAGCGACGGGCTGCGCGACAGGCCGCCGGAGAAAAACAGCGGCGGCTTCATCCCCACTTTGGCGAGCATCCCCGCCGACCGCGAGGCGATGCTCTTCAGCAGACCGCGCACGATGTTTTCGCGCGGCACGCCGCGGGCCAGGTTGCCGATCACTTCGCTCTCGGCGAAGACGGTGCACATGCTCGACAGCGGCTCCACCGGCCCGTCGGCCGGAACGGCGCCGAAGCTCTCGACGTCGTAGTCCAGCGCGTGGCTGAGCACCTGAAAAAAGCGCCCCGTTCCCGCGGCGCACTTGTCGTTCATCGCGAAATCCACCACGCCGCCCCGCTCGTCGAGCAGGATCACCTTGCTGTCCTGCCCGCCGATGTCGAGCACCGTGCGCGCCTGCGGGCACAGCTCGTGCGCGCCGCGGGCGTGGCAGGTGATCTCCGTGACCTGCTTCGTGGCGGCCGTCAGCGCGCGGCGGCCGTACCCCGTCGAGATCAGCGCGGCCAGATCCCCTTCGCTCAGTTCGCGCCGCCGCAGCAGCTCCGCGATCATGGCCTCGCCCGCGTCGCGCGGGCTCCAGCCCGTCGGCGCGAGCCCCCACTGCAGCGCCTCGCCGGCGTACAGGACCCCCTTGACGGCGGTGGAGCCGATGTCGATTCCCAGCACGAACTTCATGGTGGCCTCCCGAAATTTACAGTCTGCATAATGATTATAACTGAACAACGATATTTTTCAACGTCACCCATGGACGGAAATCAATTGATACTCTTTCTCAATCAAAAATCCGCACACGAGGGACTGCGAGCGACTGAATTTCCTCGCAACGCCCGGCAAACATCAAGGATCAGCATGATTTTCCCGTCTGACGGGGCCGTTTCGGACAAAAAGTTTTTCCGAAACGGGATGACCGACGAAATTTCGACGCTTTACGCGAACGAACGGAGCCGCAATTTTTTGTTTTAAAATCGCTCCGATATGCTATAATCGAGCCATTCGCCGGAGCCCGCCCGCCGCGTTCCGGCAATTCGCCAAAAACGATCCCAAGGAGGAAAACGTCATCATGAAAAAGTACATCGCTGCGTTCGCGTTCAGCCTGGCCTTCGCGGCCTGCGCCGCCGCCGAGCCTTCCGGAACGGTCATGCTCTACTCCTCGATGCAGGAAGACCAGCTGATCGCCATCAAACAGGGCTTCGAAAAGAAGTATCCCGGCGTCACCATGGAGTATTACTTCGCCGGCACCGGCAAGGTCATGACCAAGATCGCCACCGAAGCTCAGGCCGGCCGCGTCGACGCCGACATCATCTGGGTCGGCGACCCGACCAACTACGTGTCGTTCAAGGCGCAGGGCATCCTGCAGAAGTACAGTTCGCCCGAAGCGGAAAAGATCGACAAGGCGTTCATCGACGCCGAGGGCTATTACACCGGCGCGCGCATGATGAACATGGGCATCGCCTACAACACGCTCAACGTCGAAGCCGCCGACGCGCCCAAGACGTGGAACGACCTCTGCGACCCAAAGTGGAACGACCAGGTCGTGATGACCGACCCCAACACCGCCGGCACCACCAAGTACTGGCGCAACGCGATCATGGCCAACGCCAAGTACGGCGCGCCGTTCATGGAAAAGCTCAAGGCCAACAAGTGCTACTTCGAAAGCGGCACCACCGCCACGCACAATCAGGTCGCGGCCGGCGCCTACAAGCTGGGCGTGTGCCTCGACTACGTCACCGCCAACCTGATCAAGGAAGGCTCGCCGATCGCCTTCGTCTATCCCGAGGACACGGTTTCCATCTTCAGCCCCATCGGACTGGTCAAGGACTGCAAGAACGAAGCCAACGGCAAGCTGCTCTACGATTTCATCCTTTCCAAGGAAGGGCAGGAGATCCTCGTCGCCAACAATCTGCTCTCCGTGCGCAGCGACGTGGAGCAGAGCGCCGACGTGGCCGCCATCGCCGCCAAGGCCATGGACAGCGACATGGCCGAAGTGGTCGCCAAGCAGAAGGAGAACGCCGCGGCGTTCGACAAGATCTTCCGCTAAACGCCGCTCCGTTCCAAACGAAAAAACGATCCATGGGGGCAGCGTCAGTTGCCCCCATTTTTGTACAATCTTTCAACCAGGAGGAGTTTTATGGGCAAAGTCATCTTCAGAAACGTCTCCTTCCGTTACGGCGAGCGCGACATCTTCAAAAATTTCAGCCTCGAAGTGGAAGACGGACAGATCCTCTGCCTCGTCGGCCCCTCGGGCTGCGGCAAGACCACGCTGGCCCGCTGCCTTCTGGGGCTGAACAAGCCGCGGACGGGAGAGATCTACGTGGGGGACGAGTGCCTCTTCAGCGCCGAAAAGCGGATCAACGTTCCCGTGGAACGGCGCAACATCGGCATCGTCTTTCAGGATTACGCCGTGTGGCCGCACATGACCGTGAAGGAAAACGTGCTTTATCCGCTCAGGAAACGCCGCGTCCCCAGAGACGAGGCGGAAAAACGGGCCACGCACGCCCTCTCGCAGGTCAACATGACGGAATACGCCGCCCACCTGCCCAGCCAGCTTTCGGGCGGCCAGCAGCAGCGCGTCGCCATCGCCCGCGCGCTGGTGTGCGACGGCGGCCTGATCGTCATGGACGAGCCGATCACCAACCTCGACGCCAAGCTGCGCGAGCAGATGCTGATCGAGATCCGCGAGATCCAGCGCAATCTGGGCACGACGATCCTTTACATCACCCACGATCAGCAGTCGGCGCTGCAGCTCTGCGACAGGATGGCCGTCATGCAGCAGGACGGCTCGCTGTGCCAGGTCGGCACGGACGAGGACATCATCCTGCGCCCGGCCAACCGTTTCGCGTTCGAGTTCATCGGCGTGTCGAACTTCATTCCCGTCGTCGCGCTGGGCGGCGGCCTGGGACTGGACACCGGCGCGGGCGTCGCGCCGTGGGAAGGGGAGCTTCCCGCGGGGCTCGATCCAAGCCGCGGCGTCGATCTGGGGGTGCGTCCCAACGACGTCGTTTTCGACGCCGCCTCGCCGCTGCGCGCCCGCGTGGAGCGGCGCACGTTCCTCGGCAGCGAGTACGATTACCGCGTCGCGCTGGGCGCGCGCGAACTGCGCGTGCAACAGAGCACGCTCGACGCGGTTCGGCACGGCGTCGCAAAGGCGGGGGACGAAGTGGGGCTGCGTCTGCTCAATCCCCGTTACTACGAAGCGAAAAAGGAGGCGTCGGCATGAGACTCGGCCTGCGCAGAAACAGAGATCTGGCGGCGCTCGACGGCCGCCGCTTCAGCCTCGACGGGGCGATGACGCTGCTCAGCTTCGCGCTGCTGCTGGTGATCGTCGTCATCCCCATCTTCATGATCGTGTACCACGCCTTTTTCTATCAGGGGCGCTTCGACCCTTCGCTGTTCGCAAGCCAGCTGCTCGACCCGAAGACGCTCGGTTCGATGTGGAATACGGTCAAGATCGCCTTCTGGGTGACGCTGTTCGGCACGGTCATGGGCGTGTTCTACGCCTGGCTGCTGGGGCGCAGCGACATTCCCGCCAAGGGGCTGATGCGCGCGCTGTTCAGCATCCCCTACATGTTCCCGCCGTTTTTGGGGGCCATGGCCTGGGACTTGCTGCTCAACGGCCGTTCGGGCTACCTGAACCGCTGGCTGGTGCGCGCGTTCGGCCTCGCCGGCGCGCCGTTCAACATCAACTCGGTGTGGGGCATCGTCTTCGTGGAAATTTCCTATTATTTCCCGTTCGTCTTCATGCAGGTGGTCAGCGCGCTCGAGCGCATGGATCCGACGCTGGAGGAATGCGCCCGCATCGCCGGCGCGCGGCAGATGACCGTGATCCGCAAGATCACGCTGCCGCTGGTGCTGCCGGCCATCTCCGCCGGAGCGCTGCTGATCCTGATCTCGTCGCTGGCGCATTTCGGCGTGCCGTCGATCCTCGGCTTCTCGCAGGGGATATTCACGCTGCCGACGCAGATCTTCGACACGATCCAGCGCGCCGAAGGCAGTTTCGAAGGCATCCGCCAGGGCGCGGCGCTGTCGATCCTGCTGGTGGTCGTCGTGTCCGCCGCCCTGATCGTGCAGAAAAAGGTGCTCAGCGCCGGCAGTTACGACATCATCAAGGGCAAGTCGATGCGCCCGACGCTGATCAAGCTGCGCGGCTCCAGGATCCCGCTGCTGATCCTCGCCGTCGCGACGCTGGTCATGATCGTCGTCGTGCCGCTGGTGATGATCTTCCTGGTCGGCCTGGTCAAGGCCTACGGCCTGCCGCTAATTCCCAAGAACTTCACGCTCAACAACTACGTTAAAGTTTTTTCGGCCTCGGGAACCTTCGCCTCGATCAAGAACTCGCTGTTCGCCTCGTCCACGGCCGGCGTTGTCTGCATGTTCCTGGGCACGCTGATCGCCTACGTGGTGCAGAAGATCCGCCCGCGCGGGCGCGGCGTCCTCGAGGTGCTTTCGGTGCTGCCGTATTCGATCCCCGGCACGGTGCTGGCCGTCGGCGTCATCCTCGCCTGGTCGGGCAGCCTCGGCGGCATCAGCTTGTACAACACGATCTGGATCATCCTCGTCGCCTATCTGGCGCGCTATCTGTCCTTCTCGATGAAGAGTTCCTCGGCGGCGCTGCTGCAGGTCCATCCCTCGCTCGAGGAAGCGGCGCGCGCGTGCGGCGCCTCGCACACCGAGAGCCTCAAGGACGTGACGCTGCCGCTGATCCGCCCCGCCATGGTGGCCGGGTTCTTCCTGATCTTTTTGCCCGCCATGCGCGAAGTCACCACCTCGGTGCTGCTCTACGGCCCTTACACGCGCACGCTGGGCGTGCAGATCTATTCGCTGCGCGACGCCGGCATGATGCCGCAGGCGGCCGCGCTCGGCTCGGTGGCGATCCTGCTGATCATCGTCTGCAACGCCGTCGTCACCTATCTTACCCGCGACCGGAAGGGGGTCTAGGCCTATGGATCAGGTCGTACTGCGCGGCGTCACCAAACGCTTCGCCACCAAAACGCTCGGCGACATCGTCGCCGTGGACGATTTCACCTTCAGCGTCCGCGAGGGCGAGTGCTTCTCGTTCCTCGGGCCGTCCGGCTGCGGCAAATCGACGACGCTGCGCATGATCGCCGGTTTCGAAGACCTCAGCGAGGGCGAGATCGAACTCTGCGGCCGCCCCGTCTCGGTGAAGAGCAAGAACCTCTACGTGCCGCCCGAAGAGCGCGGCCTCGGCATGGTCTTCCAGGCCTTCGCCGTCTGGCCGCACATGAACGTCTTCGAGAACGTTGCCTTCCCGCTGCGCATCCAGAAGATGAACCGGACGGACGTCGACCGCAAAGTCGCCGACGCCTTGGCGCACACCAGCCTGACCGGTCTGGAGAACTCCTATCCGTCCGACCTCTCCGGCGGCCAGCAGCAGCGCATCGCCCTGGCCCGCGCCATCGTCACCCGCCCCAAAGTGATGCTGCTCGACGAGCCGCTGTCGAACCTCGACCCCAAACTGCGTGAGTCCATGCGTTTCGAGATCAAGGAGCTGCAGCGCAAGTTCAACTTCACGATCATCTTCGTCACCCACGACCAGTCGGAAGCCATGGCCATCTCCGACCGCATGATGGTCTGCGACATGGGCAGGATCATGCAGATCGACACGCCCGAAAACCTCTACACCAATCCCGTCAACCGCTTCGTGCACAGCTTCCTCGGCGAGAGCACCTTCCTCAACGTCGTCGTCAAAGACGGCCAGGCTTACGCCGAAGGCGACCTCGACCATCCGCTCGGCCTCCCCGTCCCCGCGGACGCCGCCGGACGCATGGTCGTTGCCACGCGCCCCAACGCCATCGAGCTGAGCGGCGGCAACGACGGCTATCAGACCCACGTGGAAAAGCGCATCTTCCTCACCGACCGCACCGAGTACCTGATCCCCGTCGGCAATCAAACGCTGAAAGTGCAGACGCCGCACCGCGTCTCCTTCAGCCAGGGCGAAAAGTGCGCCGTCCGCCTCGCCGCCCCCGTCTGGTACCCCGCCGACGACGAAGCGGCCGAAAAGGAACGTTTGAGACGGCAGCTGGTATAGCATCAAAAGCTGCATGAAATCGCGTGTCGCATGTTTTTTGCGGCACGACTGGCGCGACTGCGCGAGGTACGATACCTTCAATGATGTTCCAAATTGAAAACCAGTGTCAATATTTTGGTCAAGAGACAGTATCTCAACAGTATGAGACTGATTCTTGATAGAAAGTATCACCAGAGTTTGCTGGGCGCTGCGAAGGAGTTCAGTTGCTCAGAACTCTCTCGACCGTTGCTCTGAAGTGCTTTCAAAAAGAGGCCGTCTCAAAAGTCAAAGGTGTCGGCCCATAAGGAAGTAATTAAATTGTCGCAGGACGGTATGGCTGAAAAGTCATGCCGTCCTGCCTTTTCTTTGCAGTTCCACAGTCTGATCGTCACCCGGCAGGTTGACTTCTCCGATAAAGTTCCAGACCAGTTCAATCTTCTGCCTGCGGTGGCCGCTGGACTTATCCGGCGCATGGACGATAATCTTTTTTACAAACTCATTGACGATGGTGGGCGTAAGGTCTCGGATGCCTACATACTTCCGCACAATGGCTGCAAAGCTAGCGAAATCGGCTTGATCTTGTTCAAAGGTTTCTACCGCTTGCCGCCATGTCTTGACCTGTTCTGTTAGTTCTTTTTGCTCTGCTTCATAGTCGGCAGAGAGTTTCAAGAACCGTTCATGGCTGACCGTACCGCTGATGCTGATGTCGTCCTCATAGATGCGCTTGAAAATCCGGTCAAGTTCGGCAATGCGCTTTTCCGCTTGGGCGATTTCACGCCTGCGCTTCTTGGCCTCCTTCTCCGCTTCTTGGAAACGCTGCTTTCTCGCCGCTTCCTCAAATGCCATGGCATCGTCAAAGAACAGCGCCGTCACATCGAAAATCCGCTGCAACACGAACAGCTTCAACGTTTCTTCCCGGATAAAGTGCATGACTCTTATACCGGGAACACCGATAGCAGTCTTGCTGCGGTGTCATGTTTTTGCCTGTGGCAAAATGCAGTTTGCTTCCACAGTCGGCGCAGTACAGCAGCCTAGAAAACAGCCCTTGCCGTTCGGCTTGCTTGGCCGGACGGCGCTTGTTCCCCCGCAACTCCTGTACCCGTGCAAAGACTTGTTCTTCGATAATGGCGGGCTGGGTATTGGGGAAAATCCGCTGGTTCTCTGGGGCATTGTGCAGTCGCTTTTTCAGCTTGTGGGACTTGGAATAGGTCTTGAAGTTCACCGTGCAGCCGGTGTACTCTGGCCGCTCCAATATCCCAGCAACAGACTTCGGGCTCCACTTGTAAGGCTTCTCCGGCAGCGGCTTTCCGTCCCGCTGGGCGTAGTGGGCCTTGACGGTCAGGACGTGTTGGGCGGTCAACAACTTAGCAATCTGCATGGGGCCTTTCCCCGCAATGCACAGGACGAAGATCCGCTTCACGATCTCGGCGGCTTCCTCGTCCACAATCCATTTCTTTTTATCGATCGGGTCTTTCTGATACCCATAGGGCGGATTGGTGCAGAGGTGTTCCCCGGCGTTTCCTTTGGCTCGCATAACAGCCCGAATCTTCTTGCTGGTATCGCGGGCGTAGAAGTCGTTGAACAGGTTACGGAAAGGGGTGAAATCATTGTCCCCTTTGTCGCTGTCCACGCCGTCATTGATAGCGATATACCGAATATCACGCTCAGCAAAGAAGCTCTCGGTATAGTAGCCCACTTTTAGATAGTCGCGACCCATGCGGGACATATCCTTGACAATGACGGTTTTAACCTTTCCTGCTTCGACCAGCCGGATCATCTCATTCCATCTCGGACGGTCAAACGTCACCCCGGAAACGCCGTCGTCGATGAAAAACGTGGGATTTGGGAAACCGTTGTCGGTTGCGTACTTCAAAAGGATTTTCTTTTGATTGGCTATGCTATTTCTCTCGCCGTCCAGCGCGTCCTCTTGGGACAGACGGGCGTATAAAGAGGTATCATTATGTCGTCAATCGATTGAGTCATACTTGGTATTGTATTGGAGAAACCGCAAAGCGCCTATGACATTCAAAAGGATGTGGAGTACCACCATTTTTCTCGCTGGACGAAAATAAGCGTGCCTTCTATTTATCGAAAAGTACTCCAGTTGAGCGAGAAGGGGTATCTCCAAAGCGATATTGTCAAGGGCGATAAGTTTGCGGATAAGGCCATTTATTCTATTACTGATCAGGGCAGAGCGTATTTCAAGGAGCTGATGGCCTCTTGCGCCGCTAGCACGGTACCCCTGTTATTCGATTTCAATGTGGTCATTACCAATCTGAATAAGATGGACAAGGCCGAAGCGTTGGAGCTGGTTTCGGTGTTGCGCCAGAGCATACAGTCCTCGGCTGAATCGAACGAGGGCTATGCGCGGGAATTTACAGACATTCCCTTGGTTGGGAGAACGATTTTTGAGCAGCAGCAGCTTCTCTATCGCACTCTTTTGGAATGGCTGGATCACTTTGAAGGGCAGTTCTTAGAAGAATGAGTACAGGCCCCCAAAGCAGTTTGACCATCCTGTTCGAGGCTCCGTTTTGGATCGGTCTATACGAAAGAACGGATAACGGTAAGTACGAGGTATGCAAAATCACTTTTGGCTCAGAACCCAAAGATTATGAGGTCTATGAGTTTCTGTTGAAGAATTGGCACAAGCTGAAATTCAGTCCTCCAATCCAGACCGAGATAGCCATAGAGCGAAAAATCAATCCCAAACGTATGCAGCGCGAAATTCAAAGCCAACTGCAGGATAAAGGCATTGGAACAAAGGCGCAGCAGGCGTTGAAATTCCAGCATGAGCAATGTAAGCTGGAACGGAAAACCAAGAGCCGTGAGCAGAAAGAGGCGGAGAAAGACCGCCAGTTTGCCATACGGCAGGAAAAGAAGAAAGCCAAGCACAGAGGAAGATAACATGAAAATAGAATGGATTTTATGTCCCTTTTGCGACAGCAAAACGCGATTGAAAATCCGCGATGATACAGTGCTAGAAAACTTCCCACTGTATTGCCCGAAATGCAAACATGAAACCTTGATAGCGGTAAGACAACTGAATCTATCCATCATCCAAGAGCCAGACGCTAAGACGCAGAGCCGATAACTTGCAAGAGTATTTCTTCTTGTAGTTATCGGCTTTTTCTGTTCCTTAATACATGATACAATTTGCCCCGCCCGACGGGGGAAGAAAAAAACCGTTGTTGGGCAGGTTGATTTTGTGCGCTCTATTTCATATCCCAGCGGTGGTTTTGAGAAATCAAGACTGCCGCTTTTGCTTTGTTTACTCTATGCAGAATCGACGGCTTACGGAGGAAACCACCATGCTGATACAGTCTGTTTTCCAACCCCATAGCTTCTCAAAAAAAGCCTGTTCTCAGCGTGGGAGCGGTTTGGGTTAAAAGATGTACTATACGATGTAAGTTACCGACATATTACATTTACTTTTACGGATCTGTTATTGCGGTCTTTCGGTGCGGGCCGAAACTGCCGTATCAACATAGACACAAGGGGTGGTGGCACCAACTCTAACTTTTCACTCTCCCGCAGATCGGGGGTGAGAAGATGAAATATATCCCTAATGATTATGGAAAACGCTGCCGGTTTGACGCTTTCTGCAAAACTGTCCTCCGCAACGAGGCCAGAAACCACCTGCGGGATTTGGCTTGCCAGCGGAACCGGGAAACCGAGTTCAGCGCCTTGTCCCAACATGAAATGGACAAGCTCTGCACGGTGGACAAATACCCAAGTGACAGCATCCTGTTCACGGCATACGGCTACGCTCTGCATATCCGGGACGAGCTGGTGGCTGATGCCTTTGCAAGCCTGCCGGAACAGGAGCAAAGAATTTTGATCCTGTATTGTGTGTTGGAGCTGGCAGACGGTGAGATCGGCGGTCTTGTGGGAATGTCCCGCAGCGCCGTCCAGCGGCATAGAACAAAGACACTGAACGAACTGCGAAGAAATTTGAAATCCAAAGGAGTGAAGAACTAATATGAAACAACCAACTTTTAACGGCAGAGTGCTTTTGCCCATGGACGTGATCGAAGCGGCCCGCGCCGGTAGCCCGTTGGCATTGGAGCGTATTTTGCTGTATTACGACCGCTATATCAACAAGATTTGCACGCGAACACTCTATGACAAAGACGGTTTGCCGTATGTCGGCATCGACGAGTATATGAAGCACCGCTTACAGGCGAAATTGGCGCAAGCCATTGTAGTCAAGAAATAGCAAAGTCAAAGGAAGCCGTCAAGGGTCGAGATGAACACTCCGCGCCCTTGAAGGCTTCCTCCGTCTTTGCTGTATGGTAACCAAGCGGGTGTAAGCAGAAATCCGCTTGCGCCCGCTGCTATTATGACGTTTGTGCCTACGCATTTAGCAGGTAAAATAGCCCGATACTACTAGGTTTTTCGGCTTATTTGGACTGCTGAAAGCATCATACCACTCTTCTCCCTGTAAATGCAGTTTGAAACGCGTAGAAACTTGCTGTGCGTTACTGGTAGCTAAATTTTTAATTAGTCATTGCGATTGAAAATAGTTGCGCTAACAAATGAGCATCTTTATTCGAGTTTTTAACTTCAAGATGCTCAAGGACAGATTTCTCTGTCTCTGGGCTCCAATATATTTTCAATTTATTCTTTGCGCGGGTGATTGCCGTATAAAAGATATTATGGGTGATGCGTTCTTCTACTTCATTTGTGATAACGATTTTTACAGAGTCGTACTCTAAACCTTGAGCCTTGTGAATAGATACAGCATACGCTACTTGAAATGGTACAACTGTAGAGTTATTATTGTCATCGTCTTCGTCAGTACTTCGAAACTTATTAACGCTGAATGAGATAATAGAATTTCCAGATTCAGACTCTCCAATGAGTTCAAAGTCGTAGTCCCACGCATCTATCTCGTTTATTGATTCCTCAAGCTCAATATCAAACCAGATTTGTTGTTTTTCTGGATGAATCCCAGCAATTCTACCTTTTGTGTTGTTATGAATCAATGGGGAAAAAATATTTGATTCATTAAACAGGACGGGATCGCCAATCTTATATGTGTTGATTCCCCATACAATTCCTTCGTTGGGATTGCTGTTCTGTAAAAAGCGGTTAATATTATTAATTCCATAGAGTCCATCGTAATTTAAACAGAGAATAATTTCATCATCATTGCTATGTTCAAAAATGGATTCATCAAGTCTAGCGACGTAGCCGTTTTTCACTAATGGTTCTAAAATCGCATCATCAAGTTTGCGTACGCGATCCCACACGGTTAGCAAATCTTGATTAGTGGTTCTGTAGGGATACGTTAATTCAAACACAGAAGTTGCAGGTACAAACTTTCGCGCAATGCTAAACCAATTTCCAAAGTAAATTGATTCTATCTGATACACATCACCTACTAAGACTAGGAGCTTGAAGTTGGCCTTTTCAAGTACTTGTCTCATGTCGTTGTTGCTTACGGTGCTACACTCATCGATAAATAGTATATCACACTCGGTATTGAGATTTCTCTTTGATAAAAACTTGGCAATGGTATTATATTCGCTGTTACCCGCAGTTACTTTTCTCCTCATATTATCCACAGCGGGATGAGTGTTCGCCAAAAAGAGCTTATCCTTTTCTCCCCAAAAATTAGCTATATGATTAATTAGGGTAGATTTGCCTGTCCCAGCAGAACCATAAACTAATGCAACATGTGATTTTTCAAACATTTGGCGAAGTGCATGTTTTTTGCCATCGTCATCAATACTGTATGACTCTCGAGAGAGCCATGAGTCAATAGATGCCATATATTGAGTAACACCAGAAGAAGAGAGTTGTTGCAGTTTTTTAATTATTTCAGCACTATCCTCAGCATATTCTTTAATATAAATATGGCCTTTGTATTCTTCTAGTCTACGTCCGGTATGCTTATAGTAAAGGGCTGCATTATATTGCCTAATCAAATCATCGATGTTCTCAAACCTTTCAATCTCGGTTTTAGGAGTGAATAGTTTTCCTTCTATCTCTGTATTATTCTTAATATATCGAGCAAATAGTTCGTGCTCATGGCCAGAAACGGGAATTGAGTTAAATAGATCATATATTCTCGGGTTATGCTGACGAAGAGAAGTGCAATAAGGCATACGATCAAAAGGCATACAACCATAATTTAGATAAAGATTTGATAAGCCTCCGCACTGCTTATTCCAGTACTGCCATTTGATAACACGATTATTCATTTTATATAACAAATAACGCAATACGTTTGAGCCAGCTTTGCCGTTCACAATCACTTCTCGACACTGATCTAGAAGTTCATATATTTTGATCGACTTAGCTTGTGAAGTGATATGACTTTTTATAAAATTGTAATAATCTTGGTCGCTACTTACAAGCTCTGTCAGAGGCATTTTAACAGTTGAGAGAAATCTCATCAGCTCTCTATATTCAATAGAGTTGGTGCTATGTTCCACGCGTGGCCCAAAGATTTCAGAAAGGTTATCCCATTCACACGGGCGAATAGATACTTCATACTCATCTATTATTAGGATAGACATATCCTTGTCCAGAATATGAATTGTATCATTATGAATTGAAAACTTTATAGCATAGTTGTCCATGATTTCGTGACTAGTAAAAGCAATTACTCGATCAAACTTACTGGTATTAGCCGTTGCTGCAGTAAATGTAACCTCATAGTATATTCTTTGATTTATAAAGAAAGGTTTAATTTTCTGAACATAATAGCGATCGTTGTATGTTACAGCATAACTAAATCTGCTTGGTGTCTCAATTCTCTCTGCGATTTTCGTGTAATAATCGGATAGTTCGGTATCAGTGTCCAAAGGAAAATCTTCTATATTCTCTAGCACGTCAAGATTGTATGCCTGTTTAAGATAGAGTTTTGTTTTAAGTAGATGTTCATAATATTTGAGCATAAGCCGCTCGGAGCCATCTTTGTCTACAGTGTAGTGCGACACAGACTTCTGGAGTAGCTCATGAAATCTATATAAAAAACGCAAATTTCCATGACGTTGCATATCTTTTAGGGCGGCAACATTGAGATTATAATCATTAGGATTAACATCAGCGCCATTAGAAAATGCCTTGATAGCTACATATTCTACAAAATTGCGAATATGACCCAGTATGTTTTGACTCAAAAGACCCCGCTCGGTTGCGCCAAAACGTGCAATGTTGTCACAAATCACGCCACTTGTGTCCAAAATAGCTTTGTCAATTCTTAGCAATATTACCATCTCCTTTTTGCAGAAAATCAAAGTTATAGTCACTATTATTTTACACCTTTATACTCGAGTCGTAAATCCGCCAAATTTCGAGTGGTTGTGTTTTAAAATAAATTCTTTGAGCAGACTAAAAAGAAAAGGAACCGGTGTGCCATTTCATTGCGAAATAACACGCCGGTTCTTTTAGCAACCCTGTTTGTCAGCCGTTAAGTTAGTATGATTTTGATACTTCCTTATTGGTGTTCACCAAATCGAGATAGCCTCTTTTTTTTCGCGCCTTCGCCGCGGGAAATGCATCGGGAAAACAAAACTTCGCCATATTTCCTGTTGACAAATTCTCGTTCGCGATGTATTGTGATTTTAGTCACAAAATATGTGAATTTTATCACATTAATAAGGGGGAAAATGTCATGTGGGAAAAGAACATCAACATCAACGAAGTGAAGACGATCATCTCGCGGACGACGTGCTATCTGGGCGTCGGCGCGATCGCCAGGGTGGACGACATCTGCAAGGCGCTGGCCGACAAGGGCGTCAAGAACGTGCTCGTGGTCACCGGGCACGGTTCCTACAAGGCCACCGGCGCGTGGGACCACGTGGTCAAGGCGTTTGCCGCGCACAAGATCAACTACGTCCTCTACGACAAGGTCACGCCCAATCCGACCGTGGACGGCATCGACGAAGCGGTCGCGCTCGGCAGGGGCATCGGCGCCACGGCGGTATTCGGTATCGGCGGCGGCAGCCCCATCGACACGGCCAAGAGCGCGGCCATCCTGCTGGAATACGCCGACAAAAACGCCCGCGACCTGTACGAATACCGCTTCACGCCCGACAAAGCCAAGCCGATCGTGGCCGTCAACCTGACCCACGGCACGGGCACCGAGGTGGACCGTTTCGCCGTGGCCTCGATCCTCGAAAAGGACTTCAAGCCCGCCATTGCCTACGACTGCATCTATCCCACTTACGCCATCGACGATCCGGCGCTGATGACGGGGCTGGGAGCCAACCAGACGCGCTACGTCTCCATCGATGCCGTCAATCACGTCGTCGAAGCCGCGACCACAAAGCTGTTCGCCTCGCCCTACACGATCCTGCTGGCGGAGGAGACGGTGCGTCTCGTGGATACGTACCTGCCCCGCGCCGTCGCCAACCCGAACGACCTCGAAGCCCGCTACTTCCTGCTTTACGCCTCGATGATCGCGGGCGTCTCGTTCGACAACGGCATGCTGCACCTCACCCACGGGCTGGAGCACCCGCTCTCGGCCATCAAGCCTGCGCTCACTCACGGCCTGGGACTGGCGATGATCCTGCCCTCCGTCGTCGAGGCCTGCTGGCCGGCCGCCGCGGAGACGCTGATCGACGTGCTGCGCCCGATGCTGCCCGGCAGCATCACCGCCGACCCGGCCAACGCCGCCGCGGCCGCCGACGCCGTGGAGCAGTGGATCTTCAAGATGGGCGTCACGGAGAAGCTGGCCGACATGGGCTACACCGAAGCCGACGTGGACAAGCTCGTGCGCCTCACGCGCGAGACGCCGTCGCTGGGCGGCCTGCTCGACCTCGCCCCTGTCGCCGCCACAAGCGAAGTGGTCGCCAAAATCTACCGCGACTCGCTCAAACCGCGCCGTTAGGCCAAAAACGATCGAACGCAAAAGGACAGCCTTTTCCTCTTATTCGAGGAAGCGGCTGTCCGTTTGTCTTGCGGCTCGTTTTCGTTACAGGCAGACCTGCACGCAGGGAACGATGCGACATTTTCATCAAAAGCGGCGTTCAAATTTTTTCGCCCGATATTCCATGCAGAGCAAAGAAATTCCGAAGCAGGCGTCAAAAAACTAAAGATCCGGCACGAGCGATCTGAGCAGGCGGCCTTCCCAGAAGCGGGCGTTCTGTTCGTTGACGGCGTATTTCTCCGAGGTGAGCTGACGCTCCGGCACGGCGTTGGCGTGCTGGACGTGCATCAGCCCCAGCACCAGCGGGCAGATCAGGTCGCTGGTGAAGATGCGGCCGGAATTCGCGCGCAGCTGCGCCGTCGTCGCCGCGTAACGGCGGCGATATTCAGGCGAAAGCCACAGCACCACGGGGATCTCGGCCATGACGGGTTTGAAGGCGTCGAAGTTGTGACCGACGCCGGTCACGTCCTCGCCGTGGTCGGAAAAATAGACCATGCTGCTGACGGCAAACTTCGATTGGGCGAGGATTTCAGTGATTTGCCGCAGCAGGTCGTCCGTATAGGTGAGGCTGCGGTCGTACGCGTCGATGCGCTCGCGCAGCTCGCGCGAAAGGAGTTTGCTGCCCTTGACGCGGGGCAGCCACGGCCAGTTTTCGGGCGCGCTGTTGCGGTAGCTCCAGTGGCTGCCGCGCAGGTGCAGGAAGATCGCGTGGCTCTCGCCGTCTTTGGCGCGCTGCAGCGCCCGGCGCAGCAGCGGCAGAAGCTCTTCGTCCTGATGGCCGTTTTTGCGGTCGAGCAGCGGCAGGTCTTCGATGAACTCCTGTTCTCCGGCGTCGCGCGACAGCGCGCTGACTAGATTGTTGTACGCGCCGATCTTCTCCTGGTTGCTGAACCAGTGCGTCCTGACGCCGGCGCCGGCAAGGATCTCAAGCAGCGAAAAGGCTTTCATGATGCCGGTGAACATGAAAGAGCTGTCGCGATGGTCGAAATGCAGCAGCACGCGCGGGTCGTAATTGCTGAACTGGCTCAGCGCCAGCGTCACGGCCGATTCGGTGTGAACCATGCAGGAATAGGCGCGCTCCAGCACGATCAGCGCTTCCTGGACCGCCGCGTCGCTGGAACAGAGCCAGGGCGTGGTGGGGCGCCGGTAGCCCCAGCGCTGCATGTGCCTGGGGCTGGCCGACTCGCCGACGACGACCACGCAGACTTCGCCGCGTCCCGTTCTGGAGATCTTCAGGTCCTCGATGCGGCGCTGCGGGTCGGAACGGGCTTTTTCCAAACTGTCGAGCGCCGTTTGATACTGACGATAGCCTTTTTGAAAGTCAAAAAAAAGATTGCTGTAACTGGTCGCCTTCGCGCGGCAGGACAGGGCCAACGCCACGCAAAAGCAGAGCGTCGCGGCGGCGCACCACAAGCTTTTCACGGGACGACAGCGCCGGATCAGCGAGCGCAGCACCGCCGCCAGCAGCACGAACAGCCCCAGACTGGCCGCCGTCGGCAGCAAACCGAATTGATCCAACAGAAAAGATCTCGCTTCGACAAGATTTGTGCCGAGAACGGTCATCAGCGTGTTGGAACCCAGCCGCCGCCCATAGCGTACGATATAGACGAAATAGACGATGTACTGCGCGACGCCAGCCGCCAGCAGCGCCGTCAGCAGCGCTCCGAACAGGCGCTTCGCGCCCGCGAATCGCTGCGAAAGCATACACGCCAGCAGCGTCCAGCAGGCCGGAAAAAGGCACAGGCAGGCATATTCGTACAGCCCGCTGGGCGCGTGGCAGAGAAAGGCCGGCGCAAACTCGAAAAACAGAAAGAACGCGTAGATCTTCGCGCCGGCGCCGCCGCGCCAGTACAAGATCGCCGACCACAGCGCCCAACTGCCGGCAAACTCGATAAACAGCTGCGTCGTCCGCAGACGTTCCGACATCACGAAGGTCAGGAAATTCGCCGAAATCCAGGAGCGGTACAGAGGCCAGGCCAGAAACAGCGTCATCAGCGCCGCCAGCAGCGCGCCCTGAAAGAGCGAGGCCACCGCGCGGTGGCGGCGAAAATATCCAAGCAAAGAATCTCACCTCTTTTGTCGTTCCCCAAATCGGCTGAATTTTTGACGATACCGGAAACTCACGACTTCATAAGTATAAGCGAAAGAATCGTAGAATTCCAGAAAGACGCCCCGCAAAAAAAACGGCGGGTTCCCCGTGCGCAGAACCAGGGGAAACTCGCTGCTTTCGGGGACCTCTCTTTATCGCTTGTGCGGCGGGAACAGCAGCCCCAGCAGACAGCCGCCGACCGAGACTCCCATGCCCGTCAACAGCGGATCGCCGGGCAGTTCGAAAAAATGCCCCGCCGCCACCGCTGCAGGAGCGAAAACGATCGCCGCGAGGATGAACCCGGAACGGATGCGTCCCTTGAGCGCCAGCGCGCAGGTCATCGGCGCGAAGACCACGGCGCCGCGCAGCGCCATGGAGAGAAAACCGAAATCGTTCAGCGTCTTATTGGGAATGACGATCGACAGCACCGCCGCCACGATCAGCACAACGGCGATCGTCAAACGCGTGGCCAGCAGTTCCCCCGCGGGCGTGCACAAACGCGGCCAGAAGCGTTTGTAAATGTCCTTGACGAGGATCGTCGCCATCCCCAGCGACAGCCCGGCGCCGCCGCCGATCACCGTGATCAGCAGCGTTCCGAGCACCACGCCGGCCAGAATCGGCGGCAGATGATCCATCGCAAAGGCCGGCATCACGTGCAGCGTGCTGGCCAGCACCGGCAGGTCGGGCACGGCCTGCCCGACGGCGGCCAGCGCCGCCGCTTCGGCCGCCGTCAGATAATGGGCGCGCATGGACAACCCCATCAGCACGCCGGCGATACCCAGCGGCGGGATCAAAAAGGCGCTCAGCAACACGCCCTTGCGGGCGTCCGAGTCGGTGCGGCCGCTCCATACCGCCTGAGCGTACGTCTGCGTGGAGAGCACCCCGAGCAGCAGCGACACACAGGAACCGAGGTCCTTCATCGTTCCGCGCGCCGTCAAATTCATGAAACGACGGGAAATATCAGCCGCGCCCGTCAAATTCGGCACGTTGTTCGCCGCCTGCTGCACCAAACCCAGCGGCGTCCCCCCAGAAGCCGCTCCAGCGACGCCGTCAAGCCGCCGAGCCCGCCTTCGAAACGAAGGATCAGCACCATCCCCCATCAGCGAGAGATAGAGCAGCGTCACCTTGACCACCCCGCCCATGCCGGCTCCCCAAGCGCCGCCGAAAATCACGTAACAGCACATAACCAGCACCGCCAGCATCGCCGCCGTTGTCACCGACATGGACGGGAACATCAGCGTGAACAGACCGATGCAGCCCATCACCTGCGACAGCACGGTGATGAAGATCCCCGTCGCGCTCAGCACGGAACCGACGCTCTCCACCGTGCCGCCGTATTCACCCGAGATAATCTGCAGTTCCGTGACGCAGCCGCTGTTCCGCAGCGCCTTCGCGTATCCCAGCGCCATCAGCAGGCAGCCGAGGCCGGAACCGAGCGTGAACCACCAGGCCGCCAGGCCGTAATGGAAGGCCAGCTGCACAGAACCCAGCGTCGACTGGCTGCTGACCAGGCTGCCCATCAGCGCGCCGCAGACCAGCCCCGGACCTGCCTTGCCGCCTCCGGTGAGAAAGTCTTTGGCGTTCCTCACCCTTCTTCCCGAGTACAGCCCGACGCCGATGATCAGCGCCAGAACCAAAACGATCCCGGCGACCGTCAGACCCGTCATGAAAACCCGCTCCTTTTCTTCGCTGAATATGACACGGGAATTTTATTATACCGCCGTATTCGTTCTCGTAAAACCCAGTTGAAGCGCGTAAAAAAACGACCCATTCCTTTACGGGAATGAGCCGCTTTTTTGTATTCGCAGATTTTAATAATTGTTCGCCTTGATCTGGAAATACGCCTGCGGATGAGCGCAGACGGGACACACCTGCGGCGCTTTCTTGCCGACGACGATGTGACCGCAGTTGGCGCACTGCCAGACCATGTCGCCGTCGCGGGAGAAGACCAGACCGTTCTCGACGTTGGCAAGAAGCTTGCGGTAACGCTCTTCGTGTTCCTTCTCGATGGCGCCGACCATCTCGAAAAGCTTGGCGATGCGGGTGAAGCCCTCTTCGTGGGCGGTTTTAGCGAAACCGGCGTACATGTCGGTCCATTCGTAGTTCTCGCCGGCCGCGGCGTCCTCGAGATTCACCGCCGTAGTGGGGACGTCGCCCTCGTGAAGCAGCTTGAACCAGATCTTGGCGTGCTCTTTCTCGTTGCCCGCGGTCTCTTCGAAGATCCTGGCGATCTGCTCGTAGCCTTCTTTTTTGGCTTTGCTGGCGTAATAGGTGTACTTGTTGCGCGCCTGCGATTCGCCGGCGAAGGCGGCCTGAAGATTCTTTTCGGTCTGAGTGCCCTTGATGTTTTCCATGGTAAAAGTCCCCCTTCAAATTCAACGTGCGGATTTTCCGCGAAAATCTCTGCCTGTTCCCCCCGGAACCCGTTCAATATAAGTTATTCCGATAAAATTTGTCAAGACTAACAGTTTGCTCTCCCCTAAAAAGCCTCTTCGGGAAGCAGATAGCGCCACTGGCCTGACGGCAGCGCTCCCAAGCGCACCGAACCGACGCGCACGCGTTTGAGCGCCAGCACTTCGAGGCCGACAAGGGCGCACATGCGGCGGATCTGGCGCTTTTTTCCCTGATGGAGGACGAAGCGCAGCTGATCGTCGTTCTGCCACCGTACCTGCGCCGGCAAAAGCTCTTCGCCGTCGAGTCTGAGGCCGTGGTTGAGCAGCGCCAGGCCGCGTTCGCTCAGGCTTCCGGCCACGCGCACGAGATATTCCTTTTCCACAAAGCTGTCTTCGCCGATGAGGCGCCGCGCCACGCGCCCGTCCTGAGTGAGCACAAGCAATCCAGTGGAATTGACGTCGAGCCGCCCGGCCGGAACGAGGTTCTGCAGCTGACGGAAGTCGAAACGCCGCGGCGACGAATCGCGGCTCCAGCGGTTTTCCGAGCGGATCAGCACGCGGGCGGGACGGTAGCCGTCTTCGGCCTGGCCGGAAACATATCCCAACGGCTTGTGCAGCAGGACCGTGACGCGGCGGCTCTGATTCCGTTCGGCGGCGCGGTCCATTTCGATACGATCGCGCTCCGTCACTTTCTGCCCGAGCACGGCGGGAACTCCGTTGACTCTGACGAATCCGCGCGAAATATATTCGTCGGCTTCGCGCCGGGAACAAAGGCCAAGTTGGGCCATGCGCTTCGAGAGGCGCATTTCCGCGTGCAAGTTATTCACAAATTATGCACCTCCGTTTGTGGATAAGCGAGAAGTTTTACCGCACGAAACGCCCCATATCATTTCTTCATTACAAAGATCGAACCTTGCGGCACTTTGAGAGAGCATGAATCAAAAATATCAGAATTCAAACTTCGTTCTTGCGCCCATCGCCCCAGCGCGCCCGCGCCGCAGCCTCCACACGGGCCAGAGACAATGCCGTATCGGGATCCTTGACGGTCGCTTTTACCCGGTTCAAGGCCTCCTCGACCATTTCCGGCGAAACCTGAAGCCGGCGCGGCGGCGCGGACGCCCTTTTGCGAGGGCGCTCAAGGCGCGACACGACGGCGCGGACGCCCGGCAGTTCGAGGCCGGTCAACTTTTTCACGCGGCGCAACAGCGTGCCGGCGCTCAATTTAATCATCTGCGCCGCGGCCGGCGACTCGCAGGCGACGATCAGTTCGCCGCGTTCGAGGCGGTCCGGACGGGTCGAAGCGAAGAGCTGCGGGCCAACGATCGTGAGCCACTGGCGTTCCATGTCGGCCAGCTTAAAAGCGACCTGAAAAGCCGACGGCAGGTTATGGGCGATCACGGAACCGACTGCCCTTGGGCCGAATGCCCGATCCTTCGCCATAGTCTCACTCCCTTTCACAATAAACGGAGAAAAATGACATGTTTCACAAAACCTGTCTCCACAAGTGTTTTTGAAAAATGTTCCACGTGGAACATTGATCCGCCGTGGAACATTCCGGAATTTTCAGCCGTTATTCGCGACGACGAGCGCGCTCGCTCAGATAGAGGGCCAGATGCTGAAGATCGGTGGGAGTGACGCCGGAAATGCGGCTGGCTTGCCCCAGCGTCATCGGACGGATGCGTTCGAGCTTTTCGCGGCTTTCGGCCAAGAGTCCCCGAAGCTCACCGTAGTCGAAACCGACGGGGATCTTCATGCTTTCAAGGTGGAGCATCTTATCCACCGCTGCCTGTTGGCGGGCAATATAGCCCAGATATTTGACCGCGGTCTCGACGTTGGTGGCTTCTTCGCCTTGGAGGCCCCCATCGGGAACGATACGGCGCAGCAGCTCGTAGTTCACCTCGGGATGGCGCAGCAGCTCGGCGGCGGTCATGCCGCGCTCCAACGGCCGCAGTTTTTCTTCCGCCAGCACTGCATTGGCCGGCGCCGGAGCGACGTGAACGCGTCCCAGAGTTTCGACCTCGCGATCCTCGCGTTCCCAGCGCTCGCAAAGCAGGCGCCACTTTTCGTCGCTCAGAAGGCCGAGACGGCGCCCGATCGGGGCGAGACGGCGGTCGGCGTTGTCGTGACGCAACAGCAGACGATGTTCGCACCGACTTGTGAGCATGCGGTACGGTTCGCGGGTGCCTTTGGTGACCAGGTCGTCCACGAGCACGCCGAGATAGGCCTGATGGCGCCTCAACACCAGCGGTTCTTCGCCGCGCAGCGACAGCACGGCGTTGACGCCCGCCAACAGCCCCTGCGAAGCCGCCTCTTCGTAACCGGAGGTGCCGTTGATCTGGCCGGCGCAGAACAGGCCGGGGAGACACTTCATCTCAAGCGACAGCGAAAGCTGCTGCGGATCGATGGCGTCGTACTCGATCGCGTAGCCGGGGCGCAGGATCACGGCGCGTTCGCAGCCTGGCAGCGTACGGGTCATGGCGATCTGCACGTCGAAGGGCAGGCTGGTGGAGAAGTTCTGCACGTAGATCTCGACGCTGCCGCGCGCCACCGGCTCGAGAAAAATGGGATGGCTGTCCTTCTCGGGAAAAGCCATCACCTTCGACTCGATCGAAGGGCAGTAACGCGGCCCCACGCCGGTGATCTCGCCGTGGACGATCGGCGAACGGTCGAGATTGTCCTTGATGATGCGGTGCGTGCAGGCGTTGGTGCGGATCATGCCGCAGCTGATCTCGCGGCGGACTTTCTTTTCGTCCCAGAAGTCGAATCCGACGGGACACGTCTCGCCTTCCTGAAGCTCGATATGGCTCCAGTCGATGCTGTCGCGGTACAGGCGCGGCGTCGTGCCTGTCTTGAGGCGCTGCATGGCGATACCCAACTCCGCCATCGATTGGGAAAGCCCGACGGCAGGCTGCTGCCCCATCGGCCCCGAGGCGAAATTTACCAGGCCGACGTGGACGCGACCGCCCAGATGCGTGCCAGTCGTCAGGATCACGCGCGGCGCCTCGAAGCTCAGCTGAAAGCGCGTCTTCACGCCCTTGAGCCGGTCGTTTTCAACCCACAGCGCGTCGACCTGGTCCTGGAAGACGCGCAGATTCGGGCAATTCACCAACTCCCGCAGATAATAATCGTGGTAATCGTGCAGGTCGCACTGCGCGCGCAAAGCGCGCACAGCCGGCCCCTTCGAGGTGTTGAGCCAGCGCATCATCATCGCGGCGGCGTCGGCGGCTCGGGCCTGAACGCCGCCCAGCGCCGAAATTTCGCGCACCAGATGGCCTTTGGCCGGACCGCCGATGGAAGGATTGCAGGGCATATGGGCGACGTGATCCACATCCTGCACGATCATCAAAGTCTGCGCGCCCATGCGCGCCGCGGCGAGGGCCGCTTCACAGCCGGCATGGCCGCCGCCGACGACGATAACGTCAAACTTGCTTTCGGGAAAAATCTGCACGGAGGCACCGAAATCCTTACTTGCGGCTGGCGTCCTCGTAGCTGAGCACGGTGTCGTTGCGGGACAGCGAACGATTCTCGAAAAGAACGACGGACTGGCGCCCGAATGTGCCGGTGCTCCACTGGTAGCCCGAAACCGCGCCGTCAACGGTGTATTCCGTTTTGGCAGCGCCGTATTTACGGGTCAGCATGGCATTGAGCTCCATAAAATTGCGGCTGAAGGCGAGATACTTCTTTTCTTTTTTCTTGTTTTCGGCGGAAGAACCCTGAGGCGCGGCGGCCGGCAGCTGCTCCGCTCGAATAAAGGCGAAGCGAGCCAAAAAGAGTCCCCGTTTTGAAAAGCGCAGCAGCAGATGGCCTTCGCGGCCGAAGAAGTTGACCTTGTAAAAAGCCTCGTGGTAGTTGGGAACGTAGCTGTACTCGCACAGCAGCGCGGCGTTGTTCTGCTCGGTCATGATGCGGGCGGCCTCCGCGACCGGCGTGCCGAACTTCATGCCCCAGACGCCGTCGATCGTGTCGTCGATTTCGGCAGCGTCGGCTCCCGCGGCCATGACCGCGGCAAACAAAAGCGCCAAAAGAATTTTCTTCATAATGAAATTCCTCCTCAAATAACGGAAACGAAATTTCCAGCGCAAGCCGGTTTTATTCATCAGGATTCATCAATATCTTTAAACCCGTTCAATCAAAGCGTTGGATCTTTCCTACCGACACCAGCCAGCGCGCCCCTCCAGACCACGGCAACGTTGTTTCCGCCGTGGCGGCGAAAACCTGCCAGTTGCTGCGCCGCAAACATTCCATCAGCACGGTACGCCCGGCCTCGTCGAGCTCGGAGGCGACTTCGTCAAACAGCAGCACAGGCGACGCGCGATTGCGCCGCTCCACCGCCGAGGCCGCGGCCATTATCAGCGCCAACGCGGTGCGGCGGCGCTGGCCGCGGCTGAGAACCTCCGGCGCCGGACGGCCCTCGCAGGCGAGGATCAGGTCGTCGCGGTGCGGGCCGACCAAGGGGAGCCCGGAAGCCCGTTCCCGTTCCGCGAGGATCGCGCAGGAACGGTGAAAGTCTTCCAAAAGGTCATCGGCATTGCCGCCCCCGCCTCTTTTTAAGTTCAGGCCGATGGTGCGTGGCAAAAGATCGCGCCATTTTTCCAGATGAACTCGCAGCGCCGCGATCACTTCGAGACGACATTCCCAGAGCCACGCGGATAAATTGGCCATGGTCTCCTCGGTGACGCGCGTCGAATGCCCGAGACCGAGCAGATGGCGGCGATGCTGCATGATCTTGCGGTACTCGGAAAGCTTGTAGGCGTACAGCGGGAAATAAAGCGCGCAGAGCAGGTCGAGAAAGCGTCGGCGCACGGACGGCGCGCCCTCGATCAGCGCCATGTCCGACGGCAGAAACGTCAGCGACGGCACGCAGCTTCTCAGATCGCCCCAGCGGCAGGATCTGCCGTCGAGACGCAGCGAAGCTCGGATCGTGATCACAGCTTCGATCATGACTTCCCGCTCGCCCGTCGCCTGCGCCGCCAGAGAAGCGCCGCCTTCCGAATCCCACTTCACGGTGTCGGCGCATTTCGAACCGCTGAAGGCTCCCCAGCCGGTGACGACGTGGAGAGCCTCGAGAACGTTGGTTTTGCCTGCGCCGTTGGCTCCATTAAGCAGATTCAGCCCCGGATCCCAGGCGATGAGCGCGTTTTCCAGATTGCGAAAATTGCGGAAGCGCGTCTGTGCGATCCGCATGCCGCCTTAAGACTCCCCGGCCGTCTCAGAGGCATCCATGGACTTGAGCTTGATGGGCATGAGCATGTAAATGAAATCCGTGCCGCCCGGGCGCGTGATCATCATCTGCCCTTCGGCGCCGTTGAAAGCCAGTGTCACATCGCTGCCGTGGAACGCCTTGATACCGGCCATCAAATAGCCGACGTTGAACGCCACCTTGAGCGGCTCGCCGCTGATGGAAGCGTCAACGCTTTCGTTGGCTTCGCCGATCTCGGGGGCGCGGCCGCTCAGCTCCATGCCCGCTCCGGGCGACAGCGTCAGAATGACGACGCGGCTGTTGTCGCCGACGACAATGTTGATGCGGTCCAGCGCCTGCATGAAGCCGACCCGCTCCGCCTGCATCTGCGTGGTGCTGGTGTCGCTGAGGATGCGCTCGTAGTTGGGGAATTTGGAGTCGATGCAGCGCACGGAATACTGTACGCCCGGCATGTTGAAGTAGGTTACGGCGCCGTCCTGAAGCACTTCGACCTCTTGATCGGGCGCAAAGCTGGTCAGGATACGCTGATATTCTTCAAGCGATTTCAGCGGCAGCAGCATCTCCCGAGCGGAAGATGCCGCATCGGCGTTTTCGATCACGGTCTTCGACAGCGAAAGGCGGCGCCCATCGGTAGCGACGACGCGCAGTTCGCCGCCGGCAATCTGCATCAGACCGCCGGAAAGGTACTTGGGAAAATCTTCGTTCGGCGCCCCGGCAATGCCTCCTTCCGCCAGCACACGCGAGAGTTCGCCGGCGGAAACGCGGGTAAACTCCTCGGCGGCGCGAGGCGACGGCAGATCGGGAAAATCGCCGACGTTGTAAGTAGTAAAGGAATAATGGCTGCGTCCGGCGCTGATCGTCCCTTTTTCGTTGTCGACTTCGACGGTAAAAGGGCTGACGGCGATCTTCTTGAAAAGTTCGCCGACGACTTTCAAAGGCAGAATCGCCTTGCCGGGCTCAAGGACGGTCACGCCTTCGGCCTTGACGCGGATCGTCGTCTTCAGATCCGTGGAGTTCAGCATCACGCCCGTCTCGTCGGCGACGCAAAGCACGCTGGCCAACGTTGCCATCGTGCTCTTCGTTCCGGTGACTCTTTCGGCCATGGACCAATATTTCATGAATTCATTCTGGACGATTTCGAGTTTCATCTGTGGAAAATCCTCTCTTTCATTTGACGTGTTCTTCGATTTATGAGTCATAAAAACCGTAAAAGCCGTAGTAGGTCCCGTGAATAGTGTGGATAAACAGGAGATTCATAGAAAAAAACTGAGGTAACGCTGTGGAAGGTTTTTCGGACAAGCTGTGGAAATTTATCCACACTATGCACATTTTTTTGTGATTCTGGAGAATCAAGACGGTTATCCACTGTTGAACCTCCGGAAAATCCTCCTCTTAATCACAGCTTTTTGTTGATGTTGTCCACAATCTTTTTCACACGGGCGTCTTCCTTCATGAGCATCTCGATTTTCTTCAGCGCGTGCAGCACCGTGGTATGGTCCTTTTTGCCGAAATCCTTGGCGATTTGCTGCAAACTGGATTCCGTGTGAGTCCGGCACATGTACATGGCCACCTGACGGGCCAGCGCCACTTCCGCCGTGCGGCGCTTGCCGCAGATGTCCTCGGGAGAGAAGCCGAACTCGCTGGAAACCACGTCCATGATACTCTGAAAAGTGAGGGGGCCGCGGCGGCCGTTGCCGATCACGTCTTTGAGCCACTCCTGCGTGTTTTCGATGGTGATCGGTTCCTGCGAAAAATTGGCGCTGGCGATGACGCGATTCAAAGCGCCCTCGAGCTCACGAATGTTGCTGGGGATGTTCTCGGCGAGGAAACCGATGACGTCGTCATTGACGGGAATGCGGCGCTGCTCGGCCTTTTTCTTGAGGATGGCGATGCGCGTCTCGTAATCAGGCTGCTGGATGTCGGTCACCAAACCCCATTCAAAGCGGCTGATAATGCGATCCTCGATGTCGCCAAGCTCTTTGGGCGGTCGGTCGGAGCTGAGCACGATCTGCTTGTGTTCGGTATGAAGGTCGTTGAAGGTGTGAAAGAACTCGTCCTGCGTGCTTTCCTTGCCGGCCAGAAACTGGATGTCGTCGATCAAAAGGATGTCCACGTGGCGGTATTTGGCGCGAAATTCCGCGGTGCGGGCGTTTTTGATCGCCGTGATCAGCTCGTTGGTGAACTTCTCCGAGGAAAGGTAGGTGACTTTTGCGTTCCCGTTTTTCCCCTGTGCATAATTGCCGATGGCGTGCATCAGGTGAGTCTTGCCCAGCCCGACGCCGCCCCAGATGAACAGAGGGTTGTACGCTTCCCCCGGGCTTTCGGCGACGGCCAGGCTGGCGGCGTGGGCGAGACGATTCGACTTGCCGACGACGAACGAGGTGAAATCGTACTGTCGGTTGAGACCATTGGGGCTGATCGGAGGGTGCGGCTCGGGATGCGGAAGCGTCTCTTCCGCACCGGCGGTCTTGCTGTCGTAGACCAGATCGATGCCGCTGCCTTTTCCTTGACGTTGCATCACGCTTTCCAGTGTCGCCAGGAAGCTGTCCTTGACTTTTTTGGCGACGAAGGAGTTTCCTGCGTCCAGCACCAGCCGGTCATCTTCCATACGGAGGGCGGAGCAGGATTTGAGCCAGATGTCGACCGTCTGGTTCGGCAGGAGCGGGGCGGCTCCTTCCATGATTTGCTCCCATATTTCTTCTGCGTTTTTCATCGTCACAAACTCCTACTTTGTGTTTTACCGTTCCTGAACTCAAGAATAATCCAGTCTTATTATCCACAATTGGACGAGAGTTGCAAGAGTTGTTCACAAGAACTCGACAATCGAGATTTTTTATGGGGAAAGCATCGAGAGAGAAGGAAAAAATCTGGTGTATAATTCAGATTGATCTTGCGAGAACTTTTTATTATGATAAGTAAAACTTTTTCGATCTGATTCGATCTGATTTGAAGAAGCGAAAAATTCCGACGGACAGTTGTTTTATCTTCGCTTCCGTTTATCGATCATTCGCTGGAAGGGGTAATAATCATGTCGATCTATTTCAACAACGCGGCCACCACGTGGCCAAAACCGGACTGCGTCGCCCGCGCCATGAGCGACTTTCTCGGTTCCGGCGGCGCCAACCTGGGGCGGGGAACCGCTTCGGCCCGCGACCTCGGCACCATGGATCTGGTTCTGGAGTGCCGTGAACGCGTGGCGCGGCTGCTGGGCGGCTACGAAAACGCGTCGCCGGTTTACGTGACCTTCACGGCCAATGTCACCGAGTCGCTCAACATAGTGCTGAAGGGCTTTCTCAAGCCCGGCATGCGTGCCGTCACCACTTCCATGGAGCACAATGCCGTGACGCGCCCATTGCGCCATCTGGAAAAGAACGGCGTCGAACTGAAGATATTGCCCTGCGACCGGCAGGGATATCTCGATCCCGAAAAACTGGCGGCCGCGCTTGACGCGAAAAAAGCCGATCTGGTTGTGCTCAGCCATTGCAGCAACGTCTGCGGTTCCGTTCAGGACCTCGAAGCTTTCGCCGCCGTCTGCCGGGAGCGGAGCGTGCGCCTTGTCGTCGACACGGCGCAGACGGCCGGACTGATACCGCTGAACGCCGCGGCGCTCGGTCTGGCGGCGCTATGCTTTACGGGTCACAAGGGGTTGATGGGGCCGCAGGGCATGGGCGGCATCGTCTGGCAGCCCGAGTTTGCGCGCCTCTGCGAGCCGCTCGTCGAAGGCGGCACCGGCAGCTTCTCGCACGTGGAAACGCAGCCGGAAGCCATGCCCGATCGTTTCGAGAGCGGCACGGGAAACTTACCGGGCATCGCCGGTCTGAACGCGGCGCTGAAATGGATCGAAGAGCGCGGCGTCGACGCCATCCGCGCCCACGAGAACGAGCTGGGTTCCCGATTCCTTGCCGGATTGAAAAAGCTGGACGGTTTGATTCTTTACGGTCTGCCGGAAATGGTCGACAAAAAACGATTGTCCGTCTTTGCCGTCAACTTCGAAGGCGTGGACAACGGCATTCTCGCCGCCGAGCTCAGCAGCCGCGGTCTGGAAACGCGTCCCGGCCTGCAGTGCAGCCCGTGGGGCATCGGACGCTGGGCTGTTTTCCACAGGGGGCGCTGCGCCTCAGTTTGGGCTGTTTCAACACCTCCGCTCAGGTCGACGAAGCGCTGCAGATCTTGGCCGATTCACTGGCGGCCGTACGCGCCCCAAAGCTGCCGGCGCAATGAACGTGCCGGAAAGCTGATCGTTCCGATCCCTGCAGACACTGTTTGCAGGGATTTTTTCGTAAGGAATGTTCCACGTGGAACATCGGCGACAAACGTTTTTCGACGCCGGAGCGGCTTCGGTCAGGTCTTTTGTCGGAATTTTTGCGCAGTGTATACTCCGTTTTTGCTGTATTCTCCTCATCCCTGTGCTATAATACGCTTACGTATAAAATAATACGTAATTGCTATGGTATTGGAGGGTGTCATCATGAATGAGACTTTGACGAACATTATGGCTCGCCGCAGCGTCCGCAGATACACCGACGAATCGGTCTGCGAATCGACGATGAAACTTGTCCTCGCGGCCGCCTGCGCCGCTCCCAGCGCCAAGGGGAACGGCCGGTGCGTTTTGTCGTGCTGGATAAAAAACAGATGGGTTCTCTGGCCGAAAAAGTTCAGCAGAAAGATCCCTTCCGCGAAGGGCAGTGGGGCATTGCCGTCCTCGCCGATCTGCGCGGTTACGACAGCGGCCTGGCCTGGATCGAAGACGGAGCCGCCGCTATGGAGAACATGCAGATCGCCTGCAGGTCGTTGGGGCTCGGCTCGCTCTGGTACGGCGTCTACCGCCGCGCTGCCAAGGAGCCGGCGGTCCGCGAGTTTTTGCAGCTACCTGACGGCGTAGAAGTTCTCGGCATCACCGTGATGGGCTATGCCGCCGAGCATAAAGAAGCCTACAGCGGCGTGGACGAAAGCAAAGTGCGCTACGGCGTCTGGAGCGAATAGACGGCGATAGCGATTCTTTGTCTCAGCAGCGGAGTTTTTTGGAAACAGTTTTCCTGATTTTTTGATGGTAAAAACAAGGGATGCGGCGAGCGCAATTCACTCGCCGCATCCCTTGTTTTTGTTCAACGCTTATTTTTTATGGTGATCGCGATAGTTGTCCCGCAGCCGAGGCTGCTTTTGACGGCGATCGTGCAGCGCGCGCCGAAAAACATTCGCAGCCTTTCAAAACAGTTGTTCATGCCGATATGGATTTTGCCGCCGCGCGGAAGTTTTTTCGAGGCCAGTTCTTCCAGGATGGCGCCGAGCGTGTTTTCGTCCATGCCCGCTCCGCTGTCGCGGATTTCGATCGTGTATGCCGAAATACCGGCGCGGCAGACGATATCCAACTCGCCTCCATATTTGTGCGTCGGGTTCAGGATCCCGTGTTCAAGCGCGTTTTCGACAAAGGGCTGAAGGCTGAAAAACGGGATCGTCAAGGACTCCGATTTTTTATCGCAATCAATATGATATGCCAGATTTTCACCGAATCGGTATCTCTGGATCCGCAGGTAATGGCGTATGTAGTCGAGTTCCTGTTTGAGCGTCACTTTGGCCGCCGGCCGGGACAGAGCGTAGCGGAGCATCGACGAAAACGACTCCAGCATTTCTTGGGCCTGATCGTTTTTTTTCATGCTCATGAGTCTGGAAATCGAGTTGAGGACGTTAAACGTGAAATGCGGCATGATCTGCTTCTGCAAAGCCTCGAAGCGGGCCAGGGCCAGCTGGTTTTTAAGGTTGATCAATTTTTTCTGGTTTTTCAGCAGCTCGTCCGTCAGATGCCCGACGTGCTCCTGAATCTGCGTGTAGGACTTTTGCTGAAGGATATAGTTGGAAAAATTTTGCAGGGCGCGCGCCGTTTCCTGGATCTGCTTCAGGCTGAGAATGGGGATCTCGCGGTAATACGACGCATACAGCTCGTTTTCGCGCCACAGTTGGCGGGTCGCCTGCTCGTCTTGAGGAAAAGGATGGTTCCCTTCGCAAATGACCTGTCCGGCGGTGATCGCGCCGATCAGTTCGCCGTCCAGCGTCAGTGGGATCTCGATGTTGACCAGGCCGGCGTGGCAGATGTAGATGCCGGGGCGCCCCTCTTTCAGCGCGATCCGGATGGCGTTCTTGTTCGAACACTGGCAGCGCGCCCCGTCTTTCGGATCGGCGTTGATGGCGCGGCAGAAACGGGAGAAGTTGCTTCCCTCGCCGATGTGCCGCCCTTCCTTGTCTACGAAAACGACGCCGAAGCCCGTCGCATAGGCGAAAGACTCCTGCAGTTCCCGCTGCAGTTTTTCCGGGATAAGATCGGCAAGTTCACTCACGGTATTTTTCCTTTCTGTACCGGGCGGGCGTCAGGCCGTATTTCTTTTTGAAATTCCGAAAGAATGTCGATACGTTTTGAAATCCTGAGCGTTCCGAAATCTCCTGCATTGTCATCCTGCTTTGTAGCAGAAGCCGTTCGGCTTCTGCAAGACGTTTTCCGTTGACGTACTGCTGGATCGAAACGCGCTGAGTCCTGCGAAACAGCCTCTCGACGTAGTCTTCGCTCAAAAAGACGAGTCCTTTCAAATCGCCGGCGCCGACGTCTTCCCGGAAATGTTCGTCCAGGAACTCCACAATGCGCCGTATCGGCGCGGCTGAATCGCGAAAAGAACTTCTGACGGCGGAAAGGATATTGTCAAGGCAAGAATTGGCGAGATCGGCGATCTCCGGCATGGTGGGCGTCTGCGAAATGCGCGTCAGGATCCGGTCGCACAGGCGTTCATCAGCAGCGCTCATGGAAACTGAGCCAAGACGGCACGCTTTCATGACGTCGAACAGAACGTTGAGGACGTGCAGCCGATAAACGTTTAAACTCAGGTTCTTTCCAAGCGAAGCGCGGATCTCGCTCAGCACGCTCTCGCACAGCGCGCCGTCCTTTGTTTCCAAAGCTCGGGCGAAGTTTTCGGCGGCTTCCGTCGGAAAAGCGTCCAGAAGAGAGCGGAACGTCTCCTGACCGTCGCGTTCAAGAGGCCGCGGCGTAAAACGGGAACGCAGCAGGGAAAATATCTCGCTTTCCGACGAGGGCTTCAGCAGATAGGCGTCGACGCCGCAGTCGATGCCTTGCTGCGCGTACTTGAATTCGGCAAACGCCGAATTCAGCACGATAAACGTTTGAGGCAAAGCTTTTTTGATCTTTCCCGCCGCGGCCAGGCCGTCCAGCAGCGGCATGCGGATATCGAGAAACGCGACGTCGGGACGATGCAGAAAGGCCAATTCGACGGCGGTCCGCCCGTCCCCGGCCTCCGCGACGACGTGAAAATCTTCGAGGCGGTTCAATAAATTTACGAGAAATTCCCGCTCGATCATCTCATCTTCAGCAATCAGTACGGTATGCATCTCTTCTTGCCTTTCTGTCGCAAATTTGTGGATTTTTATTGCAAAATAGTGAGCATATAACTTTTTTTGACGATGGAAAGTCGCTTTCATGAATTGTCAGAAACGAGGTATTTGCTGATAATGGTGCTATCTTAACATATCTTTTTATTGGAGGGATTCTTATGAAGGTGAACGATCGGTACTGTTCTTTCTACTATGAGCTGGACGACGACTACTGCGGTATCGAGATCGACCGGGACAGGACGGCGCTGCTCATCGTCGATATGCAGTATCATTTCCTCACTCGTCCGAAGTTGGACGAGAACTCGTCCGAGCGTGAAAAAGCCTACTATGCCAAATGGGGCTGCTTTTACGACCGGGTCGAAAGAGAAGTCGTCCCGAACAATCAAAAACTGCTGGCCGCTTTCAGGGAAAGGAACATGTTTGTTTCCCACGCGCGCATCACCGGTCAGCTCGAGAGCGGGCGCGAACGTTCTCTCGATCAAAAAGCGACCGGGTACAACGAACTGCTTCTGCTTCCCGGCATGCCTTCCGCCGAAATCGTCGAGCCTCTGAAGCCCGCCAAAAACGAGCTGGTCGTCATGAAGACGACCGACAGCGCCCTGACGGGGACTTCTCTGCGTCTGATGCTTCATAACTGCGGCATCGATACGGTGGTCGTCACCGGCGTTTTGACGGATCAGTGCGTTTCCGGAACGGTGCGCAGCCTTGCCGACGAGAGCTTCAAGGTTTGGCTGATCGAAGACGCTTGCGCCGCGTCGACCAGGGAGATCCAGGAACACGAACTTTCCGTACTGAACAACATTTACTGCCACGTCGTCACTACGGAAGAGCTTATCGGCGCTCTTTAAATTCTGTTGAAGCGGGAGGAAGAAAAAATGAAAGACAACGGGCTGAAAAGGGGTTTAAGTTTTGTCCAGGTCGTCGCGATTTCCTCTGGAGCCGTGATCGGCGGCTGGTTGGCGGAAGCGCCCTACTGGTTCCAGACGACGGGGGCCGGCGCGGCGTTCCTGTTCCCGCTGCTGGCGCTGCTGCTCGTTCCCGTGGGGCTGGCGTTCGGCGAGCTGTCGGCGATGCTGCCTTTCGCGGCCAGCACCGACGTGTGGACGTGCAACGCTTACAATAACAAAGCCGGCTTCGCCACGCAGTGGATGATGTTTCTGATCCAGGTCGTCGAGCCGCCGATGATGGCGTTCATTTTCGGCACGGCGATCAATCACTTCTATCCGCTGACGAACGATCAGATGATGATCATCGCCATGCTGTCCGTCACGCTGTGGTTCGTGCTTTCCAACTTCAACATCAGCCTGACCGGGCGGCTTTCCAACATCTTTTTCTTCGCGATGATCGTCATCTCGCTTGGCGTCTCGACGTCGTTCTTCCTGAGCGGGCACTGGAGCTTCGACAATATCCGCCTGCACCAGGGGTTCTTCCCCAAAGGGGCTACGGGATCTTCATCGCCATGGCCGTGTTCTCGCTGAAGTTCATCGGTTTCGAAATGACGCCGACGCTGGTCGAGGAAGCCAACTTCCCCGCTTCCAAGCTGTGGAAGGTCATTTTATCCGCCCTTTTCATTCCCGCGCTGCTGTACAGCTTTGTCGTCCTCGCCATGGGCGGCATGGCGCCCTGGAAGGAAATCGCGGCCATGAACATGCCCGAACCCGAGCTGATCGCCCGTTTCGGCCTGCCCGGCATCCTTGCCGTTCTGGCCATTGTGTCCGGGCTGATGCACGCCTTTACGACGTTGATGGGGTTCTGGACTTCCAGCGCGCGCGTGCTGTACGGCGCTTCCCAGCTGAATCAGCTGCCGAAAGTGTTCATGAAGGTGAACCGCTACGGGCAGCCGTTTTGGGCCAACGTCGTCGTGTATCTGTTTTCGCTGTTCTTCTGCTACTTCAGCGGCGACAACTGGGTGCAGTATATCTACGCGATCTCCAGCATCGCCGCGGGCATCGTCTACTTTATTTCCTGCCTTGACGTGATACGTCTCAGGAAGCTGCACCCCGAATGGAAGCGTCCGTTCAGGGCCCCGGGCGGGAACTTCGTCTTCGGCGTCGGTATGCTCATTTCCGTCTGGCTGATCATCGGCGCGTGCATGGAGCTGGACCGCGGCGGATACGTCTCGTTGGGGCTTTTCTTCGCCCTTGGAGCGGTCGTCTACGCTCTCGCCGCCGCGCACCGGCGCGTCTGCGGCTATCAGATGCGCGTCCTTACGCCGGATGATATCGGCAAAGAATAAAACGGTTCTCGTCTTTTGTCTGTAATTTCAGAGAAGATTTTTCGTTGTCCGGGCTTTCGCGTGAAAGCCCGGATTTTTGTGTTCGTCGTCCCCAAGACAGACGTTTGGGCAGGATAGACGGTCGTCGCTTATCCTGCCCAAACGTTTTTTCTGTCGAGTTTTTTCATGATCCGCCGGCTTGGTTTTCCGCCGCGAGCACGTAGCTTTTTCCCCAGAGCGGCGGCGCGGCGAGCAGTTGGCGCCCTTCGTAGCTGTCGAGCAGGGAGCGCAGGCGTTCTTCGAGCGCGGGAGCGACGAGCAGGGTGAGGGTGATGTCCGTTCCGTAGGCGGTACGCAGGCGGTTTTCGGCGACGCCGGCGCTTTTGACGGCGCGGCTGAGGGCGGCCAGATGTTCGTAGCCGCAGCGCAGTTCCAGCTCTTTGAAGGGCAGGGCCGTTTCGACGCCGGCGCGCTCGATGACGCCGGCCGCAGCGGCGCCGTAGGCGTCGATGAGGCCGCGCACGCCGAGCTTGACGCCGCCGAAATAGCGGGTGACGACGAGGACTGCGTTGAACAATCCGGCTTTCTGCAAGGCACCAAGGATCGGCCGTCCGGCGGTGCCGCCCGGTTCGCCGTCGTCGGAGCAGAACTCTTCCACGTCGGGATAGCCGGCGCGCCATGCCGGGCAGTTGTGCGCGGCGCCGTGATGTTCCTTGCGCACGGATTCCAGCGTGGCACGGGCTTCGTCGCCCGCGGCGGCGGGGAAGAGGGCGGCGATGAACTCGCTGCGCTTTTCCTTGAAGCTGTAAACGGCGGGGGCCGCGGGACGACGGCAGGGCCGATCTAGCGCCAGCACGAGCAGCAGCGTTCCCAGGTCTCTTCAAGGGAGATGGGGACGACTTTGACGTCGCCGATCGCGCCCATGAAGTTGCTGTCGCCGTTCCAGCGCGGCACGACGTGACAGTGGATATGGGTGTCGATGCCGGCGCCGGCCGCCGCGCCGATGTTGATGCCGACGTTGAAACCGTCGGGATGAAACGCGCCTTTAAGAGATTCGATGGCGCGGGCGATCAGATCGTGGAACTCGAGGGATTCTTCGGGGGTGAAAGAGCTCAGGTCGGTCGTGTGGCGGTAGGGGATGACCATCAGATGCCCCGAGCTGTAAGGGTAGGCGTTGAGAATCACAAAGCAGTGTGTGCCGCGAAAGACGATGAAGTGCTTTCTGTCGTCGCTGCCGTCGGTGGGGAAATCGCAGAAGATACAGCTCTTGCCGTCGCTTTTGGCGGAGTTGAGGTACGTGTACCTCCATGGGGCCATGAGTGTTTCCATGTTCTTTCCTCTTTTCTATGAGCAAAAAGGTGGGAGTTATTCACCGCTGTGGACAACATTGGTGGATAACTTGTGAGCGAGATCGGGATTCGCAAAAATTTGCAGCCGGATCGGCGCGGAAAATGATTTTTTAAGCTCGTTTCGAGGGGATCTGAAAAAAAGCGGAGCGTTTCTGTGGAAACTGTGAATCAAAGCGTCAAGGGGAAAATTGAATGGTCAAAAAACTCTTCCCATGTGAACTTTTTGGCATCGCGATTTCTGTTGAAAGCGAATTTTTGCGTTCGTTTTTCGTGATGGAGTTTTCAAAAGTCCTCGCAGGTAGGCGTCTCTCGATAGCGTTCTCTTCAAAATATTTTTTGAAAGAGCTCCCTTTCTCCCGGAGATTTTTGTCAAGTGCCGGAAAGTATGCTTTTGTTCTTGTGGAGAAGTGGATAAAATGTGGATAACTTGGGACATTCCACGCGTCACGCCGAAACTTCACTGATTCTGGCGGTCGCGACGGATCATCGCGAGAATGCTTTTCAACTCGCGAACTCCCGAGAGCAACGCGCCGATGAGGCCGGCGATCAGGCACAAGGGGAGGGTCCATTGCGGGTAACCGCGGTCCAGAAAATAACGGCCGATGAACAGCCCTGCCAGGAGGTAGCCGCAAACGAGCAGGGCTGCTCCGACGATGCGGCTGAAGACGATAACGTCTTTGACGTTGGGAGTTTTCATTTATTTACTGTCCGGATCTCCGCTCATAAAATCGGCTTCGCGGTCCAGCAGGGCGAAAAGACGCTCCACTTGCTCACGGCGCATGCCGTTGATGACGACGCGGTTTTCTCTCTCGTTGCCGAGAACGCTGAAAGACAGGCCAAGACGGCGTGCCACTTTCAGCGCTCCTTTGGGGCGCCAGGGGTCAAGCTGGGGAGCCTTGTAAAGGACGGTAACACGGCGGCTGTTGAGGGAGTCGATGCGTTTTTGCAGGTTGTGAACGGACCAATGGTGCGCGATGCAGTCTGCTACAAGCTCTTCAAGAAATTTCTGCGGTTCCTTCAGAGACAGCAGGGCTTTGGCGTGCCCTTCGCTGAGGTTGCCGGCGGCGATCTGATCCAGCGCGCCCTGGGGCAGCGAGAGGATGCGGAGCTTGTTGGCCACGACACTGCGGCTCCAACCGATGCGCTCGGCCAGTTGGTTCTGGGTGAGCCGATGCTTCTCCATCAAGACCTTGAGAGCGTTGGCGGTCTCGAGCACGGTCAGATCTTCGCGCTGAAGGTTCTCTACAAGGGCGATCTCGCTGAGGAGTTGTTCGTCGCCCCGGACGATGCGCACGGGCACTTCCGAGAGTTCGGCCAGCTCGCAGGCGTGAAAGCGGCGTTCGCCGGCGACGATGCGGTATTTCTTTGCGCTCTTGGCAGGCGCGGGGGTGACGATCAGCGGTTGGAGCAGCCCGTGAACTTTGATGGATGCGGCCAGTTCGCGCAGCGTCGCGCTGTCGAAAAGCTTGCGGGGCTGATTGGGATTGGGCTCGATATCGGCCAGCGGGGCCATTTCGCTGTTCTGGGGGACGCGGCTCACGTTTTGCTTGGCCAGCAGCGCGCCGAGGCCGCGGCCAGACTGGATGATGGACTTCGCGGAAGCGGCGGATTTCTTCGCGGCCTGGGCCGCGGCGGTATTTTTGCGATTTACAGCCATAGTCTTTTGACCTCCAATGCCAGATCGTGATAGGCTTGGCCGCCGCGGCTGGAACGGACGTAGTCGCGGATAGCCAGTCCCTGCGCGGGGGCTGCCGCCAGGTCGATGTTGCGGGGGATCACGGTCTTCAGCACGTGCTCGCCGAAGACGTCGCGGATTTGCGTCTCGATCTCGCGCGTGAGGCGCAGATTTGGGTTGTACATGGTGAGCAGAATCGCGTCGATCTGCGCGCCCTGGTTGATGCCCTGCTCGCGGACCATCTGCACGGTGCGCGCGAGCAGGCTGAGTCCCTGCATGGAGTAATATTCGCACTGTACGGGCACCAACAGGCGGTTGGCGGCGGCCAGCGCGTTGACGGTAAGCAGCCCCAGCGACGGCGGGCAGTCGACGAGGACGACGTCGAAGTCGTTTTCGAGCTTGCGTAGCGCTTCGCGCAGGCGGAACTCCCTTCCTTGAAGGCTGCCCATTTCCAGATCGGCGCCGACCAGATTGATGTTCGAGGCGATCAGCGAGACGTTTTTGGCGCTGGTCGAATGCAGCGCCCACTTGGGATCTTCATTGCCGACGACAAGGTCATAAAGCGACACGGAGTCGTCGAACTGAAAGCCGAGACCGCTGGACGCGTTGCCTTGAGGGTCCGCGTCGACGACGAGCACCTTTTTGCGCATGGCGCCGAGTTCGGAAGCGAGATTGACGCAGGTCGTCGTCTTGCCGACGCCGCCTTTCTGATTGATGACCGCGATAGTCTTCATCGTCTCACCTCCACCACGGTTTTTTTTCGGCCCGCCCGGGCTTGCGCGGATAAACCGCGGGGCAGGGCGCGCTTTTCTTCCAGAGAAGCATGTAGCTCTTGTGATCTTTGATGTCGTATTCGTAAAGTTTCGGCTCGTTGAGGCCAAGCACGTTCCAGCGGCCTTCCAGCGGCGCCAGCTCTTCGCCGACGGAACTGCCCTTCATGGCGATTAGCACGCCGCCTTCGCGCACCAACGGCGCTAGATATTCGGCGATGACGCCGGCTTCGCTGACGGCCCGCACCACGGCGGCGTCGTACTGCTCGCGACGCGCGGCGGCGAAATCCTCCGAGCGCGCGCAGACCACTTCCGCGTTGGAAAGGTTCAGCCCAGCGACAATTTCTGCAAGGGCCTTGCTCTTGCGCGAAAGACTGTCCAGCAGCGTGAATTCCAGATCGGGGCGGCAAACGGCCAGGACGGCGCCGGGCAGACCGCCGCCGGTACCGACGTCGACGACCGTACCTGAGGACGGCAATAGCGGCAGCATGTGCAGACAGTCTTCGATGTGGTCGCGCCACAGCGTTTCCTCGTCGTGAGGTCCCGTCAGCCGCACTCGCTCGTTGGCGACAGACAACAGCGAAGCGTAGCGGCGCAGCCGCGTCAGCGTTTCCGCGGACAGTTCGGGGAGCGGCGGCAACGGTTGAATCTCCATGGGGTTCACCTCCATGCTTCATTTTCGGTTCAATCATACCGCAAAAATGTTCCACGTGGAACAGCGAGCCCCCTTTTCTTGAAGGTCTGTTTGGTGAGAAACAACGCGTGAAACGGCATTGGATCGTTGGCGCTGAACGTTCGCCCCCATCGCCGGAAAAGCGATGTTCCACGTGGAACATCAGGCGGTTGGAAGGACGCCCAGCAGATGTTTTGCCGATGGAAAAATTTCTCTTCGTGAAATAAAAGAGATATAAGAGATTGATTAATACTGACTATTATTGGATCATATTCGTGGAGCACCGAATGAAGCGTCGGAGGGAATCGCTTTTTTGTTTTTGGGATGGACGGATCTTCGCTTGCGGCAGCCCCCGGAGGCACCCGCATCATCACCACCGTCCTGCAGGTGATCTCCAATGTGATCGACCATAAAATGCCCATCAACAAGGCGGTCAGCGCTCCCCGGGTGCATATGCAGTGGCTGCCCGACGAGCTGCGCGTGGAACCGATGAACGGCCTCAGCGGCGGAACCGTCGACAGTCTGCTCTCCATGGGCTACTCGCTGCCGCTCAAATCCTACATGGGCGACGTCAACGCCATCCTGATCGATCCCGAGAGCGGAGAAATGACGGGGAGCCATGATTCGCGTCACGAGTTTTGATTGATCCGGTAAGGAGCTTTTGAAAATCCGCGCTGTTATAAATAAAGAAGCCGTCTCAAAAGTCAATTGAGGCGGCTTCTTTGTTCTTTTTTTGATGAATCTCTTCGTACTCATGCTGTTTGTTGACTAAAACGTTGAATAGCAGGAGCGTCCCAAGGGAATTTAGTCGCTCAGGATGTTCTCGATTTGGAGATCTCCTTCGGAGCTCTCGTATCGTTCAGTTGTCTGGTTATATCGGGAAGAAAATCGGCATCGCAAACCATGACCACACGATGATGAACGCGATTGACGTCATAGATACTGACCAGCCGCCGAACAGCATGGCTTTCAGACTTTCGCTGCGCGCCAGTCCCATTGGAGCGATCATGTTCGATCCGGGATAGATCGACGTTGTGACGCGGGAACCGCAAATCAACGCCAGAGCCCAGAACTCCATGGGGACGGAGGCTGTTTTCACGGCGCTGGCGAACAAATCGTGCGTAACTTGCAGCTGCGCGACGGCGCCGCCATTGACGCCGAAAGAGCCGACCAATGTGCCCATAATGACAACCATCATGCGGCTTCCCTCGCCTGCAAACGAAACAAGGATTTTGCCAAGAGCTTCAAAGCCATGACCATAATTGATGTATTCGAGCATCATGTTCAACAAGATAAAGAGAAGAAATGTGCCGGCCATGGAGCCCATGCCTTTGGCAAACGCCCGGAACATGACTGACATATCGAGGGACTTGAAAAGGCAGATCACGAGAGCCAGAGCCAGCATGACGAACACCGTGAACGCCGTTTTTTGATGGGTGATCATCGAAAACGTCAGAAGTCCGACAAAGCCAATTAGGAACGCCAGTGTCACGCGCTTTTCCTGAGCGGTGATGCCGAGCGTCGTCTGTTCGGCGGTGTCGAGCTCGTATCTTTCGTCGTAACTTGGGTCGTGTTGAATTCGCAGACCGCAGAAGTAGATGACCGTGAGCCAAATGAGACCATAAGGAAGCGCGGCCCACAGCATCATACGACCGTAGCTCAGATGCGTAATCGCAAGGAGAGCGACAGTCGGTCCCGTGAATGGTCCCCAGATCAGACCCGTTTCGCCGGATGATTGGAAAAGACAGGCCACCGTGGCAGGTTTCAATCCTGCCGCCGCTACAATAGGAATGAGGATGGGGGCGACGATAGCACAACCGCCCGCCAAGGTTCCCAGCAGACCGCAGACAAGCGTTGTTGTGACGATCACACAGAGAATGGCACGTTTTTCAGTCGTCACGCCGATATATTTGACGATCCAATACACGATCGTATGGCTTACACGCGCCTCGCTCATGACACTGCCGAGCCCGGCGCCGCACATGATGATGAAGCCGATCAGACCGAGCGTCGATCCCAGCGATTTCACAACGAGAGCTCCCGTCATGGCGGGGGTTTGTCCCGTCAGAATATAACCAAACAGACAGGCGATCATCGCGATCGTCAGCGCGTGAACTTTCGGACGGAACGAAACAAGAATGTATACTGCAAGCGGAATCAATGCCCATAACGATTCTTCAGGAATCAACGCATAAGGCCCCAACATGGAAATCCCTCTCCCCATGGTCGTTATTTATGGACAACAAGGTGTCCGATGTTATCGCCAGTCTGTTCGCCATTTTTGAACGCGACACGGCCGTCGATCACAACCGCGCAAATGCCTGCCGGTTTCTGCGGGGAATCGGTGTACGTGGCGCGGTCGCTAATTTCGGCCGCATCGAAAACGGTTATATCCGCGATCTTATCGACGGCAATCACGCCGCGGTCCTTCAGGCCGAGGATTTGCGCCGGAAGCATTGTAGCCTTGTAAACAGCGTCTTCGAGGCTCATCAGCCGATGTTCCCTGATCGTCTGGAAATAACGGGGAAAGGTGCCGAAACTGCGCGGGTGCGGGTTCGTCCCAAGAAAATGGCGGTCATAGGTCATCGCGTAACCGTCCGATCCGATACAGACGAACTGCTCGCGCATAATGTGCAGCATATCGTCTTCCGAAAGGCTGAAATAACAGCACGGAACGCCCCCATCGCTCGCACGCAGCAGGCGAACGACGGCCTGAGCCGGAGGCAGCTCCATGTCCGCGGCGATCTCGTCAAGGCGTTTCCCTTCATACTGCGGGAGTCTGCCGTGCGTGGAAACGACCAGAACCGCATGGGCGCCGCCGCGGCGTTCGATTTCCGATTCCGTTTCAGAGAGCAATTCTTCCGTCGGAGACGCAAGGCGTTTGCACATTTCATCCGAACCGCCATCATGGGCCCAGGCAGGAACCAAGGCCGACATGCCTGTCGACGTTGCGGTATATGGATACTGGTCGCACGTGATATTCAATCCTTCTTCGCGGGCCGCTCTGATTTTTGCAAGGAGCTCTTTGGAACGGCCCCATTGCGGTTTGCCGATCAACTTGAGATGGGAAATCTCGACGTGGACGCCGGAATGGCGCGCCACTTCGAGCATTTCATCGACCGCTTCAAAGATTTTCGTGCTCTCGCTGCGCATATGAACAGTAAGGATCGCATCGTGCCTTTTAAGCACTTTGCCCAACGCGACGAACTCGTCAATCGCGCCGTACGAACTGGGCGGATAAATCAGGCCGAGCGACATGCCAAATGCGCCTTCGCTAAGTTCCCGCTCAAGCACGCGCTCCATATGTTTCTGTTCCTCGAAAGTCGGTTTTCGCATGCCAAATCCCATGACCATGCCGCGAAGTGTGCCGTGACCGACAAGGACGCCGATATTTGTCGCGGCTGGGCAACGTTTCAGGTGTTCGGCATAATCCGACAGAGAATCGTCCTCGACGGTCCTGCCATCCATCGGCAGTTCGAGACCTGAAGAGATGAGGCGAGTGATCGCCTCGCGTGAAGCGTCGTCGGTCGGCAGACACGAGATGCCGCAGTTTCCGACAATCTCGAGCGTGATGCCTTGATAGAGTTTACTCTGCATTTTCTGATTGGTGAAAAAGGGACTCATGTCGGAGTGGGAATGGATATCGATGAATCCAGGAGCGACGATTTTTCCAGAGGCGTCGATCGTCTCCTTTGCTTCTTCTTCGATCTGCGGGGCGACCGCGACGATCTTTCCATGGCGGACGCCAACGTCTGATTTCCGCCGCGTCGTTCGTGTTCCGTCAATGACGGTACCGTTTCGAATCAAAAGATCTAGCAACGCATTTTCCCCCTTAAAAGTTCTCCATTTTTTGAATAACGCTCAATCGCCCATAAAGACAATAGAATTTACGGACCGCCTTCTTCTTTGCCTTCACGAGGGAGGTCTCCATCTTTCGGAGAGCTTCCGATGATATCTTATTCGTGAAAAATTATAACATTAATAAATGAATAATGCCATGTATACTCTAATTTTTAGTATGGAACGGATATTTATGAAAAGGATGCTGGAAGCCCATGAAATTTGCTTTTCATGTCATATGGACAAGTGATGGCGCTTTTTGACATTCGTAGAATCAGATGGGAGATCGGGGACTGGTATATAATAAGAAAAAACGGCGTCTTACAGAGCGCTGATCGAGGAGGATTTTCCGATGGGAGTGTTAAGGGAAGAACTGCGCCGCAACTTGATGAACGCCGGCGCGGTACTGGTCGGATATGCTTCGTTGGCGGGAAACGAAAAGCTGCCTTATCCGGCGCTGACGCAGGCCGTGTCCTACGCTGTGCGCCTCGAACCGGCCGACGGCAGCGTCTGGGCTTACGCGCGCGCCTACTTCGAAGCGGGAGACAAGGTGGAGCTGCTGGCCGAACACGTCAAAGCGTGTCTGCGCCGCTACGGCTTTGCCGGCGAGGTCATGCCCAAGGCGTATATGGACGGCGAAACGCCGGTCACCGAGTTCCCCGACCAGACCGCGGCGGCCGCCGCCGGACTGGCGGAACGCAACGGCGACGGCCTGATGACGGCGCCGGAATTCGGCGTCAACGTGCGTTTCGGCACGGTGTTCACCGACGCCACCTGGAAGAAAACGGAATAACGAGCACAGGAGATCCCGCGGACGAAAAGCGTTCGCGGGATCTCCTGCGTCGGCGCAGACGGAGCGGGGAAAATTTATAGTCAGGTTTAATCAATTTCTTCTCTCGCAGAATTTGCCGCGAGAGTTCGCGTTTTTTCAGTCCGTCGCAGCCGCTTCGTCCGCGGCTGTGCGATGGAAAAAGTTTCGCGCGCTTCTTTTTTGGCGGCCGCTGTGATATTATTCGAAAATAAAAACGTGATTTCGGGTTTTTATCCCGACGAACGGAGGAATCACCAATGAAGAAGTGTGCATACTGCGGCTCCGAATTCGACGGAGCCCTGCACGAATGTCCCTATTGCGGCGGGCGCGCGGCGGATCACATCTGCAAAAACTGCGGCGCCGAGTACGACGGCGCGGCCTGTCCGCAGTGCGGCGTGCGGGCCGACGACGAAGGGCAGAGGTGCCCCCGCTGCGGCGCGCGCATGTTCAAAGGCGAGTGCTCGTCCTGCGGTTATATCGCCGACCGTTCCAGGGCGGCGGTCGCCGAGGTGAAAAAGGTGGGCAGTACGGTAGCCTCCATGGCGGGAACGTTTTTTCTCTGTCTTGTGGGCTTTGTGTTGCCGTTCGTCAGCAACCTGGCGTTTTTCTATGGCAAAAAGCGCGGCTCCTTGGTCAAATGGCTGTCTTTTGGATACAGCCTCTTTTATATTGCCGCCATGCTGAACTCGGAGCAGTCCCCGGAGAAAGACGCTTCTCTCGGGCCGATACTGGCCGGTCTGACCGCGCTCTCGCTGGTTGCCGTGGTTTTCCGCGTCTGGAAGCAGCGGGGATCGGAGAAAAACGATTAAGCGAAAGAAAGCGAAAGAGCCGTCAGGCGTCGTTTCCGGCGCTTGACGGCCCGTATTTTATAGTATCCTGTCTGGAAATTCGGATCGCCGTATTTCGCCGCCGCGAAGGCGTTTGTCGTCGTGTCCGCCCGCCGGGGAACACTGTCTATTCGTCAAACAATGTATCAAGGCTTCGGATCCACGCGCCGGGCGACGCCGCTTTGTCCCTGGGACGCAAAGCCGCGTTGCGTTTGCTTTTCGCTACGGCGCAGAATATAATTTCGATATGAAACAGCCGGAGCCGTCGCCCGCTGTTTTGACGCAAGCCCGCGGCGCCCCGTGATCGAGTCGATGTGGAACGGGGAACGTGCCATCTGGGGCTGGAGGTGGCGGCGATCCCCGAGCGTATGCCCGTTCCCGCCGAGCCGCGGGAATAATAAGGAGGAAGACCGATGTCGAGGAGGATCGTTTTGGCCGGAGGCTGTTTTTGGGGCCTCGAGGCCTACATGAGGGAATTGCCCGGCGTATTGGATACGGAAGTGGGATTCGCCAACGGGCGCATGCCGCACCCGACGTACGAACAGGTCAAAGCCGGCGGCACAGGGTACGCCGAGGCCTGCAAGGTCGAATACGACCCGCAGATCATCAGCCTGCGCACGCTGCTGCGCCACTATCTGCGCATCATCGACCCGACGACGCTGAATCGGCAGGGGCCGGATATCGGCGCGCAGTACCGTACGTCCATCTACTACAACGACGACGAGGAGCGCCGTCTGGCCGAGGAGCTTCTCGCCAAAGAACAGAAGAACTGGGACGAGCCCGTCGTCACGACGGTGGAGCCTCTGGTCAACTTTTATGCGGCCGAGGAATACCATCAGGATTATCTGAAAAAGAAGCCGTGCGGCTACTGCCACGTCAACCTCGCCTTGCTCGACGAGCCGCTGCCGCCCGAGGAAGACTGAGCCGCGCTCTGCCGCGGCATCGCTGGAATTTTGAGAGGAGAATCGTTTTGGAAGCGTTGTTTCAGGGTTTTTTGAGCCTGACCTGGCAGCAGGCGGTGATGATCGGCATCGGCCTGACGCTGGTCTGGCTGGCGGTGGCCAAGGAATACGAGCCTTCGCTGCTGCTGCCGATGGGATTCGGCACCGTGCTGGTGAACATTCCCATGACGGCGGCGCTGACGCAGGCCATGGACGGCACGGTGGTGCCGGGGGCGATCAGCGTGCTGTTCGACGCCGGTATCGCCAACGAGATGTTCCCGCTGCTGATCTTCATCGGCATCGGCGCGATGATGGACTTTTCGCCCGTGATGGAACGCCCCGTCTACGCGCTCTTCGGCCTGACGGCGCAGGCGGGCATCTTCCTCACCATGGGGCTGGCCTATTACGTTTTCGGCTTCAGCGTCAGGGAAGCGGCTTCGATCGGCATCATCGGCGCCGCCGACGGCCCCACCTCGATCTTCGTCTCCAGCCGCTTCGCGCCGCAGCTGCTGGGACCGATCTCCGTGGCGGCGTATTCCTACATGTCGATGGTGCCGGTCATCCAGCCGCCGGTGGTCCGCGCGCTGACGACCAAAGAGGAGCGGCGCATGAACATGACGCTCCGCGCCGGGCGCACGGTGAGCAAGCGTGCCAGGATCCTCTTCCCGATCGTCGTCACGATCGTGGTCGGCATCTTCGCGCCCTCGTCGTCAACGCTGATCGGCTTTCTGATGTTCGGCAACCTGCTGCGCGAGAGCGGCGTAGTCGCGCGCCTTTCCAACAGCGCCCAGAACGAGCTGGCCAACATCGTCACGATCATGCTGGGGCTAGGCATCTCCTGCACGATGACGGGCGACCGCTTCCTGCGCGCCGACACGCTGATGATCCTCGGCATGGGGCTGGTGGCCTTCGTCTTCGATACGGCCGGCGGCGTGCTCAGCGCCAAGTTGCTGAATCTGTTCATGAAGGAAAAGATCAACCCGATGATCGGCGCGGCGGGCATTTCCGCCTTCCCGATGTCGTCGCGCACGATCCAGCAGATGGCGGCCAGGGAAAAACCCGGCACGTTCGTGCTCATGCAGGCTTCCGCGGCCAACGTGGCCGGACAGATCGGCTCCGTCGTCGCTGGCGGGCTGCTGTTGGCGCTGTTGAGCTGATTTTTTCCCCGATCGTAAAAATCGAGCCGCGCCGTTTTTTTCGGATGGAAGAGACGGAGCGGCTCGATTTTTATGGCCCGGCGGCTATAATATGAACGGGATTCTTTCATCTTGCGCTGTGAAAGGGACGTGTGAAACGTGAAAAACAACGACTGGCTCGAGCGTTTCGGACTGAGCGCCGGCCGCCTGCCCAAAGGCCCCCGCAACACGATCGCCGACGTGGCGGGCGTGATCGTGGGACACGCGACGCTGGCGGAAGGGAAAACGCAGACGGGCGTGACGGCGGTGATTCCCGCGCCGGGCAGTTTGTTCCGGAACAAACTGATCGCCGCCTCGCACGTGATCAACGGCTTCGGCAAGACGGCGGGGCTGGTGCAGATCGACGAGCTGGGCACGCTGGAAACGCCGATTTTGCTGACGAATACTCTCAGCGTCGGCGACGTCTGGCGCGCGTTGTCCCAGGCGATGATCGAGAGCGAACCGTCGATCGGCGGCGCGGCGGGCACGGTCAATCCACTGGTGTGCGAGTGCAACGACGGTTTTCTAAACGACATCCGCGTCCAGGCGGTGACGCCGGAGCTGGCGCGTCAGGCGCTGGCGGCCGCCGCGCCCGATTTCGCTCTCGGCGCCGTGGGCGCGGGACGGGGCATGAGCTGCTACCAGTTCAAGGGCGGCGTCGGTTCGGCTTCGCGGCTGGTGACTGCCGGCGCACGGACCTATACGCTGGGCGCGCTGGTTCTGAGCAACTTCGGCGAGATGGAGGACTTTACGCTGGACGGTCAGCCGACGGGGGCCGAAGCGAAAAAGATCCTCGCCGCGGAACAGCTGCGCGAGCAGGGATCCTGCATCGTGCTGATCGCCACCGACGCGCCCATGACCGCGCGCCAGCTGAAGAGGCTCTGTAAACGCGCCAGCGCCGGCATCACGCACACCGGCTCGATCATCGGCAACGGCAGCGGCGAGATCGCCGTGGCTTTTTCCACCGCGCAGCGGGTTCCCTTCGACGCGGCGGGGGAACTGGCGTTTCGTTCGGTCAGCGACGCGCACGCCAACCTGTTCTTCCGCGCCGTGATCGAGTCGGTACACGAGGCGATCCTCTCGTCGATGCTGGCCGCCGAGACGGTGACAGGCTTTCAGGGGCACCGGCGCGTTTCTCTGGCCGAGCTGGCCGGGCGCGTGCCGGGACTGAGCGCGCCGCGCCGTTAAGTCCCGAGGCAAAGAGGCATGTCAACGCGAAAAAAGCGTTGCGTTCATTTTCGGGCAGAATGTTCCACGTGGAACATTCTCTGTTGGAACATATGAACGCTGATGTCGTTCGATATGTGCTCGGACAATTTTCTTGATTCCCGCGGCAATCCCCGTTTTTTGCCGCGCGTGAATTCGAGAAATTCAGAAGGAGACCAGCTATTAAAAGTCAAGTAGGAAATTCGAGCTCATGCCCGAAGTATTTCTAGCCGGTTGCCCGCGTGAAAAAGCCAAAGCGCCCCTGAAAACGGCATATTGGACAGAACTCAGACAAAACAAGCACGCGAACGAGCTCACACGGAAGCGATACGAGCAGGGAACCCCGCGGGAACAGAATCATTCTATGCCCTGGCGGCGTACCTCGTAAGGTTTGTTGGCTTTCAGAACAGCGTAAATCGTATAAAGCAGTTTTCTCGACACAGCCCCCAATGCAGTCCCATGCGCTTTCCCCTCACCGCGCTTCTTTTCGTAGAACGCTTTGAAGACAGGATCGCATCTGACTGCTATCAGCGCCGACATCCAGACAGCTCGTCTCAGGTAGGGGGATCCTTTCTTGGACAAGCGGTTGTGCTGGCCGACATAGTTCCCCGATTGAAACGAAGTCGGATCGATCCCGGCAAAGGCGACGAGTTTCTTGGGATTGGAGAAACGACTGATATCGCCGATCTCACCGAGGATCACGGCGCCCGTCGCCGGCCCCACGCCGGGGACAGTGAGGATGACAGAGCTAAACTTCCTCAGCTGCCGGGCGATCTTCTTGTCGATCTCATCGATCTGCTTCTCCGTGAATTCGATCTGTTCGATGAGAATCCTGATTTGAAAGGCAAAGGCATCCGAACACAGAGTCAGGCCGACCGAACGCGCCGCCAGAGACTTGAGCTCACGGGCTTTGTCAGTACCGTGCCGGCCCCGGCTGGTTTTTCTGAGCAAAGCGGCCAGCGATTTCGTGTTCACGTCGACCACCTGTTCCGGAGTGCCGTACGTCTTGAGAAATGCCTTTGAACTCTCGCCAAAGACGTTGGAGAACAAGGCGGCATACTCCGGAAACACCTGATCCAGAACGGTGACGACCTGTCGCTTGTAGTCGGCGCAGGAGTCCTTGAGCGACTCTCTGAAACGGGCCAGATTGCGCAGCGCCATGATATCTTCATCAGCCAGATGAGTTGCGCTGAACGAGCCGAAACGGATCACCTCAGCCACCAGAAAGCAGTCGACCGCATCCGTTTTCTGCTTCCGGATGTGGAAGTTCCTCAGACTGTCGGATTGGATCGGGTTGATCACATGCAGAGCAAAACCCTGCTCCCGCAGAAAGGAGTAGAGCGCGAGCCAGTAATGACCGGTCGCCTCCATGCCGATACAGAAGGCCTCCCGCTCGGGAAGACTCTGTTCGAGAAAGAGCAGAAGCTGCTGAAAGCCCTCCTGCGCATTGGCGAAACGCAGCGACTTGCCGACGTGGCTGCCGTCCTCCCTGATAAGCCCTGCTTCGTGATTGTTCTTCCCGATGTCAATACCAAGATAGTACATGAGTCACCTCACCACAACGTATTTGCAGGTGAATTCTCACGCTTCCTGCGGCTCACAACCTCCTTGGACAGACGGAGAAGACCTTCGGTCTCAACATCCAGCTCATTCGTGAACTGCCGCAAGAGGTGAGGCGCACTCTCCTTTACGAGGAAATGTCCCCAAGGAAACAAACGGCGACGCTCACACTGCATGCTGACATTATCGCAGATTGTTCCGTTCAATAATCTGTCAACAAGTGCGACTACATTATTCTAGGAAGTGCGACTACATTATTCTAGGAGGAATTTTTATGGTCGGAGAAGCGGCGTTAAAAGCTCTTCAAGCGAAAGAGGAACAGTTTGTCGCCCACGCTAAAAAAATCTGGGAGCATCCCGAGACCGCCTACAACGAAGTGAGCACGTGCGCGGTCACTGCCGAGCTGCTGCGCGAGCTGGGCTTTGTCGTGGAAACGGGGATGTACGGGATGCCCACGGCCCTGCGTGCCAGTTGGGGCAGCGGCGAACCGACGATCGGTTTTCTGGGCGAGTTCGACGCTCTGCCCGGTCTGAGCCAGAAGGTCGGCACCCGCCAGGAACCCGTACGGGACGGCGCGCCGGGGGAGGGCTGCGGGCACAACCTGCTCTGCGTGGCGCCGCTGGCGGCGGCGTACGGCTTGAAAGAAGAGCTGCGGGCTTCCGGCTGTCCCGGTACCGTAGTTTACTATGGCTGTCCCGCCGAAGAGGCCCTTACCGGCAAGGTCTTCATGGCCCGCGGCGGCGCGTTCCGTGAGCTGGATCTCGCTTTTTCCTGGCACGGAGCCGCGAAAAACTGCGTCATGCGCGGCGTCATGACGGGCCTGAACAGCGCCAAGTTCCATTTCACGGGGCGCACCTCTCACGCCGGCGGCGCGCCGGAGAACGGCCGCTCAGCCCTCGACGCCGTCGAGCTCATGAACGTCGGCGCCAACTACCTGCGCGAGCACGTCACCATGGACAACCGCATCCATTACGTCGTCACCGACGGCGGGATGGCTCCCAACATCGTCCCCGACAAAGCCTGCGTCTGGTACTTCGTGCGCGCCCTGACCCGCGAGGCCGTGGAAGACACGTATCGCCGCCTCGTGCTGGTCGCCGAGGGGGCGGCGCACATGACCGAGACGAAAGTGGAGATCGAGTTCCTCGGCGGCTGTTATCCGACGCTGGAAAACCGCGTCCTCAGCGACGTAATCTATCAAAGCCTGCAGGAAGTGGAAAGGCCCGTCTGGACCGAGGAAGAGCTGGAATTCGCCGAGGCTATCAACGTACAGAATCCGAACTACGATCAGATCAAACGGCGCCCCGATTACGACGGCCCGCTCGGCGTCAGCGTCGGGATCCGCGAGGAGAATGGCTTTGGCTCCACCGACGTGGGCGACGTGCAGCACATCGTCCCCTGTGCGGAAGTGAACACCGCTTCGTGGAACTGCGCCGCTCCCGGCCACAGCTGGCAGGTCACATCCTGCGCCGGCTCGTCCATCGGCATGAAAGGCATGCTTTACGGCGCCCGCGCCCTGGCTCTGACGGCCGCCAAGGTCGCCGCCGACCCGCAGCTTGTCGCCGCCGCCAAGGCGGAGTTTCTCGAAGCCACCCACGGCGAACCCTACCGCTGCCCCATCCCCGCCGACGTTCCCGTGCCCATGCCGGTCCAGAAATAAGAGCGAGACGCGAATAATGCCGCCAGACCGTCGGAAATCTTCCGACGGTCTGGCGGCATTATCATTATGAGGATGGGACTGATACGGTCTCTTTATTAAAAAACAGTAAAATGCTGTGGCTGGCGACGAGTGTTCCGTCTCGCGTAGCGGCTTTCAGGTGAGCGTGGTAAACTTGTCGAAAAGTGACGAGACGGCGACGGCAGGGATTGTTCCACGTGGAACATTTCCCGTCTCGAGAGCCGCCGATCCTGATCGGATGCGGACGGAGGGGCTGAAACGATGCAGGGCTTTCTAACGAATCTGGTGATTTTCATCGTCATGGGCTGCGGCTGGTTTCTGAAAAGACGGGGGCGGCTGACTGAAACCGGACTGAAGGAACTGAACGGGCTGCTTTTCTCGTTGCTGATGCCCGTCAGCTTTTTCAAGGCCGGACTTGGCTTCAACGCGTCCATGATCCATGGCTGGCGCTTTGCTGCCGTGCTCATTGGCGGTTATGCGGCGGCGACGGCAGTGTTCTGGGTGATGTCGGGACTGCGCAAGATCGCGCCCGAACGGCGCGCCGTGTCCATGCTCACGTCGGTGCGTCCCAACGCGATCTTTATCGGCCTGCCGGTGATGACGCTTTGGCTCGGACAGGCGGGCACGGAAGCGCAGCTGCTCTTCGTGGCGGTGGGAACGCCGTATTTCAACCTCGTACCGCTGCTGATGTCGCAAATTGCCATGAGCGGTCAGAGCGACGGCCGGTCACTGGCGAACGCGTTGGTGCGGACGGTCAGAAATCCGATCCTGCTGGCGGGCATCTGCGGCATCCTGATCGGCGCTTTGGGCTGGACGCCTTATATCCCGCAATGGTTTGCGCGCGTCCTCGAGGTGCTGGGCGACTGCGGCAACGGCATGGCGCTGCTGGTCATCGGCGCGGCGCTGGCGCCGGAGCGTCTGTGGAGCGACGTCAAATCGGCCTGGCCCGACATGCTCATGAAGCTGTTCCTTCACCCGGCGATCGTCATGGCTGCGTTCATGCTTTTTCCCGTGGAAAATCCCGTTGTCATGCAGGTGGCGGTGGTCGGATCCGCGGTGGCGCCGGCCTTCAATTGTTACGTTTTGGCCCGCGGCTTCGGCATGGACGCCGACTACGCGGCCATGCTGGTAGCGTCGTCGACGCTGCTGTGCATGGTGACGTTGCTGTTCTGGATGGCAGTGACGCCCTGCATTTTCGTGTAGGCTATTCTGCGGACGGTTCTTTCATTGTCTGGTTGGTCAACGCGCGCCGCTGCCGCCAGTCGGGCAGACAGCGGGCTACGCAGTTCCAGAAGGCGGCCGAATGGCTGGCGACGATCAGATGGCTGAGTTCGTGCACGACGACCTACTCGAGGCAGCACGGGTCTTTGGCGGCGAGGCGAAGATTGAAGCACAGCCGCCCCGTGCGCGTATTGCAGCTGCCCCAGCGCGTCGTCATGTCGCGCACATGCCACCCCGAGGCTCGCACGCCCAGCACGGGCTGCCAATGGGCCAGCAGCGGCGGGATGGCGAGCCCGAGGCGGGCGCGCAGAAAGCTGTGGATCAGTTTGCCCCGTTCATCGGCGGTGCCGTTTTCCGGCAGGTTCAGGAGAATGGTTTCGCCGCGCAGGCTGGCGCCGTACGGCCGTCCGTGTGCGACGGCCAGCGGCAGAGAACGGCCCCATAACAGCACGGTGTCGCCGGCGTCGTGTTTCGTCCGCTCGTCCAGCATCTGCAAAACGGCGGCGCGGCGCTTGTGCAGCCAGCGCGACTGCGAAGCGACGAAGCGTTCGATCTCCGCATCGGGCGTGCCCGTCGGGCAGGAGACGCGCAGCATGCCGTCGGGACGCACGCTCAGGTACATGTTCTTTTGCGGGCGGCGCACGATCAGCGCCGGCGCGCCGAGGATCTCGCGCACATTGCCGCCGTTTCTGCTTTCCATCGCGCTTCCCTCCTTTTTTGCGTTCAGTTTATCATGTTTTTTGAAACGACCGCCGTCGCGAAGAAGCGGCGGCAATAATATTAATTATATACGATGTGTTCTTATCCATTGCAAATTCATGAACGATAGAAAAAAGTTCTACGTGGAACATCGAAAAAAAACGTCCTATAAAAGCGCTCCGGTACGACCGATGAATCTCTTTCGTCGCGTCGTGTCGGGGCGCTTTCGCTTCTTCCGGCGTTTTTGTTCTTTTTCCGTTTCGCCGCTTTTTCGCGGCTGATTTTATTCTAGGGGGCCTGCGCGGCGAGCATCAGGCTGAGGGCGATTTTCAGCCCCGTTTCCAGACTACCCAGGTCTACCCACTCTTCGCGGGTGTGCGCGCCCATGCCGACGACGGTGCCGAGCGTATTGGCCATGATGCCCAGGGACAGGGGCACGTTGCTGTCGGTGGACGAGGGGGTGACGGTCAGTTCGCCGTCGTAATAGCTGCGGATCACGTCCAACGTGCGGGCGGTAAAGGCTTGCAGCGCTTCGCGGTTCAGCATGCCGTCGCCGGGGCGGACTCCCAACAGTTCGACCGCGAATTCGCCGCCGCGGTTGCGGTTGGCGTTGAGGATCGCGTCGAACTGGACCTTCATGTAATCCAGGCATTCCTGGGAAGGAGAGCGGAATTCGTACAGCATCGCGGCATACTGGGCGATGGAGTTGACGGTGGAGCCGCCCTCGATGCGCCCGACGTTGAAGGTCGTGCGCGCGCTTTCGGGCAGCGTGACGGCGTAGAGATCCTCGATCAGGTGCGCCAGGCATTCGATGGCGTTGGCGTTGCCGAAGTTGGCGTAGGAATGGCCGCCCGTGGTCCGGCACGTGACGCGGTAACGATAGGATCCGACGGCGCCGCTGCAGCAATGGCCGAGCTTGCCGTCGAGCGAGTAAAAGGCCGTGACGCGCGGCCCGTAGGCGGCGAACAGCGCCTTCGTACCGTCGAGGTTGCCCAGCCCTTCTTCGCAGGCGTTGGCGACGATCAGCACGCCCTGCGTCAGTTCCTCTTCGCGCCACGCCAGATGACGGGCGGCGATCATCAGGTTGACGAGGTTGGCGGTGTCGTCGCCGATGCCGGGCGCGTAGAGCCGGCCGTCTTCCTCGCGCATGGGCAGCGGCGCCGTGTCGGGAAAGACGATGTCGGTGTGCGCTGCGAAGACGATCAGATCGCTGTCCTGTGGCCCCAACTTACAGATCACGTTTTGGGCGGCGTCGATCTGCACGTCCTTGAATCCCTGCGATTTGAACCACTCGCTGACGAAGGCCGCGCGCCGGCCTTCGTCGTGCGACGGCGCCGGGATCTTCCCCAGCGTGCGCAGCAGGTCCTGAGCCTCTTTTACGTTCTCGCGGGCGAACTGTTCGGCCGCGGCCTTGATCATGTCGTTCATGACGGACTCCTCCTTTATAAAGTTCATCGAACGGGCGCTCTTTTCGAAAACCGTGTTTCATCATAAACGACGGGTCCGTCCCCGTCCAGTGCGAAATGGACAAAAAAAGGGCGACGCGTTGTGATTTTTGGCGTATGATTCTTGGTTTTGCCGGAAATTTTTAAGCGTACTTACGTGATCGTAAAAGAATAAGGCAGGAACGCCCCTTTGCAAACGATTCTTTCGGACAGAACTGATGATTTGCGGCGAAGCAGAATTTCCGAACAACCAAGACGATGCAAAATGTTTTCTTGAGAGTAATACTGTTCATAAATTCGAATTGACTTTTCAAAAGCCGAATGATATGTTGATTAAGCATAAAAACTATAACTGTTACTAACGGTTGAGAAGGAGCGATCGTTTTATGAACAGAAAGCTGGTTGCGGTTCTGGCAGGTGCGGCGACGCTTGTTTCTGCCGCGGCCTTCGCGATGACGAAGGAAGAGGAAGACGCGGCCTGGAAGAAGGAGCCTGCTTACGGGCGCGTGATCAATGTGGGCTACAATGGCGGTCTGTGTCTCGGCACTTTTGGCATTGCCGACATCAAGGGTTTCTACGCCGAAGAGGGCTTGAAAGTCAAGATCACGCGCATGACCAAGGACGTGGACGCCATCGGCACCGGCAAAGTCGATGTGGTGGGCGGCCATATCGCTAAGTTCATCATTCCTACGGTTAACGGCGTGCGCATGAAATTCACGACGGGCATCCACACTGGTTGTAAATCGCTGTACGTGCTCGCCAAGGGCGACATCAAGAACACAAAAGATCTGGTCGGCAAGACGGTAGCTGTGCCGAACGGCATTGGCGATTCGGATCAGAACATCGCCATGCGCTTTTTCAGCCGCGACGGTATCAGTCCCTTCCGTGACATCAAATGGAAGGTCGTGGAAGCGGGGGTCAGTATCATGGCCATGCAGAACGGAGAGATTGAGGCCGCGCTGCTTGAAGATCAGTTCGCGCGCCGTTTCCTCGACGATGGTACCCTGCGCATCGTACGTTCGCTGACCTACGACGATGACTTCAAGAAAGAAGCCTGCTGCGTTCATGCCGTCAATCTGGACTTCTACAACGAGAACCCGATCACCGTGAAGAAACTGACCCGCGCCCATGAAAAGGCCAGTCAGTGGATTCTCGACAATATCGACGAGAGCGTCCGCCTCCTCCTTGACCACAAGTACGTCACCGGCAACTTCGACCTCGTGCAGTCCATCCAGAAAACTCTGGATTATGGCATCAGCGATCAGGCGACGGAGGAGACGCTGCGCCTTATCATCCGCGATTATCAGAGCTTCGGCATTCTCGACCCCCGCCTCGATCCCGACAAGATCCTGAAAAAGATCTGGGATCCGGTCCTGCAGCACGATTAGTTTCGGAACGGTCTTTCAAGATCGAACACATGATCGAGAGGAGAAATTTATCATGAAAATTCTAGTGTTGGCAGCCGCCATGATAATGGTTTTGAGCAGCGTGGCTTTTGCAGCGGAGAAACCTCAAAAACAGGTGGACTACAAAAACGCGGCGCGTCAGGCCGGCCTGCGCGGCAAAAAACTGCGCGAAGCGGCCCCCGAAACGATGCAGGCCTTCGGCGGCCTGGCCGGCGCCGTGCTGAAAGAGGGCGCGCTTTCCCTGAAGACCAAGGAACTGATCGCGTTGATGCTCGGCCTGCAGGCCCACTGCGAAATGTGCATCAACTCGCACGTCCAGAACGCCATCAAGGCCGGCGTCACGCGCGAAGAGCTGGCCGAAGCGCTTGGCGTCGCCGTCCTTATGGGCGGCGGCCCCAGCTCGGCTTATGCCGGGATCGTGCTGGAAGCGTACGATCAGTTCAGCGCCAAGTAACGGAAGCCTGGATCTCAGCGACTTTTCGTGTTCTTGATTTGACCTCTACGAAAAAACATTATGAAGGAGAGCTGTTGATGAAAAAGTTTCTTGTCGTTCTGTTCTGCGCCGCGCTGATGGCTGCGCCTGCCGCCGCCATGACGAAGGAAGAGGAAGACGCCGCCTGGAGGAAGGAACCCGCCTACGGCCGCGTCATCAAGATCGGTTACAACGGCGGCCTCTGCCTCGGCACGTTCGGCATCGCCCAGCTGAAAGGTTTTTACGAAGCGGAAGGGCTGAAGACCGAAGTGATCCGTATGGCCGGCGGCAGTAGCGGTCAGATCGACGCCATCGGCACCGGCAAGGTGGACGTGACGGGCGATCATATCGCCACGATGCTCGTTCCCACCGTCAATGGCGTGCGCGTCAAGTTCACCACGGGCATCCATTCGGGCTGTAAATCGCTGTATGTGCCCGTGGACAGTCCGATCAAGACTACGGCCGATCTGGTCGGCAAATACGTCGCCATTCCCGACGGCATCGGCGGTTCCGATCAGAACATTTCCATGCGCTTTTTCAACCACGACAAGGTCGATCCGCGCCAGATCAAATGGAAAGTCGCCGAAGCGGGCGTCGCCGTGATGGCCATGAAGAAAGGCGAAGTGCAGGCGGCGCTGCTCGGCGACCAGTTCGCCAAGAAATTCCTCGACAGCGGCGAACTGCGCATCATCCGCTCGTTGACGTTCGACGAGGATTTCAAGCAGGAGCCCTGCTGCATCCACGCCGTCAACCTCGATTTCTACAACGAGAACCCGCTCACGGTGAAAAAACTGACTCGCGCTCACGAGGCCGCCAGCGCCTGGGTCATGGAGCACCCCGAAGAGGCCGTCGCCGTGCTTCAGGCGAACAAATGGGCGGCCGGCGATCCCAAGCTCGTGCTCGAGATCTTCAAGACCTACGACTACAGCATCAGCGACGAAGCTACGGAAGCCGCGCTGCGCAACATCATCGACGACTACAAGACTTTCGGCCTCATCGACGCCAAAAAGGATACCGATGCGCTGATGAAGCAGGTCTGGGATCCGGTTCTCGGGAACGATTGAGATCGACCGCGCCAAATCGTTCGTTTTTAAGATGTTTTTGCCGCGAGGGGGCTCCCGGCGAAAAAACATCCAATCATATCTCAAGGGGAGTTTTTCAATGGTAAAGTACTCAGTCGAACAGGTCAGCCCGAAGGCCGTCCAGAAGCACGCGGAAGATCTTTACAGAAACGGCTTCTTCTGCTGCGAGGCGGTGATGTCGGCGATCAGAAGCGATTTCAACGTGGACGTTCCCGAAGAAGTCATCGCTCTGTCGTCGGGCATGGCGATCGGCGCCGGGCGCTCCGGCTGCATGTGCGGGGCGCTGAACGGCGGCATCATGGCGCTGAGTTTGTTTTTCGGCCGCACGACGCAGGACGGCCCCAAGGATCCGAAGGTCAATTACTGCATGAAGCTCACGCACGAGCTGCACGACTGGTTCAGAGACGCGAACGCCAAACACGCGAACTGCTGCCGCGTGCTCACCAGAGGCTTTGAGATGGCCGAAGGGGAACACAAGGCTCAGTGCATCGCCTTCACCGGTCTCTGCGCGGGCAAGGTCGCCGAGATCCTGTGCCGCGAGCTGAACATCAAAAACGTTGACGACGGACCGATCGAAGGTCTGAAAGCGCCGTATTTGCCGCCTGCGAAGAACTGATTTGAACGGAGGTTGACGGATGCAGTTCATCAAGAAAGTGCCGATTCCCGCGGCGGGCGTGATGGTGGGCGCCGCTGCGCTGGGCAATCTGCTGCAGAGCTGCGGCGAAGGGATCCGCGCCGTCTGCGGGGTGCTGGCGGCGTTTTTGCTGGTTTTGCTGCTTCTGAAGCTGTTTTGCTTCCCCGCCGCGGTCAGAGAGGACATGCAAAATCCGATCACGGCGGGCGTCTCCGCCACGTTCCCGATGGCGCTGATGCTGCTGAGCACTTATATCCTGCCTTTTGCGGGAGCGGCGGCGCGCCTCGTGTGGTGGTTCGCCGTGGCGCTGCACGTGGTGCTGATCGTCTGGTTCACTCTCAAGTTTGTGCTCCGCTTTGATCTGAAAAAGGTCACCACGGTGTTCTTCATCCTCTACGTCGGCATTGTCGTCGCTTCGGTGACGGCGCCCGCTTATGGGCGCGGCGCCGATGTCGGCACCGTCGCTTTCTGGTTTGGGTTTGCGGCGCTTCTGATCCTGCTGTTCGTGGTGACGAAGCGGTATCAAACGCTGCCCGTGCCGGAGCCGGCGATGCCGCTGATCTGCGTCTATGCGGCGCCCACGAGCCTTTGCGTGGCCGGTTATGTGCAGTCGGTCATGCCCAAGTCCTTCGCGATGCTGGCCTTCCTGCTGGCGCTGGCGCTGTTGACGTACGTCTTTGCGCTGGTCAGGAGTTTCTCGATGCTGAAACTGCCGTTCTATCCCAGCTACGCGGCCTTCACCTTCCCGTTCGTGATCTCGGCGATCGCCTTCAAGCAGGGCGCATCCTGCGCCGCCAAGCTTGGGCGCGCCCTGCCGCTCGCACCGTACCTGGTGCCGGCGGCGACGCTGATCGCTGTCGTGTTCGTGGTTTATACCTATTTCCGTTTCATGAAATTCATCTTTTCGAAATGACCTGCTCCGGACGGAGTTTCCGTCCGGCGTGAACAAGATCTGCCGGCGGTATGGCGCAGAAGGGGGAGGGCTCGCTGCGGCTCCCCCTCTTTTTGCGTTTCCGCCCGGCGCGAAACGGGAACAGAAAATGTGACAGGCAGCCAGCGCTGCGCAGTGCTTGCCGAAGAGAAGAAAGGAGATTTTTCTTTATGCCCGGTCATGAAAACGGCCGCGCTTCCGGGATGCCGCCCCGCCGTCTGACGCGGGACGAACTGGCGATTCTCGAGAGCCGCCCGAGAACGAAATTTCAGAAATTTCTCGATTACGTCGTCTGTTTTCTTCCCGTCGTCGCCGGCGTCGTCGCCCTGTGGGAGTACAACTGCCTTCCCGATCTGCAGGGAAACACTCACGGCAACGACTACAACTGGTTCATCCTCGCCCTGACGGGGCTGGCGCTGATCGGTTTCCTCGCCTCGTTTTGCGGGCGCCGCGCCTTCCGCTGGATGCGCTACAAAGCCCCCTTCTATACGTTCGTCTTTCTGGCGCTGGCCGGCTACGACTGGCTGACGCTCAAGACAGGCGGCCTGCCGCTGCCGTACTTTCCGTGGCTCGATCAGATGCTGGAAGCGGCCATCGCCGACTGGGCCTACTTGATGGACTGCGCCAAAAACTCGCTGATCCTGCTGTTCACCGGCTACTTCATCGGCGTCGGCGTCGGGCTGGTGACCGGCATCGCCTGCGGCTACAACCGCAACGTCAACTATTGGATCGAGCCGTTTACGCGCCTGCTGGGCGCCATCCCCTCCACGACCTGGCTTCCCGTCGTCATGGTGCTGGCCGCCACGCTCTTCCGCGGCAGCGTGTTCATCATCGCCCTCGGCGTGTGGTACTCCGTCACGATCGCTACCAAGACCGGCATCACCAACATCGACCCCGCCTATTTCGAGGCGGCGCGCACGCTGGGCGTCAAAGGCATGCGCCTCGTCGGAACCATCGCCGTGCCCTCGGCGCTGCCGAACATCCTGCAGGGCATGACTCAAGGCATGAGCACGGCTTGCGTCGCTTTGATGGTGGCCGAGATGATCGGCGTCGAGTCGGGGCTTGGCTGGTATATCACCTGGCAGAAAAGCTGGGCCCGCTACGGCAACATGTACGCCGCCGTCGTCGCCATCTGCGTTATCTTCGTGCTTGTCAACGCGCTGCTGGGCGCGGTCCGCCGCTACATGCTGCGCTGGCAGGAAAGGTAGGCCGCCGTCATGTGCGAAAATATCCTCAAGCTCGACCACGTCAGCAAAAGCTTTGCCAACGCCGGCAGTTCCGTCACCAACGCCCTCGAAGACATCGAACTGGAAATTCGCTCCGGCGAGTTCATCAGCGTCATCGGCCCCTCCGGCTGCGGCAAATCGACCATCCTGCGCCTGATCGCCGGGCTGATCGTGCCGACGACCGGGAAGGTGACCCTCAACGGCGAGGTCATCGACGGCCCCGCCCCCGTGCGCGGCATGGTCTTTCAAAAACCGACGCTTTTTCCGTGGTTGACTGTGGAACAGAACGTCGCCTTCAGCCTGAGAATGCGCGGCCAGCTGCGCGGCCATGAGGCCGAAGTCGAGGAACTGATGAGAACCGCCGGGCTGTGGGAATTCCGCAAGAACTGGCCGCACCAGCTGTCCGGCGGTATGGCCCAGCGCGCCGCGCTGCTGCGCACCATGGTCAACAACCCGCAGGTCTTTCTGCTCGACGAGCCGCTCGGCGCGCTCGACGCCTTCACCCGCATGACCATGCAAGACGTGATCCTCTCCATGTGGTCGCGCCACCGCCCCATGGTCGTCATGGTGACGCACGATGTGGACGAAGCCCTCTACATGGGCTCCCGCGTCGTCGTCATGGCGCCGCGCCCCGGCCGCGTCCACAACGACATCAAAGTCGACCTGCCCTATCCGCGCCGCCGCACCAGCCGAGAATTCATGGATTATCGCAGGTTCGCCATGGAGCAGCTGAACTTCGACGACCGCGGAGCGTAAACAAAGAGACTTTTCTCTTCCAACGCGAGGAAGAGAAAAGTCTCTTTTTTTTGAACCGCGATCTCGCCGGTAAATGTTTTCGCGAAATTTTAAAGATGAAATATTCTGTTAAATGGTTTATTTAAAGACATTTCATGATGCCTGAAGAAATAAGTCAATAAATATTTGTGACTTATAATCAGTGTATCAATTAAATCTCAATAAAAGAAAACAAATAGATTTTTATTTGTGATAAAAGAATCTGAATGAAATCGTAGACAGAAAAGGATAGTCGCGTTAATATACGCCGTGTTGCGCGCGGGAAAGCCGTTTTTGGAAGAGAGAGAGCGGCTGGAGAGCGTGCGACGCCGTTTCTTGACAACCGAAGAGGACGAGGAAGAGAAGCCAAGCGGGAACGATCCGAGAAGATGGAACAGGTAAGGATAAAGGATTCAACGGAGAGTTTGATCCTGGCTCAGGACGAACGCTGGCGGCGTGCTTAACACATGCAAGTTGAGCGAGGATGGTTTGAGGAGACATATGTTGAATTGAATCATTCGAGCAGCGGACGGGTGAGTAAAGCACAAGGACTTGTCCGAAAGAGAGGGACACCTTCGGGAAACCGGAGCTAATACCTCATAAGCCGGAAGGTGAAAAGCAGAGATGCGCTTTTGGAGAGACTTGTGTCCTATCAGGCAGTTGGTGAGGTGAAAGCTCACCAAACCGAAGACGGGTAGCCGGACTGAGAGGTCGACCGGCCACATTGGAACTGAGAGACGGTCCAGACTCCTACGGGAGGCAGCAGTGGGGAATATTGGGCAATGGGCGGAAGCCTGACCCAGCGACGCCGCGTGAGGGAAGACAGCCTTCGGGTTGTAAACCTCTGTTGCAGGGGAAGAAGGAAGTGACGGTACCCTGCGAGGAAGCTCCGGCTAACTACGTGCCAGCAGCCGCGGTAATACGTAGGGAGCGAGCGTTGTCCGGAATTACTGGGCGTAAAGGGCGCGTAGGCGGCGCTTCAAGTCGTCTGTCAAATGGAAGGGCTTAACCCTTTTTCGCAGACGAAACTGGAGAGCTTGAGAAGCAGAGAGGCAAACAGAATTCCTGGTGTAGCGGTGAAATGCGTAGATATCAGGAAGAATACCAGTGGCGAAGGCGGTTTGCTGGCTGCATACTGACGCTGAAGCGCGAAAGCCAGGGGAGCGAACGGGATTAGATACCCCGGTAGTCCTGGCAGTAAACGATGTATGCTGGGTGTGAGACTAGCGATAGTTTCGTGCCGAAGTTAACGCGATAAGCATACCGCCTGGGGAGTACGGTCGCAAGATTGAAACTCAAAGGAATTGACGGGGGCCCGCACAAGCGGTGGAGCACGTGGTTTAATTCGATGCAAACCGAAGAACCTTACCTGGACTTGACATACACGCGGTAGAGAAGCGAAAGCGGATCGACCCCTCCGCAAGGAAGGGAACGTGAACAGGTGCTGCATGGCTGTCGTCAGCTCGTGTCGTGAGATGTTGGGTTAAGTCCCGCAACGAGCGCAACCCCTATTGCCAGTTGCTACCAGGTAAAGCTGAGCACTCCGGCGAGACTGCCATCGACAAGATGGAGGAAGGTGGGGACGACGTCAAGTCATCATGGCCCATATGTCCAGGGCGACACACATGCTACAATGGATGGTACAGAGAGAAGCGAGACCGGAAGGTGAAGCAGATCCCAGAAAGCCATCCCCAGTTCGGATTGCAGTCTGCAACTCGACTGCATGAAGTTGGAATCGCTAGTAATCGCGGATCAGCCAAGCCGCGGTGAATACGTTCCCGGGCCTTGTACACACCGCCCGTCACACCATCCGAGTCGGGTGCTCTCCAAGCCGGAGGCCTAACCGCAAGGAAGGATCCGCCTAAAGAGTGTCCGGTGAGGAGGGTGAAGTCGTAACAAGGTAGCCGTACGGGAACGTGCGGCTGGATCACCTCCTTTCTAAGGAGCACCATCAGCGAACGAGAACTCAAGCTGAACGAAACAAGCTGCACGTTTGCACGACAGAAATACCAAAACATCTTCCCCCGCTTCACGCCGCTTCTCTCCCCCTCTTCGAGTCAAGGAACCCAACCGGGCGTTTTATGCCTGGATTAAGAAAGCGCCGAGCGCCAAACGCAAAACGCCAAAGAGCAAGCGCCGAAAGAGCGCGCGGCATCCAGCGTTGGAGAAAGATCCTCGGGAAACCGGATCCCCCTCCCGCGCGCCCAGCCATTTGACAATCGAACAGGACGAAACTGAAACAGGTTAAGGTAGAAAGGGCATACGACGGATGCCTAGGCACTTACAGCCGACGAAAGACGCAGCAAGCGGCGAAACGCCGCGGGGAGCCGCAAGCAGGCCTCGATCCGCGGATATCTGAATGGGGCAACCCCACGGGTGCAGACCCGTGACTCCGTAAAGGAGAGGAACCCGGTGAAGTGAAACATCTCAGTAGCCGGAGGAAAAGAAATCGAAGAGATCCCCCAGTAGTGGTGAGCGAACAGGGGCCAGCCTAAACCCCCGCAGTGCAAGGCAGCAGCCGTTGCTGCGGAGGGAGTTGCGGGACAGTCGGGGAAGCGCTGCTGAGCTTCCGCAGAGTAAGAAAAGCTCGGGTTAGTCGAATCGTGTTGGAAAAGCGAGCCGCAGAACGTGAAAGCCGCGTAGACGAAAACCCGATCCCTCTGAAGACCGAATCCCAAGTAGAGCGGAGCACGAGAAATTCCGTTTGAATCCGGGCCGCCCATGGTCCAAGGCTAAATACTGTAAGTGACCGATAGCGCATAGTACCGAGAGGGAAAGGTGAAAAGCACCCCGGGAGGGGAGTGAAAGAGACCTGAAATCGTATGCCTACAAGCAGTTGGAGCTGGAAATACAGCGATGTATGGAAAGTGACAGCGTGCCTATTGAAAAATGAGCCGGCGAGATATTGCATGCAGCGAGGTTAAGGGATGAAGTTCCGGAGCCGAAGCGAAAGCGAGTTCGAAGAGAGCGCGAAGTTGCCTGCAATAAACCCGAAGCCTGACGATCTAGCCATGGGCAGGTTGAAGTGGGGGTGAAACCCCATGGAGGACCGCACCAGTGCCTGTTGAAAAAGTCTTGGATGACCTGTGGTTAGGAGTGAAAAGCTAATCGAGTTAGGTAATAGCTGGTTCTCCCCGAAATGCATTGAGGTGCAGCCTTGATGGATTCGTGACGGAGGTAGAGCGACTGACAGCTCAAGCGGTCCTGGGGGATTTGCGCGAGCCATCAAACTCCGAATGCCGCCACGTAGAAATCAGGAGTGAGACCGCGGGTGATAAGGTTCGTGGTCGAAAGGGAAACAGCCCAGATCATCAGCTAAGGCCCCGAAGAGCATGCTAAGTGTGACAAGGATGTAGGGACCCCGAAACAGCCAGGAGGTTGGCTCAGAAGCAGCCATCCTTTAAAGAGTGCGTAACAGCTCACTGGTCGAGGACCCCCGCGCCGAAAATGTAGGGGGCTAAGCATGCCGCCGAAGCTATGGGATAGAGCAATCTATCGGTAGGGGAGCGTAGTCAGCGGGACGAAGCGAAATTGTAAAGTTTCGTGGACAGCTGAGTAGTGAGAATGCCGGCATGAGTAACGACATATTTGCGAGAATCAAATACACCGGAAGACCAAGGATTCCTGGGGAAGGTTGATCCGCCCAGGGTAAGGCGGGGCCTAAGTCAAGGCTGAAAAGCGTAGATGATGGACAGCAGGTTGAAATTCCTGCCCCGCGATAAGTTCGCTACGACCGAAGCAGCGACGCAGAAAGCTAGACAGGCCGGCTGATGGAAGAGCCAGTCCAAGGAAGCAGGCTGGGGCGACAGTCAAGCACATCGCCCCGTCAAGGCCGAGATCCGAGAGGGAGCCTCATTTCGAGGCGAAGCTGTTGAAGCTCCGCTGCCAGGAAAACCTGCTAGGGAGAACTTATGGCGCCCGTACCCGAAACCGACACAGGTGGTCAAGCTGAGCAAGCTAAGGTGAGTGGAATAACTCTCGTTAAGGAACTCTGCAAGTTAACTCCGTAACTTAGGGAGAAGGAGTGCTGCCCCCGTCAATCGTAAGGTGAAGCGGGGAGCAGCCACAGAAACCAGGCTCAAGCGACTGTTTACCAAAAACACAGGACTCTGCATAAGACGCAAGTCGAAGTATAGAGTCTGACGCCTGCCCGGTGCTGGAAGGTTAAATGGAAGAGTGAGCCGCAAGGCGCAGCTTGGAAATGAAGCCCCAGTAAACGGCGGCCGTAACTATAACGGTCCTAAGGTAGCGAAATTCCTTGTCGGGTAAGTTCCGACCTGCACGAATGGCGTAACGATTTGAGCGCTGTCTCAACGAGAGATCCAGTGAAATTGTGGTACCGGTCAAGACGCCGGTTCCCCGTGGTAGGACGGAAAGACCCCATGGAGCTTTACTGTAGCCTGATACTGATATTTGAAATCACATGCACAGGATAGGTGGGAGGCGGAGAAGAGAGAGCTTTGGCTTTCTTGGAGCCATCGTTGGGATACCACCCTTGTGATTTCGAATGTCTAACTTTAGCGTCTGAATCGACGAAGAGGACACAGTCAGGCGGGCAGTTTGACTGGGGCGGTCGCCTCCCAAAGAGTAACGGAGGCGCGCAAAGGTCAACTCATGGCGAATGGAAACCGCCAAGAGAGCGCAAGGGTATAAGTTGGCTTAACTGCGAGAGAGACATTTCGAGCAGAGACGAAAGTCGGTCCTAGTGATCCGGCGGTGCTGAATGGAAAGGCCGTCGCTCATCGGATAAAAGCTACCCTGGGGATAACAGGCTGATCTCCCCGAGAGTTCCCATCGACGGGGAGGTTTGGCACCTCGATGTCGGCTCGTCGCATCCTGGGGCTGTAGCAGGTCCCAAGGGTTGGTCTGTTCGCCCATTAAAGCGGTACGCGAGCTGGGTTCAAAACGTCGTGAGACAGTTTGGTCCCTATCCACCACGGGCGCAAGATATTTGAGGGGAGCTGCTCCTAGTACGAGAGGACCGGAGTGGACGTACCACTGGTGTATCTGTTGTGGCGCCAGCCGCATCAGCAGAGTAGCCAAGTACGGCCCGGATAACCGCTGAAGGCATCTAAGCGGGAAACCGCCCCCAAGATGAGATATCTCATACCAGAAGGTAGTAAGGTGTCCCCGAGACGAGGGGTTCGATAGGCCGGGAATGGAAGCGTTGCGAGACGTTGAGTTAACCGGTACTAATACACCGAGGCCTTAACCTGTTTCAGTTTCGTGCTGTTCGAGAGAAGAGAAACGAAAAAGAGAAACGAAAAAAGAACAACGAAAAGGTTTCGCTTTCGCACTGACTGTGGACGCGTCCATGGCAGTTGCGGAAGTCGAATTGAACAGAGATACTGGTGATAAATGCGGAGGGGGTCCACCCGGTCCCATGCCGAACCCGGCAGTTAAGCCCTCACGCGCCGATGGTACTGCGATTCGCTTCGCGGGAGAGTAGGTCGTCGCCCGTGTCTCTGTTTTTTTCTTTGTTCCTGCGCTTGCGGAACTGGCCGACGCGCAAAGAACGAAAACGAAAGTCCGAAAATAAACGAATACGTTCGCCTGAAAAAATTTAGCTTTCGCACCGTTGCGGCTAGGCCATGACGGCGGCGGGAGTCTGATGGAACAGAGGAGCTGGTGAGAATTGCGGAGGAGGTCCATCCGGTCCCATGCCGAACCCGGAAGTTAAGTCCTCCAGCGCCGATGGTACTGCGATTCGCTTCGCGGGAGAGCAGGTCGTCGCAAGTTTCCCTTTGAACCCTTTCGTGTTACGCTTTAAAAATATCATGTCATTGGACGAGAATTGCAAACAATTTTTAAGGCGGCAGCGCTCAAAGGCTGTTGCCGTCAGGATTGCACTTTAAGGGAGCTCGGATGTCCGGGCTCCCTGTTTTCTATTCTGCAAAAAAAGTCAAATAAATGAAAGAGAAATGTCTCACAAGTGTTTCGTATTTTTTGTAGAATAAATAAGTCAATTAGTTTTAAGCGTAAATCGTAACACACATTCTCATACTTTCAGGAGGCGCCACATGGCTAAGAATTTGCGGGGAAAGAATTTTTTGAAGCTGCTGGATTTTTCGTCCCAGGACATCCGTTATCTGCTTGAGCTCTCGAAGAACTTCAAGTCGATGAAGCGCGCGGGCGTGCCGCACCGTTACCTCGAGGGCAAGAACATCGTGCTGCTCTTCGAGAAGACCTCGACGAGAACGCGCTGCTCGTTCGAAGTCGCCGGCGCCGATCTGGGCATGGGCGTCACCTATCTCGATCCCGCCGGTTCGCAGATGGGGCACAAGGAGAGCATCAAGGACACGGCGCGCGTGCTGGGACGCATGTTCGACGGCATCGAATACCGCGGTTTCTCGCAGAAGACGGTCGAGGAGCTGGGGGCTTACGCCGGCGTGCCGGTGTGGAACGGCCTGACCGACGAATGGCATCCTACGCAGATGCTGGCCGACCTTCTGACGATCGAAGAACACTTCGGCCACCTCAAGGGGCTGAAATTCGTCTACATGGGCGACGCCCGCAACAATGTGGCCAACTCGCTGATGATCGCCTGCGCCAAGATGGGCGTCAACTACGTCGCCTGCGCTCCCAGGGAGCTTTTCCCCGATCCCAAGCTGGTCGAGACGGCCAAGGAAATTGCCAAAGAGAATTACTGCACTGTGACGCTGACGAGCGACGTCGACGAGGGCACGAAGAACGCCGACGTTCTCTACACGGACATCTGGGTTTCCATGGGCGAGCCCGCGGAGATCTGGGAGCAGCGCATCAAGCAGCTGAGCCCCTATCAGATCAACGCCAAGGCGATGAAGAACGCGAACGAACAGGCGATTTTCCTGCACTGCCTGCCCTCTTTCCACGACACCGAGACCAAGGTCGGCAAGGAGATCGCCGACAAGTTCGGCATCACCGAGATGGAGGTCACCAACGAGGTTTTCGAGTCGAAGCAGTCCTACGTTTTCGATCAGGCCGAGAACCGCATGCACACCATCAAGGCGGTCATGTACGCGACGCTCTGCTAAGCTGAAAAACGGCGACCGGCGCGTGTCCGCCGCCCGAAGCGGCGGCACGCGCTGCCATGTATAAACACAGAGGGAGGAATCGTTATGGATTCACCGTTCATGCAATCCGTTATCGACAATATCGTTGCGCTGACCGACTTTTTCTGGGGCTGGCCGATCCTGATCCTGCTCATGGGCGGCGGGCTTCTGATCATGTTCCAGCTGCGTTTCGTGCAGTTCAGGTACTTCACCACGATCATGAAGGAAACGTTCGGCAAGATGTTCAACTCGCACGTCGGCGGCGAAGGCACGGTCTCGCCGTTCCAGGCGGCTTCGACGGCTCTGGCCTCGTCGATCGGCGCGGCGAACATCGTCGTCGCTCCGGCGATCATTTTCATGGCCGGCCCCGGCGCCGTGTTCTGGATGTGGGTGGCGGGCATCATCGGCTGCAGCACGAAATTCGCCGAGGTGGCGCTGAGCATCAAGTATCGTGAAACCAACGTCGACGGCGAGTATGTCGGCGGCGCTTCCTATACGTTCAGGAACGGCATCGGCGGCGTGCTGGGCAAGATCATGGGCTGGACGGTCGCGTTCTTCTTCATGCTCGAAATTCTGCCTTCGATCACGCTGCAGACGCTTTCCGCAGCCGGCCCGATCGAGCAGCTCGGCGTCAACCCGAAGGTCTCCGTCGTTATCATTTTCATCCTTGTTTCGCTCGTCGTCTTCGGCGGCGTCAAGCGGATCGGCCAGGTCACCGAGAGAATGGTTCCGTTCATGGCCGGCCTTTACATTATCTTCGGATTCGTGATCATCGTCATGAACGGCGCGAAGGTTCCTGGCGCGCTGCTGTCCATCTTCCAAGGCGCGTTCAATCCTCAGTCCGTCGCCGGCGGCATCGTCGGCGCCACGCTGGCCAAGGCCATGCAGAAAGGGATCGCCCGAGGCTGCTACTCGAACGAGGCCGGCATGGGCTCCGCCGGATACGGCCACGCGGCCGCCGTCACGGATCACCCCGCCCGTCAGGGCATGTGGGGCATCTTCGAGGTCGTGGCCGACACTCTGATCGTCTGCTCGATCTCCGCGCTGGTCGTCCTCGTCTCCGACGTCTGGAAGAATCCCGCCAATCAGAACATCGCCATCCATCAGGCGTTCACGGGTGCTTTCGGCGCGTTCGGCTCAGTGTTGATCTCCGTCTGCCTTTTCCTGTTCGTGCTTTCGACGATCATCGTCATTGTTTTCTACGCTGAAAAGCAGGCCGAGTTCTGCTTCGGCACCGCGATCGGCAAGATCATCCGCGTCGTGGCCAGCCTGATGATCCTGCTGGGGGCGTTCATCTCCTTCGAGCACGCCGGCGTGTTCCTCGACTTCACGCTCGGGCTGGTGGTCTTTGTCAACATGCTGGGCATGGTGATGATGAGCGGCAAGGTCAGGGCGATCGTCGACGATTTCTTCGGCAATCCCAAGTATTTTCCCGGCAAAAAGTAAGCGTCGTCCGGGAATATAGATAAGCATCCAATCGGCGGGCAGTGCGGTTTATCGCGTGGCGTTAAACCGCACTCCCTGCTCTCTTACAGGAGGAACCATGAAGGCGAACGGGGAAACGGTCAAACTCAAGAAGGAGATCGGAAAAGAGGCTTTCGTTTTTCTCTTTTTCTTTCTTGCCTTTTTCGTGGGTATCGGCAGCGTCATGGGCTGTACCAACATGTTCAAAACAATGATGCTGACAGGGTATCAGCTGCTGACGTCCGTCTGCTTCTATCTGATGGCGGTGTCGGTGCTGGCCGGCGGCGCGGCCGGGCTTTTGTCGGAGTTCGGCGTGATCTCTCTGATCAACCGGGCGCTGCGCCCCGTTATTTATCCGCTGTACGGCCTTCCCGGCTCAAGCGCCCTGGGCATTATGAACTGCTATCTGTCGGACAACCCGGCGATCCTGGCCTTCGCCCAGGACGACAACTTCAAGCGCTATTTCAGGAAGTATCAGATGGCGGCGCTGACCAATCTGGGCACGGCGTTTGGCATGGGGTTGATCATCACGACAACGATGATGAGTCTGTCGGTCGAGGGAGCCATGAAGGCGGCCCTGATCGGCAATATAGGCGCGATAATCGGTTCCGTCGTTTCGGTGCGTCTGATGCTGCGCAAAACCAGGGCCTATTACGGTATCGAAACGATGATGCCGGTCTCCGGCGGCGAGACGATCCCCGCGGACATGCGCGTCGTGCGGGAAGGTTCGGCCGGCTCGCGCTTCATCCAGTCAATGCTGCACGGCGGCAAGAGCGGCGTCGATATGGGCATTTCCATCATTCCCGGCGTGCTGCTGATCTGCACGATCGTGCTGATGCTGACGAACGGCCCGGGAGCGGACGGCGTCTACACCGGAGCGGCCGACGAAGGGGTGGCGCTGCTGCCGCTGATCGGTTCAAAGCTCCGTTTCCTGCTCGATCCGCTGTTCGGCTTCCAGTCGCCGCAGGCCATTGCCGTGCCGATCACGGCGTTGGGCAGCAGCGGCGCGGCGATCGGCATGGTGGGCGATCTTGTCAAAAAGGGCGCGGCCACGGGCAACGATCTGGCGGTCTTCACGGCGATCTGCATGTGCTGGAGCGGCTATTTCTCCACGCATATCGCCATGATGGACGCGCTTGACATGAAGGAAATGACCGGGAACGCGATCCTTTCGCACACGATCGGCGGCCTCTGCGCCGGCATCGCGGCGCATCTGATCTGGATGCTGATCGGCTAGCGGCGGCAGAGGAGCCCATGGACTCTTCGAAATTTTCGCAAGAGGTCCTGCGCGTCTTCGCGGAGGCGAAAAACATCGCTATCCGCTGCGATCATGCGGAGATAACGGACCTGCACCTCTCTCTGGCCATCCTGCGCCAAAAAGAAAGCGAGATCAAGTATCGGCTCCTGGAAGCGGGCGTCGATCTTCTGTCGTACGAACGGAAGCTGACGGAGGCGCTGCAGAATCGCCGCGCCGCGCCCGGCGTTAGCAAGCTGTATTACAGCCGCCAGTATCACAAGATCGTCCTGGTCAGCGGCGAGATCGCGCGCGCGTCGTTTGACGCCTATGTGCGCACGCCGCATCTGTATCTGGCCATTCTGCGCGACCGCGAGGCACCGTCGACGGTCATCGCCGCCGAGTTCGGCGTCACCGTCGAGTCCGTGCAGTCGATGCTGACGGCCCGTCTGACCGCCTCCGACGAACTGGGTATCAGCCCCGAGCAGATGGAGCTTCTGAACTGCTTCGGCCGCAACTTCTCGAAGGAAGCCCGCGAAGGTCTGATGGATCCGGTGCTGGGACGCGACGAGGAGATCAACGAATGTTTCCGCGTCCTCTCGCGCCGTCTCAAGAACAATCCCGTTTTGATCGGCGAAGCGGGAGTCGGCAAGACGGCCATCGCCGAGGGAATCGCCCAGCGTATCGCCAAACAGGACGCGCCGGCGCTGCTGCGCGGGCGCATCGTCTTTTCGCTGGACATGGCGTCGCTGGTGGCGGGGACTAAGTACCGCGGCGACTTCGAGGAACGCCTCAAGGAGATCCTAGAGATCGTCAAGGCCTCCAAGGGGCGCATCATTCTTTTCGTCGACGAGCTGCACACCATCATCGGCGCGGGAAACAGCTCCGGCTCAATGGACACGTCCAACATCCTCAAGCCCTTTCTGGCCCGCGGCGAGATCCTCATGATCGGCGCCACGACGGTCGAGGAATACCGGCGCTACATCGAGCCGGACCGGGCGCTGGAACGGCGCTTCCAGAAGATCCTCATCGAGGAACCTTCCGAAGAGGCGGCGCTGTCCATGCTGCGCGGCGTCGTCTCGAAATACGAAACGCATCACCGCGTCCGTATCGCCGACGGCGCGCTCATTGCCGCGATTCAGCTTTCGAAGCGTTACATCACCGACCGTTCCCTGCCGGACAAGGCCATCGACCTGATCGACGAGGCCGGCGCGATGGTGCGCATGAGCATGGACTCCATGCCGCAGGAGCTAGACGAGTGGAACCGCCGCATCATCCAGTGGGAGATGGAACACATCCTGCTGCTGGACGAGGCGGATCCCGCGGCGCAGCGGCGGCGGCAGACGCTGGAAAAACAGCTCGAGGGCGAACGCGTCCGCTACGGGGAACGTTTTGCCGCCTGGCAGAAGGAAGTGGAGCGTCTCGACGAGCTGTCGCGCCTCAAGGAGCTTCGCGACGAAGTGCGCCGCAGCCTGGAAGACGCCCAGGAAGCTCACCGCGTCGACGACGTGAAACGCTTCGTCGCGGAACGGCAGGCTTTCGACGCCAAGATCGCGGAGATCGAACGGATCGGACCGCACTACCCCGTTTCGCGGGAAGTGACGGAAGAGGAGATCAAGCGCATCGTCGCTGTCCGCGCCGGCATCCCGCTGTCGAGCATCGGCCGCAGCGAAAGCGAAAAGCTGGAGCAGGCCGGAAAGAGCCTGCTTGCCGAGTTCGTCGGCCATCGCGACGCGGTTTCCGCCGTTCGGCAGAGCATCCTGCGGGCACGCAGCGGCCTTATGAAGCGCCGCCGTCCGGTGGGCAGCTTCCTGCTGGTCGGTCCCTCCGGCACCGGCAAGAGCTATCTGGCGGAACTGTTCGCGAAGCATTATTACGAAGACGAACGTTCGCCATTGTCCTTCAACATGCGCGAGTTCACCGACAAAGCTTCTGTCAATAAACTGATCGGCGCGCCGCCCGGCTATGTCGGACACGACGCGGCCGGCGCTCTGACGGAAGCGGTGCGCCTGCGCCCTCACAGCGTGATCGTCTTCGAATCGGTTGATCATGCCGGCGCGGAAGTGCTGAGTTTGGTCGCGCGCCTCGCCGCCGACGGCGAGATCGCCGACAACAGGGGGCGGACCGTCAACTTCCGTAACGCCCTGCTCTTTTTCACCGTCACCGGCACGGACCGCGATCCGCCGGTGCGCGAACTGCTGCGGGACGGACTCGACGGCGTCTATTACTTCGAGGACTTTTCGCTGCGGGAGCGCCGGGAACTGCTGACACTCCGCCTGCGGGAACTGCAAAGAGAGCTTGAGGAAGAGCAGATCGAACTGTCGTGGGACGAAGCGACGCTCGACGCCGTCACGGCCGGTTTCGACCGCGCCGAGAGCGGCGCTCATCCTGTTGCCGGGTATATGGAGCGGACCGTCCTCGCCGATCTGGCTGCGAAAAAACTACTCGGCCGGTTGCGTCCCGGCGCGCGCGTCGTCATAAGGACCGGCGGCGCGGATGTCGTTTCCTGAAAAAGGGTTTCCATTTAAGAGGATAGGAGATTATAATGAAAAAAGTAGTCATTGCGCTGGGCGGCAACGCCCTTGGAAACACGCCTGAGGAGCAGAAGGAACGCGTCAAGCACTCCGCGCGTTCCATCGTCGATTTCGTTCAGTCCGGCGTTCAGGTGCTGGTGTGTCACGGCAACGGCCCGCAGGTCGGCATGATCAAGAAGTCGATGGATATCGCCGCCAAATCGGGCGAGAAGCTGCCCTACGTGCCGTTCCCGGAGTGCGGATCCATGAGCGAAGGCTACATCGGCTTCCACCTGCAGAATGCCATTGGCAACGAGTTCCGCGCCAGGAAGATGAACGACAGCGTCGCCACTCTCGTGACGCAGGTCCAGGTCGACGCTTGCGACCCGTCTTTCCAGCGCCCGACCAAGCCGATCGGCACCTTCATGAGCAAGGAAGACGCCGACAAACTGGCAGCTGCGGGCGTGGCCGTGGCCGAAGACGCCGGCCGCGGCTACCGTCAGGTCGTCGCCTCTCCGGCGCCTGTCCGCATCGTCGAGGAAGAGGCCGTCCGCAAGCTGCTCGACCAGGGCGTGACCGTCATCGCGGGCGGCGGCGGAGGAGTGCCCGTCGTGGAGAAAGACGGCGTGCTGAAGGGCGTCGACGCGGTGATCGACAAGGACTTCACGTCGGTGAAGCTGGCCGAGACGATCGACGCCGACGTGGTGGTGATCCTCACCGCCGTAGAAAAAGTGGCGATCCGCTTTGGCACGCCGGATCAGCTGTGGCTCGATAAGCTGACGGTGGCCGAAGCCAAGAAGTACATCGAGGACAAGGAGTTCGCCGAAGGTTCCATGCTGCCGAAGATCAGAGCGGCCATCAAGTTCGCCGAGTCGAAACCGGGCCGCAAGGCGCTGATCACGTCGCTGGAGAAGGCGAAGGAAGGTCTGGAAGGCTCGACCGGCACCTGGATCCAGGCGTAGCGCCGCGGGCCTTCGGGACGCCGGAGGCACCGGCAAAAGGGGGAGGACAGATGACTTCCCGGAAAAATCCCGGACAGAGGAAGCGCGTGGAAATTCAGGAATTTTACCGCACGGCGTCCCGCGAGGGCGTCGCGACTTATTTCGAAGTGCAGTCGGACAGCGCGCCGACCAAGCCGCTGCTGCACAAAAACAGCCGTTTCCTCTACGTCCTTTCGGGAAAAGGCACGATCAGGATCTACGACAAAGACTATGCGATGGAGCCGGGCGCGGTCATCGCCCTACTGCCATGGGAAATTTCCGAAATCGTCGAAGTGAAGGAACCGCTGTGCTATTACCTGCTGATCTATCCGTTCGAGTTTCTGAATTTCATCGTCAAAAACCAGTTCAACATCGAAAACGAGAAATTCGACATGGTCACGCTTCTGTATCGCTACGGCGGCGTGCGCGTCCCGGAGCAGGAGCGTCCGCGCGTCAGGGCCCTCTTCGACGAGATCCGCCGCGAGATCGAACCGGTTTCCATCGCAACGTCCGCCGTCCGCCAGTCGTGGTCCGAGCTGTACCTGACGGCGAAGCTGGTGGAACTGGTCGTCCTCTACCTGCGCTTGGCGCAGGACCAGGAAGAACGTTCCGACGGACAGGCCCGTCTTGAAAAAGAGGAAGAAAGCTGTTCCCCCCACATTTTTCAGTACATGTACCTGAATCTGCACCGCAAGCTGACGCTTCAGGACCTGAGCCGGATCTATTTTGTCAGCGAAGCGTCGCTTTCCCGCTACATCTTCAAGGTGACCGGGCTCGGTTTTTACGAGCTGCTTCAGGAAATGAAGCTGTCGAAGGTCACGTTTCTGCTGCTGCACACGAATATTTCCCTGGCGGAGATCGCCGACATCCTCGATTACTCCGACATATCGCATCTGTCCCGCGTCTTTTCCGACCAGCAAGGGATCGGAGCGCAGCAGTTCCGCCGCTGCTACCGGAACAATCCCGGCGTCTCCATGGTTTTGCCCGCGCCGAAAGCCGGCAAGATCATCGAATACATATATCGGAATTTTGCGAGCGATCTTACCGTTTTGGACGTGGCGGAACAGTTCAATGCCTCTCCCAGGATGGTCAACGAATCCCTGGTCTACATCGTCGAGATGAACTTTACGAATTTCCTGAATTACCTGCGCATCCACGAGGCGGCGAACCTGCTGCTTCGCACCGATCAGTCGGTGACGGATATCGCGTTTCAGGTCGGCTACAATTCACTGCGGAGTTTCAACCGTAACTTCCTGAAATGGCTGAAAGTTACGGCCAGCGAGTTTCGAGAGCGAGTGACGGAACAGAAAGACACGGTGGACATCGGCCACCTGTTTCGTTCGTCCAGAGAGGAGCAATCATGAAGTTTGAAATGCCTGTCTTTGCGTGCCCCGACTTCGCCGACGCGAAGTATCGGGAAGCGGGCGAAGTGAAATGCGCGAAAGTCGAGAAGAAAGGCGTGGCGCCGCGCGGTTTTTATCTGACCACCCATCTGCCAACCTTTTATCGCTGCAACGGAACGTGGCAGCTGCCGGAGCACAATTCGCTGAACTGCGTGGCCGTGCTCAAAGAGGGGAAAATCGCCGTCACGGAGATCCGCGACCTCGAAGTGGGGGACGAGGTCGTTCTGGGGCGCGCGACCGACGGCTCCGAGGGCGTCCTCGTGTACAAGGAAGGCTTCCCCGAAAGCGTTTACGCCACGCCCGGCCGCGCCGTGGAGACCGCCTACACGACCGATTACGAACAGCTGTTCGCGCAGCTCGAATACGAGCGCGACAACGGAGGCTACATCGTTTGGGTGCTGGGGCCGAGCGTCGTCTTCGACTACGACACGCGCGTCGCCCTCAACCACCTGGCCGAGAACGGCTACATCAGCTGCATGATGGGCGGCAACGCCATGGCTACGCACGACCTCGAGGGCGGTTTCCTCGGCACCGCGCTGGGACAGAACATCTACACGCAGGAAAACCAGCCGATGGGGCACTACAACCACCTCGACCTGCTCAACGAAGTGCGCACGGCCGGCTCCACGAAAAAATTCATCAACGAAGGCCACGTCAAAGACGGCATCATCAAGACGCTCGTCTCGATGAACGTGCCCTTGGTCCTCGCCGGCTCGATCCGCGACGACGGCCCGCTGCCCGAAGTGATCGGCGACACCGACAAGGCGCTGACGGAGATGAAAAAGCACCTCGACAAGGCCACGCTGATCATCGGCATCGCCACGATGCTGCACAGCCTTTCCGTCGCCAACATGGCGTCGAGCTATCACGTGCGAAAAGACGGCGCCATCACGCCGGTCTACATGTACACCATCGACATCACCGAGAACGTCACCAACAAGGTAGTCGCGGCCCGCGAGCGCATCGCCGTCGTGCCGATGAACACCAACGTCCAGGACTTCGTCGTCAACTGCGAACGCGCGCTGATCGGCGCCGTCGCCCGGGAGCAGGTGGAGGCGATGGAAGTCCCCGCCGAGGAATTCGTCGTCGTCAAAAACGCGCAGCGTGAGGAGGCGGGCAAATGAATTTCGAAATGCCGAAATATCGCCACCCCGATTTTGAGCAGGAGTTCCTGAAAAACGCGCCCAACTGCCGTCTCGAAACCGTCGAGCGCGACGGGATCAGCCCCCGTCGTTACCACGCCCTGTCGGTCTACCCCGAGTATTTCAAGATCAACGACAAATGGGTACTGGCGACGCAGAGCCGCATGGACACCGTCTGCGTGGCCCGCGACACGCCCGGCCGGGAGCGCGTCGAGATCGTCGAGTTCCGTAACCTGAAAAAAGGCGACAAAGTCGTGATCGGCCGTACCGAAGACGCCAGCGAAGGCATCTACGTGTGGACGCAGGGCTTCCTCGCCGAAACCGCGACCTCCGACACCTTCGCTTTCCGCGAAGGCCGTTCGCGCGAGACCGCCTACTCGCTCGACTACGACACGCTCTACGAAGTGCTGCGGCACGAGCGCGAACACCGCGGCTACGTGACGCTCGTCATCGGTACGGCGCTGGCCCTCGACCAGAACTCGCGTCTTGGCCTGGAGCGCCTGATCCGCAACGGCTACGTGCAGGCCGTCTTCTGCGGTTCCGAAACCGCCGCTTTCGATCTCGAGCGCGGCGTCTTCGACACGTCGTGGGGACAGAAAATCTTCGAACACGAGCAGAACAGCACCTACAACCTCTACGACACCATCAACCTCGCCAACTCCTACGGTTCGCTGGAAGCGCTCGTCGCCTCCGGCAAGGTCAAAGACGGCTTCGTCAAGGCCTGCGTCGAATGCGGCACAGCTCTGGTCATGGCCGGCACCATCCGCGACCGCCTGGCCCTGCCCGGCGCCTGCAACAACGTCTACGCCGCTCAGAACGCCATGCGCGTCCACGCCCGCAAGACCTCGACCATGATCATGATGTCAGCGATCCTTTACACCATCGCCACCGGCAACATGACCCCCTCGTACAACGAGTTCGACGGCGTCGTCCGTCCCGTCTACATGTATACCGTCGACGTGCAGGAATTCGCCGTCAACAAGCTGTCCGACCGCGGCACCGTCACGGCCGTCAGCATGGTCACCAACACGCAGGATTTCGTGCGCAACCTCGACCGCGCGCTGAACAGGCCTCAGGATTGATCCGCGGCGATAAAAACTGCCCCGCCTTTCTCGCTTGCCGAGAAAGGCGGGGCAGTTTTTATCGCCGCGGCGAATGATGAAAGAAATGGCTTTTGTATTCGGTATGGCTCCGTCTAAAAACGGGCGAGACGCTCCGCTTTCGGGACGATGACGATCCAGGCGCCGTCGTGGCACTGGCGCAGCAGCTCGATCATGTCCCGGCGTTCGAGCGAGAGGCAGCCGGCGGTGGTCCAGTGGCGGCGGGATTTGACGTGGACGAAGATGGCCGACCCTCGTCCCGGCACGGTGGGGTCGGAGTTGTAGCCGACGGCCATGGCGTAATCGTACTGATAGTAGTCGGCCAGGTGTTCGCCGTGGATTTTTTTCGCGCTCTCCACCCAGGTGTTGTAGATTTTCGGCTGGTTTACGTCGTCGGCCCAGTAGGAGGAGGGCGTCACTGGGCGCCATTTCATGGCCGTGCCGGGGTTGGGCTTGTTGCCGAAGGCGTGCAGGATCGGGAAGGCGCCGACGGGCGTCTTTTTGTCGCCCTCGCGCTTGTTTTCCGTCAGCCCCAGCTTGCCGTAGCCGCACGGCGCTTCCAGCGTCTTTTGCCAGGCGCCGGCATCGCTTTTCTTCCACAGGGTCAGGGTGCGGTCGACGACGAGGATGATCTCGCCGGTTTTCTGCGCCGTCCGCGTGGCCGCGAGCAGCTCGCGCAGATCGGCGCCCATGGCGGGCGCAGCCAACGCCGCGGCGGCGAAAAGCGCCGGGAAAATTTTTGCAAGAATACGTTTCATAACGAGCGACCTCCCCTTCGGAATGATCCCATTTGGTGAGCCAAGCATAGCACAAAAACGCCGCGCTGTCTGCGCGGGTCCCGCTTCAGTCCCGTCCTGCCTCAGGATTTGACAGGGGGCCTGGAGGCGCTTAAAATATGTGAAAATGGAACGTCGCCGGGCGTCGGAAGCAGGTGAAAATCCTGCGCGGCCCCGCCACTGTAACCCCTGACGAAGCGGTATCACGCTCACTGAAGGCTTTCGGCCTTTGGGAAGGGCGCCGCGGAGGACGATGGGGAGTCAGGATACGCGCCGGGCGACGCGAAGGAAGGCTTTTGCGCGGGCGAAATCTTTTCAGGGCAGCAGATATCACTGTCTCTAAAGGCACGGCCGCGGACCGTGTCTTTTTTTATGCCCGCGTTTTCTATAGAGGCGAGCCGGCGGGGGCCGGGTCACGTTTTTTTGCGCAGGAGGTTCACAGCATGAAAAAGATTCTTCGCAGCTTTTTTGCGGCAGCCGGTTTACTGGCCATAACCGCGGCGTCCTTCGCGGCGGAGACCGTTTATCCCGTAACCGTCGAGAACGGCGACCGCAAGATCGTCTTCGAAAAAGCGCCCGAGCGCGTCGTCACCAACGGCGACAGCAACATCATTGAACTGATGTTCGCCCTCGGCCTCGAAAGCCGCATGGCGGGCTACGCGGGATTCCCCGAGTACGGCGGTCAAGTCTCGCCGGAATACCGGGAGAAGCTCAAGGCGATCCCCGTTGCCGCGCCCGGCTACATCACGCTGGAAGCGCTGCTTGGCACCGATCCCGACTTTTTCCTGTCGGGTTACAACTACGGACTTGACATCCCCGGCAGCACGGCCGGCGGTGCCATCACGCCCGAAGAGCTGGAAAAGCACGGCGTCAAGAGCTACGCCATCACCGAGTCGCTGATCCACGTGATGAAAAAGCCCATCGTCAGCCTCGAGGACACCTACGCCGACCTGACCAAGCTGGGCGTGATCTTCGACGCGCAGGACAAGGCGCGGCAGGTGATCGACGGCATGAAAGCGCGCGCCGCGGCGGTGGAAGCCAAGCTGTCGCAGCTCGACTTGGCCAAGCCCTTGAACGTGTTCATCCATCCCACCTGGAGCGCCCCCGATCAGCCTCCCCGTTCCAACGGCGCTCAGGCCATGCCCAGCGCTCTGGTGACGATGGCGAAGGCGCGCAACATCTTTGCCGACGTCGACGGCAGCTGGATCAAGGTGACGTGGGAAGAGGTCGTCGCGCGCAATCCCGACGTGATCCTGCTGCTGGAAGCCGGTACGACGAACGGCGAGGAACGTAAAAAGCTGCTGCTCGAGAATCCCGCGCTGCAGGGCGTGAACGCCGTGAAGGATGGGCGCGTTTACATCATTCGCATCGAAGACGCCTATCCCGGCCCCCGCGCCATCCGCGGCCTGGAACTGATTTCCAAAGCCTTTTATCCCGAACTGTTCAAGTAGCTGAAAGAAGCTTTTCAGGAGGCCTGCCGTTGCGTCCGTAAGGCGTGCGCGCAGAAGGACGGACGGCGCTCCGTCGTGCGTTGAAAAAATGCAGGCCCTGTTCTCGTGGAACGATCCGCGGAGCAGGGCTTTTTTCGCAGCCTTTCGGGGCCGCGTCGCTTTGTCATCTTATTTGAATCGGAGGTCCTATGATGAGGAAATCGCTTCACGTCATTTTTGCGGCGCTGCTGAGCGCCGTTTTTTTCGCCGCAGCCGCAGGCGCGGCAGAAACGGTTTATCCCGTAACCGTCGAGAACGGCGACCGCAAGATCGTCTTTGAAAAAGCGCCCGAGCGCGTCGTCACCAACGGCGACAGCAATATCATCGAGCTGATGTTCGCGCTTGGTCTTGAAGACCGGCTCGTAGGTTATGCGGGATTCCCCGGCTCGAAACACCAGGTTTCCCCCGAATACCGCGAGAAGCTGGCGAAGATCCCCGTGGCCCAGGAAGGTTACATTGCGCTGGAAACTTTGCTCGGCGCCAATCCCGACTTTTTCCTGTCGGGCTACAACTACGGCCTCGATATCCCCGGCAGCACGGCCGGCAACGCCGTCACGCCCGAAGAGCTGGAAAAGCATGGCGTCAAGAGCTACGCCATCACGGAATCGCTGATCCGCGTGATGGACAAGCCGCCTGTGACGCTGGAAGATACCTATAACGACCTTCGCACCCTGGGCGTGATTTTCAACGTGCAGGATAAGGCCGAGGCGGTGATCGCCGGCATGAAAGCGAGAGTCGCGACCGTAGGGGAAAAACTTGACGGCGTGAGAGAAAGTCCGCGCGTGTTCATCTTCCGCAGCTTCGGAACGCCCAACGAAGACGTGCCTCGCTCCTGCGGCGGACAGGCCATGCCCAGCGCTCTGCTCCGCTTGGCGCATGCCGCCAACGTCTTCGACGACGTGGAAAGCAGCTGGATCAAGGTGACGTGGGAAGAAGTCGTCGCCCGCGATCCCGACGTGATCCTGATCCTCGAATACCGCGCCACGCCGGAAAACGAAAGCAAGGCCATGCTGCTCGACCATCCCGCGCTGCAGGGCGTCAAAGCCGTCCGCGACAAAAAACTGATCTACATGTCGGTGGACGAAGTCTATCCGGGTCCGCGAGCCGTTCGCGGACTGGAACTGATCGCTCGCGGGCTGTATCCCGCGATATTTTAAGTGAACCGGTTCTTTGTCAAACGAGATCTGGCGCCGCTGCTGATCCTCTTGACGATCCTGCTGTTTTTCAGCGTAACTCTGGGAGTATCGATGGGGACGGCGCCGCTGCCGTTCCGGCATGTGTGGGGCATCATCCTCCATCAGATGTTTCCGGACTGGCAATGGTTCGGGGCGGAATGGCCGCGCAACGAAGTCGGTATCGTCTGGATGATCCGTTTCCCGCGCGTGCTGCTCGGCGCTGTCGTCGGCGCGGGCCTTGCCACCGCGGGGGCGGTGATCCAGTCGCTGGTCCGCAATTCGCTGGCCGATCCCTATCTGCTGGGGATTTCTTCGGGCGCATGTGCGGGGGCGGTGTTTGCCATGCTCTTCATGACGCGGGTTTTCGGCATCGCTCTGACCGGCATGTCCGGAGTCTCCGCGCTGGCCTTTGCCGGTGCGGCGTTGGCTTTCGTGCTGGTTTTCGCCATAGCGCGTCAGGGCAGCGGCCTGACGCCGGTGCGGATGGTCCTGTCGGGACTTGCCGTGTCGTACGTGTTTATGGCCGTGACCAATTTCATGGTCTATCTGGAACAGCGCAACGGCGCCGAATCGGCGATGTTCTGGATGCTCGGCGGGCTCGGCGGCGCAAGATGGGATCGTCTGCCGTTGCCTTTTTTCGTGCTGATCGGTTCTCTTGCCCTGTTCATCGCCCAGTCGCGCCCGCTCAACGCCTTGCTGCTGGGCGACGAGAACGCGGCGGCGCTCGGCGTGGACGTGACGAAATTCCGCCGTCTTCTGTTCACCGCCACTTCGGTGCTGACCGGGGTGATCGTAGCGGTCAGCGGTTCGATCGGTTTCGTCGGACTGATCGTTCCGCACGCCGTGCGGCTGCTGGTCGGTTCCGACCATCGCCGCCTCCTGCCGGTGGGGGCGCTCGCGGGAGCGAGCTTTCTGATCTGGACGGATGTGTTCGCGCGCACCGCTCTGGCTCCGCGGGAGCTTCCTCTGGGCATCGTCACGGGCTTTATCGGCGCGCCGTTTTTCATCTGGCTGCTCAAAAGCAGCGGGAGAACCCCGCGATGAAGCTGACAATCGAATCGCTGCGCTGGGGAGTCGGAACCGCGGATATCGTGAGCGGCGCCGACTTGAAAGTGGAACGCGGCGAGTTCGTCGGCGTGATCGGCCCCAACGGCAGCGGCAAATCCAGTTTGCTGCGCTGCGCATACCGCGTCAATAGGCCGCGCTTCGGTTCGATCCTGCTGGACGACGAAGAGGTTTGGGGTCTGCGCGCCCGGGAATTCGCGCGCCGCGCCGCGGCAGTGCCGCAGGAGATGCCGGGACAGTTCGACTTCACCGTGCGCGAGATCGCCGCGATGGGGCGTTATCCGCACAAAAAGGCGTTGCAGCGCGACGACGCGCATGATTTCGAGTTGGTGGAGCGCGCGTTGGAATACGTGGGAATGCGGGAACGGGGCGGACGCAGTTTTGCCTCGCTGTCCGGCGGCGAAAAACAGCGCGCTCTGATTGCCCGTGCCATTGCGCAGGAGACGGACTTTCTGATCCTCGACGAGCCCACCAACCACCTCGACATCTATTATCAGCTCGAGATCATGGACCTGCTGCGCAGTCTCGGCGTCACCTCGCTGGTCGTCATGCACGACCTGAACCTGGCGGCACAGTACTGCGACCGCATTTACGTGATGAAGGACGGTCAGGTCTTCGCCAGCGGTGCTCCGGCCGAGGTGCTCACGCCCGAACTGATCCGCGCCGTTTACCGTGTGGAGGCCAGCGTTGCTCCCAACCCCGAGACGGGACGGCCGCAGATCGTTTTTCTGCACCGCCTGAGCTCCGGCGGCGCTTTCTAAACAGAAAATCCTGTTGCGCAAAAAGCCTGTGATAACGCCGCGTCCGACGATGACTGGATCGTCGGACGTTTTTACGTGCGATGTTCCACGTGGAACATCGTTTGCCGCGTGTCCTTCGTGCGACGCCGCTCTTGCTTTTTGCCGCCGACTCGGCGGATCACCTCGCCCAGCAGCAGGTCGAAAAAATAGCCGACGGCGTACTTGCCGTAGATTTCGAGATAATTGTAGGCGTCGCTCCGCAGCGTCAGCGGGAACGTCAGATCATAGCTTCGCAGACAGTCGGTCGCCCCTTCGCGGGCCAACGCCCCCGGGCAGTAGAGAGCCGTCTTGAAGCCCGCGATTTTGTTCAGCTCGTCTTTGATAGCGGGAATCAGACAGCCGGCGGGTGATACAGTGATCAGGCACAGGTCGCTGCTCAATAGGCGCTCAATGATACTGCGATGAGTACAAATGTCATCTAAAATAAACAACGGTTTATTGAGAGCAATAGATTGGCTCTGGAATTCCTGCAGCACGAAAGAATAGGGACGCACGGCGAAAATGATGATACTGCGCGCGGCCGCCATCGCTTCGGCAAGACAGCGCAGGCGATTCCAATCCATTTTTTGGCCGACGCCCCAGACGTTCCTCAGGATCTCGTCGTAAAGCCGCCGCGGCTCATAGAGTCCGCGGCCGAAGTTGTCAAGCGCGATTTCGTATTGATTTTCTGGGATGTTCATTTTAGCTTTCCGTAGATCTGAGAAGTTATCAAATCCTAAGCTTCGACAGAAACGTTGTACAGTGGAGAATGAAGTATGGCATTGTACTACTAGGTCGCGCGTTTTCATGCGGTCGATCTCGTTGTAGTGGAGCAGCAGATACTGCGCCAGCTCCCAATTGGCTTCGTCGAGATCACTTCTGTGTTCGGCGTTGATGAGCTTCTGTTTGACCGAAAAGGATTTGCTGTCGTTATGCATCAGTCCGCCTCGTCGCCCCACGCGATCAACTGGCGCACCAGAGGCAGCGCGCTGCGTCCCAAGTCGGTCAGCGCGTATTCGGCGAAAAGCGCCGGCTCGCTGAGCTTGTGGCAACTGATAAAACCTTCCTGCTCCAGTTGGCGCAGGTAGCCGGTCAGCGTCACGCGCGACACTGCCGCGCAAAGCCGCCGCAGCTCGCCGAAACGGAGCGGCCGCTCGCCCAGCAGATAGACGACGTAGAACTTCCAGCGATGGGAAAGCAGATCCCAGGTGCGGTTGAACGTGATCTTTTCGGCAAAATCTTCCGGAATCATGAAATTCGCCTCATCTTCATAGGAATTCGTCTGCTGCGCCGGCCGTCAGAAAGTGACGCTTCCGCAGCCGTTTTCCGACGGACCGCCGGCGCTTTCTAAAGCGGCACGGTACGGATCCTCTTCCCTGAACGGCGGCGAAACGAAAAGTTTTTCCGCCTCTTTCCCGCGGCAGTACATCAGAATTCTAACATAGGCAAGATTTTTATCCCAGATTGATCGCAGCTGACGAAATTTATAAAATAACAGCCAGTTCAGTCCTTCATAAGTTCAGCAAAATTGTCTTATGGGAAGGAATTTTTCATGAAAACGCCAGAAAGGGGTAATTCTCGTGAGCAATACTGTTGTCGAAATGACGGCTGTGGATCTGTCCAAGGCCATCCACGCCAGGGAAGTTTCCTGCCGCGAGGTGATGGCTTCCTACCTTGATCACATCGACAAGACCAATCCCCGCGTCAACGCCATCGTCACCTGCGTCGACGGCGAGGCGCTGCTGGAACAGGCCGGTGAAAAGGACGCCGAGCTGGCATCCGGCAGGGACAACGGCTGGATGCAAGGCTTCCCGCAGGCCGTGAAGGATCTGGTTCCCACCAAGGGCATCCGCACCACCAAGGGATCGCTGCTTCTCAAGGACTGGATCCCCGACGCCGACGGCGCTGTCGTCACCGCGATGAAGCGCGACGGCGCCATCATCATCGGCAAAACCAACACGCCCGAGTTCGGCTACGGTTCCCAGTCCTACAACGAAGTGTTCGGCGCCACCGGCAATCCTTACGACGAGAACTGCAGCAGCGGCGGCTCGTCCGGCGGCGCAGCCTGCGCCGTCGCTTTGAGGATGCAGGCCGTGGCGGACGGCAGCGACTTCATGGGCTCGCTGCGCAATCCCGCCGGCTGGTGCAACATCGTCAGCCTGCGCCCATCCATCGGCGCCGTCCCCTCCGGCGGCACCGAACTGTTCACCAACTCCATGGCCACAAACGGGCCCATGGGGCGCACCGTGGCCGACGTGGCCCTGCTGTTCGCCACCATGGCCGGCTACGACGCCAAGTTCCCGCTGACCCGCGAGGCCGATCCGCGCGTAAAAGCGCTGACGCCGGCGAACGTGCGCGAGGCGCTGAAAAAGGATCAGAAGGGCGTTCGCGTGGCTTGGATCGGCGACTGGGGCGGCGCGCTGCCCACCGAGCCCGGCGTCTTGGAAACTTGCCGCGCGGCTGTGGAACGCATGAAGGACTTCGGCGCGGCGGTCGAGGACATCGAGCCCTTTTACAATATGAACGAGTTCTGGGAGACCATCTGGCTGCCCATCCGCCATTACTGCGCGTCCTCGCTGAAGCCGTGGTACGACAAATGCCGTCAGGACCTGATGAAGCCGGAGAGCCGCTGGGAGTACGAGGGTTCGCTGACCATGAGCGCCCAGGAGGTGTACCGCGCCTTCGAGAAGCGCACCGAGTTCTATCACGCCATGCTCAAGGTTTACGACGATTACGACTACATCGTCTCGCCCACCGCCTGCTGCTTCCCTTTCGACAAGAACGTTCACTGGCCTGAGACGATCGACGGCACGCCGATGCGCACCTATCACAATTGGATGGAGATCGTCACGCCGTGGACCATGGGCGGCAACGCCGTCTGCACGGTGCCGGCCGGATTCGGCGGCGCGAATCGCCTTTCCATCGGCCTGCAGCTGGTCGCCGCGCCGCACCGGGAGTTCGAGGTGCTGCAGTTCGCTTCGGCCTACGAAGCGGTTACCGGCTTCGTCGAGAAATTCCCGCCGAAATTCTAGTTTTTTTTCGCAGAAAGCGTTCCGGAACCGTTCGGCTCGTCCCGCGCTCTCAAAATTTTCGTTCCCGCCCAAGGAGGAGCTCTTTTATGGAAGAATTGTTGAAGATCGGCAACGCGGCGCCTTTCTGGGGGTGCGCCGCCATCAGCGTCAGCATCGTCGCGTTGCTGGCGCTCCGCTACGTGAAGCTGGGCTACAAGTTCGCCGGCAGCGTCGGCCTCGACAGGGCCGCCTGTAACCGCGCCTTCAAGAGCGGCATGATCTCCGCCACGGGCCCCGCTATCGCCCAGGTCATCGTCATTCTGGCCATGATTTCGGTCGTTGGCGGCCCCATCTCCTGGATCCGCCTGTCCATGATCGGCTCGGCCGCCACCGAGCTGACCGCTGCCCGCACCGGCGCCGCAGCCTGCGGCGTGGAACTGGGCGGCGCCGGCTACGGCCTGAATCAGATGGCCGTTTCCTGGTTCACGATGAGCGTGAACGGCTGCGGCTGGCTGCTGATGGTGTGGCTGTTCACCCACAGGATGGACAAAGTCAGCGACAAGATCGGCGGCACCGACAAGGCATGGCGCGCCATTCTTACCGCCACGGCGAGCATCGGCCTTTACAGTCACATGACCAGCCCTTATCTGGTCACGTTCAGCGGCCGCACCGTCGCCGCGATCATCGGCGCTGTCTCCATGTTCGTGCTGATTCAGCTCGGCAAAAAACATCCCTGGATCAAGGACTATTCGCTGGGCTTCGCCATCATCGCCGGCCTGATCTGCGGTTACTTCTTTATGTGAGGAGGCCGTTCACATGGATTTCAGAACGGAATGGAACAAATCGGTCGTTCGCGTCGGCCGCGTCACCATGCTCCTGGCAATCTGCTGCAGCTTCCTGCCCAATATCGTCCTCTCGCTGGCCTACGGCGCCGCGCCGAGCATCGGCGACCTGCTGGCCGGCTGGGGACAGATCGCCGCGGCCTATGGCGCGTTCTACGTCATCGAGCCGATCACTTACTACACCGTGCTTGGCACGGCCGGTTCCTACATGGGGATCCTCGCCGGTTCCATGGGACAGATGCGCGTCCCCGCCGCCGCCACCGCGCTTGACGTTACCAACAACGAGGCCGGTTCCGACAAGGGCGAGATCATCTCCACGATGGGCATCGCCGGTTCGATCGTCACCAACATCACGATCCTGACGATCTTCGTCGTCTTCGGCTACCAGATCCTGGGCGTCCTGCCTCAGACCGTCAAGAACGCGATCTCCAACCTGATTCTGCCGGCGCTGTTCGGCGCCGTGCTGATGCAGTTCGTGGTCAAGAAGCCCCGCATCGCCCTGTACGCGCTGCCGCTGGTGCTGCTGGTGCTGCTGGTGCGCAAGTTCGTTCCGCTGCCCAGCTGGGGGTACATCCTCATCGCCGTGTTCGGCAACATGGTCATCTCCAAGTTCGCCTACAAGGCCAAGTTCGTCAAGTAGGACCCGCGCCCCGATTCTGTGCGGCCGGCTGCGGAACTGCCTGTCGCCGCCGGCGCCGTTTCGTCAATTGATTCGTCTGGGGGATCTTTATTGAGAAGAAAAGACCGCGAAGTGACGTCAGAAGCATGGATCCGCAAGGTCCTCGAAGAAGCCGAGATCCTTCATCTGGCGCTGATCGACCCGGCGGGGAAACCCTACTCGGTGCCGGTTCATTACGGCCTGGGCGACAACTGCCTTTACATCCACGGCGCCATGCAGGGGCGCACGGCGGAAACGATGCGGACGCACCCCGACGTGGCTTTTCACGTCGTCGCCGGCTACGAGCTGGTTCCCAGCCCCGTCAAGGCCGGCTATAAATGGGGCATCTACCGCAGCGTCATGGGCGAGGGAAAGGTGCGCGTCGTCACCGACTTGGGTGAAAAGCGCCGCGCCATCGACCTGCTCCACGCCCATTACGGTGACGTCAGGGAGAACTACTCCGTCGCCGACGCCAAACTGGAGAAAGTGGTCAACGTGCTGGCGATCGAGATCACGTCGCTGACGGGCAAGACCAAGGGTTATCCCAATCCCGACAATCCGCACGCCGTCGTCGTCAGGGAGGAATGAAGGGCGCGCGTCCGCGGGAATGAGATCTCTTTGCGCGGCGCTCCGAAAGGAGTTTTTCTCGGTCTGCTGCGGCTGCGTAAAAATTTTCGCCGGTATCTTCCATTGGAGCTGAATAAAGAGAATCATGAGAAAGAATCTCTCGCCGAAAGAGCTGCTGATCATGGGCGGCGGCCTGTTTTCCATGCATTTTGGGGCCATTTGCCTGCTCTATCCCGTCACCTGGGGGAACGACGCCGGTTCGGCCGTGTGGAGCGCATACCTGGGGATTTTCCTCTCCGGGATCGTCCTGCCCTTTTTGGGCTATGTGGCGATGGTCAAAGGGCGCGGCAATTTCCTCGACATCGCGCGCCGCGCTTCGCCGGTGTTCGGGCTGTTCTTCGTCGCCGCGACGATCCTCGTGCTGGGGCCGTTCTTCGTTGTCCCCCGCGTCACTGCCGCGCTGTGGGCGGCCGTCCTGCAGCTGACGGGCTGGCGCCCCGTGGGAAAAACCGCTATCTTGCTGTTCAACGGCGCGTTCTACGCGGTGATCTACGTCTTCGTGGCCAGCAGCGGCAAAGTGGTCGAGCGCATCGGCCGCATTCTCTTCCCCGTGCTGATGGCGATCGTCGTCAGCGTCATCGTTCAAAGTATCGTTGCGCCGCTCTCGCCGTCGTGGGTCAAACCGAGTTTTGACGAAAATCCCGTCGTTCATGGGTTCCTTGCCGGCTATGCCGCCGGCGACCTGCAGTGCGCGCTCCTGTACGGGCTGGTGGTCGTCCGCGGCATCCATGACGCCGGCATCGCCGGCGAGGACGTCAACAGAAATTTGATCAAGATCGGCGTCATCGGTCTGGGACTGTTGGCGCTGGTGCACCTCGGCCACATGATCGCCGGCGCCAACATCGGCGGTACGATTCGTCTCAACCTTGCGGCCCTGTACGTGCAGATGGTCGTCGAACTGTGGGGGCCGGCGGGCGGCAGGGTCTTCCTGGTGGCGCTGGCCACGGCCTCGCTGACGGCCACGATCGGCATCACTTCGTCCACGGCCGGCATCTGGGAGAAAATTCTCGGCGGACGCGCGTCCTACCGCCAAATCTGTGCCGCCTCGTGCGTGATCAGCGGCCTGGTGTCTTCGACCGGTATCGACGCGATCGTCACCGTCGTCGGCCCTGTCCTCGACGCCTGTTATCCCGGCGCTATCGTCATCACGTTCTTTTACTGCTTCTGCCGGCACAACAACAGCCGCCGTAACCTCTTTGCGCTCAAGTGCGCCATGATCGCGGCCGCCGTCATGGGCGGCGCGGCGCTGCTGAACGTTTACGCCGGCCTGTTCCATCTCGACCTGCCTCGCTTTGCCAGTTTTTACGCCGCGCTGCCGCTGTCGGCCAGTTCGCTGGCGTGGATTCCCGCCTCGATCGCAGCCTACGCCGTCGCCTGGCTCGGCGCGGCTCACCGCAGCGGCGAGGTGAACGTCGACGGGCTGGAGATCGAGTGAAGCGTCTAAAAAAACGAGTCTGTCTCCGCCGCCGCGAGGGGGCGAGACAGACTCGTTTTTTTATGGACCGGTCATTTTTGCGCGCGGCGAATCACGGCGCCGACGGTCTGTGAGTACTCTTCGAAAACGGCCCGAGCGATCTGAATAAAGCCTTGCAGATAGCGGGGACGGAAGCTCTCCAGGCGGTAGGCCAGCTCGGTGTTTTTCTGCGGCAGTTCGGCGCGGACGGGCACGGCGTAAAGCTCGCCGGCGACGTTGGGGCGTCTCAAGGCGTCGTAGAGGATCATTTCGTAGACGAGGCCGATGCCGTGTTCCTGACGACACAGGTTCAGCGCCAGATCGTGCCGGCTCGTCTCGAAAATGATGTTGGGATGGATGTCCTGCTTCTCGAAAAAGCGTTCCAGCGTGTAGCGCAGTCCGTTGCTGTGAGTGAACGTGATCAGCGGCATGCTGTCGATCTTCGTCAGATCGAAGCCGTGCGGATCGAGCAGCGCTTCGTGCCAGGCCGGCGGGGCTTTCGCCAGGAAGCGGCGGCTGAAGACGCAGAAGATGCGGTCCCGCATGAAGGTCAGCACCTGCATGTTGCTGTGCCGCGGCACGTTGACGCCGATATAGAGATCGATCTTTCCGTCCCGAAGCAGCTCGTCCAGTTCCGCGGTTGAAGCTTCCACGGTGGTGACGACGATGTTGGGAAATTGCCTGTGATACACGTCCCAGATGCGCGGCATGAACACGGCGCCGCGCGTGCCCGTCACGCCGACGCGCAGCGACCCCGTGCTGGCGCGCGAGGTGTCCGCCAGGGCAGCGACAAGCTGCTGCTCGGTGTGCAGGACTTTGCGCACGTACTCGACCATGCTGCGCCCCGCCGGCGTCAGGATCAGCCGCGGCTTGCGCTCGAAGAACGCGACGCCGTACTGGCGTTCCAATTTCTGGATGCTGGAGCTGAGCGACTGCTGCGTGATGTAGAGCCGCTCGGCTGCTTTGCGGAAATTCATCTCCTCGGCGGCGACCAGAAAATATTTCAAACTTCGCAAAGGCATCTCCCTTCCCTCCTTCTGACAGTCAAAAGCTGTGAGCCTCTCCCGCTTTTTTCTGTTTGATAAAAAAGTCGGAACCGTTTATCGTGATAAGCAAGATAAAAAGCATTTTCCTCAACAGTCCGGCCGGTTAATTTCCCGGCAATTTCAAAGGAGCGATTTTCATGAGCACAATCGGCAATCGGATCTTCAGCGAAGTCAGACGCCCGGGGCGCGATCTCGTCGAAGCCTTCAAGGGTATTCCTTCCAGCAATATCAACGACGAAATGAACCGCCTCTTTTGCATGCACGACTCCATGCGCCTCGTCAATCCCGATCACGCCGTGCAGCTGCTCGGTACGGCCGTCACGGTCAAGGTCCCCTCGGGCGACAACCTGTTCTTTCATCAGGCGCTCGACATGGCGCTCCCCGGCGACATTATCGTCGTGGACGGCGGTCACTGCAACAACCGTTCGCTGGCCGGAGAGATCATGCTCAAATTCGCCCAGTACAAGGGTCTTGCCGGCGTCGTCGTCGACGGCTGCCTGCGCGATCTCGACGCGCTGCGCGGGTTGTCCATGCCGGTCTACTGCGCCGGCATCACGCCGCAGGGGCCTTTCAAGAACGGCCCGGGCGAGATCAACGCGCCGATCGCCTGCGGCGGGCAGGTCGTATTCCCCGGCGACATCCTGGTCGGCGACATGGACGGCATCGTCGTGATCCACAAAGAGGACGCCGCGGAAATGGCGGCTGCCGCGCAGAAGAAAAAAGCTTCGGAGGACAAGACGTTCGCGCTGATGGACGGCGACTGGAAAGCGTACGCCGAAAAGCACGCCGCCACCACCAAAAAGCGCATGGAAGGCCATACTCCTGAAATTCTCGGCAGCTTCGCCGACAAATACGGCCTGTAAAGCGTCCGCTCCCGAAAGGAGCGCGATGTTATGAGTAAGGTCGTCATCGCCGGCAGAGTGCCGGATGCGGGCAGAAAAATCCTGTACGAACGCTGCGCCGGCCGCTACGACGTGGCAGAAGTCCTGAGCGGCGAGGATCTGGCGAGGCATCTGGACGGTACCTATTATATCCTGCGCGGCTTCCCGATGGGAGCGTCGGAAATCGAAAAACTCGGCGGCGACGCCCGACTGATCCACCGCTGGGGAGTCGGTTTCGACGCGGTCGATATCGAGGCGGCGGGGAAAAAAGGCATCACCGTCTCGATCTGCGCCGGCGTCAACTCGCAGCCCGTCGCCGAGCTGACCGTCATGCTGATGCTCGCCTCGCTGCGCCATCTGCCCGAGCTGATGAGCCGCGCTAAAGCGGGGCGCAAGGACAAGGAAGACATCATCGCGCGCTCGTGGCTGATCAGCGGCAAACGCGTCGGCCTCGTCGGCCTTGGCAGCATCGGCCGGCGTGTGGCCGCAGCCGTCGGCGGCATGGGCGCGGAAGTGACCTATTACGACCCTTGCCGCGCCGCGCCGGAGACCGAAAAGGAACTGGGCGTCGAATTTCTGCCGCTCGACGAACTTCTGAAGAGCAGCGACATCGTCAGCCTGCACATGCCTCTGCTCGATTCGACCCGGCACCTGATCGACGCAGCCGCCCTCGCCAAAATGAAACCATCGGCCCTGCTGGTCAACACCGCCCGCGGCGGCATCGTCGACACCGAAGCGCTGCTGAAGGCGCTGGCGGAAAAACGCCTTTTCGGCGCCGCGCTCGACACGATCGAGAACGAGCCGCTCCCCGCCGATCATCCGGCCTTCAGACTCGACAACCTGATCATCACCCCCCACGCCGGCGGCAACACGGAAGACAACAACCGCAACATGGCAGTCTACATCATGGACAACATCGACGCCATGGAAAGCGGCCGCGGACCGAACCCGCGCAGCGTCGTCAACCGGCAGTTCCTTGGCAGGCAGCGGATTTCCGATCCGCTCTGAAATGTTCACACCGCACCGGATCCTCAAAATTTTTTAGGAGGCGAATCATGATGAAAAAAAGTTCACGCATCGCAGGTATTGTGACGGCGCTGACCGTTCTGTTCTGCAGCGCCGCCGCGGCGGAAAACGGCTGGCCGACTAAACCGATCACGCTGGTATGCGGGTACAGCGCCGGCGGCAGTTCTGATCTCGGCTGCCGCTATCTGGCGGCGGCGCTTGAAAAGCAGCTGGGCGTGCCCGTCGTCGTCGAAAACCGTCCCGGCAGCGGCAGCTGGGTGGCGTGGAACCGTTTTCTCCACAACACGCCCGCCGACGGCAACACGTTCGCCCTCGTCAACCTGAGCGCCGTGTTCGGGCACTACGACGACAAGACGCCCCGCAAAGAGACCATCGACGACTTTGAGCTTCTTGCCAACCAGGCCATCGACTATCAGGTCATCGCCATCCGCCCCGACGAAAAGCGTTTCACGGATTATAAAAGCCTGCTCGAATACGCCAAGAGCAACGAACTCCTGACGGCAGCTTCCAGCACCGGCATCACCAGCGGCGAAGCGAGCGTGGCCCGCATGCTCGAAAAATTCCACGGCGCCAAAGTCAGCGTCGTGCCTGTCGGCGGAGCCGGCGACGCGAACACCATGTTCATCTCCGGCAACATCGATTTCCTGATCGGCAATGTCGGCGACGTCACGCTCAATCCAGAAAACTACAAGGTCATCGTCCTCTTTGCCAACGAGCGCGACGAGCAGCTGCCCGACGTGCCTACCGAAAAGGAACTGGGGCTGGGCGATTACGTCTCCTTCTCCGCGCGCGGCTACGCCTACATGAAGGGCGTCGATCCCGAGATCGTCGCGAAGATGACCCAGGCCGTCAGCGCCGCTATTCAAGACCCCGAGTGTCTCGAGAACATGCGCAAGATGGGCGTCAACGTCGAGCTCTATTCCGGCGACGCTTACAAGAAGCTGCTGAACGATCAGCTCGAGTGGAGATGCAGGATTTGGGACGTGAAGCGTTAATCCCGGTCTGATGAATTTTTTCGCGCCGCTGCCTTTTGCCGGTCAGCGGCGCTTTGAGTAAAACAAGGGGAGGTTTCTCATGAAACGACATCAGGACGTGATCATTGGCATCGTCATCCTGCTGTTCTGCGCCTTTTTCACGTGTTGTGCCCTGAGGATGGACATGGGACCGGCTCTGATGCCGCTCATTCTGCTCGCCTTTATGGCGGTATTGGGCCTCATCATCTTAGCCGACGGCATTCGAAAAACGCGCCGAGCAACGGCGGAGAACCCCGTCAGGCCTTTCGTGACCTGCGCTACGTTGAAAACGCCGCTGACCATGTTCGCTTTGATCGTTGTCTATGTTCTGCTGTTCCTCGCCGTTGGTTACTATGCCGCAACGATACTCTTTCTGATGGCGGCGATGCGTTTTCTCAAGCAGAAGAGTTGGCTGTTCATCGCGGTCACCACCGCCGGATTCGTGGCCTTCGCTTATTTCTTCCTCGTTCGTCAGCTGAACGTCTCCATCGACGAATTGGGCTGGCTCGGCAACTGGCTGCGGATGCGCGGCGGATTTTAGGAGGCGATCTCATGGAACTGGTAAGACAGGTCCTCGGTATGACCTTCGAGTGGGGGCGCTGACGGGGCTGATCGTCGGCACCGTCGGCGGCATCGTCATCGGCGCTCTGCCCGGCTTCAGCGCATCCATGGGCGTGGCGCTGCTGATTCCCATCACCTACGGAATGTCGCCCGTCGCCGGGCTGATCATGCTGACGGCCGTCTATACGTCGGCCATTTACGGCGGCTCGATCACCGCCACGCTGTGCCACACGCCCGGCACGCCGGCTTCCGCCGCGACGGCGATCGATGGATACAAGCTGACCCAGCAGGGACGCGGCATGGAAGCCGTCGGCGTCTGCACGGTCGCTTCCATGATCGGCGGCGTCGTCGGCGCGCTGGCGCTGTTGTTCCTTTCGCCGCCGTTGGGGAAATTCTCCCTGCAATTTTCGGCGCTTGAGTACTGCATGCTGGCCATCTTCGGCGTCACGATCATCGCCTCCCTGGCTGGAGAATCGCTGTACAAGGGGCTGTTTTCGGGCATTCTCGGCCTGTTCCTCGGCACCGTCGGTCTGGATGCCATCACCGGCACGCCGCGTTTCACCTTCGGTTCCATCCAGCTCGAAGACGGCATCCAGTTCGTTCCCGCGCTGATCGGCATGTTCTCGATCTCGCAGGTCATGATCATCGCCGACGATGTCTTCAAGGGCAAGCATGCCATCGTCGACGAAAAGAGCATGACGGGGCGTATCCTGCCGCCCTGGAGCGAGTTCAAAGGGCTGATTCCGACCATCGCCCGTTCATCCGTCATCGGCACGATCATCGGTATCATTCCGACGGCCGGCGCCGGCGTTTCTTCATGGGTCTGTTACAGCCTCGGCAAAAAATTCTCCAAACATCCCGATAAATTCGGCAACGGCTCTCTCGAAGGGGTGGCCTCGTCCGAAGCCGGCAATAACGCCGCCACCGGCGGCGCGCTCGTTCCCCTGATCACGCTGGCTCTGCCCGGCAGCGCGGTGGCGGCCATCCTTCTCGGCGGCATGCTCATGCACGGACTCGTCCCGGGAGCTTCCATGTTCACCGAAAAGGCTCCCGTTACCTACACGATCATATTCGGTTATCTGCTTTCCAACGTTCTCATGGGGCTCATCGGTCTGGCTGTCGCCAAATACGTGGCCCGGGTCAGCACCATCCCGATGGGCGTGCTCGGTCCGCTTGTCGTCGCGCTCTCCGCCATCGGCACCTACGCGATCCGCAACAACATGTTCGACGTGTTCGTGATGCTTGCTTTCGGTCTGCTGGGGTATTTGCTGCGGCGGACGGGCTTCGCCACCGCGCCCCTCGTGCTGGGCATGGTGCTGGGCGAAATCGTCGAGAGCAATTGGCGCCGCGCGCTGATCATGTCCCGCGGCAATATGTTCAAATATTTCCTGAGCCGTCCTATCAGCCTTGCGCTGCTGGTCCTCATCGCGCTCTCCATGTTCACGCCGGTCCTGATGAATTACGTGAATAAAAAGTCGCGAGTTCAGGAAAAATCTGCCTGACCCCGTTGCGCATCCAAAAAAATTTCTGCCCGACCGTTGCGGCCGGGCAGAAATTTTTTGTGTCGAAGCTTGCAGACCAGTTTGCAGACGCCGAATCGAATCAGCTGTTGGCCGTGCTTGCCAGCCCGACGATCGCGCCGGTCCAGCGGCGCATTTCCGCCATGCCGCGGCCGCGGACGCGCACGGTGCGGCCGCCGAGGCGTTCGAGTGCGGGGATCTGAGTGGCCGCGTCGCACTGGGCCGTGGTGTGGAAAGTGACGCGCAGGTCGTAGCTGCCGTCGCCGATGTCGAAAAGCGGGATTTGGCGCGCTTTCAGGCGCTCGACGGCTTCCTTCGCCTTCGCCTTGATATAGCCGTAGGAGTCCTCCGGCGACAGGCAGTCCGCCGCCAGACGGCCCTTGGCGATTTTCACCCGCGCGTAGACGGGGGCCGCGCCGAGCTGCGCGCGGACTTCGCGCTCCAATGCGTCGTCGCCCTCGACCAGCGCCACCGGCAGACCGAAGGAGGAGGCGACGGCGGCGTTCAGCCCCAGTTCGCCCATCTCCACGCCGTTCAGTTCGATCGAATAGACCGTTCCGCCGGAGATGGTGTGGTCGAGCACGGCGACGGGGGTCCCGGCCATGGCGTGGTAGCCGATGAAGAAGACGCCGTCGCTTCCCGAGCAGCCTTCCATCATGCCCAGGGGCTTGGGCGTGCCGCTGAGCAGGCGCACGCGGCTGCCGAGGCCGTCGATGTCGACGTTGATCTTGCGCCCGTGCGCGTCGTTGACCAGCACTTCGTCGGCGCCGGCTTCCAGCGCGCCTTCGGCGGCGGCGCGCACGTCGTGCAGTTCCATCTTGCAGCCGAAAGCGTATTCGGGACGTCCGTTCATGGTCTGATGAACGTCGGTCACGCCGGTGCAGCCTTCCATATCGGCGCTGATGTAAATTTTCATGGGGCGATCAGATTCCTTTCACGGGATTTTTGTTCGTCACGAGGGGCGCGGCGGCGACAACAAAGGGACTGAGGGCGGAAAAGGCCGGCCTCAGTCCCGCTTTCGCGCCTGGATCCGCGCGCTTCCGTTTTTTGCGAGCCGTTTATTCCACGTAGGTCAAGTGATTCACCATGACGAAGTTGATCGGATAAATGTCGAGGTTCTTCACTTCCCTGCGGACGGCGTACAGGTTCTTGATGGAATAGATCGGGATGCGGGGCTGATCGGCGACCAGCTGTTCTTCGATCTTTTCGTAAGCGGCCTTGCGCAGGGCGTTGTCGGATTCGCGCATGCCGTCTTTGATGCCCTGATCGACGATCTCGTTGCGATAGAAGCTCTGGTTCTGTCCCGTCGGAGGCACCAGCCAGGAAGCCAGCAGCGGACGGTACACCCAGTCGGCGTCGCCGGTGGAGGGGCTCCAGCCCATCATGAAGATCTGCGCCTTGTTTTTCTCTTCGGGCAATTCGATGCGGGAGTTCAACGTCGCCCAGTCCATGGCCTGGAGCTTGATCTCCATGCCCACGGCACGGGCGAAACCGATGTAAGCCTCGGGGATGATGGCGCTTTTGCTGGAGGTCCACAGTTCGACGCTCAGGCGCTTGCCCTCGGCGTTCGTGCGGATGCCGTCTTCGCCGATCTTGTCCCAGCCGGCTTCCGAGAGCAGCTTTTTGGACAGTTCGGGATCGTAGGCGATCATGTTGTTTTGGCCGGCAGCGCAGTTGATCATCGGGGAGATGATGCTGTAAGCGGGAACGGCGTTGCCGTGCAGGATCTTGTCGCAGATGCCCTGGCGGTCGACGCTGTGGCTCAGGCCCCGGCGCACGCGCACGTCGCCGAGGATCGCGTCGCTGGTGTTGACGACGAGCGTGTAAACGGTGATGTTGGGGAAGATGCGCATCTCCACGTCGTCGCGGGTTTTCAGCCGCTCCACGTCGTTGGTATCGACGGCCTGGGCCACGTGGGCCTCGCCGGTCTCGACGAGCATGGCGCGCGTCGAAGCCTCGGGCGCGAACTTGTAGATCAGGCCGCTCAGCTTGGGCTTGCCCTGCCAGTAATCCTCGAACGCGGACATCTTCACGTAGTCGCCGGGTTCCCACTCCTCGAACTTGAAGGGGCCGGTGCCGGAGGGCTGGCGCTTGATCCTGGCGTTTTTGGCGGGATCCTTGACGTAGCTGGGGTCGAGGATCAGGCCGGCGGTGTGGGCCAGATTGTTGAGGAAGGGGCCGAAGGGCTGCTTGAGGTCGAACGCCACGGTGTATTCGTCGACGACGCGCACTTCCTTGATGATGGGCTGGTAGAGGGACGTTCTCTTGTAGCGCCCGTTCAGGATGCGGTCGAAGTTGACTTTGACCGCATCGGCGTTGAAGGGCGCGCCGCTGTGGAAGATGACGCCTTCGCGGAGTTTGAACGTCCAGGTCAGCCGGTCTTCGGAAATTTCCCAACTCTTGGCCAGCTTGGGCACGACGTCCAGCGACATATTGAAATCGACGAGCCCTTCGTAGATCTTGCGGTTCAGGTCTTCGGACGGCGTGTCGGTGATGTCCTGCGGGTCGAGGGAAATGATTTCCGCCGACTTGACGATCGTCAGGACGTCCTTGTCCAGAGCCAGAACCGGTCCGGCGGCGAGCAGAGCCGCCCCGCGAGCGCGAGCAGCGCGGTACGGTAAAACTTCATACGGCATTCCTCCTTAAAAAATTCATCCCTTGCGGGGATTCCCTTCCGCCGCAAAAACGGCGGAAAACATCGAAACGGCTCGCTAAACCTGATGGCACGCGAGCCAGTGTCCGGCGTTCACTTCTCTCCATTGCGGCCGCACCCGGCGGCATTCGTCGGTCGCCTGCGGACAGCGCGTGTTGAAGCGGCATCCGGCCGGCGGGTCGATCGGGCTGGGGATGTCTCCTTTGATGATCTTGTCGGAAATGTCCTCGCCGGTGACGTAGGGTTTGGGAATGCTGCGCAGCAGCGCCTGCGTGTACGGATGCAGCGGGTTGCGGAACATTTCCTGCCGGTCGCAGAATTCCATCAGGCTGCCGAGATACATCACGGCGATGCGGTGGCTGATGTGACGGATCACCGAGAGATTGTGGCTGATGAACAGATACGAAAGATGTCTCTTCTTCTGTATATCCTTGAACAGGTTGAGGATCTGCGCCTGCACGGAGACGTCGAGCGCCGAAGTCGGCTCGTCGAGGACGATGAACTTGGGAGACGAGATCAGCGCCCGGGCGATGGCGATGCGCTGGCGCTGGCCGCCGGAGAATTCGTGCGGATAGCGCGTCATGTGCTCGACCTTGAGCCCCACTTCCTGCATGCCGTTCAGAACCAGATCGCGCACTTCGTCTTTTTTCAGCTCGGGACGCTGCACTTTCAGCACGCGGCCGATGATGTCGCCGACGATCATGCGCGGGTTCAGCGAAGCGAAGGGATTTTGGAAGACCATCTGCGCCCGGCTGCGGAACTCGCGTTCTTCCCGCGGCGAAAGGCCAAGGATCGACCGTCCCCGGTACAGGATCTCGCCCGACGTCGGCGCAAGCAAACGCAGCAGCATGTTGCCCACGGTGGATTTGCCGCTGCCCGACTCGCCGACCAGTCCCAGCGTCTCGCCCTCGGGAATGGAGAAGGAAACGCCGTCCACGGCCTTGACGTGTCCTGCGACCGAATGGAAGAGCACGCCCTTCAGAATCGGGAAGTACATGTGAAGATCTTTGACTTCAACGATATTCATAGCAGGCCACCTCATGTCCTTCCTCCGCTTCCACGGCCGCCGGCCGCGCCAGAGCGCAGCGCTTCGTCGCGAGCGAGCAGCGGGCGCGGAACTTGCAGCCTTCCGGCAGATGCAGCAGATTGGGCAGCGCGCCGGGAATGACTTCCAGATATTCCTGCGCCTGATCGAGACGGGGAATAGCTCCCAGCAATCCCTGCGTGTAAGGGTGAAGCGGATGTTCGAAGATCTGGCGGACCGTGCCGTATTCGATGATGCTGCCGGCGTACATGACGGCTACCTTCTGCGCCATCGTGGCGATCACGCCGAGGTCGTGGGAGATCAGCATGATGCTGCTGCCGAAATCCTTCTGCAAATCTTTTATCAGCGACAGGATCTGAGCCTGAATGGAGACGTCGAGCGCCGTCGTCGGCTCGTCCGCGATCAGCATCCGAGGGTTGCACGACAGCGCCATGGCGATCATGACGCGCTGTTTCATGCCGCCCGAAAACTGGTGCGGATAGCGCTTCATCGACTTTTCGGGATCGGGGATATTGACTTTTTTGAACATCTCCGCCGCGCGAGCGTGGATCTGCGCCGCGCTCATATCGGGATTGTGGACGCGGATCGCCTCTTCCACCTGACGCCCTACCGTGAAGACGGGGTTCAGCGAGCTCATCGGATCCTGAAAGATCATGGCGATATCCTTGCCGCGGATCTGGCGCATCCGTTCCGGCGTCGCCTGCGCGAGGTCCTCGCCCTCGAACAGGATTTTGCCGCCGATGATCTTTCCCGGCGGCGACGGGATCAAACGCATGATGCAGGCCGAGGTCACCGACTTGCCGCAGCCCGTCTCGCCGACGAGGCCGAGGATCTCGCCGCGGCCGACGCTGAAACTGACGTTTTCCAGCGCCTTGACGATCCCTTCTTCCGTGTAGAACCACGCGTTCAGATTTTCGACGCGAAGCAGAGTTTTATCGTCAGTCATGGCGGATTACTCCTTCAAACGGGGATTCAACGCGTCCTGAAGCCCGTCTCCGAAGAAGTTGAAGCCGAGGACGACGATCATGATCGTCACGCCGGGAATGATCGCGACGTGAGGGGCGGAACGCAGGTACACCCGGGCGGCGGAAAGCATCGTTCCCCATTCGGGGGACGGCGGCTGTACCCCCAGCCCGAGAAAGCCCAGCCCTGCGGCCGTCAGCAGCACCGTCGCCATGCGCATCGTCGTCTGCACGATGATCGGCGAGATGGCGTTGGGCAGGACGTAGCGGAACAGGATCGACAGATCGTTCTCGCCGATCGCCCGCGCCGCCGTCACGTAATCGTTTTTCTTGACGCTGATCACCGCGCCGCGCGCTACGCGCGAAAATCCCGGCACCGAGTTGATGCCGATGGCGACGATCAGATTCGTCAGACTCGGCCCGAGGATGGCGACGATCGCCAGTGCCAGCAGAATGCCCGGAAAAGCCATCATGACGTCCATCAGGCGCATGACGATCTCGTCGACCTTGCCGCCGAAGTAGCCGCTGGCCGAACCGAGGAACGTCCCCACCGCCAGCGAAATCATCACCGCCCAGAACTGGATCACCAGCGAGACGCGGGCGCCGTAAAGCAGACGGCTGAGGATGTCGCGCCCGAACTCGTCGCAGCCCAGCCAGTGGGCCATACAGGGACGGAGATAGGAAAGGTTCAGATCCTGAAAGTAAGGATCGTACGGAGCCAGCCACGGGCCGCAGAGAGCCAGAAACAGATACACGCCGACGATGACCAGCCCCGCGACCGCCGTCTTGCTCCGGCGCAGACGGCGCCATACCAGCGCCGCGTGAGTTTGCGTTCTTCCCCGACTATTCATAGCGGATCCTCGGATCGAGAAAAGCGTAGAGGATGTCGACCAGAAGATTGGCCCCTACGTAGATAAAAGCCACCACCAGCAGCGTCGCCTGCACCACGGGATAGTCGCGCCCCAGAATCGAATCGACCAGCAGGCGCCCCACCCCCGGCCAGGCGAAGACCGATTCGGTGAGAACGGCCCCCGTCAGCAGCGAGCCGATCTGCATGCCGATCACGGTCACCGTGGGGATCATGGCGTTGCGCAGCGCGTGCAGATACACGACGACGCGCTCCGTCAGCCCCTTGGCGCGGGCCGTTGTGACGTAATCCTGGCGCAGCACGTCCATCATCGTCGAACGGGTCATGCGCGCGATGATCCCCGCCGAGCCCGTGCCCAGCACGACGGAAGGAAGGACAATGTGCCGCACGCCGCCCATGCCCGCGGCCGGCAGCCAGCCCAGCTCGACGGCGAACAGCATGACCAGCATGATCGCCAGCCAGAAGGCCGGCATCGAAACGCCGATCAGCGCCAGCGACGTGGAAAGATAATCGATCCACGAATACCGCCGCACCGCCGAGAGAATTCCCGCCAGCACCCCCAGAGCGACCGCGAGCAGCATCGCCGCCCCGGCGAGAACCGCCGTGTTCTTCAGCCGCGATGCGATCAGGCCGATCGCGGGAACCTCATATTTCATCGATTCAAGCGAACCGTCGAAAACTCCCTTGACAAACCGTACATACTGAACGGGCAGAGGATCGTCCAAACCGAATCGGTCACGGATCAGCTGCACGTCCTCGATCGTCGCGTCGGGACCGGCAAGCAGCAGTGCCGGATCGCCCGGAGTCAGGTGCATAATGAGAAACGCGACAATGGAGACGCCGATCATGACGGGGACGGACATCACAAGCCTGCGAAGAATATACTTCCCCATGGTGTTTCACTTTCCCCTTTCGTAAAGATTGGATCGCCGCGTGGTCCTTCCCCATCATCTCCTCGTCCGCTTTCATTGAAAAACGCTTTTGTACGGCGTCTTTTCCTGAATGATTTTATATTTCTTAGATCAAAGTATAGAGACTGTCATAATTTTTTTCAAGCATATCTTCAAAGCGGTCTTGAAAAATCGTATACATTTTTTCTGTCCCAAAAACGTCGCGCCGCACGCGGAAAAAACTATTTTTCGCTCCATTCCAGGTCCAGCAGCATCCGCTCGAAGCTCTTCATGGCCGAAGTGAAATAGGCGCCGCGGCGGCTGCTGAGGAAGGCGTCGCGTTCCGCATAGCGGCTGTCGAGCTTGTAAAAATACAGCGCCTCGCAATCGGGCCTCTGCACGAGCCAGTTGCTCAGGATCGTCGCGCCCAGTCCGAGGCGGGCGAAGTTGAAGGATTCAGCCGACTGTTCCACCTCGAGAACTATCGGCGGATCGACGCCGCGTTCGCGGAAGAGGATGTCGGTGTATTGGCGAAGGTAATTCTGATTGCTGAGAAGGAGAAACGGCACCCCGGTGAAAGAGTCCAGACGCACCGATCGCGCCGCGGGAACGGAGAAGACCGCGTCGCCCAGTTCGTCCGGCGCAAGCCGTTTGCCATAAAGCGTTTCATTGACGCCGAACGATTTCGGTACGGCGAGGATCAGGCACTCGCGATAGCACACTTTCTGCTCGTACTTTTTGCCGTCGTAAGGACGGTTGGTGATCACGAAGTCCAGTTCGCCGGAATCGAGCAGATGCTTGGCCTGCATTGTATTCAAATTGCGGACCTGCAGCTCGATCTGCGGATACCGGCGGTGGAAATCCGCCAGACGTTCCGTCACGAAATAGGAGATGCCGAGATTGCTGCCGCCGACCGCCAGCCGGCCGCTTTGCAGCGTCCCTTCTTTCTCGACGAACTCGCGCAGCCGTCGTTCCAGTCCGCGCAGCTGTTCCAGCGCCTGGATGTATTCCACCCCGAACGGCGTCAGCGTCACGGGCACGGTCTGGCGGTTGAAGATGGGCAGTCCCAGTTCGGCTTCCGCCTTTTTGACGGTGATCGAGAGCGACGGCTGGGTGATGAACAGTTTGTCCGCCGCTTTGCTGAAGCTTCGTTCGCGGTAAACGGCATAGATATAGTCGGCGTACTGAAACATGACGCGGCCTCCTTATTCTGAGGTAATGTCCATTTATCATTTATTTTTATCTATGATGATATTCTAACATTTATATTGGATTATATCAGACAGCTGACATTTAATAGCAGTGCAAGAACAAATTTTCACGATCGAAAAGAGGCTGGCGCACAATGATCGATTTAAGAAGCGATACGCTTACGCTCCCGGACCGCCCCATGCTGGAGACGATCCTGTCGGCGCCGTTGGGCGACGACGGACGGCTGGACGCGGAAGGACGCGGCGAAGACGCAACGGTCAACAAACTGGAGGACATGGCGGCCTCTCTCACGGGCAAGGAGGCCGCTCTGTTCTGCGCCTCCGGCACGATGGGCAACCAGGCCGCCCTGCTAACCTGGTGCCGTCCCGGCGACACCGTGCTGGTCGACGAGCTGCAGCACCTCGACCGCAGCGAAAAAACCGCCTTCGAGCCGCGCTTCGGGCAGATGGAAAAAGCTTTTTACAAATTCGACGCCGACGGCATGCCCGACCCGGCCGACATGGAGCGAACGCTCAGGGAAAAACCCGTCAAGCTGATCTGCGTCGAGAACTCCCACAATTACACCGGCGGGACCTGTATCACGCCGGAACGCATGGCCGCCGTCCGCCGCCTGGCCGATAAATACGGCGTGCCGGTCCACATGGACGGCGCGCGCGTTTTCAACGCCGCCGCGTATCTCGGCGTTTCCGTGAAGGAACTGGCCCAATACGCCGACACGCTCATGTTCTGCGTCTCCAAAGGGCTGGGAGCGCCCGTGGGATCCCTTCTCTGCGGGCCGAAAGACTTCATCGGGAAAGCCAAGGACACCCGCAAGCTGCTCGGCGGCGCCATGCGTCAGGCCGGCGTTGTCGCCGCGCCCGCCATCTACGCGCTGGAGCACAATATAGAGCGTCTGAGGGAAGACAACGAAAACGCCGCGTACTGCGCTTCGCTGCTGACCGGGCTGAAAAAGACGCTCGTGCAGAAAAACGTGCAGACCAACATCATGATGCTCGACGTCAAAGACGCCGGCGTCACGCCTCGGGAATTCTGCGAGCGCGCCAGGGAAAAGGGGCTGCTGATCCGCCCCATCATCAACACCTCGGTGCGGCTCGTCTTTTACAAGGGCATCACGCGCCGCGACGCGGAACGGGCCGCGGCTATCATCCGCGAAATCGACGCGGCGCTTTGACCATATTCGAAAGGGGCACAACACAGTGATTATCGGCGGCAAGAAGATCTCTTTGACGACACAGGTTTTCGTGGCTATGATCCTCGGTTCCGTCGCCGGACTCGTGGGCGGCAAGACCATGGTCCAGCTCGGCTTCATCGGCGACATCTGGCTCAACTGCATCAAGATGATCGTGGTCCCCATGGTGCTCTGCACGATCGTGACCGGCATCACCTCGCAGGACAGCCTCGCCTCGCTGCGCCGCGTCAGCGCGCGCATCATCGCCTATTACGTGGTCACCACCGTGCTGGCCTGCGCGGTCGGCCTGGCCGTGGCGACGCTGCTCCAGCCCGGAAAGTTCGCTAACTTCGCCGGCATGGCCTCGCAGCAGATCAAGGGCGGCGTCGACATCACCTTCGCCGGCTTCCTCAAAGGACTGTTTTCCACCAACATGATCAAGACGTTCGCCGACGGCAACATCGTGCAGACGCTGGTCATCGCCATCCTGCTCGGCGTCGCCATCCTGCGCATCAAAGATCCCGAACGCAAGGCGACGATGAAAAAGTGCTTCGACGGCTTCAGCAGCATGGTCTTCTCGCTGATCGGCATGGTCATGGACGTGTCGCCCGTCGGCGTGTTCTTCCTCATGGGCAACTCCTTCGGCAAGTACGGCGCCGGCATTTTCACCTCCATGGCCGTGCTCGTAGGGACCTACTACGCCGCCTGCTTCGCCCACGTCGTTTTCGTGTACGGCGGCTTCCTCCTGACCTTCAAGCCTCACATGAACCCCTTCCGGTTCATCAAGGAGAGCGCCGACGTGTGGATCTACACCATCTCCACGTGCAGCTCCATCGCCACGATCCCCGTCAACATCAAGACCGCCGAGGAAAAATTCGGCATTCCGGAGCGCGTTTCCGGCTTCACCATCCCCCTCGGCTCGCAGATGAACTCCGACGGCTCCGTGCTGCTCTACGCCTGCGTCATCCTCTTCATCAGCCAGATGATCGGCCAGCCCATGTCGATGCCGCAGCTGCTGAACGCCGTGTTCATCTCCACCATCCTCTCCATGGGCGGCGCGGGGATCCCCGGCAGCGGCATCGTCAAGCTGATGGTCGTCGTCCAGTCCGTGGGACTGCCCATCGAAGTCGTCGGCATCATCGCCGCGTTCTACCGCCTCTTCGACATGGGCACCACGACGAACAACTGTCTCGGCGACCTCGTCGGTACCATTATCGTCGGCACAGCCGAAAAAAAGTACAACGCGGAGAAACAGAGAGCCTAGAAGATTTTCACATAGAAAACGTCGAGAGACAGAGAGAAAAAATCGCGGCCGGTCATCGAAGAGCGTTGGCTCAACGACGACCGGCCGCGATTTTTTGCATGAAATTTCCGGTGGCGGAGGGGAAGAGATTCGAACTCCCGGAGCTTGCGCTCAACAGTTTTCAAGACTGCCGCCTTAGACCGCTCGGCCACCCCTCCGCGAAGTGACAGCGGCATTATAGCACGCGCCCCGGCGATTGGCAAAACGTGGAACGGCCTGTTTCTACAGATACAGCGACAGCGCGCAGTAGGCGAGGAGCAGGGCCATGACGGCGTTTGCGGCGCGTTCGTGGCGGCGCAGGGCGCGGCTGAACACGGCGCCGAAAGCGGCCCAGCAGTTGACCGAGACGAAGGCCGTGCCCGCCAGTCCGAGTGTGAAAAGGCCCAGCGTCAGTACGGAGCGGGTATAGGGCAGCACAAAAGTCGACATAGTGGTGACGGCAAAAATAATTACTTTGACGTTAACGAGCTGGAGCAGCACGCCCGACAGAAAAGCGTTGTCGGCGGCGGACGTTTCTTCACCGCCGGATCGGCTGGTCAGCGTCTTCCAGGCCATCCAGAGGATGTATGCGGCGCCGAGAGCCAGCATGTAAGGCTGAGCGGCGGGGATATAATCCAGCAGCGTGGCGCTGAACAAAGCCGCCAGCAGCTGCACGGTGAAGAAGCCGCAGAAGATCCCCAGGCGGTAGCGCAGCGAGGCGCCGAAGCCGTAGCGGCCGGCGTTGGACATCGAGGAGATGTTGTTCGGCCCGGGCGTGAAGGTGGAGACAAGGACATAACTGAGAAAGGGGAACCAGTTCATGGAGATCGCTCCTTCGGAAAGGGGATAAAGGGAAAGGGCAGAGGCTTTTCAGCTTCCGCCCTTGAATTATATCCGTTTGCAGACGAAAATCACAGATCGATGCGCGCGCCGATCGAAACGATGTGGGCGTCGCAGCCGCGCGTGAAGGCGTCTTCGTGATTTTCGCCGGCGTTGTTGATGCGTTTGTCGCCGACGTCCATGTAGCCGTAGCCGAGCGAATACTCGACGTTTTTGACGCGGCAGCTGGCGCCGACGGTATAGGTGCGGCGCGTGCCGGTGGGCACCATGAAATCGGCGTCGTCGGGATCGCAGGAAGAGCAGTCGTCGTAGACGAAGCCGGCGCGGATCGTCCACTTGTCGTTGATCTTGTGCTCGACGCCGAACTGGTAGCGCCATCCGTTACGCCAGTTTTTTTCTTCATAATAAGGATAGTTCGAGATCCCCCCAAGATAAGGGCGATACGGCGGCGGCACGGCGACGTTGATGGTCAGGTCTTCATAGGAGCTCCACATGGTTTTGACGGCGTTGAACTCGACGCGCGTGCGGTCGCTGAACTTGTAGCCGACGCCGAAAGTATAGCTTTCGGGCAGATGGATCGATCCCTGCCCCGCGTGGCGATCTGCCCCAGCCTGCTGTACAGGTTCACGTCGCCCTCGACCGTCTGCTTGACTTCGGAACGGTACAGCGCCGCCAGCGAGAGCCGGGGCGTCGCCTGCCAGCTCAGGCCGACGTTCCAGCCTGCGCTCCAGCTGTCTCCGTCGAGGTCGATCGGCGTCTCGCCGCCGAGGCGGGTCGACTTGTCAAGCTTCAGCCCGGCGTACATCAGTTCCGCGCCCACGGACATCGACAGGGACGGCGCGAGCTTCCAGGCCACGTTGGGGGCGAAGGAAACCGACAGGAACTCGATGCTGCGGTTGCTGAAACGGCCGTACCAGCCCGGATCGTAGGAGGCCTTCAGCCCGAAACGGGGATAAACGCCGACGCCGAACCAGGCGTTGGGCTGAATTTTACGCGCGTAAAAGAAGGCGGGCACGTAGGCCGGATTGTTCTTGTTGTGCTGCGTCTTGAAGACGTTATCGCCGCCGTCGAGAAAGTCGGCGGAGCCGCGCGGCGCGATGTAGGTGACGGCGCCGGAAAAGCTGCCCTTCTCGTCGAACTGCGTGATCGCCGCCGGATTGTAAGCGATCAGCGAAGCTTCGTCGCCGAACATCATCGCGCCGGCCATGCCCACGCCGCGGGCGCTCCACTCGTACACCGCAAAACCGTCCGCATAAGCGGGCGCCGCCAAAAGCGCCGCCGAAAGCGCCAGCGCAGCCGTTTTTCTCATACTCATACACTAACTCCTGCCCCTCGTCTCTTATGTCGTGCCCGCCGCGATCGCTTCGTCTCCGTCGGGATCGGCCAGCGAAAGGCCGATCCCGATCGAGGCCGCAACATCCCGGCGATCGTCCCGCGGCCTTTTGCGCGGGTCCTCTCTGGCGGCGTTTTCCCCCTGCACGCTTCAAAGTTGCCGCCGCCCGGTCCGATCGGGGAAACGACCCGTTCGAAAAAAGAAAAGCGGATCCGCTTTTGCACATGCGCATAATTTTATCTTTTCTTATCCTCGGCGACAAGCGCAAAAGAGAGGCATGGGCCCCGGATATCGCGTCGTTTTTTTATGAACTGTATCGCCGTTTATGAGAGGAAAAATCGTACTCGCCAAATTGAAGGCGCTGATCTTCGATCAGTTCCAGTCCGGCTCCTGCGTTTCGGGCGAAAAGGTCGGCCAGGCGTGGAACGCCGGCAAGGGATTCATGAAGAAATAACCGCCCTCCCGAACAACGTCAAGAGCCTGCGCCCGGATCGTCAGCAGCGATCCGGGCGCAGGCTCTTTTTTACTCAGCGCGGAGGGCTATTCCTTCGGCGCGCTTCCTGCGCGCCGAAGCAGGCCAAGGAGGCCGCCCAGAGGTTTTTTCGTTTCTTCGGCGGGGGAAAGCGGGGCATCCTTCGTCGCCTGGCGGCCCGCCTTTTCGGATTCGAGCTGCCGGGTCAGCGCGGCGATTTGGGCTTGGGCGGCGGCAAGCTCTTTGTCGGACTCGGCCGCGGCGGCTTTCGCGGCTTCGTCGGCCTTCGCGGCCGCGGCCTTTTCGGCTTCGATCCGTCCGTTCAGTTCGGCCACGGAGGCTTTTGCCGCTGCGAGCGCCGTAGCGGCTTCGGCCAATTCGGCTTTCGCCGTTTCGTCGGCCTTCGCGGCCGCGTCTTTCGCCGCCTGGTGGGCCGCCTTTTCGGATTCGAGCTGCCGGGTCAGCGCGGCGATTTGGGCTTGGGCGGCGGCAAGCTCTTTGTCGGACTCGGCCGCGGCGGCTTTCGCGGCTTCGTCGGCCGCAGCCTTTTCAGCTTCGATCCGTCCGTTCAGTTCGGCCACGGAGGCTTTTGCCGCTGCGAGCGCCGTAGCGGCTTCGGCCAATTCGGCTTTCGCCGTTTCGGCGGCCTTCGCGGCCGCGTCTTTCGTCGCCTGGTGGGCCGCCTTTTCGGATTCGAGCTGCCGGGTCAGCGCGGCGATTTGGGCTTGGGCCGTCTCAATTTGTTTGGCCAGTTCGGCCTTCTCGGCGGCGGCGTGTTCGGCGGCGGCTTGGGCTTCCTCTTCGGCCTGGCGGGCGGCGTCCTTCGTCACCTGATGGACGGTCCGTTCTTTCTCGAGCTGTCGGGTCAGCTCGGCGATTTTTTTCTCGGATTCGGCCTTCTGGGCGCCGAGTCTGTTTTCGTAGTCCGCCCGGGCGCGGTGGTTCTCGACCGCGGCTTTCAGTCCGCCCAGCTCGTCGATTTTGACGCCGGCTTCCCCGGCGTATTCGAGGGCGCTGCGGCCGTTTTTGTCGAACAAATCGGCACGCGCGCCGGCGTTCATCAGAGTTTGAACGGCGGCGGGATTCTTCACGGCGTACATCAGGGCCGTGCGCCCTTCCGGATCCTGGACGTTGACGTCGGCGCCGGCGTCGATCAGGGTGCTCAGCACGTTTTTATCGCGGTTGTCCCGGGCGCCCCACATCAGCGGCGTCAGGCCGTCGACGGCGGCGTTGGGATCGCTGCCGGCCTTTAACGCGGAGCGCAGGCGTTGGGCGCTGCCGAAGCGGCACAGCTGGACGAGGCGCGCAGGCTCAAGGGGTTTCTGACCGGCGGCGTCCTGAAGGCGGGCGGCGATATCGGCATCGCCCTTGAAGCGGCTCGCTTTGAAATAGTCGTTCAGAGCGCGCCCTGGCAGATCTTTCGCCTTGCGGTCGGCGCCCGAATCGAGCAGCGAGATCACGGCCCCGCGGTTGGCGCCGCCGCGCAGGGCCAGCAGCAGCGGCGTGGCGCCGTCGCGGGCGCGGGCGTCGATATCGGCCCCGGCGTCGACGAGGGCGTTCACCATTTCGACGGAGCTGTTCTTGGCCGCCGCAAAGGCGAGCGGCGTCCAGCCGCGGCGGTCTTGGGCCTCGCGGTTGGCGCCGGCCGAAAGCAGGAAACGGATCGCGTCGGGGCTGTCGCCGAACTGGGCGGCGTACATCAGCGGGGTCATGCCGTTGCCGTCGGCGACGTTGACCTTGGCGCCGGCGTCGATCAGCAGCCGCAGTTTTTCCACCGAGGCGGCCGCGCCGCGGGCGGAAGCCGCTCCCATCAGAGGCGTCACGCCGCTGGCGGCCTTGACGGGCGACAGCTTTTCATCGCGGAGGGCCAGCGTGATCTCGGCCGGGCTGCCGTCGCGGCACAGATCGACGAATTCTCTCTGGGTCATCGCCGCCGCGCCGCCGGCGGACAGGCAGAGGACGGCCAGCGAAGCGACGAACATTTTTGCTTTGTTCATTTTCCACACACCTCGACTTCATCTGAGGATATTTTTCGCTGAAACAGCGAAAGGAAACGGTGTATCACGAAAATTATACTCTGAATGCGAGTTTTTGTCAGACTTCTGTCCGGAAACGTCTGCGCAAACCTCCCTTTTCGCCGGCAGATACGCTAAAATGAGCGCAGGCTGCTTTTTTTCTCGGCCGGGAGGTGAAATCGATGAGAGTTTTGATCGCCATGGATTCGTTCAAGGGGAATATCAGCGGGCTCGAAGCTTCTGAAGCCGTGGCCCGCGGCGTGCGGCGCGGCTGCCCGTGGGCGGATCTGAAGATCCTGCCCATCGCCGACGGCGGCGAAGGCACCGTCGAAGCTTTCGTGCGCTCGATGCGCGGACGGACGGTACGCGGTCCCTTCACGGGGCCGCTGGGGCAGCCTGTTGAAGCGGGCTGGGGGCTTTTGCCGGACCGCGGCGCGGTCGTGGAGATCGCGGCGGCCTCAGGGCTGCCGCTGATCCCTCTCGGTCAGCGCGATCCGCTCCGCACCACTTCGCTGGGAGCGGGCGAACAGATCCGCGCCGCGCTCGACGCGGGCTGCCGTTTCATCGTTCTGGGGCTGGGCGGCAGCGCCACCAACGACGGCGGCATGGGCATCCTCGCCGCGCTGGGAGCCCGTTTTCTCGACGCCGCCGACGGCGAGCTGACGCCCTGCGGCGGATCGCTGGAAAAGGTCGAGCGCATCGACGTGTCGCGCCTCGACCCGCGTCTTGCGGAGACGGAGCTGCTGCTCGCCTGCGACGTGCAGAACCCGCTCTGCGGCCCCAGCGGCGCCGCGGCGGTCTACGGGCCGCAGAAAGGCGCGACGGCGGAGACCGTGCAGCGCCTCGACGCTGGGCTGCGCCGATTTGCGGCCGCGATCGAACGAGCTTCCGGCCGCAGCGTGCTCGACCTGCCCGGCGGCGGCGCGGCTGGCGGCGCGGGCGCGGGATTGACCGGCCTGCTCGGCGCGAAGCTGGTCAGGGGCGTCGACCTGCTGGCCAAAGTCGTCCGCCTCGACAGCGAGATCAGGCGCGCCGACGTGATCTTCACCGGCGAGGGGCGCATCGACCACCAGACGGCGCAGGGCAAGGTGATTTCCGGCCTGGCGACGCGGGCGCGCGCCGCCGGCGTGCCGCTGGTCGCCCTGGTGGGCTGCGTGCGCGGACATATCGGGCCGCTCATGAGCATGGGGCTGACGGCGGTTTTTCCGATCACGGCGGGGCCATGCACCACTTCGCAGTCGTTCCAGCGTTCGCGCGAAGACCTGGAGCGCACGGCCTCGCAGGTGATCCGCATCGTCCGCGGCGTGCTGCGCCGCCAGTCGGGCCGCCGCCGGCCCAACAGGCCCGCGCCGAAAAACGACGGACGCGGCGACGCGGAACAACGATAAGCAGACGTCCCGTTTCGGCTTTTTCCCTTTTGTTCCTTTCGTCCTTTGGCGGCGAAAAGGTTCTTTCCCCCTTCATTTGATTTGGAAAAGAGATGACCGCAATGATTTCAGAGCGAGCGAAAAATATCGTCCCTTCGGCCACGATCGGGCTTTCGGCCCGCGTGGAAGAACTGGCCGCGCAGGGCGTCGACGTGATCAAGCTCAACATCGGCGAGCCTGACTTTCCGCCGCCGGAAAACGTCTGCGCCGCCGCCGTCGCGGCCGTGGAAGCGCGCTTTGCGAAGTACACCGCCGTACCCGGCATCGTCGAGCTGAGACGCGCCATCTGCGCTAAACTGGAACGCGACAACGGCGTGCGATACGCGCCCTCCGGGATCTGCGTCAGCACCGGCGCCAAGCAGGCGCTGCAGAACGCGCTCCTGGCGCTCTGCAATCCCGGCGACGAGGTGATCCTGCCCACGCCCGGCTGGGTCAGCTACAGCGAGATGATCAAGCTGGCCGGCGCGAGGCCGGTCTTTTTGCCCTGCCGTCCCGAAACCGGATTCGCCCTCGAACCCGAAGCCGTGCGCGAGGCGCTGACGCCGCGCACCAAAGCCGTGCTCATCTGCACGCCCCAAAACCCCACCGGCGCCGTTTACGCGGAAGATTCCCTGCGCGATCTGGCGGCGCTGGCGTGCGAGCGAGACTTTTACCTGATCGCCGACGAAATTTATGAAAAGCTGATCTACGACGACGCGCGGCATTTCTCCGTGGCTTCCGTCTCGGAAGAAGTCCGCCGCCGCACCGTCACGGTCAACGGCTTCTCCAAGGCCTTCGCCATGCCCGGCTGGCGCCTCGGCTACTCGGCCGCCGTCGGCGACGTGGCCAAGGCCATCGCCGACATCCAGGGGCACATGACTTCAGCCCCCAACGGCATCGCCCAGAAAGCCGCCCTCGCCGGACTGGCCGGCCCGCAGGACGCGGTCGAAGCGATGCGCGCCGAATACCAGCGCCGCCGCGATTTCGCCTGTGAAGCGCTGCGCGCCATGCCTGGCGTGGAGCTGGTCAAACCGCGCGGCGCCTTCTATCTGTTCCCGAAAGTGACGGCGTTCTACGGCGCGCGCCTCGGGAAATACCGCGTCGATTCTTCGCGGGATCTGGCCGACTACCTGCTCGAAGAAGCGAAAATCGCCGTCGTCTTCGGCGAAGCGTTCTTCGCCCCCGGCTATCTGCGCCTGTCCTACGCCACGTCCATGAGCCAGCTCCAGGAAGCCCTGCGCCGCATGGCCGACGCGCTGGCGCGGCTGCGCCGGTAAAACAAAAGCCGCTGCGGAGGTACGGAGAACTTACCGCCGCTTCGCGGCACAAATCAAAAGCGTTTTCGGCGTTCCCGCATGAAAAATATTTTCTGAAAACTTATTTATATTTCACGGCTGGGACGTTCGAGAGCGTCGCAAAAGAGAGCGGCCGCAGTTTTTTTGACTGCGGCCGCTCTCTTTTGCGACGCGATTTCGTCTTTTTTTGCTTTTCTCCGTGGCGGCCTTTGTTCAAGCCTCGCCCAGGAACTCCTGCGCGAACTGCACCGTCAGCGCGGCGCTGACCGCCAGGCAGTCCTCGTCGGCGTCGAACTGGTCGCTGTGCTGGGGCGCGCCGCAGCCCGTGTCGGGATTGGCGCAGCCCACGAAAGCCAACACTTCGGGACCAATCTCGCGGTAGCGCGCGAACGTTTCGGAAGCCATCCACGACTCGCCGGCGATCACTTCGGCGCCGATTTCTTCCGCCGCCCTGCGGGCGAGCGCCGCCAGCGCCACGTCGTTGACCGAGGGCGGACACCAGTTGCGCCAGTGCACCTCGGCCGTACAACCGTTGGCCGCGGCGGTCCCGGCCGCGGTCTGTTCGAGCAACGCGTGCAGGTCGCGCCCCACCTGTTCGCTGAAAAAGCGCAGGCTGCCTTCCATGCGGCACTCGTCGGGAATGCGGTTCCACGTCGAGCCGCCGTGAAAGTTGCACACCGTCAGCACCGCCGCCTCGCGGGCGTTGACGCGGCGCGAGATGATCGAATTGGCCCCGCAGAGGATCTGCGCGGCGCAGTTGATCGGGTCGAGCCCGAGGTGCGGCGTGGCGCCGTGCGCGCTTTTGCCCCGAACCTTAACGGCGAACGTCTCGCAGCCCGCCGTGCAGGATCCGTCGATCACAACCACGGCGCCGCAGGGGAAAGCGGCCTGCACGTGGACGCCGAAAATCGCGTCCACCGGCTTCAGCTCCGCCAGCAGGGCGCGCGCGTCGTCGCCCAGGCCCATCTCCTCGCCCGACTCGAAGCAGAAAATTACGCGCCCGGCCAGTTGTTCTTTGATTGCCGTCAGCCGCCGCGCCGCCGCCAGCATGCCCGCGGTGTGGAAGTCGTGCCCGCACATGTGCGCCGCGCCGTCGATTTCGGAGACGACCGCTTTTGCCCCTTTCAGGTTGCAGGCGTTCTCCTGCAGCGGCAGCGCGTCCATGTCGGCGCGCAGCGCCAGCGTCTTGCCGGCGCGTCCCGTGTCCAGCACGCCCAGCAGGCTGTTGCCCTTTTCTGGCGCGCGGATCACCGTCAGCCCCAGCCGTTCCAGTTCGGCGGCGACAAGCCCCGCCGTGCGCGTCTCCTGCCCGCTCAGCTCGGGATGACGGTGCAGATCGCGCCGCAGCGCCGCGATCTCGTCTTCTATCGGAATACGGTTCATCGTAAGTCACCTTCCTGTCGATTCCCATTATACTCCGTCGCCTGCCGTCGGCAAATACGTGAAGAGGACGCCCGCACGGCGCGGACGCTCTCTTTTTTTACGCCGGGGTCACGCCAGCTTGATCATGTGAGCGACGGAGACGAGCACGCAGCCCAGCGCCACCCACCAGAGGAAAACGCGCCAGCTGTACTTCATCCAGCGCTCGAAGGGCATGTTGACGATGCCCAGCACCGCCATCAGCGCCGAGCTGGTGGGGATGACCCAATTGCAGAAGCCGTCGCCGAAGTTGAAGGCGAGGATGGCCGTCTGCCGGGTCATGCCGATGATGTCGGCCAGCGGCAGCATGATCGGCATCACGGCCGCCGCTTGGCCGGAGCCGGAGGGGATCACCGTATTGATCAGCAGGTTGGCGATGAACATGGCCGGGGCCTGAAGCCACGCGGGAACAAGCTTGAGCGCTTCGCCGAGGGCGTAGACGATCGTGTCGAGCACTTTGCCGTCGGCGAGGATCGAAGAGATGGCTCGCGCCGCCGCGACGAGGAAGAAGACCATGACCATGGTCTTGGCGCCGTCCACGAAGGTTTTGGCGATCGCCGACGGCGACATGCGCGCGCACAGACCGGCGACGATGGCCAGGCCGATGAACGTGGCGGAAAGCTCCTGATATTTCCACTTCCACCGGATGCTGCCGTAGACCATCAGCGCCATTGCCGCCACGGTCGCCAGCGTCACCAGCCACTTGCTCGCGTCCATGGGGCCGTAGGCCTCGATCGCGTCGGAATCGCCGAGGTTCTCAGCCTTGTCCAGGTCGTACATGGGCGAAGCCGTAGGATCGTTGGAGATCTTCACCGTGTAGCGCCAGATCAAAAAGCCCGTGAGAACCATATACAGGCCGAAGCAGATGGCGCGGTACCACAGCCCCGAGAAGGGAGCCAGCCCCGCCAGCTCCTGGGCGATCAGCGTCGTGCTGGGCTGGAGCATGCCGGTGGCGAAGCCGACGGCCGTGCCGCCGGTCATGATGGCGACGGCGGTGACCGAATCGAGCCCCAGCGCCAGGCAGATCATCACCAGCACCGGCGCGAAGGCCACGAATTCGACGAGGCCGCGCGTGAGCATGATGAAGCAGAACAGCACGAACATCGAGAGCACGAACATCGATTTGCGCTCGCGATATTTCAGCGCCAGCGTGCCGATCGACGAGTGCATGGCCCCCGACTTGATGACGACGGCGAAGGCCGCGCCGGAACACAGCAGCATGAACAGCAGATCGACGGCGCTCTTGGCGCCCCTGGCGATGTGCAGTGGGATCAGCAGCGGATTGACGGGACTTTTCTCTACCCAGTGGAACGACGCCGCGTCGACGACGGAGCGCGAACCGACTTTGACGCGGTCGAACTCGCCGGCGGGAATGATCCACGTCGCCAGGCAGGCGGCCACGACGACGGCGAAAATGATCACCAGCGTGTTCATCGCCTTCTTTGGCTTTGCGGGAACAGCCGCCTTCACTTCTTCGGACATAACGAACCCCTCCTCATAAATTCGCTTCCAACGATAAAACCCAAAAGACCGCGACGCTTGTACCTACGCGCGCGACTCAGCCTCGAGCTGCGCCTTGCGCGTTGCGAACTCTTTTTTGATTTCGTCCAGCAGACCGGGGACGGAGATCATGTCGGCCGCCGTGGCGGCCAGCACCTTGGCGCCGGTGACGATGGCGCTGTGGGCCGTATCCGTCTTGCCGGCGTCGAGGTACGCCTGCGAGTGCGAGGGCGAACCCTCGGGCACGAAGGCCACGCGGATGCACGAACCCGGCATGAGCTGCATGACGTTGCCGAGATCGGTCGAGCCGGTCTTCTGGCGCGGCGGGCGGATCGCCGGCGCGTTCACGGCGCGCGCGTTTTCCATGATCACGTCGTTCAGCTTCAACGCCGGGATTTTGTTGTCCACGTCCTTGCGGCGCTCGATCTCCACTTCCGTTTCCGTCATCATGGCCGCGCCGCGCAGCACCTTGAGGAAGCGCGCGATCACGCTCTCCAGATAGGCGCGGTTGTAGGACCTCACGTAGAACTGCGCTTTGGTGAAAGACGGCACCGTGTTCGCGCCCGTGCCGCCGCCGTCCGTGATGTTGTAGTGGATGCGCGTGTCCTCCTTGACGTGCTCGCGCAGGCACTCCACGCCGTGGAACGCCAGCGACATCGCGTCCAGCGAGCTGCGCCCCAGTTCGGGCTTGATCGCCGCGTGCGCCGCCGTGCCGCGATAGGCGACGAAGAAGTTCGTCAGCGCCATCGATTTGATGTCGGTCGTCGTCTCGCCGCTGCCGTGCATCATCAGGGCCACGTCGATGTCGTGGAAGCAGTCGCCGTTTTTGATCATGAGGATCTTGCCGCCCTCCGTCTCCTCGGCGGGCGTGCCGTAGACGACCACCGAGAACGGGCCGGGCAGGTCGGAATCCTTCAGCGCCGCGGCGGCCGCGAGGATGCACGGCCCTTGCATCTGGTGGCCGCAGGCGTGCCCCAGCGCGGGCAGCGCGTCGTACTCGCAGAGCAGGCCGATGCGCGGGCCGCCTTCGCCGCGGCGGTACACGGCGCGGAAGGCCGTGGGCAGGCCGCCGACGCCGCGCTCCACCGCGAAGCCGCGCTTCTCCAGCCATCCCGTCAGCAGCGACGAGGCGTGGACCTCCGTCAGGCCGACCTCGGGATGATCGTAAATGTCGTCGGACATCGCCGACAGCTCCGGCTTCAACGCGTCGATCAGCGCAAACATTTTTTCCTTCATCGAGAATCCTCCGTTTCATGCGATTCACTTAAAATGACGCCCGCAAAAAATTCTATTTTTACGACACTTGATTCTATTTTTAAAAATTGCTATTATTTTAGCAAGCCAGCGAAGGTTGTCAAGCCTCCCGCCGAAATTCAACGCGCCGGCGGCGCGCCCGCTTTTGCGGCGAACGCCGTCCCGCAAGGAGGACTCCGCATGGAGCTGAAAAACCGCGTCAAAGAATCCGAACGGCTGAACGCCTCGGTCGTGTTCAGTCTCGAAGCGCTCGATTTTCTCGAAACGGAGGGCTCGGCTTCGCTGACGGAGCTGAGCGGCGCTCTGGGCATCCACAAATCCCGCGTCATGCGTCTGTGCGGCACGATGGAGCAGATGGGCTACGTGATCCGCCGCGGCGAAGACGCCCGCTACGTGCTCGGCCCCCGCGTGCTGTCGCTGGGCAAGGCGTTCGAGCGGCACAATCCGCTGCTCCACGTACTGCGCCCGCAGCTGGAACAACTGGCCCGCGAACTGGACGAGAACGTCTCGTTTCAGATCATCCGCAACGATCGGCGCCTCTGCATCTGTTCCGTCTGCCGCGCGCAGCTGATGCGCTACGTCACGCCCGAGGGCAGCGAGGCGAAGTTCCCCTACGGCGCCGCCTCCAAAGTGATGCTTGCCTGGGGGCCGGCGGAACTGCGCGCCAAAATCCTCGCCGCCGCGCCCTATCCCCGCTATACCGAACACACGCCGACGACCGCCGACGAAGTGCTGCGCGCCATTGAAAAGACGCTGGAACGCGGCTACGCCGTCTCGCGCGAAGAGCGCACCTACGGCACTGCGGCGCTGGACGTGCCAGTTTTCGGCGCCGGCTGCGAGCTGCTCGGCGCGCTCGGCCTCGCCAGCACCACGGAACGCCTCACGCCGGAACTGATCGAAAAAGCCGTGCCCGCGCTGCGGAAGGCGGCCGCCTACATCCAGTCGATGACCGCCGGCGCGGAAAAGTTCGTGCCCAAGATGCCGCGGCGGGACGAATGAACCGCCGCCAGTCGCAGCTTGCCTGCTCTCGACCGGCGGGCAGAAATGTTCCACGTGGAACATTAAAAGCGTCCGGAAGCCGATGGACCAGATGCCATCGACTTCCGGACGCTTTTTGCCTTTTACGGCGTTTCGCGCTTTTTATACTATTTCTCAATCAAAATGCCGAATACAGAGGCGCTGCGGGGGAGATTCACAAAGCGAGCTGCGCAGACCGCGCCGCGGTCGAGGGAGTCCCGAGCGACTGAACTCCTCCGCAGCGCCCGGGAAACTATGTTAATACTTTCTATCAAGAATTAGTATTAACGAAAACCGGCATTACTTCCGGCACAGGCAGAACGGGTGCCCGGCCGGATCGACCATGGTCACGAACTGCGCGCCGCCGAACTGCGCCGTGGCTTTGACCGCGCCCAACGCCTCGGCCCTTTTCACCGCCTCCGGCAGATCCTCCACCTGAAAGTCGAAGTGCATCTGCTTCTGCTGTTTCCCCTTTTCCTCCGGCCACACGGGCGGCACGTAATCTTCCTCCTGAATGAACAAGAAGACGATGCCGCCTGAACTCCTGATCGCCGGCCGCTCGAACAGCACGCACTTTTCCCAGCCCAGCAGTTCGGCGTAAAAATTTTGCAGTCCCGTTTCGTCGTTGCAGTCGACCATCACGTTGCCGAGAATCGCTTCCATGATATCTTGCTCCTTCCGTTATCCTCCGTCATCGTGCTTTCAACGGATCACGAATCATGTTGTTGAAATAACACCGATTTCTCGCTTTCGCGGCGTCTTTCATTCCGCCTCTGACGCCGCCTCATCCCGGCCGGTCAGGCGCAGGTTGAGGGCGGTCAGTTCGGCGCTGTGCGTTTCGATCGCGCGCGGCGAAAGGTTGGGCGCGAGATCGTCGAGGAACGGCGCGTTATGCTTGATTTCGGCCAGATCGAGAATCAGTCCGGGAATGTTGTAAAAGCCGATCTCGCCGTGCGGGTCTCTGCCCGCGGGGCGGCGGTTCGTCAACAGCGCCACCGTGCGCGCGCGTTTTTTCAGGCGTGTGAGGATCGGCGTGTTGTTCTCGCTGCCCATCATCAGGTGGTCGCCGAGGATGACCACCGCCGTTTCGCGTCCGCCCGGCTGTTTCCCGACGAAGTCGACGAAATCGCCGAGCAGATAATCCAGGCAGGCTACGCAGTACTCGTGGCTCATGGGCGGCACGGCGGGCGACACCTTGTCCTTCAGGCGGGCGTCGGGAAGCCCTTTCGTAAAGTGCGTGTCGACCGTCAGCAGCGTCAGGTTGAACGGCCGTCCGGCGGCGGCCAGACGCGCGTATTCGATCTTCGCCTGCTCGAACAGGTCGGCGTCGTGCGCGCCCCAGACCGTTTTTTCGCAGCCTTTTTCGAAGTCCTGGAACCCCTTGACGCGGTAGCCCAGCATTTTCATCAGGCCGCCCGTGCCGCCGAAGCCGAGCTCGCATCCCGCCAGAAACAGGCAGTCGTAGCCCGCCCGCCGCATCACCTTCGTACAGGACGGCAGGCGGCTGCTTTTCAGCCGGTCGAAAATATCGTCGCCGGCGCCGCCGAAAAAGGCGGGGAACGAAGTCTGCGTCGCGTACAGCGCGCCGATGGTCCAGGTCGCGCCGCTGACGCATTTGTAATCGTCCCAGAGCGTCCAGCCGGAATCGGCGAGGCGGTGCAGGCAGGGCAGCGAAGCGGGAAAGTCTTCCCGGTTCAAAAAATTGGTCTCCAGCGATTCGCAGTAGATGACGACGACGTTTCTTCCCGCTTCGGCCTCGAGGTCGGCTTCTTCGAGAGGTGGCCGCCGCGCTCCCAGCGCCGCGAAAAGTTCCGCCTCGGAACAGGCCGAGGCCCGCGCGAACTGCCGCCGGACGTTCAGCATCTCCCGATAGACCGAGGTCACGGGCGAAAAGGCGATCGCCAGCGCGCAAAGCGCCAGCAGGCAGCGGCGCGGCCAACGACGGTTCTCGAGCGAAGTGCGCCGCAGCCGCCCCGTCCAGTTCAGCCAGACGGCGGTCAGGACCAGCGCCGTGATCGCGATAAAGACGGCGCTCGTCGCCGCCATGACGACCGGCGCCATGCGCAGCATGTCCCAGTCGAGCCGCATGAAAATGAAGTAGTCGAGATTGCGGTTCAGCACCTTGCAGCAAACCGCCTGCGCCGCCGCCAGGACGTAGCCGAGCAGTACCGCCAGCGAGCCGAGCTTCCGGTTTTTTATGAGAAAAAAACCGGCGGCGGCGAAGGGCAGAAAAAACAACAACGCGTCTTGAACGCACTTTTCCATGCCGAAAGACCTTTCTTTCTCAGCTTCAAAATTGAAGAGAGAAGCGATATCCGCCACTTTATGCGATATTGTAGCACGTCTGCGGCGTAAAATAATCCGCCGCGCGGGTCGCGAAAGATCCGCGCGGCGGAAACGAAGGCATGGAAACGCGCGTGCGCGCCGCCGTTTTTTGTTTCTAGAACACGTTGCGGTACATGATCACGATCAGGACGACGGGCAGGCCGTAAGTGACCCAGGGCATCCACCAGTCCTTGACTCTCCAGGTGTGGCTTTCGCTCAGGCCCTTGTTCGCTTCTTCCATGTAGCCCTTGAACTTCAGCACGAAGGAGACGTAGAGCGAAACGAGCAGCGCGTCGACGGGCATCATCACGTTGCCCGACAGGTAATCGGCGAAGTCGAAGATGCTCTTGCCGAGGACCCGGTACGTGGACATCCAGCCGTGCCCTTCGCTCAGTGAATAGGCGCAGGGCAGGCTGAGCACGAACATGATGAAGACGACGATCCAGGTCATCTTGCTGCGCTTCACCTTGAAGAAATCGGCGAAGCAGGCCACGGGAGCTTCGAGGTATCCAAGGCCGGAGGTGTAGCCGGCGACGGCGACGAGGATGAAGAACAGCGAAGCCCAGAACGACCCCATGGGCATCTTGCCGAAGACGACGGGCATGACTTCCATGACCAGGCCGACGCCGCTGGAGTTGGGATCGGCGCCGTAGACGAGCAGCGCCGGGAAGATGACCACGCCGGCGATCAGCGCGAAAGAGGTATCCATGGTCACGACCATGGCGGCGTCCTTGGGCATGTTGTCGGTGTCGCTGCGGTAGGAACCGTACACGACGGCGGTGGCGATGCCGACGCCGATGGAGAAGAAGCTCTGCCCGAGGGCATACAGCCACACTTCGGGATTGCCCAGCTGGCTGAAATCGGGGCTGAGATACCATCTCAGGCCGTCCATGGCGGTCTTGCCGACGCCCTCGACGGGGCTCAGCGTCAGCGAACGGACGGCCAGCGTCACGATCATGACGCCGAGGATGGGCAGCAGCCACTTGCAGAGCTTTTCGACGCCTTCCTTGACGCCGCGCGAGATCGCCATGCCGAGCGCGGCGAAGACGACGACGGTGTAGGCGATCAGCTCGAAGGGGTTTTTCATGAAATCGTTGAACATCACTTTGGTCTGCTCAAAGGTTGAACCGGCGAAAACTCCGCTCAGGGCTTTGACGGCGTAGCGGACCATCCAGCCGATGATAACCGTGTAGTAAGCCATCAGCACGATGCAGGCAATGGCGCCGATCCAGCCGATCAGCGACCAGCCGATCTTCTTCTCGCGGACAAAACCGACGATGGGCGTCGCCTTCATGCGGCGGCCGATGCTCAGCTCGCCCAGGAACAGGGGCAGCCCGATGAAAACGCAGATCAGCACGTAAGCCAGCACGAAAGCGCCGCCGCCGAACTTGCTGGTCAAATAGGGAAAACGCCAGACGTTGCCAAGGCCGATGGAGAATCCGGCGGCCGAGAGAATAAAGCCGATGCGACTGCCAAAACCGTCTCGTTTCTGTTCTTCCATAATGATCCATTCCTTTCTCTTTCGATAATCCATGGCCGCGTTTCACGGCCGGCCGTTTCGCTCCCCGCCCACGGCGGAGGCTCGATCACAGGTGGAACTTCGCCGCTTCGAAAAGAGCCGTCTTCAGATGTTCAAGGTCGATCCAGCGGTAATCGGCGTCGGCGTCCCCGGGATCGTCAAATCCCTGCAGCGACAAATGGCTGATCGCCCGGTCGAGTATGTCCCGTTCGCTGCCCTCCCATGAGTTTTTTTCAGACAGGACGACGGAGCGATAGGGGCTTTTGTTGAGACGGTTGTTCGCCGACAGCGGATGCGTGACGAGATGCCAGCCTTTCTCCATGTAATCGGAAACGGCCTGCAGAACATCCAGCGGCGTCCCCCTCACCAAAAGCGTTTCGCCCAGCTGTGCCGACTGCACGTCGGGATTGTTTGTGATGATCATGAGTCGCTGACCTCCGAAAAATTGTCGCTGCATATCAAGGCATAAACAGCTTTAGCAAACCTCCAACGAATGATCCAAAGAAGCGCAGTTCGTGAAAAAATTCATTATTGCGGCGCGACAAAAAGGCCGGCAGAACCCGACGAGGTTCCGCCGGCCTGTTGTTTTGTACGGGATCGCCAGAGAAAATGCTTTCTCCTAGAACGCCTTGAAGATCGTCTGCGTGTCGATCGGCGTGACCATCGCCTCGAGCGCCTTTTCGAGCAGCTTGCGGCGGGCTTTTTTGTCTTCCGCGTCGCCCAGCTCGGGCTTGCCCACGGGGTGGGGGATGGCGACGCCGGGGACGATCCGGTTGGAGCCGACGGTCATCATGATCGGCACGATCGTGGCGATCTGCACGACGGGGATGCCGGCGGCCTTCTCGATTTCACGCGACATCGATGCACCGCATCGAGTGCAGGAGCCTCAGGTGGAGGTGAGAATGGCGGCGTCGACGCCCGCGGCTTTCAGCTCCGGGCCGATCTCCTGGCCGAACTTCTCGGCCCAGGCCACGGCCGTGCCGGTGCCGGTGGTGCAGTACACGTACTTGTAGATCTTGCCGATCTTGCCCTCTTTCTCCAGCTCGCGCATCTCGTCGAGCGGCAGCACCACATCGGGGTTGGCGTTGGCCCACTGCGTGTCGTAGCCGCCGTGGATGGACTCGTAGTTCTCGGGGGTGAGGTCGTTGAGGCCGGTGATGTCGTAGCGGCCGTAAGACTCCGCGGAAGAGACGCGGATCTTGTCGGGATTGCCCTTGGGAACGATACCGCCGGAGGTGATCAGGGCGATGGTGGCGTGCTTGAGATCCTTGACCGGAGCGCAGGGCTCGATCTTTTTGAAGGTCGGCATCTCGTACTCGGTCTGGAACGGCTCGCCGGCCATCTTCTTGAGCAGCATCTCAAGGCCGCGCTGAGCGCCGTTCTTCTCGTGGAAGAAGACGCGTCGGAAGCCGCGGCTGATGTAGTTCTCGTCGGCGGCGGGGCCGAGAGTTTCCTTCTTGAGCAGCTTGAGCGCCAGCGAGCTCATGGATTTGGCCGCGTCCTTGATGCCGCGGGCGCTGTTGGCGGTCTTGACGATGAAGACTTTCTTGGCGAAGGACTCGGCGCCGGGATTCTCGGGATACATGCCGGTGACGACGGGAATGCCCAGCGTGTCCTGCACGGCGGCGCAGATGTCGCCGCAGGCCATGCCGTAGCGTCCGGCGAAGAACGCCGGGCCGGCGATCAGCAGATCGGGCTTGTAGCTGCCGATCATCTCGAGCAGAATCTTTTTGGCTTCTTCGTTGTGTTCGTTGAAGTAGTTGTCGCCGCAGATCACCGTGCCGACGATCTCGGCTTCTTTGCCCAGCTCTGCCTGAAGGGCGGCGCCGGGGCCGACCTTGCCGTCGCGTTTTTCGGGCGGCACGTGGGCCATTTCTTCTCCGCCGATGCCGGCGTAGAACTGGTTGATGTAATGAACGATGCGGAACGTCATGACCGATCCCCTCCTTACACCCAGAGCGAGCCGGACTTGTTGAAGCCGGTCTCGCAGGTCGAGCCGATGATCGACTGCAGTTCGACGTACATGGAACCGTCGGGACGAAGGCTCTCGGCCGCGCCGCCGGAAACGTGGGCGATGGACTCGATGAAGCCGATCACTTTCTTCATGGCCGGCACTTCGAGCATCTCGTTGACGTTGCCGCAGGAGACGAAGGCCGTCATCTGCGGTGTGGCGTCGGCCAGCCCCTGCGAGGCGCCGTCGGTGCCGGAGGCTTCGTCGGCGATGACCACGGTGCTCATGCCCAGCGCTTCGCACTTGTTGACGTTCAGGCAGAGGTCGCTGTCGGGATTGCCGTAGCCCTCTTCGGTGATGATCACGCCCTTGGCGCCGAGCTCGCGGCAGAGGCGGGCGTTGAAGGACGAGGCGCGCTCCTTGCCGGCGAGGACGACCGACTCCTGCGTGGGGATCATGCCCAAGAAGTTGACGGTCTTGCCGTGCTGGGCGTACAGCTCGGAAACCACCGGGTCGTGCAGGTGGTGCCAGGTCGTGGTCTTGTCGCAGGCGGACACGCAGTTGCCGGAGACCATGGCGCCGTCGAGCACTTCGTTGGGGTGCAGCAGCGTGGGCAGGCAGGTCTTGACGTCGGCGCCGTACACGTACGTGTCGTGCAGCAGTCCCTGCGTGATGCACATGCAGAGGTGGACAACGGGCGGCAGGTCGGGATACTTTTTCAGCTCTTCGGCCACCGTGCCTTTTTCGAAAACTTCCGTGGCGTCGATCTTCGCATCCTTGCAGCAGTCGGCCAGCCAGACGGCGGCTTTCAGGCCGCCGATGCGGATCGCTTCCTCGTATTGATGCTTTTCCAGGTCCTTGACGGGCTGGGCGATCAGCACCACGTTGAACAGCCCCGCGAACGGGCTGAACTTGGCGGCGGGCCCGCTCATGTCGATAAAGCCTTCCTGGAATCCCATGATCGGGCCGACGGTGACCACGCCGGCGCCGTCGAGCACGAACGTCGCGCCTTCACCCGCCGTGTCGTTGGGGCCGATCACGGAAGCGAAATAGCTTTCGCCGCCTTCGAGCTTGACGCGCGGCTCGATCACGTCCTTGACGGGGATGATGCGCACCGATTCGCCGGGACGGGCCAGATCGACGTCCCATTTTTCGATACGGTCGTCGTCAGACAGCGCCGCGATCAAGCCCGCTTTGTCGACGTAGAGCACGCCGTTTTCCATGCGGGTTGGACTGCCCCACTCAAGCCCGGTCACGTGAGCTTTGCGAAGTTCCAGTCTCATAGAAGCATTCCTCCTCAGCTTGTTGAATATTATTTATGGTTCTTCGCCTTATTTGAAATGATAAAGAATGCTCTCACAAAAAAAACCGTTGCAAATTACCAGATTTCATGAGTTAATACGCCCGGAGATTCGTATTAATCATACAGGGTGAGGTGAAATGATGAAAAATAGCAAAATAGATGAGATGACATTAATACAAAAATGCGCTCAGGAGATCGCTTCTTCCACAGCGGCGATCATCGGCCATAACCTCATCATCACCGACGTGGACGGCAAGATTATCGGCGCCAGCCAGAGTGAGCGCATCGGCCAGCTGCACGAGGCTTCGCTCGAAGTGGTGCGCACCGGCACGGCCTCCGAGACGACGCGGGAGCAGGCGCGCCAATTCAGGGGCACGCTCCCCGGCGTCACGTTCCCGATCCAGAACCTGAACGGACGCACCGTCGGCACCATGGCGCTGACGGGCGTGCCGGACGAAGTGCGCCCGTTCGGGCTGATCGTCAAAAAGCAGATCGAGATCCTGCTGCGCGAGCGCGAGCTTTACGTTTACTCCAGCAGCCGCGAGAGCATTTTGCAGGACCTCATCCACGATCTGGAGACTTTCGTCCCCGGCGTCGGCAACGAGACCATGCTTCAGTCGCGGGCCATCGAGCTCGGGTACGATCCGAGCCTGTTCTACATCCCCATCGTCGTCGACCTCTATCAGTTCGGCCGCTACGCGCTGGAGGTCCGGCGCGAATGTCGGGACGGGGAGGTGGAGATGCGCATCCTCAACATCAAGAAGGCCGTCCTCGCGGAAATGCGCGGCATCTTCTCCCATCCTCGCACTGTCTCCAGCATCAGCGGCAACAACCGCTTCGTCACGCTCCATGCCGTCAAGGACGCCGACCACGCCGACCCGCAGCACGAAAAGGCGGCGCTTGCCCAAGTCGTCGGACTCTCGCAGAGTCTGTTGGACCGGCTCGAGGACTACGGGCTGAAAGCCGCCATCGGCATCGGCTCGCCGGCGCACAGCGTTGCGGCGCTGTCGTTCAGCTGTCAGGAGGCCCGCAAGGCGCTGATGCTGGGCAAAAAGTTCAAACAGCGTCCCGGCGTGTACTGCATCGCCGATTTCCGCATGGAAGACGTGATCTCCACCATCGACGCGCCCGTGCGCATCCGTTTCATCAAGGCCTTGACGGGCAATCTGCGCGGCAAATCCGACTGGCCGGAGCTGGAAAAGACGATCCGAGCCTGGTGCGAAAGCGGCTTCTCGCTGGTGGAGACGGCGCGGCGGCTCCACATCCACCGCAACACGCTGATCTACCGTCTCGAGAAGATCAAGCGCCTCACCGGCGAGGATATCCACAGCTTCCATGCCTGTTTCAACTTCTATTTCGCCCTGCTGCTCGGCCAGTATTCCGGCCCCGCGGCCAAAGAGAGCGCCGTTCCTCCCGCCGAAGGATGAAAGCGAAACGCCCGCCGAACCGAAAAAAGCGGCCGGAGGCTGATGAGTCGAATGTCATCAGTCTCCGGCCGCTTTCGACATTGAAAATCGGTATCAGAAGCGGGCGAAGTTCAGTTCGTTGCCGTGCGCCGTGATCAGGCGCGCCACGTCTTCGGTCTTCACGTAGACGGTGGCGGTGTTTTCGTTGGGGTGGATGCCCATCTTTCTGCCGCGGAAATCGTCGTCGAAATAAACCGTCACCTGGCGCCCTTCGTCGTTGAGGACGCCGAAGGGCGTGACCGAGCCCCTGGCGAGGCCGAGGATCCGGTTCAGCTCTTCTTCCGAGGCGAAACTGAGGCGGCGCGTGCCGAAGCGCGCCTTGAAGTCTTTCAGGTCGACGCGCTTTTCTTCCTTGACGGTGATCAGATAATAGCGCTGCTTCTTGTCGTCATGGACGAAAAGATTCTTGGCGATCGCCTCGACGTGAGGCAGGCCAAGCGCCAGCATTTCGTCGATGGTATAGACGGGATCGTGTTCCACCTTTTCGTAGGCGATCCCTTCGGCGTCCAACATCGCGATCACTTCTCGCTTGTTCACTGCTGTTCAGCTCCTTTGTCTCAAGATGTTTTGATCTTGCCGCGCCGGCCGTTCCGCTGTCAAAAACGGCGCCGTCCGTGCAGCGAAAGGGCGCGGCGGCGGGCCGGCGAGGTTCGTCGCCGTATGGCCGAGCGCTCCCTCGGGATCTGGACAAAACGGCGGCCCGTCGCTGCTTCTGCCCTCGACGGCGTTGTATGCGAAAACTCCCTGCGCTCACCGCGGCGCGAGGCAGCCGCGGGAGAGCATGTGGGAAAGGAGCTGCGAGATGCTGCCGTAACCGGTCTTGTTCAGGATCGACGACACGCAGCCTTTGATCGAGCTGGGGGAGAGAGCGAGCGCGGCGCCGATCTCTTCGCGGCTTTTGGATTCGCAGAGCATGCAGAGCAGTTTGATCTCGCGGCGCGTAAAGACGCCGGCGAACGGGTCGATCTGACGGAGCATCTCTTCGTTGGGATAGATCTGGTAGCCGCCCGTCGTGCCGCGGGCGCAGGTGACCAGCCCCTCCTGCATGCAGTTGTAGTAGAAGAGGAACGAATCGACGCCCCGCTCGCGCGCGTCGGCGATCAGCGACGAGTCGGACAGCCCCGTGAGGAACATGATCTTGGCGGAGGGCGAGCTCTTTTTTATCGCGGCGGAACTGCTGAGCGCGCCCCGCACGTTGTCGAGGGCGAGGTCGAACAGAAGCAGGTCGGGGCGCAGTTTTTCGCAGACGCCGGGCGCGTCTTCCGTGCGCTCCGGCTCAGCGGCGACCGCGAAATCTTTTTGCGCGGCAAGGCAGTCCGAGAGCAGGCGACGGATCAAGTTATGGCGGCTGATAACGACGATATGAACCATCTGTTCTTTTTTTGACCTTTCTGCGGGTAATTGAAGGTTTTTCAAGATGCTAACGTTTTATCGGGCCTCATGTCAAGGACTTTCGGCTAATTTTCTTGGCGCAATTTTAGCCGAAAGGGCCTTGCGGCGCGCGGCGGCTGTGAAATAAAATAAATAGAAACGCGGGGACATGCCCCGGCGATTGGCGGCACGGACCGCCATTTTTCAAGGAGGAAAAACGATGAAAAAGCTTCTTGCGCTCGTGTTTGTGCTGGCAATGGCCGCCATGGCCTGGGCCGCTCCGCTGGATTGCGGCTACTTTACGGCCGACGTGCCCGAGGGCTGGACGTTCGAGATGGTCCAGCAGGACGACAATTCCGTCACCGGCGTGCTCAAGGCTCCCGACAACACGCTGGCGTTCACCGTGTCGGCGCTCAAGGCTTCCGAACAGCTGACGGTCAAGACGGCTGCCGGGCAGTTCGCTCAGGCTCACGGCGCGACCGATCTCGCCAAAATGGACGGCGAGGGAGAAAGCTACGAATACACCGCGACGGTCAACAACGCGCCCGTGTACGCGCAGATTTTCGCCATCGACGACTCCGCCATCGGCTACATCGCCGTCGCCGGCGACCACGAGAGCGAGCTCGCCACGAACGTCTTCAACTCCATCGAGTTCAAGGAATAGCGCGCCTCTGGCTGAAGGGTCGGAACAAAAGCCGCGGTGGTGGCCTCCATCGAGATAAAGGATCACGACTTCCCTTCGAGATCGTCGGCGATTCCATCTATCTTGAGGAGGACGCCTATCTGTTTGCCAAGACGCAGCGCGGCGACGCGCTGTCTGTCAAAAACTAACCGCTCCATAATTTTAAGGAAGGATCTCTTCAAAGGCAATAGTGACCGCCCCGCCTCTCTCGGCACACGAGAAAGGCGGGGCGGTTTTTTGCGCGGCAGCGACGAAATGTCTTTTGTATGATACGTTGTGAAGGCTGTAACGGAGACCTTTCTCGCGAAAATGCTCCGTGTGGAGCAGAAGCGCGGGGATTTTCGTTTTGCCGCGATTGGAACGCAAATGAGTTTCGATTCAACTCGATTGGAACGAAAAATTATTTTCGTCCCAATAAGCTGGCGTTGCACGGAATATCGTATCGGCGCGACGCAAGACCGTAAAGAAAGCCGCGCGAAAGGCGTCAATATTAAATTAATACTAATTCTTGATAGAAAGTATTAACATAGTTTCCCGGGCGCTGCGGAGGAGTTCAGTCGCTCGGGACTCCCTCGACCGCTGCACGGTCTGCGCAGCTCGCTTTGTGAATCTCCTCCGCAGCGCCTCTGTATTCGGCATTTTAATTGAGAAATAGTATAAGAGGGAATTCTCAACGGCGCGGCTCGTTGGGAATTCCCTTTTATACCAATTCTTGACAGAAGTATTGGCATGGCTTTCGGGGGGCTGCGGGGCGTCTGGCCACGCGGGACCATCCCGATTGCCGCGCAGTCTGCGCAGCTCGCTTTGTGAATTTCCCCCTCAGCTCCTTTGCGTTCGGTCTTTTAATTAAGAAATAGTATTATCTTTCTTCACGGCGCAGCGGCGTCTGCGCGATCGAAAAGCGCGTCTGCCGGCGGTATCGTGGTTATGACGGACAAATACGTAGAAATAGCGTTAAAGTCCATGAAAATAATTAATGCATCGCTTGGGATGTAATGCTATTATTATTATAATTATTAAGAATGGATACGCAAAAACGCCACGTGCAGAGAGGACGCGCCCGCCGTGCAGAATATCGCCGTCAAGGACCTTTCCTTCGCGTATGTGAAGGACAAGCTGATACTGAAAGATATCGAGCTCTCCGTCGCGGCGGGGGAGTTCGTCTGCCTGCTGGGGCAGTCGGGCTGCGGCAAGAGCACGTTTCTGCGCCTGCTGGCGGGGCTGGAGCGTCCTACCTGCGGCGAGATCACGCTCGACGGCCAACCGATCGTGGGCGCGGGACTGGATCGCGGCGTGGTCTTTCAGGATTACGGCCTGTTCCCGTGGATGACGGCGGGCGAAAACATCATGCTGGCGCTGAGACAGCGTTTCCCCGGGCGCGGCGCGGACGAGCTGAAGGCGGTCGCGCTGGAAAAACTGCGCGAGGTCGGTTTCGACGGCGCGGTCTTCCGCAAGCTGCCGCGCGAGCTGTCCGGCGGCATGCAGCAGCGCGTGGCGATCGCGCAGGCGTTCGCCGTCGATCCGCCGGTGCTGCTGATGGACGAACCGTTCGGCGCGCTCGACGCGGTGACGCGCGCCATGCTTCAGGATCTGGTCTCGGAGCTGTGGGCGAAGCATGAGCCGAAAAAAACCGTCTTTTTCGTCACGCACGATGTGGACGAGGCGCTGCTGCTGGGCAGCCACGTCGTCGTGCTGGGGCAGTCGCCCAGCGGCGTAATCTTCGACTGCCGCGTTCCCGCGGCGGAGCGCGCCTCGCGCAGCTCCCGCTTCGAAAACGCGGAGTTCGTTCGCCTGCGCGAGACGCTGATCCGGCACATCAACCGCGACGTGGCGGAGCGCCTGTCGCGCAGCGGCTTGTTTGCGCATGGAAACGGCGTCGTCGATTAGGCTACAAGCACCATAATTTATCTCTATAGAGGAGCGTTCTTTATGTCTGTGAAGAAAAATGCTGTCCGTCTGTTTGCCGCGATGAGCCTGGCGCTTGTCGCCTCGGCCGTCGCTTCCGCCGCCCCCGAGCGAAACGTCGTGCGCTGGAACTACGGCACGAGCGGCAACGTGCTCGTGACGATCGCCGAGAACAAGGGATATTTCAAGGACGAGGGACTGACGATCGAGCCGGTCCTCGCCAACGCCAACGCCGACGCCATGACGCTGCTCGCCACCGGCAAGGTGGACGTGGTTTCCAACTCCGGCACGGCCGCGCCGCTGCAGCAGATCGCCGCCGGCATCGACCTGACCATCTTCGGCGGCCACATGGTGACCGGCTGTATGCCTGTGATCGCCCGTGCCGGCGCGGAATGGAACGGCGTGCAGTCGCTGATCGGCAAAAAGTTCGCCTGCAACCCTTCATACTTCGCCTTCACTGGCGCGGTCATGGATCTGGGCTACAAGGATCCGCTCAAGGCCGTCAACTGGGTGACCTACTCGGGCTACAACGAAGCGCTGGCCGCCGTCGTGCGCGGCGAGGTCGACTACGCGTTGATGGGCACGGGGCAGAACTTCAACGTCAAGAAAATGAACGACGTCAGAATCGTCACCTATCAGAGCGAAGTGATGCCCAACTACTCCTGCTGCCGCATGGAGGCCCAGACGGAGTACGTCAAGAAGAATCCCGAGACGATCAAAGCCGTCCTGCGCGCGCTGTTGCGGGCGCAGAGCTACTATGAGAGCCACCGCGACGAAGCCGTCTCCATGCTGGCCAAGAAGATCGGCGCTTCCGACGAATACGTAGCCGCCTACATGCTCGACGCCGCTCACTACGTCGTCAACGCCGACCCGCTCAGCAAGTCGGTCGTCCGCGCTTGGGGCATCCTCGACAAGACGGGTTTCCTGAGCGAAAACGCCCGCAACATCAAGATCGAAGACCATATCGACACTGAGCTGTATCGGCAGGCGCTTGCGGACGTCAGCGCCGCCCACGGCAGCGAGGATCCCGCTTTCTACGAGCGTCAGCGCGCCTTCTTCGCGGAAAACAACTAAGCGGCGGGAACGGACTTCGCGATGGGCAGGCTGAGATATTTTTTCGGCAAATACTGGCTGACTTTCTGCATCTGCGCCTCGCTCATCGCGCTGTACGTTTACATGACCGAGACGGGGCGCGCCAATCCTTATCTGTTCCCGCGCGTCGACGCCATCCGCAAAGTCTTCGCCGGCGAAGGGCGCACGATGTTCGTGAACCTGCTGGCGTCGATGAAGCTGATGATCCCGTCGATCGCCGTCTCCCTGGGCGTGGCGCTGTTCGTCGGCACGGTCCTGGGCATGAACGAGCGGCTGCGCGACGCGCTGTATCCGGTGATTTACATGTTCAGCGTCGTGCCGTCGATTTTGTTGTCGCCGTTCGCGCTGTTGCTGGCGCCGGATTTCTGGAGCGCCTCGGTGTTCCTGATCGTTTACGGCACGGTCTGGTCGACGCTGTTCGCGGCCATCACGGGCATCATGACTATCGATAAGCGCTATCTCGACAAGGCGGCGACGCTGGAACTGAAAGGTTTCAAGCGTCTCGTCAAGGTCATCCTGCCGGCGGCCAGCCCGTCGATTCTTGCCGGATTCGTCAACTCGCTGCGCAGCACGTTCGTGATGCTGGTCTATTCGGAGATGTACGGCGCGCAGTACGGCATGGGCTTTTTCGTGAAGAAGTACGCGGAGTTCGGTCTCTACGACTACACCTGGGCGGGATTTTTGTTCATGGTGCTGGTGCTGGTCGTGGTGATGCAGTTTTTCGAGCAGATCAAGAAACGTATGCTCCGCTGGACGATGAATGTCCGAGCGCAGTAAGGCTTTGAACAGAAGCCGTCGCGCAGAAGCGGAGAGAAAAAACAAAGGATTGAAGCAAGGGCCTCCATGGGACCAGCTCCGGACATGAACCGCCGCTAAGCGCCGGAGAATGAGCAAGAGGGAATCTCCGACGGCCATACGCCGTTGGGGGATTCCCTCTGCCATGTGCGATTTTTTACGTTTTTCTTCGTGTCTTTGCGGGTACTTTCGTTTTTTCCAAACTTACTCGGCCAGCGTGCCCATGGGGTCCCACGGGAAGAAGTGCAGCGGCTCGGTTTCCAGCGCGGCGAGCTGCTTCTCGCTGAGGTGCTTTTTGTTGATCACGGCCTGGTAGACGTACTCGTCGAACCAGCCGCCGTCCATCAGATAGTAGCCTTTATCGCCGTGCTCGTCGCCCCAGCTGTTTTCAATCTTCCAGCGGTTGGGCTGCCCGGCGGCGTCGAGGTTGACGCCGGTGATGACCATGGCGTGGTTCATGGCGCTGTCGCGCAGGTCGAGACGCTCGCCCTTGGTCATGGCGAAGTCCATCGCGAAGGTGCCTTCGTAGTCGAAGCAGGCGTCGCTCCAGATGCCCATGTCGCGCGCGCCTTTCTTGCCGACGTCGGAACCGAACCAGACGCACTCGCCGTCTTTGAGCTGGCGCACGATCAGGTCTTTCAGCTCGTCCATGGGCAGGTTGAGATAGCGCACGGGACGCCCCTCGGCGACGTTGCCCAGCCAGTCGATGGCGACGGCGCGGTAGAACGGCTTGTCGGCGGTGGGAGAGTTGATCAGGCTGACGTAATCGTTTTTCAGGTCGAGGCCGACGTACTTTTCGTAAAAGCTTTTCGGGGTCAGGTCGCGGTCGGCGTGGAAGTTCTTGTCCTTGTCGACGTACTCGAAGTCGAATGTCTGCGGCGGCTGGCCGAAGCACAGGCACAGCAGCGCGTGCACTTCGTCCATGATCCGCAGCCTCAGGGCGCGCGGGTCGCCGCCCGCGGCAACCTCGGCGCGCAGCAGGGCGGCGCCGCGGCGCAGCTTGGCGTTGAGCAGTTTGTTCATGTCGGCGGTGTTGCTGCTCTGGAACGTCTCTTCCATGGCCGACTTGGGGGCGACGCCGTACTTCTCGACCAGGTTGACGAACATGTCCCACTGGCCGCCGTCCTGCACCGCGGTGTCGAGCACATAGCTCAGCAGCCGGTCGTCGACGGGCCTGCCGGCCAGGGCGATGACGCTTTCGAGGAAGTAGTTGGCCTTTTCGAACTTGTCCCAGAAGGCCATGTAGTTCTGCGAAAACTCCAGCTCGGCGAGGTTCAGCTTCTTGGCGGTGAGCTCGCGCAGCACGTTGAGCGCGGCGAAGATCCAGCAGCGGCCGCTCTTTTTCTGATTGGCGGCGGGCAGCGTGGGCACGACGTGCGAAAAGCGGAACTGCGCGGCGTTGCGCCCTTTGGAACTGAACGCGACGTCGCCGATGCCGTGCTTCGACAGCGCGTTGCCCACCGCCCGGTACAGCGCGCTGCTCTCGTAACGCGCCCGGTACTCGGCATGCTGCCGTTCGGAAATCCCTTCAAATGACATGATTCTCTCTCCTTCGTCAGAATGTGCCGGCCGTATGTCCGGCGGCCGATGTCTCCGCCGCTATCATAATGCGGCCGCCCGCGCTTTACAAGCGGAAGTTTTGTGCCTTACCGCCCGCGCCGGCGCAGGATCTCGTCGAGCAGGCGGTGGGCGGCCTGGTCCTTGCTCATCAGCGGCAGTTCGGTCTCGGCGTCGGCGGTGATCAGCGTGAGGACGTTGGTGTCGGCGCCGAAGCCGGCGCCGGCGACTTTGAGGCTGTTGGCGGCGATCATCTGCACGCGTTTTTTGGCGAGCTTGGCGCGCGAGTTCTCGAGCAGGTTCTCCGTCTCCATGGAGAAGCCGCAGATGAACTGATCGGCGCGGTGCTCGCCCAGATATTTGAGGATGTCGGCGGTGCGTTCCAGCGGCAGGTTCATGTCCGAGTCCTGTTTCTTGATCTTGTTCTCGGAGGCCGCGGCGGGGCGGTAGTCGGCGACGGCGGCGGCCTTGACGACGATGGTGCTCCGGTCGAAGCGCGAGACGACGGCGTCGAACATGTCCTGCGCGCTGACGACGCTGACCAGATCGACGAAGAGCGGTTTTTTCAGCCCGACGGGGCCGGACACCAGCGTCACCTGCGCGCCACGCATGGCGGCGGCGCGGGCGACGGCGTAGCCCATGCGGCCCGTTGAGTGGTTGGTGAGGAAGCGCACGGGGTCGAGCGCCTCTTGCGTGGGGCCGGCGGTGACGAGCACGCGCTCGCCGGTCAGGTCTTTTTCGCAGGCGGCGAAATGCTCGATGAACTCGAGGATATCTTCCGGCTCGGGCATTTTGCCGCGCCCCGTGTCGCCGCAGGCCAGGCGCCCTTCGGCCGGCTCCATCACGCGCCAGCCGCGGCGGCGCAGCGTGGCCAGGTTTTCCTGCGTGGCGGCGTTGTCGAGCATGTGGGTGTTCATGGCGGGCACGACGATGCGGCAGCCTGTAAACGGCAGCACGGTGCTGGTGAGCATGTCGTCGGCGATGCCGTGGGCGATTTTGGCGATCACGTCGGCGGTGGCGGGCGCGATCACGAGCGCGTCGGCCCCGGCGGCCAGCGCGATGTGGCGGACGACGGACGGGTCGGCGCGGTCGAACACGTCGTCGAAGACGCGGCGGTGGGTCAGGGCCTCGAACGTGACGGGCGCGACGAACTGCTCCGCGGCCTTCGTCATCACCACCTGCACCGCGCAGCCGCGCTTCGTCAAGGCCGAAGCCAGCGACGCGATCTTATAGGCGGCGATGCCGCCGCTCACTCCCAGCAGAATGTTTTTCCCCTCGAGCATGAAAAGCGCCTCCTTCACAAGGCGAAGATGAGTTGCCGTTCCCGCGCCAAGTATACCAAAAAGCGGACGGCGCGCGAAAAAAATCCGCGCCCTCGCCCTTGCGAAAAATTGCTCGGCCGTTATACTGAAAGCGCACGATCGCCGCGAGGAATTCGCGGCACGACACATATTGCGGGAGGAAAAAACATGCTTCTTCTGTTCGACGTGGGCAACACCCACGTCACCATCGGCGGCTACGACGGCGACCGCCGCCTATTCACGGGGCGCGTGGCCAGCGACCGGCACAGGACCGAAGACGAGTACGCCATGATCGTCGAGAGCGTGCTGCGCATGCACGGTTATGCGCTCGGCGACGTGGAAGACGGCGTCATCAGCTCCGTCGTGCCCGTCGTCACGCAGGCGCTGGACCGCGCCTTTCAGCTGCTTTGGCACAAGCGCATGATGGCCGTGACCACGGCGCTCGACCTCGGCCTGACGATCATGACCGACGCGCCCGAACTACTCGGCAAGGATCTGATCGTCGACGCCGTGGCCGCGAAAGTCAAATATTCCTGTCCGATCCTCGTCTTCGACCTCGGCACCGCCACCACCTGCTCGGTCATCGACAAGGACGGCCGCTACCGCGGCGGCATGATCGCGCCGGGGCTCGGCATCTCCGTGGACGCGCTCGGTTCGCGCACGGCGCAGCTGCCCTACGTCAGCCTCGACGCGCCCGATCAGCTCATCGGCACCAACACGAAAAACTGCATCCGCTCCGGCGTCATGTACGGGCACGCCGGCATGATCGACGGCTTCATCGACCGCATGGAAGAACATCTCGGCCAAAAGTGCACCGCCGTCATCACCGGCGGGCTGGCCGCCAAAGTGGCGCCGCTGTGCCGCCGCCCCATCGTCCTCGACGAATATCTGCTCTTCGACGGCCTGCGCGCGCTCTACGCGAAGAACAAAGACAGGCCGCGCGGGTAGGCCGCCGTGATCCGCATCGAGATCCCCGGCCGTGCCGAGCCGCTGGAAATCGCCCACGTCGCGCTCGACTACAACGGCACCGTCGCCGTCGACGGACGAGTGCTTGAAAGCGTCAGATCGCGCCTGCCCGAACTGCTGGAACTCGTCGGCGTCCACGTGCTCACCGCCGACACATACGGTACCGTGCGCGCTCAGTGCGAACCGCTGGGCGTGGAGGTGCACGCCTTTCCGCGCGCGGGGGCGGGGGCCTGCAAGAAAGAGATCGTCGCCGGGCTGCGCGGCGGCGTCGCCTGCTTCGGCAACGGCTTCAACGATATTCCCATGTTCGACCTCGCCGCCCTCTCCGTCGCCGTGCTCGAAGGCGAAGGGCTCTGCGCCGCTCTGCTGCCTCACGCCGACGTGCTTGTCAGAACCGCCGCCGAAGGCCTCGACCTGCTCCTCAAACCCGACCGCCTCAGAGCGACGCTGCGGAATTGAAAATCACGATCGCCACACAAGACACAACGAGCCGCCAGCCTGCTGTAAAACAGGCTGGCGGCTCGTTGTGTCTTAACTGCGTCCAGGCTTTAAACCGCCAGATTCACCAGCAGCCCCGTCAGCAGCGAGAAGAGCATCACGAAGGCCAGGTAGAGCGAAAAACTGCGCGGTCCCAAGACGATCTTGAGCGCGCCGAGGTTGGTGATCTTCGTCGCCGGACCGGTGATCATGAAAGCAGCGGCGCTGCCGGCGCTCATGCCGTCGGCGAGCCAGTTCTGAAGCAGGGGGATGGTGCCGCCTCCGCAGGCGTAGAGCGGCACGCCGACCGTGGCAGCCATCAGCACGCCGAAGCCTTCATGTTTTCCGAAGAGTTTGGCGAAAGCGTCGGCCGGCACGTAGCGCTGAAAGAGCGCCGACAGCAAAATGCCGGTCAGGAACCAGCCGCCGGTGGCGCGCACGTTGCGGCCGAAGTTTTTGGCGAAGCGGAGCAGGACGCTGGGATCGGCGTCGCGGTTCTCCGGCGCGGAAAAGCCCGCGAAGTTGAAGACTCCCTTCCGGCAGAAAAAATGGACCAGCAATCCCGCGGCGACGCCGCAGAGAAAGCACGACAGCGCGCGCACGGCCAGCATCGTCGTCCCCAGCGCGGCGCTGTACGCGAGCAGCTGCGGGTTCAGCAGCGCCGAGGCCGTCATGAAGGCGGCCAGCCAGTCGTCGCGCATGCCCTGTGCGGAAAACGACGCGGCGACGGGGATCGTGCCGTACATGCACAGCGGTGAAGCGATCCCCAGCAGGCAGGCGGGAACGATGCCGAGCAGGCCGAGTTTTTGTCCTTGCAGCCGGCTGAAAGCGCCGTGGATCCTTTGTTTGCCGAAGACCGCCACGGCCGAACCGATCAGCATGCCCAGCAGCCAGTAACGGAAGATCTGCCGGAACTGAACGGTGAAATAGTAACTGACGTAGACGGACTCCCGCTGCAGGACGTCAATCAAGGGAGACCAGCCTGTACTTGCGGCGGCCGAGGCCGATCTTCTCGGCGTTTTCCAGCGTGTGGAGGCCATGGCGCGACTCGATGCGGTTTACCAGCGAGGCGCCCTCGCCGTCCTTTTGCGCGTAAACGAGGTCGACGCAGGCCTGGTCGAGCGCCACCGGGTCGCTTGAGGAAAGGATGCCGACGTCGTGCATGTCGGGTTCGTCGGGATGGCCGTCGCAGTCGCAGTCGACCGAGAGGCGGTTCATGACGTTGATGTAGGCGATGCGCGCTCCTTGTCCGAGCGCGTCGGAGACGGATTTGCCGGCTTCGCCCATGGACTCGAGGAAATGATCCTGCACGCCGCCCCAGGGATTGGTGCGGCTCTTTCCCGCGGAGTGGATCAGGCACTTGCCGGTGTGCGAGGCGAGGCCGATGGAAATGTTCTTGATCGCGCCGCCGAACCCGGCCATGGCGTGACCCTTGAAGTGCGTCAGCACCAGATAGGAATCGAAATCGGCGAAAGCTTTGCCGACAAGGTTTTCTTTCAAATGGACGCCCGCTGCGGGCAGAGAGGCGTCGCCTTTTTCGTCGAGGATCGTGAAAGGGGCGATGGCCGTGAAGCCGTGATCTTTCGCGACCTGATAGTGCATGGCCGACTCGGCGCGCGATCCTCCATACGCCGTGTTGCACTCCACAATGGTGCCGCCCGCGAGGCGGACCACGTCGGCGATCAGCTGCGGACGCAGATAGTTGCTTGCCGGCGGCTCGCCGGTGCTCAGTTTGACGGCGACCCGTCCCGACGGCTTCCAGTTCAGAGCTTGGTAGGCCCGCACCATTCCCTCCGGCGTGATGCTCTTCGTCATGTAGACGACGGGGATCTCCTTGGGTGCCGCGGCGAAAACGGACGAGACGAACGAGACCAGAACCACTAAACCCAACAGTGCGGAACGCATGAATTTCTTCATCCTGAATCACTTCTTTCATCATGAATTCACGTGCGTTGTGCCTGGCGGCCTGCGCTCCCTGCCCGGCCGTCCGTATAAAATGTTACAGCCTCGAGTGCCCTTCACGTCAAGCGCCGGTCGTGCGGTTGGCAAAATCACCGATGCGCCGGCGCGGAAAAATGAGATAATGGATTCGAAAAATCTTCCGGCAAAGGGAGCGTTTGTCATGAGCAGAAAATTGATCTTTGCGCTGGCCGCCGTACTGACGTTGGCCTGTGCCGCCGGGGCGGCGGCGCGCGGCGTGATGCCGCAGGACGAATTTCTCGCCTGCTGCGCCCGCGGCAAACTCTCGCAGGTCGGCAAGGGCGTGCGCCGCAACGCCGACGTGAACCGCCTCGAAGCCACGGGCCAGAGCCCGCTGATCTGCGCCGCCGGCGAGCAGGACGACCCGCGCGTGATCGAATATCTGGTGAAAAAGGGCGCCGAAGTGAACAAGGCCAACTTTCAGGGACTGACGCCGCTGATGGTGGCCGCCCTGCGCAACCCACGCGCCCGCATCGCGCGGGCGCTGTTGAAATGCGGCGCCGATCCGCGCCTGACCGACATGACCGGCAGCACCGCGCTGATCCTCGCCGCGCGCGGCAATCCCAGCGCCGCCGTGCTGGCCGCGCTGATCGAAGCCGCCCCCGACACGCTGAACCGGGCCAGCGCCTCGGGCGTCACGGCGCTGATGGCCGCGGCCGAAAGCGGCCGGGCGGAAATAATTGACCTGCTGCTGAAAAAGGGCGCCGATCTCCGGCCGAAAGACGCCTCCGGCCGCCGCGCCGCCGATTACGCCCGCGCCAATCCGGTCCTGCGCGGTTCGCTGTGGCCGGACCGCCTGGATCGATATCGCTGAATCCGTTCGCCGGCGCTCGAAAAACGGAAAGCGGGCGGAAGCCGATGGCATCGGGATCATCGGCTTCCGCCCGCTTCAATTGTTCCACGTGGAACAGCGCCGTTTCCCCCCATTTTGGGGACGGGGCTTGACAGGGAATTCGTTCCGCTCTAAGATAACATCGTTATATAACATTGTTATCCACGGGGGAAAGGGAATGGAACGGGAGTCGGAAACGCAGGCGAAGATCCTCGCGGCGGCGACGGCGGAGTTTTTGCGAAAGGGGTTTCGCGGCGCGTCGCTGCGGCAGATCGTCAAAAGCGTGGGCGTGACGACGGGCGCGTTTTACCGCTACTACGCGAGCAAGGAAGAATTGTTCGACGCGCTGGTTTTGCCGCACGCGCGGCGTCTCATGGAACTGTACGAAGCGGGCGCGGCGGATTTCAAAAGAATGGCGCCGGAAGAGCAGATCCACGCCATGGGCGAAGTGGGGCGCCGGTGCATGAAGGCCATGTACGAATACGCGCGCGCCCACCGCGACGCCTTCCGGCTGATCCTCGCGGCGCCGGAGTCGTCGAAATGCGGCGGCTTCGTCCATCGCTTGACGGAACGCGAGATCGCCGAAACGCACGGCTTCATGTCGGTCATGGCGGCGCGCGGGCGCGCCGTGAGAACGCCCAGTCCGTTCTTCGAGCACATCGTCGTCAGCGGGCTTTTCACGGCGCTGTCCGAGCTGGTCGTTCACGACGTGCCGCCCGAAGAAGCGCTGAAATGCATCGACCAACTCTGCGATTTTCACCGCGCCGGCTGGGCGAAGCTGATGGGGCTATAACAGCCCTTTTTTTATCGCCGTGTGAGTTAGTTATTTCTAATTAAATGAAGAAGCAAAAGGAGGTTTTATCGTGAGAGGAGAGCGAATATTGCCTCGGCTGATGGAGTATGCCGGAAGCTACCGCCGCCTGACGCGGGCTTCGTGGGTGTTGTCGGCGCTGTCGGCCCTGCTGGGGCTGGCGCCGTTCGTCTTCATCTGGAAGATCTGCGCCGCGGCGCTGGGCGGCGGCGCCTCGGCGGACATGGCCGCCTGGGGCTGGAAAGCCGTGGCCGCGGCGGCGCTGTCGCTGGTCGTCTTCGTCCTCGGGCTGATGTGTTCGCATCTGGCGGCGTTCCGCGTGGCGGTCAACATGCGTATCCGCCTCATGCGCCACATCGCCGGGCTGCCGCTGGGCAGCGCCGAAAACCTGGGTACCGGCAAGCTGCGCTCGATTGTCACCGACTGTTCGGCGGCGACGGAGAACTATCTGGCTCACCAGCTGCCCGACGCCAGCGCGACGCTTGCTTCCACGGCGGGGCTGGGGGCGCTGATCCTGTTTTTCGACTGGCGGCTGGGACTGCTCAGCCTGCTGCCGGCCTTTCTCGCGGCGCTGTCGATGCGCGCCATGGTGGGGCCCGACATGCAGCGGCAGATGGGCGATTATCAGAATGCCCTCAAGGACATGGAAAACGAGGCGGTCGAGTACATCCGCGGCATCCCCGTGGTGAAGACGTTCGGGCAGAGCGTGTTCTCCTTCAAGCGCTTCCGCGGCGCCATCGAACGCTACGAAAAGTGGGTCATCGGCTACACCAAAGCCATGCGCCCCCATATGATCCTCTTCACGGCGCTGGTGCAGTCGGCGTTCCTGTTCCTGATCGGCGGCGGCTTGTGGCTGGCGCGCGGCGGCGTCACGCCGGGGCTGCTGAGCGACCTGATCTTCTACGTCGTCGTCACGCCGGCCGTCGCCGTCAATTTTCAAAAGATCATGTACCTGGTCGAGAACCGCATGACCGTGACCGACGCGCTGCGCCGCGTGGACGGCGTGCTGGCCTTAAAACCCCTGTCTCAGCCGGAGCACGGCGAGCATCCGCACGACGCCTCGGTGACGCTGGAAAACGTGAGCTTCAGCTACGCTCCCGGCAAGAAGGCCGTCGACGGCCTGTCGCTGCGCATCGAAGCGGGGATGCGGGCGGCGCTGGTAGGACCGTCGGGCAGCGGCAAGAGCACGCTGGCGCAGTTGATCGCGCGTTTCTTCGACCCGCAGGAAGGTCGCGTGCTGATCGGCGGCGTCGACGTCCGTAACATTGCCAAGAAGGAGCTGACGGACTTCGTCTCGTTCGTGTTTCAGGACAGCCGGCTGATCAAGGCGTCGATTTTCGACAACGTGCGCCTCGGCCGTCCCGCGGCCTCGCGCGAGGAAGTGTTCGCCGCGCTCGAGGCGGCACAGTGCGGCGACATCCTCGCCAAGCTGCCGCAAGGCGCGGATACCGAGATCGGCGCGAAGGGCGTCTATCTTTCCGGCGGCGAGATGCAGCGACTGGCCATCGCGCGGGCCATGCTTAAGAGCGCGCCCATCCTCATCCTCGACGAGGCCACGGCTTTTGCCGATCCCGACAACGAATCCCGCATCCAGGCGGCGCTGTCGCGGCTGTCGCAGGGCAAGACCGTGATCATGATCGCCCACCGGCTGAGCAGCGTGAAGCGCGCTGATCTCGTCTGCGTGCTCGAGAACGGAAAGATTGTCGAGCAGGGCGCTTTCGGCCAGCTCGCGGAACGCGGCGGGCTGTTCGCGCGCATGTGGCGCGACTCGCTGCGCGCCGCCAGCTGGAAAGTGGCGAAGGAGGCCTCCTCGTGCTGATGAAAAAACTGCAGCGCCGTTTCGCCCTTTCCGAACAGGGGGCGCGCGCGTTCGTCGGAGCCTGTCTGGCGCAGACGCTTCAGAACATCTCCTTCATGGCCCCCGCCGGGTTGCTTTTTGCCTTCGTGCGCGACCTTTCCGCCGGGATCGCCGCGGAACGGGGCCTGATCTACGCGCTCGCCTGCGCGGGCTGTCTGCTCTTCATCGCCGCCGCCACGAGATTGCAGTACGACGGCACCTATCTCTCCACCTATGTGGAATCGGGCGTGCGCCGTACCGCTCTGGCCGAAAAACTGCGCCGCCTGCCCCTGTCCTTCTTCGGACGGAAGGATCTGGCCGATCTTTCCAGCTCGATCATGAACGACTGCGCCGTGCTCGAAAAGAGCCAGTCCCATTATCTGCCGGCGCTGGCCGGGGCGATGCTGTCGGCCGCCGTCGTCTCGGCGGGGCTGTGCGCCTTCGACTGGCGCATGGCGCTGGCCGTCCTCTGGGTGCTGCCGCCGGCTTTCGCCGTCGTCGCCTTTTCCGCGCGGGTTCAGCAGGCGCTCGACCGCAAGTCCATGGCGGCGAAAATGGCCTGCGCCGACGGCATTCAGGAATGTCTGGAATGCCTGCGCGACCTCAAGTCGAACAACGCCGAAGACGCCTATCTCGACGGTCTCGACGAAAAAATCAGGGCGGTCGAGCACCGCGCCGTCGTCTCCGAATCTCTGAGCGCCTGCTTCGTGACGCTGGCCACGCTGCTGCTGCGGCTGGGCGTCGCCTCTACGGCGCTGACCGGCGCGCTGCTGATGCAGCGGAAAGCGCTGGACGCCATGACGTTTTTCATGTTTCTCATGGCGGCCTCGAGGGTCTACGCGCCGCTCGAAGGCGCGCTGCAGAACTTGGTCGCGGCCATTGCCACGCGCACCAACATCGAGCGCATGAACGAGATCCTCGACGGCCCCATACAGAACGGACGTGAGGAAATGGACCCCTGCGGCTACGACGTCGTCTTTGAGCACGTCGACTTCGCCTACGAAAGCGGCGTGTCCGTGCTGAAAGACGTGAGCTTCACGGCCCGCCAGGGCGAAGTGACGGCCCTCGTCGGCCCATCGGGCGGCGGCAAGACCACGGCGTCCCGCCTGGCCGCACGTTTCTGGGACACGACGGCGGGGAGAATCACCGTGGGCGGCGAAAACGTGGCGGAGATCGCCCCGGAAAGGCTGCTTTCGCTCTTTTCGATCGTCTTCCAGGACGTGACGCTGTTCAACAACACCGTCATGGAAAACATCCGCATCGGCCGCCGCGGCGCCGGCGATGAAGAGGTGATCGCCGCCGCTCGTTTGGCTCACTGCGATGAGTTTGTGGACAAGCTGCCCGAGGGCTGGCGGACCATGATCGGCGAAAACGGGCGCGAGCTGTCGGGCGGCGAGCGCCAGCGCATCTCCATCGCCCGCGCCATCCTCAAAGACGCACCGATCGTCCTGCTCGACGAGGCGACCGCCGCGTTGGACGTGGAGAACGAATCGCAGATCCAGGCCGCCCTGTCGCGCCTGATCCGCGACAAGACCGTGCTCGTCATCGCCCATCGCCTGCGCACCGTCGCCAGCGCCGACAAGATCGTCGTGCTCTCCGGCGGCGCCGTTGCCGAGCAGGGTGCGCCCGGCGAGCTGCTGCGCCGCGGCGGCCCGTTCGCACGCATGGCCCGCCTGCAGACCGAAAGCCAAAACTGGGGACTGTAGGCAGAGACTTTCACGAAGAAATGCGGATACGGAGAAAAACAGCCAAGAGGCCACCTCAATCGAGTATTGAGGCGGCCTCTTGTTGTAAAACGAAAACCACCGGCAGTGCCGGTGGTTCCAAAAGGCTTTAGCTATGGAGAAAAAGGACTCCTCCTTTGGTAAAGTAAGAACGGTCTGTCAGCCGCCAAGCCAAACCAAAGGAGGATCAAGTCCTGATGAAACTTGACATAAGTAGTTTAGCACACACGAAGTGGGAGTGTAAGTATCACGTGGTATTTGCGCCGAAGTATCGCCGCCAGATCATCTACGGGAAGATCAAACAAGACATTGGTTTGATGCTGAGAAAACTGTGCGCGTACAAAGAAATTGAAATATTGGAGGCGGAAGCATGTAAAGATCACGTCCACATGCTCCTGAGTATACCGCCCAAATACAGCATATCACAGGTGATGGGTTACTTGAAAGGTAAAAGCAGTCTGATGATTTACGAGAAGTACGCGAATCTGAAGTACAAATATGGCAATCGACATTTCTGGTGCCGCGGTTATTACGTAAGCACGGTAGGACGCAACAAGAATGCAATAGAGACCTCCATCAGGAATCAATTACAGGAAGATCATGCCGAGGAACAGCTGACGATCAAAGAGTACGTTGACCCGTTTACGGGTAAGCCGGCACAGGAAGGCAAGTAGAGAGCCCCTTTAGGGGCAGCCTGTGAGAGTTGTGCGGCTGACAGACTTTTCGATGAGCCTATAGGCTCGGCTGGGAAGATGCCCCAAGGGGGCTTGTGCAAACCACCGGCACGGCCGGTGGTTATGATTAAATTTTGCCTTTCATCGCATGTGCGGGGTTTTGCGGGCATCGCTGGAACGGGCTCGCCGACAGCGAGGTTCATCCCCGCATGTGCGGGGTTTTGTTCCGCAAGCTGTTCGCGCGTCAATCCAACAGAGGTTCATCCCCGCATGTGCGGGGTTTTGCAGCCGCGAAGCCAGAAGCGGACTAAAACCGCGGGTTCATCCCCGCATGTGCGGGGTTTTGTCTTCCTGTTGTACATTATTAGGACAAGTCTTAATATCTTCCTAAAACGTAATTTATCAGCATTTAATTGATATATAAAGTGTTAAGGAGAATAGATATGATTGATTTCTATGAGTTATTCATAAAAGACGCATCGCCTATTTATCAGAATATTCATATTTTTTATCCACGATCTTTCGAAGCTGCTGTTTCTGCTGCTCCGTTTCTTGATCGCCGAGGCGACTCAGCAGGATCCCGTCGCAGTCGAGAACAGTCCGAACTGGTATTCCAAGACATTCTACTCCTTGTCCGCCAGATCGGGAGGAATCACTCCAAATCAGCATAATAGAACTGTTTCCGATCTCTTGTTCATTGTACCACTTTTCCATAACACTCCACATCCGCTGGCGAATTCCGGCGGACATCTTAGGATGACTGTAGACGCCCGGAGCCAGCTCTAGCATGCAAGAGGCGAGGAATCCCCGATACTTCATGGGGACATTGTTAGTTATCACAACGGTCATCGGCATGTCTTAAGATTCCTCGTCTTCGTCAGCCAAGAGCGTCTTGATCGTTTCGATCATCTGATGGATGAAGTGTTCCCTGGCAAAAACGGAACCTGCCATTTTTCTTACGTGCCGTTCGATACCCGTTTGCGGTTCTTCCAGATTGCGTCTCAGCCCTTGAAAAGCGATGGGAATGGTGATCTTCATACGAAAAATATCGGCGATGTCAAGACCAAACGCGTCATAAGCCGCTTCATGAATAAAACCAAGCTGCGGGATCGTTGCCGTCGCGGCGACGGCAATGCTTGCAGCCGCATAAACTGCGGTCGCCGCATGGTTGACGGCGTTGTTTATGTCGTCGTTCTTTTCGGGATGAGCGCGGTCGAATTTCCGCTGCTGCCAGGGAATGCCGTATCTTTGCGCCAGCAGTTTGTAGCTGGAACGCACTCGTACCCCTTCAATGCCCCGCAACTCTTCCACGTTTGTGGTGGGCAACTGTTCGCCAAAGCGCAGTTCGTACATTTTAAGAACGGTTCTTAGCCGTTCTTTCGGCGACGACCAGAGTGTGACTTGCCGGCGGGCGAGTGTGCTGCGGTCGGGACTGAGCGGAGGGGCGGTGTACATGCGCACGCCGCCCTGTCCTACGGCGACAAGTCCCACGCCGTGGCTGCCGGCGAGACGAAATACGTCATGGCTGACGGTCGTCCCCGGTCCGAGCAGAAGCATTGACAGGGTTTGATAGGGGATGTCATAGGCCCCGGCTTCGAGATTGACGCTGCCGGCTGAAAGAAAGCGAAGCGTTCCTTTCTCGACGAACAGGTTGCCCCGCTCAAGCCAGAGCAGTCCGTAACGATCCGCGTGAGGAACGTTGGCGCTTTCCAGTCCCAATCTTACGAATGCCATGTTATTGAACTGCCTTCAAAAGCAGCATACCGAAGCCAAAAGCACAGTGGCGCCCTACGCCGTGACGGACAAGGCGTTCAAAGGCCTGCGGCTCGGTCACGCAGAGTTCGCCGACAAATGTTGTCTCGGGATAGCTGCGCCGTTCGGAATGAGTCGGCGCGCCGCGGTGGTCCTTCGCGCTCCGCGTGGTCAGATAGGAACTGCGGCTGCCGGCGATGACGACATTCCGTAGTTCCGCCGCGGGAGCGAAGCGGCGTTGGAGCCACTGACGGTACGTTTCCTCGATCTCGCCTTTGTGGAGTTGGCGAAACTCATGGATCGTTCCGTCAAATGTGCCATTTTTCCTGGCTTCTTCACAGGCAAAGTAATTTTTCATCAGCCACACGTCGCTCTCCACTTTGCCGCGCCTTATAGTAGGACGGCAATAGACGCTGAAATGATAGCGGCTGCCTTTGCTCCACTGTTCAGGCATGACGCGGGAACAAATTTCCGGCAGATTGAAGACCGTGGACAGCAACGAATCGGGACCTTCATCGGAGCGGAAATTTTCAAGACTCCGGAGCAGAAAAGTTTCGTCGGCCGACGTATAGCCGAGCACCTGCGACCGTTCGCTCTGAACGAAGAAGGGCTGCGGTCCCAGTTCTCCAAAAATCTTGCGAGTCGCCGCATGCACTAGGTAACCGGGATCATCGCCCAGACGACGCTGATGTCCCCAAATCGAAAGTGCCCGCAGATTCAGATCGAGGCAGATCATATTAAGGCTCAACGGGAGTCCCCTCCTTTCCGCTGTCAACGGGCATCGCCGAGTGTTGCGCTGTCGTGTCGCGCCACACATAGCGCCGTCCGCCGTGAGTGTTGGCAACCCAATTCCGGCAGTCGCAGCGTTCGATCACGTGAACGCTGTCGTCTCCGTGTACACTGAGGGCTTCGGCAGGCGTGAGCGGCCATTCGACGAGCGCCTTGTTCCAAGAGGCAGGCTCCCTTTTTGTCCGCGCGCCAAGAGGCGGGCGCGGCGGAATATGCATGATAGCCTCTTTTAAACTGTCGGTATGGATGATTTCGCGCCCTTCCGGTTCGAAACAGAGCGGCTGTGAGGGCGGACAGCCAATGCGCCCGATGAACAGGGGACGGGCCGGATGACGCAGGGCGTCGCGAATCTCTTCCAGCGCAGGGGCTTCGTCCGCGGGCTCGAGGGCGATCAAAGCGGTGACGGCGGCGTCGGCCCGGTAATGACGGTAGCGCTGGACCGTAAATTCTCCTTTGGAACCGCCGCCGCGTTCGGCCACGATGCCGTCCGTACGCCAGAGCGCGTCTTCACTGCTCAGACGCGCCGTCTGGTAATCCCGCAAAGGAGCACCTGCCCGATCTTCGCGCGAGGCAAGACGCAGACGCTCCTGAAGGCGCTGGAGTTTTTCGACATCCTGAAAAGTCCACCCCAGGGCATTGGCGATCAAGCCCGTCATCTCCGACAGGCCGGGCAGGAGATCCGTCGGCCTGATCTCGTCGACGGCGACGTCGCCGAAAGCCATCAGCGGACCCCGCAGGCGCAGGATCAGCGCGTCCATTTTAAAGCTCCAGAGAGACGACCGCGCGCTCCAGGCTCTCGCCCATTTGATCGAGAGAAGAGTTCTCGCCCCGCGGGATGCTGACGTCGTACATGGAAGCGATCCAGCGCCGCTCGTCGCTTCCGTACATTTCATCGCTCTTCCCGACGTAGTCCTCCAGCTGACGCAGCGCCTGAGCGCGCATGTCGCCGCGGAGCGGAACCGGCAGATAAAAAGCGTCGGCCAGCGTGCGGGGCTGGCTCTCGCCGGCTTCGGCCATGACAAACCAGGGACGGGCATAGGGCGCGGTCGCCCCCAGCTTGGCGCCGGGCGTTACGGTGGCGATCAAATGCAGCAGATGTTTGACCAGGCGTCCCGCCACATCCCGCGGTGCTGTCTGCCATTGTTTGGACGGACAGCCTTCGATATTCGAAACCAGCTGAGGAACGTCGACGACGACATAATTGTAAAAGATCCCGCTGGTCAGTTCGGCCGCGTTGATGTGGGCGGAACCGGAATTGTTCAGGTCGTCGACGGCCGTGAAATAATCCGTCTCGGACTCCTCGGCGTGGACGGTAAAGGCATGCGCCACATGAACGGCCGCGGAAACGCGGGCGTCGGTATCGCCGGAAATAAAGCGTCCGAACATGGCGGCGTCAAGGCCGGCGCCGCATTTCAACGCCTGAAAATCTTTTTTGTGTTTTTTGAACCACTCGCCCGTTTTTTTGCTGACATCCGCGGCACTGCCGTCGGCGGAGGCCATTTCACGAACGATCTTGGACAAAAACTGGATCTCCGGGTGTCCCAGCACGACCAGCTCGCTCCGTTCCGGGCTCAACTGGGCATCGATGCTCGGATTCAGGGCGTCGGCATCGTCTTTGGCAGTTTTTTTGTTTTTGGCGGCCGCTGCGGTTCCCTTCTCGCCGTAAAGCTCGCTCTGCAGCGCCTGAGACGCGGCGACGACTCTTTCTGCGTCAAGGCCTTCCTTTTCGATCAACGGTTTCTCGATTTTCTCGGGGAAAATCCTGCGGGAACGGATCGATGTGGCGATATCCTTGTCCACGTTCTGCAGGCTCCACAGCCCGTCGGCCATGCGCCAGTGACGTTTCAGGCACTGAGAACTCACTCGGGTCCGGCTGACGCCGCCAAAGGGGATCCTCTTGGAAAGGCCGGAATCGTCGCGGTTCAGCAGCGAAGCGGGGTAGGTCGTCAGCGTCGAGATCTGGATGAAGCGGGGCAGCATTGTCATTCTGATTCATTCTCCTTCACGATCGATTCGCCGTTTTCTCCGGCGGTGTTTTGAGACTTCCACAGCGCAAGGTAAAAGGATTTGGTCAATGCCGAACGCACTTTCGAGCGTTCGTTTTCTTCCGGTGCTACGCAGAGGCACGCCAGAGCCGTCCACGAAAAGGCACAATCCTTCGAACACGCCAGTTTCAGCTGGTGACGGAGCAGGTCGAAAAAACGGTCGCCGTCCGTCCGCATCAGCAGGTCGAATCGCCGTGCCAGCGCGTCGCCGGCGTCTTCCAGGCTGCCCAGGGCTGCGCCGAAGTCGTCTTGCGCGCCGCGGCAATTTTGCGCCGTCATGGCCATGCCCTGAAGGACAGCGGCCCAGGCTTTCTCCGCGCCTTCGCTCAGGGAGTTTTCCGCATCGCCGAGGATCCCGTACTCGCAGAGCAGCCTCCAGAAGACGGGGGGACGGATGTCGTTCTTCGTCGGGTTCATGCGGCGAAGTTCGGCTCGCTCGCCTCGAGTCAGCGTGTAACCTTTCTTCTGTTCTTCCTCGGCTGTCGGCGCCATGCGCATAAGGAGCTCGCCGGTTCTTTCAAAGAATTTCTCGTACCGCGACATCACATGAAGCGCGTTTTTCTCCGCGGGCATTTATCCTTCCTCCTCTTCAGCGATTTTCAGGTAAATCGCGAGCAGACGGCCTAACGTAAGCTCGCTGAGCGCCCGAGCTTTTACGGATTGACTGACGCTGCCGGGCAGCGACGAGACGCCGATTTCATAGTATTTTCGAACCAGCCGCCGCAGGCACGTTTTCCATGGAACGAGCCAGCTCTCGTCGGTGATCTCGCCGTCTGTCATGCGGGAACACGTATCCCAGAGGTACCGGAAAAACAGCGTCTCGACCTTGTCTTCCATTTTGTTCTTGACGACAGGGATCCAGTTTTTTACGGCAGACGAGTTCCAGTCGATCGTCCCGTTGCCATCGGCGCTTTTTCCGCACTGCATGAATCGCGCCAGAGCTACTCCCAGGACGGTGTTTTTAGCCGTTTTCACCAGGGTGATCATGGCGCCGGCAGCGCGCCACAGGGTAAATTTATCGCTCACGCCGGCGACGCTTACCGGAATCAGCCGTTCCTCGTAACCCTCCGTTTTTCCCTGTCCCTTCCTGAGAGCGCTGCACCATGCCTGCGTCGCCTCGGGATCGTCGATTCCTTTGTGATAGCGCAACAGCAGCGGTTTCTGCATTCCCTCGGCCTCGGCAAGGATCCTGGCGAGGTTGGCGTAGTTGAGGTTCGAACCGAAAACATGGCTGCCTTGTTTGTCGAAAACGACCGGTTCCCACGGGTCGCGGAGGTTGCCGCCCGTTTTCTCGATGTTCACGCGGGCGCACGCCGAAGCCGCTTTTTTCACGCTCACCGAATTTCCGGAACGTACTGCGCGGACGCGGCGGCAGATTTCGATGAAGAGCGGATGAAGGTCGCGCAGCGCGGAGGACGTTTTCCCATTCCACGGCTCCAGCCACAAGAGCCGCGTTTCTTTTTCGCTGCGGCAAAAGGCGTAAAGTTCCCAGTCGGGGGGGCAGTTCAGAATGACGCGGGCGTCCCGCCCCCATCTCGCTCCAGGCGAAGAACTGCTCTGCAGCGTCAGAATCGGGCGAATGGACCATCCGCCGTTCTGGCGAGCCACGCCGTAATTCCCTCTTCCCAAAAAACCGCTGTTCGTCTGCAGCGAGATCAGCGCGAAGATCCACTCTTCCGCGGAGGGGCGCTTCATAACGCCGGATTTGACGTCAAAGTTCTTGGCGGATATCAGCAGATCCAGATCGTCGGGGAGCGGCGCCTCGCCCCTGTAATCGGCAAAGTCTCCGTCCGGCGCGGGGACCTGCATAAACGCGGGTTTGTTCAGATCGTCCGTGACAAGGCACCACGGTTCGTCGAGCGGAAATTTTCGCGAATAGTCCGGCACGACGCCGCGGATCATCTCCCGCCATTCGTCGGGAGAATGACGCCCCAGCATCGCCCACGAGCTTTTGGGGTCGGGGGGGGGCAGGTTTTCAATCTGTCCCGCTGTCTCAAGACAATGACATGCCAACTGAACGAGAAACACATGCCATGGACCTGCCTGATGCGGCAGCAGCGCCGGGAACGCGGCGACCTCGTTCCGTTCGAGCGCGGAGAAAAGTTCCGGCAAGGAAAGCCGCCGCACGGCGCCCTGCGGGTTTTCGACGCTCAGCCATCGTTCTGTCAAAAGGTTGTTCTCCACATTCACACCACCTTATTAATGCACTGTTTATTTTTTCTATCCAACACAAAGTTTATATGGCAATTAAAATTTGTCAAGCGCTTTTTTTCGCTTTTACAAAAAACGCGTGGGATCATTTATAATGGATCCAGCTTCGCCACGCGGGGATGTACCCAGTGCGTTAATCGCCCAAAAACAAATCCCCGCGCGAAGCGCTGGCTGAACGCTCTCCTTCCGCAGCGAAGGATCGTTTCGAGGCAACGACGCCGCAGGGGACTGAAAACTTTTACGCGTTTTCAGTCCCCTGCGGCGTCGTCATTCTTTATCTCTTTCATTGAGATCGAACTGCGAAAGCAGTCCCTCGGAATCATAAAAGTACTTGCGGCTGCCAAGCGCGAAAGACAGCAGACCGCTCTCCGGCCGTGGTTCTACCAGATACGTTCCGTCTTCTTTTTTCTTCTGCATTTCCAGTGCGGCAGCGTCGGTTCCTAGGAGCCAGGCGGGGATCGAAAAGCTTTTCAGTTTTTCCCCTTTCAGCGGGCTGGCAACCGGCTTGTCGCATTCGACGGAGAGATCCATCGCGCCCAAACGGGTTGCAATGCGTTCCATCTCTTTGCCCCAGGCGATCTTGACGTCCTTGAACGCCTCCCCCCATCTCAGCCGGGCCGTCCTGGCGATCCAGCCCTGAGCCAGTTTGAGCCCCTCGACTTCGTTCAGCGCGTTCTGCCATTTTTCGGCGCCTAACTCGTTCGCTAGACGCCGCAGCGCTTCTGCATGAGTGCTCTGCTCCACGAGAAATCGGTTTTGCTCCGGAAGGTTCCACACCTCGTTTTCTTCGAGCAGACGCCAGGTCGCCGCCAGCGAAAGCAGATCGACATAAGCTCGCTCGGCCCCGTAGCCATACGAGCGCGCTTCTGCGCCGAGCAGCCAGTTGCAGTCTGTATTCGGCAGCAAAACGACACAGCGCGGCCGCTCAAAGCCCACGGGGCGCCGGCGCTGATGCCGAAAAAGACGCCCGATCCGCTGCAGCATCACGTCAGCGGGGCACAGATCGGTGATGATCAGGTCGAAATCTACGTCCAGCGACTGCTCCAGCGTCTGCGTCGCCACCAGAACGCAGCAGTCGCGCAGCTGATCCAAAGGCACGAACTCTTTACCGAAACGGCGCTCGACTTCGCGATCAAGGAGCCGTCGGTCTTCGGGAGAATAACGGCTGTGATGAAGCGTCGGAATATCGTTGACGCTGAAAATCTTTTCCGCCGGCAGGATCTTCCGCAGTTCGCGGAAGGTCCTCCGCGCCTGGCGGACGCTGTTGCGCAGGATAAGGATGCAGGGCCCTTTTTCTCCGAAGGGAGCGGCGCACTGTGCCGCCAGCTGCGCGACGGCCCACGGATCCTGCTGGATTCTCTCGCATTGCCTGGACACGCGTTTGCCCCGCGGCGGGGAAGGCACCGTCAACGGCGGTTCCGCAGAAGGCGTCAGCAGCGGATAGGGGACTTTCACAGCCTCCGTCAGCGATAGACGCTTCGTTTCCGTCTGTTTCGACCGTTGCGGCCCATTCTCGTTCCACACCTTGAGATAGCGCTCGGCGCTCTCGGAACCCAGCGTTGCCGACATCAGCAGCACATGGCCGCCGACGCGGCGAAACAGTTCGATGAGTCCGCAGATCAGGGCGCTCATGTAGGCGTCGCTGGAGTGGACCTCGTCGACGACCAGCAGCGAGCGCTGAAGAGCCGCCGCCCGCATGTGGGCATGGGGCACGCGCAGCCCTGCCAGCAGCGCCTGATCGATGGTGCCGGAAGCGATCGGAGATGCGAGGAAGCGCTTGGGCTGTTCGGCGTACCAGCCGACGGCCCGGTCGTTCACTTCCCGCCAGTCCACTTCGAAACGCCCGACGCGAAGCCCTTCTCGGTCATTGACCCGCAGATATCCAGGCACGGCCAGCGTCACGGGGATCTGTCCTTGTCCGAAGGACGAGGCGGAAAATTTCACCATGCGCTCAAAAAGCTGCGTGGCGGCGAACCGGAGCGGATTGGCAAAATACAGGCCGTCCACATACCCGGCCGCCAGGAGGCGGGTGTAGAGGCGCAGCGCCGCTTCGGTCTTGCCGCTGCCGGTCTCCGCTTCGAGGATATACAGGCCGCCGTCGGGATGCAGGACGAGCTTGTCGACCGCCCGCTGGATCCCGTTGGGAGAGAAACCGAATTGTTCCGCAAAATCGGGCGCTCGGTCGGGGCGTTTGTCGCCGAGCTTCCAGACAAGAGAAGCGAGGACTTTTTCCGCCTGACGGCGCGAATACGAAAGCGAATCTTCCTCTTCCGGCGCCGGACGCCGCTCGTCCCGGGCGTCGCATTCTCCGCAGTAGGGAAACAGACTGCGGTCGGAAGCGATCCAGTCTGCGAGCATCAGCGTCCCCGCAAAAAGATGCTGGAAGCAGGGCTCCTCCGGCAGCCCTCCGCCGGCGACAAAAGCCGCCGGATACCAGCGTTTCGAAAGATCGGCCAGCTCACTGAGCGCTTTGTGGGGGTCGAAGTCAACGCTGCACTCCCAGCATTTCTTCGACGAGTTGTCCTGGGCCATGTCGCAGCGTTTCTGCGTGGGGACCGCTCCGTGATGGGCGAGGAGCACCCACGTGAGGTAATCGTGCAGGATCTTTTTCTGTTCCTCGTTTTCCCAGAAATGCATCGCGTTCAGCAGCTCATTCCAGATCTTTCCCTTGTAGCGGATCGAAGAGAGATTGAACGCCGTGTCGATATGGTTGATCGAAGTCTTCTTTTTCAGTTTTTCGATTTTTTCGCGATATTTCAGCTGAAATTTCGGCGATATTTTCCCGTAATCGTGCCAAAGCGCCAGAACGCAGAGACGTTCACGCAGCGTCTCCGACAGCGGCTGCCCGAGGACACGCTGGAAGTGACGCTGGAAAAGGGGGCCGTTCATGATCTGCTCGAATACCGCGGCAACGTCAGTCAAGTGGGCGATCAGAGGCTGCTTTTTACCGCTTTCTACGTCAAACTTGCCCCAAACTTTACTCAGTTCATTCTGGCTCATAGAGATCGGCTCCTCAATAGGCAGGAATTCAAATACGCTTTAAATTATAAATCTTATTTTTAGAAGAGACAACCGCATAGAAAAGACAAGGAGCTCGGCAACGACGCCGGCGAACAATGAAGCCCAGGGAAGAGGACTGTATCTCTCCCTGGGCTTTATTTTTAGCAAGAGAAAAACTCACTTCCCGCCGGCCGTGATGTTTTTGATCACGCTGCAGCGGTCCAGCGCGAAGACGGCGTTGCGGACTTTGGTGCGGCGGTAGGCGCCCTCGATGATCAGCAGGTCGCCTTTGCTGCATTTGGCCAGGTCGCCGCGATCGTCCGCGTCGAAGTAGCAGAGGATCGATTCGCCGCCCTCTTTCTCGGACTGCAGGAGCACGGTGTACAGGTCGCCGGACACGCCCATGTCGCCCATGCGTCCCTGCACTTGCGTAAGCGCGTTTTCGTACTGGGCCTCGAAGCGGGCCACGTTGGCACGGTAGGCTTCTATCATCGCGTCGACTTTCTCGGCTTTCTTGGGCGAGGAAGACTGCGGCGAATTGGCGTCCGCCGGTTCGACGGGCGTCAGTTCGAGCGCGGACTTGGGCAACGGATCCGGTTGATCCAGCAAGCGGCTGGCTTCGGCCAGCGCTTTTGCAGGCAGCAGCGCCGCGGGGTTGGTCGTATCGAACCAATCGTCGGGATTGACGCGCAGGCGGCGGATGATAGCGCCGTTGACGTCGGCGTAGCGGTCGTAGCGGCGCTGGTATCGGGCGCCATCGTTGGAATAGCGCAGGCAGAAGTCGTTGTACTTCACGCCGGCTGCCTGGTCGGCGGGAATATCCTGCTTCACCATCAGCGCGGAGAGCCGCTGGATCTCGCTCTCCGAGAGGACGCAGCGGATCACGACGGAGATCATGCCGCTTTCGGCGTCTTTGGAGTATTCGTTGAGGTAGAAATTATTTCCCGTGCGGGTCGTATCGAGCAAAACCGGCTCGGCGGGCACGGCGGCGAAAGCCGCGGTGCAGCTCATAATGAACAGAAGCGTAAAGATCAGTTTCTTCATAGCTCACGGTCCTTTCAAATGGATTTGTGACGTGGTCAATTATAGCATGACGCGAACTAAGGGACAAAAAGAGCCCCGGTCGAAACCGGAGCTCCAAATGTCTTTCATCTGCCCGCGAGCAGGTCGAGGATATCCTGGCCGTAGCCGCGGCGTTTGGCGATATCCAGCGGCGTGCCGCGGACGGTCTCGCCGTTTTCCATGTCGCCTTCCCAGATCTCGCCTTCGAGCTCGATGTCGGCGCCGTTGGCGACCAGCAGTTTGATCAGGCGCGGGTCGGCCTTGGCGTTCAGCGCTTCGAGCAGCATGGAGCTGTTCTGATCGGCGATGTCGTTCACGCTTGCGCCCGCTTCGATCAGCTTCCGCGCTAGAGCGTCGCCGGGATAGGGGTTGACGGAACAGGCCAGCAGGGCCAGATTGAGCTGCGCTTTCAACCTGGCCATGCGGTCCACTACGGCCATGTCGAGCTTGCTGCCCTGCGCGCGGATGTAGTTGGCCAGCGCTCGAGGCTCGTTCTCGAGATCGGCGCCGGAATCGAGCATCAGCCCGAGGATGCGCGCCGCGTCCTTGTCGGTGCGCAGAGCCACGACGGCGACGGCGTATCCTTCCAGCTCGTTGCCTTCGGAGTCAGTGTAGGGGATAAAGGCGTTGACGTCGGCGCCCTTTTTGATGGCGGCCGCGACGGCGACGTAGGAACTCTTCGCCCAGTCCAAAGGTTGATCGTCGCCGGCGGTTCCCTTGTTGGAGTCACCGACGGCGGGATTCTCCGGCGGCGCGTCTGGGTCGGGTTCGGTGCCGGCTTCCAGAAATTCCAGCGCGACGGAGTAGGCTTTCCCGGAAGTGAGCTGAGGCTTGACAGGTTCCCATTTCTTTTTGTTGACGGGCACGTCGGCGACCAGTTCGCCGTCTTCGTCGAAATAGCGGTCGTACACGCGCTGGAACTTGTCGCCGTTTTCGTCGAAGCGGAAGCAGAACACGTTGTTGCTCAGCTTGCGGGCTTTGACGAACGGCACGCCCTTCTTTTTCGTCAGCCATTCAATCGTCTTCAGCTTTTCGGCGTCGCTGTAATGCCCGTTGATGACGACGGTCATGCGGGAGTTGGACTCGTTGTAGTCGTATTCATCAAGAAAAAACTCGGTGCCGCTTTTCGCCGTGACAAGCAAGACCGGTTCGTCGAGCACTTTCGCCGAAACGCCGCTGGCGCAGAACGCGCAGAAAAGAAACGCTAACAACAGTTTTTTCATAGAGAATCTTCCTTTCATTCTATACTGAATTAAGGTTATTTTAAAACATGGACGTTGAAATTGGAAGCCCCGCCTCTTTCGCATCCGCGACGATCCTCGGCAGACATAAGAATGCCGCCGGCCTGGGGGGCAGGCCGGCGGCATTCTTATGGGGTGTTTGTGTGTTGGAAGTGCTGTACTGCATTTCTGCCGGCATGCCACGGCGTTCCAGCGCATCTGGGGGGAGATGCGAAAACGCACGAAAGCTTTGCATGGACAGCCAATTTTTTAAGGGGGGTGGCGGCCCGTCGCGCCCGCTGCCGAGCAGGCAAGAGAAAAGGGAAATCCGTGACATAAGCCGCCGGGGGGAGGCGGCGAACATCCAATGAAAAGAATAGGCTCAGAGCGACTTATGAACGAAACGGCACACCGCCGCAAAGCTTTCGTCGGAAATGACGTGTTCCACTTTACAGGCGTCTTCCGCCGCGACTTTGCTGTCCACTCCAAGTTCCCTGAAAAAGGCCGAAAGCACTTTGTGACGGTCATAGATCCGATCGGCGATCTCCCTGCCCGCGGGGGTCAGAGTGATCAGACCGTCCTTGTCCATGAGAATGTAATTGTTCTCACGCAGGCGTTTCATCGCGACGCTTACGCTCGGTTTCGTCACGTTCAGCTCCGTAGCGATGTCCACCGAGCGGGCATAACCCAGCCGTTCGTGGAGCATCAAGATCTTTTCCAGATAATCCTCCGCAGACTGATGTATTTGCATGTCTACCCCTCGCTTTCATTCTTATAAGCTAACTTATATGATGCCATTAAAGGGCGAGTTTTGCAAGTACCATCACCGCGAAAGAACATACAAAAACCTTGCGGCACCTGAAAAATTTGCAGTTAGAGGTAAAAACAGATTTTGGGAAAAGAAACCGCTCTTTCTGCCTTCAGGGAAAACTTCCAGCGCCGCCGGAAAGGAATCTTACCGCTAGACGAGCGCGCTCTTGAGAACGCCGCACCACGCTTCGATGCGCGCGTCGGTCAGTTCGGGCTGATTCTGCGAATCCAGCGCCAGGCCGACGAACTTTCCGTCCGTGACGATCTCGGAGTCGATGCTGTCGTAGCCTTCCACCGGAGCTTCGCCGATCAGGGTCGCGCCGGCTCCCGCGGCCGCTTCGCGCAGCTTGACGAGAGCGAGACCGAACGTGTCGGCGAAACCTTCGTGATCGCCCGTGCCGAACACGGCGACCTTCTTGCCCTTCAGATCCATGCCCTCCAGCTTGGGGAGGAACGCGTCCCAGTCGTCCTGAAGGTCGCCGGCGCCCCATGTGGAGGAACCGAGGATCAGCGCGTCGTACCCCGCCAGCTGCTCGGGAGAAACTTCCGCAACGTTCAGACAATCAGCCTGAAGGATCGACGCGATCTTCGACGCGGCTTCTTCCGTCATACCCGTCGTGCTGCCGTAAACAACTGCTGTGGACATTTCTATAACCTCCTGCATGAGAAACTTTCGTACTGTGTTAGATTACGCTAACTATTTTAGCCGGAAATTTCATTCTGTCAAGAGGCTATTTTAAAAATTCTTCAAGGCCAGTTACAACAACATTTTAGAGAGTATTTTCGAGGTTTCGGCCGCTCGAAAAAAACGATTCATCATTTTCCTCCCGCTGAAATTAACTCCGCCAAATCCCGTTGACATCGCATCCAAGTTGCTTTAGAATTTTCGTGACTGAATTAGCTTTAACTAATCAAAAGCGTGCCGCGGCAGTTTGTGGGAGAAAGGAGCGACGGCGTATGGAAGTTTTTCGCCACCATATCTACGAGTTCAAAAAAGGACTGAGAAATCTGATCCTCCATACGGCGCCTCTCGGCGACGTGCCGGAGATCGAGCGCACCCTTCAGGCGCAAGGCATCGCCTATCGTCTGGCCTACCTGAAAAACGGCCACGTCAACGTTTTTTTCGGCAGCTCGGACTGCATTCGCGTGCTCGAGATCATCGGCAAAAACAACCTCTGCGACTTCACGAAAGAAGAAGATTTCATCCTCGGCATCATGCTCGGCTACGGACGTCTCGAAGAATGCCGGCGCTTCATCTCCCTCAGCCCCCGAGGGGCCGCCGAAAGCTGCGCGGCCGATTGACGCCGAATAGAACGATAAATACGGCGTTGCACAAAGAGAAAATCTCTCCTCGATGTTATACTAATTCTTGATTAGGAAGAGGACATTCAGAGGCTTCTCGACGAACTCAAGGCAAATACGGGGATCGACGGCGTCTACTACAGCGTTCAGATGTTGCAGCATCCCGAAGCGGATGAAGCTTTCCACGACAAATGGATCGTCCCCAGCGACCTTGCGATCCTGAACCATATCAACCAGCTTTGGAAGTACAACATGCTCCATATCTGCGGGTACGAGCATTACCACAACAATGTGTGCTTCTATGCGAAGTATCCCTGTAAGGCGTATAACTGGGCGACACATACGGACAACATCACGATGAAACAAGGAAAGGAAATTTTCGCGGCCTGCGTGTGCGGAGGGTTCGACAACAACAAAGGGGTCTTGATCGACAAAGGAACGATTGAGGAATTGACACAATACACAAAGGACATCATCAAGGATGCGGGCAGGGAAGGTCTGATCATCGGCGCCGATTGCACGATACCAAGCGATATCGACTACGCGCGGCTCTGCGCGATCCGCGACGCGGGGAAATAATTTCCGGTAGGCAAGCGTCTTGCTCGCCGGAGATGAACCAAGGCAGGAAGCCCGGACGCGGACGCGTTGTCTATCATGCTGGCTCCCGATGAAAAAAATCGCCTGACAATGGGGGGAGGATATATGGCGTTCAACGAGAAAGTCCACGCTTATATCGCGGCGAAGTACTATGCGTATCTCACGCAGACTTTCGGGGAAAGAGGGCGGAAGGCTTTCGTCCACGCCACACAGTATTACGCCGGGCAGCGCGGCCGGCGCATGGCGCAGCGCGCGATACGGGACGGGAAAGAACTCGATTTTGCGACCTACGCTTGCTACGGCGAGTGGGCGAGCAGCCAGGAAATGATCGACGAAGGCAGTGACGTCAAAGCTGAAATGAAACAGCTCGGCCCGGACGCAGTCATATTCATTTCGCGCTGTCCGTGGAACCAGCAGTTTAAGGAGATGGGGCTCGACAAGACCGCCGGCGCCGAATATTGCAAGCATCTGGACGTTGCGATCGTAAACGGATTCAATCCTTGTCTCGAATACAGGGTGCCGGAAACTTTGCAGACGGGCGATCATTGCGAGCATTATCTGAAAGACGCCGATTACGCAGGGAAGCGGCTGGCGAAATCTCCCGAAAACATGAGAGATTTCGAATTTCACTGCGCGCATTCTTATTGGGCGTACAACGAAGTGACCGCCGCGATCTTCAAAAACGAAGGCGAGACGATAAACGCAAAAATCCTCGAAGATTTCGCGAAAGACTACGGAAAGGAAATGGCGGACGCCTTGCGCGCGTGGAAGAACACAAACTTCAACGTCTGCGACTGAGCAAAGAGCAAGCGTGCACGCCGTAAAAAAACGGGCTGCCGCGGCCGCAAAAACAAAATCGAATAACAACGGACGCGAAGGCTGTCTCGAGAATTGCTCGAGGCGGCCTTCGCGTCATTGTTGCAAACTGACTTTTTCTCTTCCGATGAAATCAGCGCAAATCCTATGTTTTTTTCGCCGCGGGACCGACGTTCGCTTCCGCTTAGTGGAGAACGTGCGGCTGAGCCGCATCCGGAACGACTTCCAGCGACTGGATCACGGCCATGCCGCGCCAGACTTTCACGGTCGCCCGCAGGCGGGACTGCCGCGCCGATTCTTCGAGCTCGCGCCCGGTGTCCTCTTTGACGTAAAAACGTTTCAGTCCCTCGCCGTAGTCCATCTCCGCCGTCATCGAGCCGTCGGCGCGCTCGGCCAGATACTTTACCGTTCCCTTCAGGTACGGCCCTTCGGGAACTTCCGCGAAAACGCCGCTGGGAGCCCACAGCCCCTTTTCGTCCGGAGCCAGCGCCACGAACCATGTGCTGAGGTCCAGTGCGGCGTATTCCGATTTTTTTTCGTCGGGAGCCGGAAACAACTCCAGCGGCACCGATTCGGCTTCGAAGCTGAGCGCCACGTAATCACCGCGGAACAGGTCGCGCGGGTCCACGGGGCGCCCCGCCAGCACGACCTCCGCGCCGAAGCGCGACACGCAGGCGGGGCGCAGCGGCAGCGCCAGCAGGATCAGCACGGGCAGCAGCGATGCCGCCAGATATTTAAACGTTTTCATGGCTGCCGCCCTCCTGGCCGCGTTTCGCCTTTTTGCGGCGCGCCGAGCGTTCCCACCAGAATCCGGCGATCAGGCACAGCAGACCGAGTCCCGAGAACGCCGCCGCCTTGGACATGAAGCCGAAGAAATGGTCTACAAAGTAACGCAGGACCAGCAGGCCGAGGAACACGCCGCCCAGCCGCGAGCCCCGGTAAAGACGCCAGCCCATGACGACGGCCGTCAGCGCGGCCGCGCCGTTCGCCGCCAGGCGCAGCGCGTTCAGTTCCTGAGCCGCCGTTCCGTCCAAAACGCGCAGGTAAGGAAAGTCGTACCAGACCTCCGGGACCGATAGCGCGACTCCGGCGACGCCCGTTATCAGAATCCCCCAGCGCGACAGCGAAGTTCGCCAGCCGGCCGCGGCGTCCGCGCGCGGCCACGCCGTCAATGCGACCCCCGCGGCGAGGAACGCCAGCAGCGCTTCCGTCAGGCTGAAATACCATAGCAGCCGCGTGAACAGGAAAAGAATCGTCAGCTGCACGTTGAAATTGAACGCGCGCAGGTTTCCGCGCGTCTGCCGCCACAGCCACCAAAGCGCCAACAGCAGCGCTCCAGGCAAGGCGTCGCCGCGGAACGGCGCGAGATCGGGCGTTCTTCCCCAGAAAAACATTCCCCGACCGCCGACGTAAAACAGCGAAACGGCCTGCAGCAGGTACATCTGCCAGGCGTCGCGGAAGAGCCGCACCGCCGGGATCAGCCCCAGTGCCCACCAGCCGAACGCCGTGGACCAGTGTCCGTCCTGGTGGTACATCTGCGCGACCAGGAAGATGCCGCCGCCGAAGATCAGCCCGGCCAGCAGACGCAGCGCCCGGGCGCCGGACGGCGAATCTTTTTCGCAGAAGCAGGCCGCGCCCATCGACAGCGCGTACGCCGCGAGGACCAGCGCCGTCCGCAGCAGGCGCGGGATCGTCCACCAGTTGGCCGCCACCGCGCTGATGGTTCCCAGCCCGACCAGCGCCGCGCCCGCGCAGAGCAGCGTTTGCGCGAAACTGCGCGAGCGCGCCGAGTAGAGCGACGCGATCCGCGCCGCCGAGTCCGCGCCGATCAGACCTTCCTGCTGCCAGACCTGCAGTTCTTCCCGCAGAAAGTCCAGCTTCCGTTTTGAAATAGAGCGAGTCATCTTTTCCGGCTCCCTTCGCGTTCATGGATCGTCTCGCGGCCGTTGGCCGACGTATACAGCTTAAAGCATTTTCTTCCGGCGCGCAAGATGACACAAACGTCGTGACAGTACTATGTTTCTCGAAGCTTCATTCGGCCGCCGCGCCGGCAATCCGGCAAACGGGGAAAGCGGGGCGTGTGTCGCGGCAAATCCCCATCCGTCATATTAAAAATTTTGCGTTCGCGATCTTTGCACCAAAGGAGAAATAGGTTTCTATGGAGAAGCGGAATTCATGATAATTGTATTTTAATCATATCACGGTATAATGAAAAAGCTCATCAGGGGGAAAACAACACATTAAGGAGGATTGTTCATGCGGATTGTGACCTTGATGGAGAACACCTCAGGGAGAGAATGCTGCCGCGCGGAGCACGGTTTGAGTCTGTACATCGAGACGGATCGCCACAAAGTGCTGTTCGACGCGGGCGCCAGCGGCCTGTTCGCGAAAAACGCGCTGGCGCTGGGCGTCGACCTCGCGGCCGTGGATACGGCCGTGCTGTCTCACGGCCACAGCGACCATTCGGGCGGCATGACGACGTTTTTCCGCCTGAACGATCACGCCAAACTTTACGCGCGCGCGACTTACGACCGGCCGCGCTACAACCGCGACGGCAAATACATCGGCGTGGAACCGCGGCTGATCGGTCATCCCCGGATCGTGGTCGTCGGCGAGGATCGTCTGCGCCTCGACAACGAGCTGACCATCGCCAGCTACGCGGGCAAGCCCTGCGAGTGGCCCGTCGATACCTGCGGCATGATGATGGAGGCCGGCGGCGTGTTGGTGCCGGAACAGTTCGGCCACGAACAGTATCTGTTGGTCAGCGAAGGGGCGAAAAAGGTCCTGATCAGCGGCTGCAGTCACCGCGGTATTCTCAACATCATGGAATGGGCTTCGAAAGAAGGGGCTCAGGCGGTCGTCGGCGGCTTTCACTTCAAGGACGTGCCGGAAGATCGGTTCCGCCGTATGGATGCGGCCGCGGCCGAACTGAAACGCTGGCCCGTGACGTACTACACCTGCCACTGCACAGGGGTGCCCCAGTATGATTACCTGCGGCAGAGGATGGGCGAGCAGCTGCGCTATCTGGCGGCGGGCGATGAACTGGTGCTTTGAGCCTGGCGCGACGGAAACGGGCGGCGGATAAAAATACGGCAAAGACGGAGCGAAACCGGTTCGAAACAGATCGAACGGTTTCGCTCCGTCTTTTTTCGTCTCTGGTGAAACGAACGGTCAAGCTATTTTCCGGTTCCACTTTCAAGACGACGCGCCGCCGTTCAGCGCGCTTTGTCGGCCGGTTTGGAAAGTATTCTGAAGCAGAGAGCAAATTCGTCTTTTTTTCTACGTTGTCTCCTGCAAAAAGAGGCAATGAGCGGGTATAATATTTGAAAGTCCTGGAGAAAGCTCCGAAAAGAACGAACAAGCGCTGACAGTATCTCAGGAACGTTCCAGTGCAGGGGGGATTTTCCGTGCGCAGAAGAAGTGTGTTTGCTCTTGCAGCCGTGCTGACCGTGGCGGCGGGATTATGGCTGTATCGGAAGTTTGCCGCGCCGCCGGTGATCCGCGTGTACACGACGATCCCGGAAAGGGATGCAGCGGTCCTGTTTCAACGCTTTACCGATTATACCGGTTTGCAGGTCAACTTTTCACGGCTCTCGTCGGGCGAGATGCTGCGGCGCGTCATCGCCGAAAAGGTGTGTCCGCAGGCCGACCTGATCATTGGCGGCCCGGCCGACATTTACGATGCCGCCAAACGCGAAGGCGCGCTGGCCCGGTACGTTCCCGAAGCGGCCAAAGCGATGCCGGTCGGATATCGCGATCCTGACAATCGTTGGTTCGGCATCGGCGTGACGCCGTTGTGTTTTCTCGTCAACAGGAATTTTATCGAGAAAAACGGGCTGAGGATGCCCGATTCCTGGCAGGATCTGCTTGACCCTGCGTATCGCGGGGCGCTGCAGATGGGTGACCCCCGCGCGTCGGCGACGGCCTCGGAACAAATCTATTCGCTCGTGCGCATCTACGGCGAGAGAGAGGCTTTCGAGTACCAGAAGAAGCTGGCGGAAAACGTGCGCGCATACGCCGGAAACGGCGTCGGCGGCGCCACGCCCGTCGCCTTGGGACAGGCGGCGGCGGGCGTGTTCTATTACGTGGACGCGATGAGCCTGAAGCTGGAAGGTTATCCCGTGGAAATCGTTTTTCCCAAGGAGGGCGTGACGTATGCGGTGGACGGCTGCGCGCTGCTCGACGGCGCGGCGTACCCCGAGGAGGCGAAGTATCTGCTGCAGTGGCTGGCGTCGCCGGATTTCGCACGCAGCCGTATGGAGCTGAAGCCGTGTTACCTTCCCGCTCGCCCTGAGCTGCGGGAGCTCAACAAGCTGCTCGATCTGAATTCGATCAGGCTGCTCCAGTGCAGCGTGCCGTGGAAAAGCCAGAATCGCCTGCGCCTGATCGACCGCTGGACCAGCGAAGTGGCGCGGAGCGATCGGCTGGAAGACTCGCAGGACACGGTACGAAGCGCCTCGGTTCTGCAGAAATAACCGTTGAAAAACGAATCGCGGCAGTCCGTCGGATCTTTTCCGGCGGACTGCCGCGATTCGTTTATGAAAATCTTTCAGGACGTGAGGGGATGGTAAGCGCCGGCGACGAACATGTCGTCGAGAAGGCGCTTTCCGGCGGCCGTCCTGAAGATGCGTTCGCTGACCTTTGCGGCGGGACCGTAGCGATCGGGGCTTTCGAAAAGGTTGACGAGAAAGTCGGCCTCGACGAGGATCTGGTAATCGACGCCATCGATGTCGCTGTAGGTGTGATGATGGGCGATCAGATATTTGACGCGCTCGATCTGCGCTTCGCTGTAGCCGCCCAGTTCGCGCAAGATCGCCTCGGCGACGCCGGGGCCCTCCCGTTCCTGATACGTGCCGTGGCCGTTGCCGTGCTTGGCTTCGGCCTGATGGATGCCGATGTCGTGGAGAATGGCCGCCGTCTCGAGAATGAACTGCGTCTCCTCGTCCAGCCCTTCCAGCGCGCCGATCGCCGCGGCCAGATCGTGGACCTTGACGAAATGCTGGATGCGCCGGGCGTCGCCGCGGTCATAACGAATTGCCGCAGCAAGCAGGCGCGCGTGCTTCGAATTCATGCCAACACCTCCTGCGGTGTGATGCGCCGATGGTACGCGACGGGTAAAACAGCGCCCCCTGTTCCGCAAACGAAATTCGCTCTCAGCCGTCGTGCGCCAGGCGGCGTTTCAGCGTTTCGATCTCGGCGACGGTGAGGCCGATGCTGTGCAGATAACGCTCAGCGCCCCGGCGAAGCGGCTCTTTCGGAGTCCAGGCAATGGCACGGCAAAAGGATTCGATGCCGTCGTCCACGTGCGTGACGTAACGGGGCTCGCCGCGTTTCAAATGATAATAGTTGACGAAGCTTTGGCCGTAGTCGTCCTTCAATTCGTCCAAGGAAGCGTCCAGCAACGCGGCCAGCAGAAAGCTGACAAAGCCGGCGCGGTCCTTGCCCTCGGCGCAGTGGACCAGATACGGGGCGGGGCGCTTCGTCATGAAGCGCAGTTCTTCGGCCAGACCGGCGCGAAAGGTCGCGTGCTCCGGCGCGGCGGGCAAGGCGCGGGCGATCACGTTGCCGCCGCGCCAGAGCATGCGATAATACGGCGACCGGCAGGCGGGGCTTTCCATGTTCTTCTTCAGACGCTCGGGCGAGTTGGCCAGATTCAGCACGGTGCGGATGCCGGCTTCTCGCGCCAGCTGGTCGGCGTAGGGCGCGCGCGGGCGCTCCGTGCTCGAGGGAATGCTGGAGCGGTACAGAGAACCGCGCCTCAGGCGGCCGCCGCGAACTTCGCGAAAGTTGGCGAAAACGGCGTCGCTGTCGTAATCGCCGCGCACATCGGTGGCCCGCAGGCGCTCATGCGGTTCGGCAGAGCCTTCTTTTTCGGATACAGTCGGCATGCCCCGCAACGATTCGAGCGGACGATCGTGCGGATTCCGCCCGCCGTCTTTCAACGCCGCCAGACCGCGGTCTGCCGCGAAGGGACCTTCGTTGACGGCCAACGTCAGCGCGGCGGCACAGAGCAGCAACAGTTTTTTCAGCATGGTCTTCTGACTCGTCCTTCCCAAAAACGCTCCGAACTGATTGTATCACAGCGGCGCAGCGGCGGTTTGGCCGCCGCGATGTTCCACGTGGAACATCGCGGCGGAACGCGAAGTGCTAGAATGAGAAACAGTGAACGCTCCAACCAAAAAAGGGAGGTCCTGAACGATGTCCTATGAAGAAATCAGGGTTCTATCGGCACAGGCTGTCGGCGAACTGCTGGCCGTCGCGCGCACGGAACCCGGCGAAATTTTCGTGGTCGGCTGTTCCACCAGCGAGATCGGCGGTTTTCGCATCGGCAAAGGGTCGAACGCGGAGATCGCCAAGGCCGTTTACGAGGGCGTGATGCCGGCGTTGCGCGAGCGCGGGCTCTTTTTGGCGGCGCAGTGCTGCGAGCACCTCAACCGCGCCCTGATCGTGGAAAGGGCGGCGCTGCTGCCCGGCGCGGAAATCTGCAACGTCGTGCCGCAGCTGCACGCCGGCGGTGCGTTCGCGACGACCGTCTACGAAAACTGCGAATGCCCCGCCGCCGTCGAACACCTTCGCGCCGCCGCAGGCATGGACATCGGCGATACGCTGATCGGCATGCACTTGCGCGACGTGGCCGTGCCCGTGCGCGTCTCCGTGAAGAAGATCGGAGCGGCCAACCTGGTCTGCGCGCGCACGCGCCCCAAGTTCATCGGCGGCGCGCGGGCCGTCTACGACGACGCGCTCTCCGGCGGCGATATCAAGCGGTAAGCTCAAGTAAAAACCACTATGGAAAGCGAAAAGAACAAAGGGTGTACCGCCAAGGCTTATTGGTGGGCCTCGCTTTTGTGGTTCTTGTAAAGCACACAAATCTGCGGATGAAGAGGTGAAAAAATGCTTTATTCCCGAAAAGCCCGTGACGGATCAGACCGGAGAGAAGCTCTTGCAGATCATGTTCGGCTGGTTGCAGACTTATGCGAGCAAAACTGTCGAAAAATCGGCATACCATCTTTGGGACGTCTGGTGGGGCTCGTTCATGACGCGGGAAAGAGTTCCGAACAATGGCAGCGATATCTGCTGAATGATGAACGGGATGAAATGATTCCTCACGCGCCGACGGGGGCAAAACTGATCCGCCGGACGGCGCAGGAATTTTCGGAAACATCGTATGAGCAATATGCGGCCGAGATTGCCGAGCTGGTTGTTTGGGGCCACCACAGCGGACTTTCTGACGTGATCGAACCCGACGGGGCGGCTTCCTATGAAGAGCGTCTTCAAGAGCCTCCCGACGCGGTTCAAGCGGAAGCGCTCGCGCGATTTCAGCAAGGGGTTGTTCCGCAAGACGATATCCGTAAACTGCTCGAGTCGGCTGCCGAAGAACTGCGAACGATAATGAAAGTTTTTACGGAACGCTGCAATGCCGACGTTTATCCAGAAGACGTCAGACAAGAAAACCGTTCCTCTGGAGAAAAACGAAAAATATTGCAGCGCCGCTTGGAAAAACGGGAATTTTTCAAGGGTCTGCTGACGCGAATGGCGTTCTCCTGCCTTTGCGACGGCGACAGGTACGCTTCGGCCTGCTGGGAAAATCGTCTTGAGGCGGCGACGTACACAACGGATCCGAAGCTTTGGGGGGAACTGGCGGTAAAACTTGAAAAACGCCTTGACGGTTTTCCCGATTCTCCGATAAACACGGCGCGCCGTCAGATCTCCGATGAATGCCTGGAATCGGTGAAGAAGATGCGGGAACCGTCCGGCATTTACCGTCTCAATGTCGTCACCGGCGGCGGCAAGACGTTAGCTGTAATGAGAAGCGCTCTGTATCTGGCACGAAAGTTTGGAAAAGATCACGTATTTTATGTGGCGCCTTTCACGACGATTATCGATCAGACAGCGCAGATTTTGCGCGAGACGTTCGGCCGCGGCGACATCCTTCTTGAGCATCACTCGAATCTTATCAGCTACGGCAAGGATGAAAACGAAAACGAGAAACAGCAGCGCGAAAAAGAAGACCAGCTGGACACGTTCGCGGAGCGTTGGGATATCCCGCTCATTCTCACCTCTCAGGTCCAGTTCCTCGACGCCCTTTTTTCCGGCCGCGGGCAGTGCGTGCGCCGCATGCACCAGCTGTGCAATTCGGTGCTGATTTTCGACGAAGTGCAGAGCATTCCCGTCAAGTGTATCAGCATGTTCAATCTGGCGATGAATTTCCTTGCCGGCTTTTGCGGCTGCACGGCGGTCCTCTGTTCGGCGACTCAGCCCGCTTTGGAAGAAATCGCCCGTCCGCTGCGCCTTTCGGAACCCGCCGATCTGGTTCGGGACGTCAGAAAACGTTTCCCCGTCTTTGATCGCATTCAGATCATTGATAAGACACAGGAAGAACCTTATACGGCAGAAACTCTTTCCGAATTCGTTCTTCAACTTCCCCGTGAGGTCAAAAGCGTCCTGATCGTTCTCAATACGAAGAAAGCGGTGAAAGAAGTTCACGCGCAGCTGAAGGCGAAAGGCCGCGCCGGCGTCGCTCTCTTCCATCTGAGCACCAACATGTGCGGCGCTCACCGTCTGGCGAAGATCACCGAGATGAATTCGCTCCTGGCTCAGCATAAAGCAGTGATTTGCGTCAGCACCAATCTGATCGAGGCCGGCGTCGATATTTCTTTCGACGCGGTGATCCGTTCCAAGACAGGGCTGGACAGTTTGACGCAGGCGTCCGGCCGCTGCAACCGGAACAAGTTTGTGGAGCGCGGCTATGTCTATTTTATCCGTTACCAAGAGACCGGTCTTGCCATGCTGCCCGATCTGCGCAGGGCGCAGGATGCGATGACCCTCGTTCTTTCCGATATGTCGTTTTTTCCCGTGCAGGATTACTTTTCTGAAGAAACGCTTCGCGCGTATTATCGTTACTATTACCATGAGCAGCGCGGATCGATGGACTATCCTGCGCCTCATGACGCCGGACGGACGCTTTTCGATTACCTCGCGGCGAACAGAAAAGCGCTGGTAGGATATGAAAGCAGGCACGAAAGGGCGCACCATGGAATCCTGCACCAGGCGTTTCGCACAGCTGGCAGGGAGTTTCGCGTCATCGACGAGAACACGACGGGGATCCTTGTCCCGTACGGCAAAGGGATCGAATTGCAGCGGCAGCTGCTTTCCGCTTCGGATTATCTTGATAAAAAGACGCTCTTTCGCGAGTTGCAGCGGTATTCGGTCAGTGTCTATCCGGACGGCCTGAGGAAACTGGAAAAAGACCACAAACTGCGTTTCTTTGAGAACTTGGGAATTTATTGTTTGCTGGACGAAGAGTCTTATGATGACGAATATGGTATAGTTTTTGAGGGCGGCGTCGATCCGGCCAAGTATATTTGCTGAATCGGCAAAAAAGAACAAGGAGGCGAACGCATGCAAAAAGCCAACAGGGTTGCTTATCAAGTCTGGGGGAGTATGCGCTGTTCAGCGATCCCCTGACGCGGGTCGGAGGCGAGAAAAGCACCTACCCGATCCCGACGTATCAGGCGCTTGTCGGCATTACGGAGAGCATCTATTGGAAGCCGACGTTCATCTGGTACATCGACCGAGTGCGCGTGATGAATCCCATCAGAATGCAGACGAAAGGAGTTAAGCCGATATTGTATGCGCATGGACCGAATGCGGCTGCGAACACGCTTTCGTACTACACGTATCTGTACAAAGTCCGTTATCAGGTCGAAGCCCATTTCGAATGGAATCCGAACATGCCCGACCTTGCTCCGGATCGCAACGAAGACAAACATTTTCAGATCGCGCAGCGAATGATCAAACGAGGCGGACGGCGGGATATCTTTCTCGGCACGCGTGAATGCCAGGGATATGTCGAACCGTGTACGTTTGGAGAAGGAAGAGGGGCTTACGATCAGACGCCTGAACTGGGCTTTGGCATGATGTATCATGGATTCAATTATCCTTCTGATACTGGCAGGGAAAAGCTGGAACTGAGACTTTGGCGTCCTGCAATGGCGTATGGAATTATTAACTTTATGTTGCCATATCAATGCACCGAGGTCAGAGAACTGTGTGATTGGGAGAAAGAATCCTTTATGTTGAGGCGCAACTGCCAACCTGTGGAAGATCTGTGCAGGGATGTGATACAAGCATGAGTTGGTTGCAAAAACTGTATGATACCTACGACAACTGTGCGGAGGTACTTAAATCGAATCGAGAGATTGTCGATGCTCCAATGCTTGCACCTGTAGGGCAGATGATTCAATCCGTTCAGGTCGAACTGACGCTTGATGCCGGAGGAAAGATTATCAATGCACGAGTAATAGAAGGACACGAAGAACAGAGCACGTTCATTCCATGTACGGAAGATTCTCAGAATCGAACGAGCGGTGCATGCGCGCATGTGCTCTTCGACAAGCTTAAGTATATGGCTGGTGACTACTATGATTACCTTTGGCTCAAAAGCAGCGAGGAACCATCAGATAAACTTCGTAAGAAGAATGAAGAAAGCCGCCAGGAATTCCATGAAGCCCGTACACTTTATATGCAACGCCTGAATGAGCTGGCGGCACGATGTAATGGAATTGTCAAAAAGCATCTTGACGTAATCGTGGCTTATTTAAAAAGGAATACTCTGGTATCGGACCTCATTGCACGGAATATCCTCAGTGGCAGTATTCCGGAGCATATTGTGGCTGTGCAGGTTCCTCGTAAAGAAATCGTAAAATATCCTCTTTACAATAGAAAAATCGTCCCTGATGTATCTGAGGCTTTTGTCCGAATTTGCGTTCATTACCCGGGAGAAGTGAGAGACAAAATTTGGGAGGTGCCGGATTTCTGGCAGTCCTATAAAGAATACTATCTGGAAAAATTGGAGGCTGAACGCAGTACGGACTTATGTTATGTACAGGGGCGGGAAGTTGTCCCCGGGCTGAAACATCTTTGTCGTATCCCATTTACGAACTCAAAGTCGAAACTGATCTCCTCAAATGATTCTGAAAACTTTACCTATCGAGGCCGCTTCGCTACGTCCAAGCAGGCTATGTGTGTGGGGTATGAGACTTCGCAAAAAGCTTTTAACGCTCTGCGATGGTTGGTACAGAAACAGAGTTGGCATGAGAAAGGGCAGATTTATGTCATCTGGGGAACGAAAAACCAGAGAATCCCGGCCTTTGACGATGACAGCGCAGACCTTTTGACAGAGGATCCAACGGATAATTCGGCTTTTGACGGCGATATTGATACCCGTGAGGGATTTGCGAAGCGTCTGATTCTTGTCATGCAGGGATACAAAAAAGAGCTGGATGGGGCTTCGCAAGTTGTCGTGCTGGGGCTGAATTCAGCTACAGACGGTCGGTTGGCCGTAACCTATTATCAGGAGATATCTGGTTCTGATTTCTTGAGTCGAATCGAAAACTGGCACAATACCTGCCAATGGCTTCATGCGTATAAGCACGACAAGAAAGACGAAAAGAAAACTCATGCCTTTTTCGGAGCCCCCGCTCCTCTGGATATCATCAAGGCGGCATACCAGATTTCTCCGGCCGATCCCAGGCCTAAGCCCCAACACCCCGTCCCCGACCATCTGCTTCATGCCACAATGGACCGGCTGATCCCCTGCATTTTGGAAAGCCGGCCGTTACCGGGGGATCTTGTCAAGACGCTGTTCAGGCGTGCTTCAAATCCGGCGGCTGTAAAGGAAGACTCCGATCGAGAAATGATTATGACGGTCACCTGCGCGCTTGTAAGAAAATACTATAACGATCGAGGACAAAAGGAGGAGATAACGGTGGCGCTTCAACCCGATTATCCGGATCGCAGTTATCAGTTCGGCCGCTTGCTGGCGTATGCTGAGAATATCGAAAGTTATGTGAACAAGCTCGACGGAGAGAACAGGCAGACCAATGCAGAGCGTTTGATGCATCAGTTCTCCAAGCGTCCCATGAAAACATGGCAGATTTTGGAATCGCAGCTGCAGCCGTACACTGGAAAGTTACAGAGCTCAAGATTCGGACTAAAAGCAAGACTTATAGCGGAAATAAATGAGATCGTTTCGGGCTTGTCTGAATGGACAGATGATTTGGACAAACCTCTGACGGAACTTTTTATCCTCGGGTACCGCTGCCAGTTGGAAAAATTCCAGCAGGATATGAAAGCTGCCGCAGAAGCGAAAGCGCAAAAGGAACGCGAGAAAAAAGCCGCTGAGCAGCAAGATTCTGGAGAATAAATAACAACGGAGGAGATAACGATGTCAGTTTTGCAGAACAAAATCGATTTTGCCGTGATACTATCTGTGAATAATGCCAACCCCAATGGCGATCCGCTGAATGGCAATCGCCCCCGCGAGAATTACGACGGATATGGCGAGATTTCTGACGTCTGTCTGAAACGCAAAATCCGCAACCGCTGGCAGGACCTTGGACAAAGAATTTTCGTTCAGGCGGCTGAACGCACGGACGACGGTTATAACAGTCTGAAAGAACGCGCGGAGAAAGAGTTGAGCGAAGACGACAGGAAAGATCGCGAGCGCTATGCGCGCGAGGCCTGTAAGAAGTGGCTCGATGTAAGAAGTTTCGGGCAGGTGTTCGCCTTCGGCAACAAAAGCGGCGACGAAGAAAAGAGCAAAGGCGTTTCCGTCGGCGTGCGCGGGCCCGTAACCGTTCAATCGGCCATGACCGTTTTGCCGGTTAATATCGACAGCATGCAGATCACGAAAAGCGTCAATGGAGAGCCGACCAAGGACGGTTCCAAATCGCCGGATACCATGGGTATGAAGCACCGTGTCGCACACAGTGTCTATGTTTTCTACGGCAGCATCAACTGTCAGCTGGCCGAAAAGACGGGTTTTTCCGAGGAAGATGCGGAACTGCTTCATAAAGCGCTGATCACGCTCTTTGAAAACGACGCGTCGTCAGCTCGTCCGGACGGCAGCATGGAAGTGAAGCGCGTCTATTGGTGGAAGCACAACTGCAAGACAGGGCAATATAGTTCCGCGCAGGTGCACAGAAGCCTGTCGGTCACGGCTCCTGAGGATGCGACGAGCTGGAAGGAGTACAGAGTCGAAGTGAAACCGCTTGATGGTTTGAACCCAGAGGAATACAGCGCGGTGGAGTGACATGCCTCTCTCCGACGAGTACATTTTGATCTCCGGACTTCAGCATCTGTTGTTCTGTCCGCGCCAGTGGGCGCTGATCCACATCGAGCGGCAGTGGCAGGAAAACATCTTCACGGCGCAGGGCCGCCTGCTTCACGAAAAAGCCCATTCCGACGAGAGCGAGAACCGCCCCGGCCTGCACGTCGCCCGCGGCCTGCCCCTGCGCTGCGAGCGCCTGAAGATCTCCGGCGTGGCCGATGTCGTCGAGTTCCATCAGGACGACGCCGGCGTGCTTCTGCCGGGACAGAAAGGAACATGGCGCCCTTACCCCGTAGAGTACAAACACGGCCGCCCTAAGGCAAAAGACTGCGACCGCATCCAACTCTGCGCTCAGGCCGCCTGCCTCGAAGAAATGCTCGGCTGCCGCATCGAAACAGGCGCCCTCTTTTACGGAACCCCGCGCCGCCGTGAAGAAGTCGCCTTCACGCCTCAGCTTCGCGCCGAGATGGAAAACGCCTGCGTCCAGGCTCATCAACTCCTCGACGCTGGCGTCATCCCGCCGGCTGTGCTTTTGCCCCACTGCAAGAGCTGTTCCATCAGCGACATCTGCCAGCCGAAAATGAGCCGCACCGTGGAAAACTACCTGAAAAAACATATTGAGGAGACACTGCATGAGACACTGCATGAGACACCTGCTGAATACCCTCTACCTCAACATTGATGGCGCCTACGTCGCCCGCGACGGGGAAACCGTCGACATCCGTAGCGAAGGGCGGACTCTGCGCAAATTCCCCATCCACCTGTTCGAAAACATCGTCTGCTTCGGCCGCGTCAGCCTCAGCCCCGGAGCCATGCAACTGTGCGCCGATCACGGCGTCGCCGTCTCCTTCATGAGCGTCTACGGCCGCTTCATCGCCAAACTGACTGCTCCCGTACATGGCAACGTCCTGCTGCGCCGTTTGCAATATCGAAAGGCCGACGATCCCATTCAGTCGGCCCAAATCGCGCGAGCCATCATCGCCGCCAAAATCGCCAACAGCCGTACCGTTCTCCAGCGCGCCGCCCGCGACGGTAAAGAATCAGAACCCTACGAACAGCCGATCAGAAACCTCGCCGTCCAGCTCCAGAAAATCCGCGTCCATGCAAAACCGGATCTCGACACCATCCGCGGAATCGAAGGCGACAGCGCCGGAGAATACTTCAGCTGTTTCGACCACATGATCCTCGGCGAAAAAGAACAATTCTACTTCCACGGCCGAAACCGTCGTCCTCCGACGGACCGAATCAACGCCCTCCTCTCCTTCGGTTATTCATTGCTCGCCTCGGAAATAACCAGCGCCCTCGAAACCGTCGGCCTCGACCCCTGTGTCGGCTTTCTCCACCGCGACCGTCCCGGTCGCCCCAGCCTGGCCCTCGACCTCATGGAAGAACTACGCGCCTACCTCGTCGACCGCTTTGTCCTCAGCCTCGTCAACCTCAGAAAAATCGCTGCCGCCGACTTTACCGTCCGGGAAAACGGAGCCGTTCTCCTCAACGAAACGCCCCGCAAAGAAACCTTCCTGCAAAATTGGCAAAATCGCAAACAAGAAGAAATTACTCACCCCTATTTGCAGGAAAAAATCCCCCTCGGCTTGCTCCCCTACGTCCAGGCGATGCTTCTTGCCCGTTTTCTGCGCGGCGATCTGGACGGTTATCCGCCGTTCTTTCTCAAATGAGGGCTTGCCATGCTCGTAGTCATCGCGTATGACGTCAGCACCGACAGCGCCGGCGGAGCCAAACGCCTGCGCCGCGTCGCCAGGTTGTGCGAGAACCACGGCGCCCGCGTCCAGTTCTCCGTGTTCGAATGCAAACTCGACTGGGCCCAGTGGATTACCCTGAAAGCCCAGCTGATCGCCCAAATCGATCCAGAAGTGGACAGTCTGCGTTTTTACCTCCTCGGCAACAACTGGGAAAAACGAGTGGAACACATAGGCGCGAAGAAAAGTTACAACCCGGAATCGGCACTCATTCTGTAAGCGCGAACCCCAAGCGCGCAAAAATCGGTGATCCGGCAAACGCACGCCCAACCATTCAGCTGTGAAGAAAATTCGTCATACTATTCCCTAGGCCGTCGCGGTTAATGGGAACACGGAAAATCCCTGTAAGATACACTGTGAAAGCCACAAGGAAATAGAGCTTGCGACGAACTTCGCGGGAACGCTTCGAGAAAGCGGGGAAATACCCGTCTCAAAAGTACCACTGTCGCGCTCCGCGAGGAGCGCGTGAATTGAAACAAATGAGTAACCGCACGACCATCTTCGAACAGCTGTCGCGCTCCGCGAGGAGCGCGTGAATTGAAACACCATGGGCGCGGGCATGGTCCTCAACGGCGTTGGTCGCGCTCCGCGAGGAGCGCGTGAATTGAAACTCTGATGCAGCTTCGCGACGTCGCGAAGCTGATCGTCGCGCTCCGCGAGGAGCGCGTGAATTGAAACCGGAGAAAGTCTGAACTTGGTGGTGCTCACGTCCGTCGCGCTCCGCGAGGAGCGCGTGAATTGAAACGAGTGGCTGCAAAAGATGCTTGCGACCTTCACCGCGTCGCGCTCCGCGAGGAGCGCGTGAATTGAAACCGCAGCAAGCGGAACCGATGTTCCGAACGATAGCGTGTCGCGCTCCGCGAGGAGCGCGTGAATTGAAACGCGGAAGCTGAAAAGGAAGGCGGGGAAACGGCATGACGTCGCGCTCCGCGAGGAGCGCGTGAATTGAAACTGCGAGCGCTTGCTGCGCCTGTGCCACGAGGCGTGTCGCGCTCCGCGAGGAGCGCGTGAATTGAAACCGTAGCGGCTGGCGTCAATTTCCAGCTTGTGCCCGTCGCGCTCCGCGAGGAGCGCGTGAATTGAAACCACGGAGGATCGACGAAGACCACATCCGCCCCGTGTCGCGCTCCGCGAGGAGCGCGTGAATTGAAACCGCATGGACGTGAGGCGCCCCTCGGAGATCGCCAGGGTCGCGCTCCGCGAGGAGCGCGTGAATTGAAACTGAGTCTCGACGATATGGACGAAGCGCGCGCCGTGTCGCGCTCCGCGAGGAGCGCGTGAATTGAAACTCGTGAAAAACGTCTTCAGCAGGTAGCTCTTCGGCGAGTCGCGCTCCGCGAGGAGCGCGTGAATTGAAACGACGACGCGGTCCCGCTGCGGGCCGTTGGTCTCGTCGCGCTCCGCGAGGAGCGCGTGAATTGAAACGACTTCGGCGACGCGCCGGGGGTCTCGGCGTTGTGGTCGCGCTCCGCGAGGAGCGCGTGAATTGAAACGTCAGCCGTTCGGCGTCCAGCCCCGGCAAAAAGCGGTCGCGCTCCGCGAGGAGCGCGTGAATTGAAACATCGGCGTCGCACGTGGATAACCTGAAAGATCGGTCGCGCTCCGCGAGGAGCGCGTGAATTGAAACGTCGCTTACGCGCTGAATAACCCTCAAAGCGGCGGTCGCGCTCCGCGAGGAGCGCGTGAATTGAAACATGAATCTTAGCATACAGGAAATTGACTGTCAAGGTCGCGCTCCGCGAGTGTCGTTGTTCAGTGATAAAGTCACCCATAACTGTTCCAAGAAAATGTCACTCTGAGATAATACCGTTCATGAAACAGGAGCGAATGACATTGTCACAAAAGGAACTGGATCGTATCAGGATTATCGGAGCGCTTGTCGACGGACGCATGACGAACAGGGAGGCGGCGGAAAAGCTGGGGCTCTGTCAACGGCAAATCATCAGGATCAAGAAGAGGTTCGTCGCTCAAGGGGCGGCGGGGCTTGTTCACGGCAACCGCGGCAGAACGTCTCGGCGCAGGATCGGAGATGAGGTTCGGGAGTCGGTGCTGAAGGCGTATGAGGAGGTCTATTACGATTTCAACTTCTCTCACTTTGCGGAATGCCTGAACGAACGGGAGGGGATCAGGATCAGCCGTTCGAGTGTCGTCCGCATCCTGAAGGACGAGGGGATCAGGAGCAAGAAGAGTGTGCGGCGACGGCCGAAGCTTCACCGTTCCCGACCGCGGAAGGTGGCCGCGGGGATGTTGTGGCAGACTGACGCCACGTCGTTTGAATGGTTTGGCAGGGGAACGGGCGTGCGACGCTGCACGCTTATATTGACGATGCGACGGGGATGGTGACTGGCGCCTATTTCACTGAGAACGAATGTATGGCGGGCTATGTCGCCGCGCTGGGGATGGGGATCGAGGGGTATGGGCTGCCGATGGCGATTTACAGCGACCGGCATACGATTTTCCGCTCTCCAAAGGCACGGGCGCAGGATGATGAGGATCGGATCGAAGGGAATGAAAGAACTAAAGGGAATGAAAGGAATGAAAGGAATGAAAGGAATGAAGAAAATGAAGGGAATGAGGCGGGGAAGGAGGAGCCGTTAAGTTGTTTCGGACGGGGGCTGAAGGATCTTGGGATCGGGCAGATCTTTGCCTTGACGCCGGAGGCGAAGGGGCGTGTCGAACGTCTTTGGAACACGATGCAGGACAGGCTGCCGGGGAGCTGAGGCTGCTTGGCGTCTCGGATATCACGGCGGCCAACGAGGTTTTGCCCAAGCTCATCGCCAGGCACAATCGGAAGTTTGCCGTCAATCCGGCTGAGGGAGAGGACGTTTATGTGAAGCCGGAAGGAAAAGTCGATTTGGATTTTCTCTTTGCGCGTCGCGAATCTCGCAGGACGGATCACGGCGGCATGATCTCCTACGGAGGTCGTCGGTACGTTCCGGCGGCGGACGATTGCCTCGGGATGGCCCAAACGACGGTTGAGGTGCGTGAAACGTCGACCGGGCGGATCTGGGGTGTTTCCAAGGGCAGACGGATCGAGATGAAGGAGGTTGAAAGTCAAAAACGAGTCGACTCCGATGAGGCATCGGCAAAGAAACGGAAAAGCGGGCTTGTGAAAGCGCACAAGCCCGCTCCGGACCACCCATGGCGGCGTGGCGTCGTCAAAAGGCAGGGATATCATAGCACATGTCGGGATAAATGTACGTTCGCGTAGACGTTGTTATGGCGGCACGATGGGGAGTTCTTTCGAGGTGTCTTGCTGTGATGAGAGTGTGATGGGGTGACTTTTTCAATGAGCAGTTATGGTGACTTTTTTATTGGCTATTGACAGGTCGCGCTCCGCGAGGAGCGCGTGAATTGAAACGCAAGCCCGAGCTTGCGCCGTGCCTGATTCCGGAGGGTCGCGCTCCGCGAGGAGCGCGTGAATTGAAACACTGCGAACGACTGTCGCCGCTGGCGGTCTACAACGCGTCGCGCTCCGTGAGGAGCGCGCGAATTGAAGCAGCAACGACGACGAATGGGCCGACAAAACGCCGCTGTGTCGCACCCTCACGGACGCGCGAATTTAGCTGGGCTGATTTACCAGTTGTGGTTGATTCCTGCTGTTGCGTTCGATCTCGAGCGTCTTTTGCGGATCTTTCGCATTTCACCCGATCGGGCGATGTGGAATGGCGGCGGATAGGGTATAATGCGACTATGAAAGATCGTCCGCGGCGCGAATGTGCGGAGCTTTCAAAACTGGAAGACAAGGGGAGATGGAGATGGGGATGGGACTCTTCGGCAAACTTTTCGAGAAAAAGATCTGTTCCATCTGCGGCGGCGAGATCGGCCTGCTTGGCAATCGCAGGCTGGCGGACGGCAATCTGTGCAAGAAGTGCGCACAGAAGCTTTCGCCATGGTTCGATGAGCGCCGCGAGAGCACGGTGGCGCAGATCGACGAACAGCTTCGGGACCGCGAACGTAACCTCGAGGAACTGCGCGGCTTCTCGAGCTCGCGCGAAGTCGGTAACGGTGGGCGGCTGATGATCGACGAAGCGGGGGGACGCTTCGTCGTGCTCGAAGATGCCGATGACGACCTGCTGGCCGTCAATCCCGACCTCGTCTCTCTGGCGCAGGTCGAGCGCGTCGAGCTGGAGGTTGAGCACATCAGCCACGAGGAGAAGCGCATGATCGACGGCAAGAAGCAGAGTTACGAACCGCCGCGTTTTCTTCATTACTTCGATTTCTGGGAGGTCATCACGACCAGCCACCCATGGGCGAAGCGGATCCGCTTCCGTCTCAACGGTCCTTCGTTGCCGCTGCACGCCGAAGGCATTGCGCGCCGTCAGCCCCATCTCGACGCGTATCACGAGGTAAAAGCGCACATTGAGCTGCCTCCCGCCGGGCTTCTTACCGACCTCGGCCTCAACGCGCCCGTCGCGCTCGATTATCGCACCCGGCAGGAGCTGGACGAGTGCGACCGCTGTTGCGAAATGCACGCGCTGATCCGGTCCTTGCTGGACGCATCGCGGGCGGATCATAAAAACTAAAAGCCAGTTTGGCCGGCATCACTTCAAAGGAGAGATGAGAATGGCAATTTACTGCACATCCTGCGGAAAGAAGTTCGAAAACGACGAGCAGCACTTTTGCCCCTACTGCGGTGCGACCCGTCCCGTCGAACAGCCCAAGCCCGTCGTGAAGACGCCTCTGCAGACCGATCCCAAGCGCGTGCGCGTTGACGAAGCCGCCGCGGTCGTGGCGCCGAAAAAGGACACAGCGCCGCGGAAGAGCCGCTTCTGGTTCTGGCTGGCTGTCGTTGTCGTTGCCGTGGCCGCGGTGGGCTACTTCTTCCCCGCAAGCCGAGTCCCCTTCCAGCGCCTCTTCGCCGGCGAACCTTTCAGCGTCGTTTTCGACGACACCGTCAAGCAGATTGCGGCGCTCTTCGGCCGATAGAGGAAATCAGTCCGCCGCGGCGCCGGGAAAAACAGAAACGTCGAGCGGCGGTGTTCCGCGTGGAACGCCGCCGCTGCGAAGAATCTGCCGACCTTCCGAAAACGCAGGGCGGAGCGAACGATACCCGTTCGCTCCGCCCTGCGTTCGTTTTCAGGCACGGATAAAGAAGCCCTTCATAATCCTTCGTACTAATTCTTGATAGAAAGTATTAACATAGTTTTCTGGGCGCCGCGGGGAATTCAGTCGCTCAGAAGGAGCTCGACTGCTGCGCAGCTCGCTTTGTGAATCTCTCCCCGCAGCGCTCTTGCGTTCGGCTTTTTAAGTAAGAAATAATATCAGGCTCCGTCGGCAGGTTATTGGAGTTCGTTTGTCTTCAGACTGTAGGTGTGTACGGTCTGCCAGTCGCGGCGGATCGCGATCTCGGCGGTCAACTGCGTGTTGTTGTAAAGGACGGACCACTGCGTGTTGCTGGTCACGTCCCCTCTTTGGGAGCCTGCGAGGCGTCGATGAGGGCTTTCCAGGCGATCTGCGGCGTGACGTTGTTCTCGTGCTCGGTAAGGATCTTCTCGATGGTGTCGTAGCGCTCGCGGCCGCGTCCGAATACGCCGTTCTTCTGATAGGGCAGCACTTTGTCCTTGTAGAGCGCGTAAAAATTCGTGATGGCGCGCATGGGCGTGGCGACAAGCGGACGCTTTTCGTCGAGACAGTCGAACTCGACGACGCGGCCGTCGCCGGCGGCATCGGTGATGTAGAAATGATAATCGCGTCCGCTGGTGGCGAACATGTCGTAAGCTTCCAGCAGCTTGACCGCCTCGGCGGTGCTGGCCGCCTTGTCGAGCACGAGGCGAATGGCCAGCGTGGTGGCGATGACAGGCTTGCCGGTGTGCTGGCGCGTCGGCGGGCTGTCGAGCGTCAGCACTGCGATGGAGACGCCCTTTTCGTTGACGCCGTCGAGACAGACGAAGGGAGCGGCCAGGCATGAGAGTTTGGCTTTGAGGCTTTGATCGGGAGCATTGGCCATGAGGTTGTCAAGCGCGGCGAAAGCGACCGATTTGTAGCCGTCTTTCAGCGTTGCGTAGACCAGCATCGCCGAAGTGTTGTTTTTGAAATCGTAGTTTCGCCCCATCAGCGCGTCGCCGTCGGCGCTCTTGACGCTGAAAGCGCATTCGGCGCCTTGAGGCGCAGCGGCAGGAAAGGAAGCGCTTCCGACATCGTAGCGTCGACGATCGATTGGTCGTCGGCGATGCCGGACGCGATGACATCGTCGAGACGGTAGTCGTACGCGACGTTCATACGGTAGAGATTGTAGCCGGAGTCGTAAGAAGTGATGCGCCGGATCGACGCGACCGTCTTCAGCCGTGTGCCGTAAACGCCTCCGGCGACGCCGGCGAGCACAACGACGAGTGCCGCCCCTATCAGTAGCTGCCTTTTGAGTCCTTTCATCCTGATTCCCCCTTGGTCATATTTGATTTCCCACCGCGCGCCACGCCACCGTAAAAACGGCTTGCACGGCGGCTCTGTATTATTTGAAAGTGATGATACCTGATGATGGCGAAAAAATCAACGCAAGAAATCCGTTCCCCCGCCTTTCATCTCCGGGCTTTCGCCGCGTTTTGCCTTGTGCGGCACTGTCGGTTCGCGTCGTTTTGATCGATCTGTTTGTATTTATATCGTTCGAAATGCACTCTTTTATATTGCCCTCGTGCGAGGACTTCACGCGGAAGGAGGTGATCGTGATGGAGGTGTGGAAGCTGCTGGTCGCTCTGGCGGCGCTCGTGGTCCCGCTTTTGACGGGAGAATCGGGCGGCACGCCGGGGCGCCGCCCGAAGGCGACAGCGGAAGCGAGCCGCATGCTGCCGGCTCTGGCGGAACTGGACGCCCGCCAGATGGAATCGCTGTGCTGCCGCTGCTGTGGCGCGGCAGGCATGGACGCCGTTTTTTTGAAGAAGCTGGCAGAGCTTCAGGCGAGCTGGAAAAAGCGCCTGACCTTTACCAGCGGGCGGCGCTGCCCCCGCCATAACGCCCGCGTCGGCGGCGTGCCGCATAGCCGGCATCTGACCGGCCAGGCGGCCGACGTGGCGATCGGCGCCCGCGAACAAGCGCGTTTCTGCGCGCTGGCGCGGCGGCTTGGTTTTCGTTCCGTGCTGCCGGATCCGCGGCGGAATTATGTACATCTGTCGCTGGAGGCGCTGCGGGAATTTTCTGCAAAAAGAGAAAGATGATTCGTCGTATCTGCCAAGACATAAAAACATTTTTCAGGCCAAGAGCAACTCCCCGAAAAATGGCGCCGGCGCGGTTTTTGACGACGCGCCGAACAACCCGCTCGAGGCGGAAGTGACCGAGCGCGCCACCGCGGTTTTGCTGAACACCGAGTAAATCGAAAACAAGAGCGGCCTCCCACGTCCCACGGGACGCCGCCATGAAAAAAAGAGGCGGCGGAAAGTTTTTCTTTCCGCGCGGAGTGAAATAAATGCCCGACGCTAACATGTCAACCGTTAGCGCCGGGCATTTTTGTCATGTGACGGGAGGAGTCCCGAGGCGCGGCGGAAACGGCGAAGGACTCGCGGTTCTTGATCCAATCAAAGATCCCCATACTATTTCTCAATTAAAATGCCGAATACAGAGGCGCTGCGGGGGAGATTCATAAAGCGAGCTGCGCAGACCGTACAGCGGTCGAAATAGTCCTGAGCGACTGAACTCCCCCGCAGCGCCCGGGAAACTATGTTAATACTTTCTATCAAGAATTAGTATCAGTGCTTCACGGGTCTTGGAAAACGATGCCCGTCGTCTGTTTTTCAGCCGGGAAGCGAAAAACTAAAACTGCCACTTCCCCGTCAGAGCGGCACCGAAGCTGTGCTGGTGGGAACTCAGCGTGCCGCTTAGTTTGACGCCCAGCGAAAACCATTTTTTCTGAGCTTCGAGGTTTAAAGAGGCGCGGAAACTGTTCTCGTCGGCCATCGCCGTGTTGAAATCCACTGCGCCTGCGCCGCCCGATATGCGGCGCAGCTTGGTGCGGAAGTCCACATCGCCGGCCGCGCGCACGTAAGCCAGCTCGAGCGACGGTCTGAGCGACCAGCCCGTCGGCGTATGCGCGGCATCCCAGTCCAAATGCAGCCCGAGAGGAAATGTCCATTGGCTGAATGAGCCGCTGCCCGTGTCGATCAGGGGACGAGCCGCTATCGAGACAGTAAAGGCGTCCTCGCCGTAATGGGCGTAGTTGACGCCGAGAAATGGCGTAACCTTGAGACTGCCTGTACGATGCAGCCCCAAAAACGACCCCTTCAGCCCCGCCGTGAAAATGCGCGCCTTCACCGCGTCGGACTGAAAAGGAATGCCGCGCACCGAACCGCGCAGATTGCCGTCCAGCCAGTGATGCGACAGGCTGGCCGTGACGTTCCACGTGCCCAGCCGCGTGCCGAAAAACGTACCGAAGCCGGCGACGTTGCCCTCCGCGCTGCTGCCCGTCAGCCTGCCTTTCCCTTGAGCGTCGTACCTGCCGAGGTTGAGAACGGCCCCCAGCAGACCTGCGGGAGTGAGCTTGCTGTAGCCCAACGTGACGCCATAGAGTTTGGTGTCGGAGTCCCAAGTTCCAGCGTTTGAGTGGAAGCCGTCGATGCTGTTCTTATAATAGAAAGGAGTCAGCCAGATGCCGTTGGGCTTCAACCCAGCGCGCGCCTCTGCATGCCTCGGGGCTTCCTCCGTTCCGCATGCCGGCAGACAGAACATGACGACTGACAGGATCGCAAATACCGCTTTTCTCAATTGGACGATCTCCTTTTTGGGTCACCCAGACCCGACATAGGTGCCTCTGCTGCCGAAGCGTGCTTGCAGGATTCCAAAAATTCCGAGTTACTTGGCCGCGGCCGTGCACCAGTTGATGAACCAGACGATGTTGGGCAGCCCGACCAGATCGATCAGCACCGCGCCGCAGAGCGGCACGATCAGGAACGCCTTGTGCGACATCACGCCGTAGCGTTCGCAGACGGCCCCCATGTTGGCGACGGCGTTGGGCGTGGCGCCCAGACCGTGGCCGACGAAGCCGGCGCACATGACGGCGGCGTCGTAATCCCTGCCCAGCAGCGGGAACAGCACGAGGGCGCCGAGCGTCGCGATCAGCAGCGTCTGGAACAGCAGGATGCCCATCAGCGGCAGGACCAGATCGTACAGATCCCAGATGCGCAGGCTCATCATCGCCATGGTCAGGAACACGCCGAGAGCGACGTCGCTGATCAGGTCGACGCAGCGGGTGTTGATCTTGACCAGATGGAGATGATCGTTGAGATTGCGGAAGATCACGGCCACGAACATGGCGGTGACGTAACCGGGCAGGCTGAAGTTCGTTCCCTTGGTGAAGCGGGCGATATAGCCGGAAAGCAGCGAGCCGAGCGCCATGATGACGAGCACGAGGCACAGCGATTTCATGAAGCCGTCGGCGGTGACCTCGCTGTTGCCGCCCTCGTGCATGACTTCGGCGGCGCTCTTTTGATAGATGGCGTCGTCGCTGGCCTGGATGTCGACGTGGTTTTTGTCGATCAGCCATTTGCAGATCGGGCCGCCGAGCAGGCCGCCGGCGATCAGGCCGTAAGTGGCGGAAGCGATGGCGACGGCGGCCGCGCCGGCGACGCCGAGATTTTCGGTGAGAGGGCCGAAAGAAGCGGCCGCGCCGTGTCCGCCTTCGAGCGAGACGGCTCCGGCCATGACGCCGAGGGCGGGATGGATGCCGAAGAGCTTTGCCAGCGCCGCGCCCGCGCCGTTCTGGACGACGGCGAGGATCCAGCAGAAGACCAGATAGACGATCAGCGCCTTGCCGCCGCGCCGCAGCAGCGCCAAGCTGCCGCCGATGCCGACGGTGGTGAAGAAGGCCAGCATCATCGGCGACTGCAGCGAGGTGGTGAACTTGACGCTGGCGCCGCCGTTATGATGCAGGACCAGGGCGAGGATGGCCATGAGCAGGCCGCCGACGACCGGCGCGGGGATGCAGAACGTTTCGAAAAAGCGCAGGCGGCGGCGCAGCCCATAGCCGACGATGAGCAGCAGCAGGGCGACGGCGGTGGTCCACAGCGCGTCGAACTTGAGCGATAAAACGTTTTCGGCAAAACTCCACGACATTGACATCACTCCTGGATCAAAAGATATTTTTCGGGCCGCACGGTCCGAATGGATCGAAATCTTGAAATCGAAAAAAATTTTATCATATTGTTAGATTCAATACAATGGAAAATTCACGGCATAAAATCACTTGAAAGGCGGTAACGCGCCGCGCCGCCGGCGAGGAAAACGCCATTCGTTGCGGAAAGCCGCGCAGGGCCGGAGACTTGCATAGTTGATAATAAAATGTTTAAATGACAACAGGGACGTGTCGGCGGCGCGCCTGACCGAAAAATTTCAGGGCGGCCGCGGGAAAACGGAACTTCGTAAAAAGATTTTTTCGAAGGAGTGATGACCATGGTTCAGCTCACGGGCTGGATCGACGACGGCGCGTCGGTCTTTTACGGACGGATCGGGTGGGACGAGCGCGGCCTCGTGACCGAACTGACGCCGCTCGGCGGCGCGGGCAAATGCCCGTCGGACGCCGCCGTGATCCGGGCGGGGCTTTTCAACGCCCATTCTCATCCCGAGCAGTCGATCTACACCGATATCGCCGACAAAAGCTGGGATCTCGGGACGTGGTGCCGGCACACGATCTACCGCTATTCCACGGCGATGACGCCGCGGCGGGTGCGTCTGGCCTGCGAGCGGGCCTTCGCGCGCATGATGGCTTTCGGTACGACGAGCGTGATGGCGAGTTATTATCTGCACGGCGGGCGCGGCAACGAGCTGGACCGCGAGGTGCTGGCGGCGGCGCGGTCGGTAGGCATCCGTTTGGTCTTCGGCCGCATGAATTACGACGTCGTCAACGAAGACGCCTCCGCGGGCAAAAAAGCCTCGCAGCGCTCCTATTACGAGACGCCGGAAACGGCGGAGCGGTATCTGCGCGAGCTGACGGCGCTCGAAGACGAGGCGCTGATGATCTGTCCGGCGCTGCACAGCATGCACGCCTCCACGGAAGCCGCGATCGCGCGCGGCATCGCGCTGGGCTGGGAACTGCGCCGTCCCGTGCAGTTCCATCTTTCTGAGGATCGGGGCGACGTGGATCTGTCGCTGAAGCGGCACGGCTGCCGGCCGATGGTGTTTTTGCAGCGCCTGCTCGACGAGGGGCGCGTGCCGTCGTTGTCGCACGTGATCCTGTCGGATTGCTGCTGGCTCGACGACGAAGAACGCCGCCTCATTGCCCGCAACGGCATGAAGGTCGTGCTCGACGCGCGCATGAACGCGCGCGTCAAGACGGGCTTCCCCGACGTGCCGGCGCTGCTGGCCTCGGGGATCCCTCTGTGGTGCGGCACCGACGGCGAGGCCAGCAACGACGATCTGAACGTGCAGGGCGAGCGCGAGTTCCTCAAGGCGCGCTACCGCGGCGAGATCGATCCGCGGGTGATCGAAGGCTTCGGCCGCCAGCGCTTCGACTTCGGCGCCGGATATATCGGCGCCCTCGGCGTGGGCGGCTGGGCCGACCTGCAAGTCGTCAGGAGCGGCATGGTACGCGACGTGTACGTGGGCGGGCGCAAAACCATGGAAGACGGCCGTCTGCTCGGGCTGGACGTGGAGCGCGACGTGGAGCGCCCGCTGCGCGAGGAAGTCGCCGCGATGACGGCGGCCGCGGCCGAGCCGGAGGTGTAATATCGGTTGAATCAGCCGTCCCGCGACGGCGGGAGGTATTTTCGTAAAAATCGAGGAGGTTTTGTCACACATGTCTGTACTGATCGAATGCGTCCCCAATTTCAGTGAAGGACGGCGCAAGGACGTCATCGAGGCGATCGTCGCCCCGTTCAAGAACCGCAAAGGCTGCTATCTGTTCGATTACCGTGCCGACGAAGACCACAACCGTCTGGTCGTCTCGCTCTGCGGCGAACCGAACGCCATCTGCGACGCCCTGATCGAGGCCGGCAGAGTTGCCGTCGCCAACATCGACCTGAACACCCACAAGGGCGCGCATCCTCGCATGGGCGCCGTCGACGTGATCCCCTTCACGCCTATCAAAGGCATCACCATGGACGAATGCGTCGAGTTGTCGCACACGTTCGCGCAGCGCTTCTACGACGAGCTGAAAGTGCCTGTGTTCTATTACGAAGCGTCGTCCGTGCGCCCCGACCGCACCCGCCTCGAGCAGGTGCGCAAGGGCCAGTACGAAGCTCTGAAAGAGCTCGTCAAGACCGACCCGACCCGCGCCGCCGACGTTGGCCCCAACGAGCTGCATCCCACCGCGGGCGGCACCGCCATCGGCGCGCGCAAGTTCCTGGTCGCCTTCAACGTCAACCTCAACACCACCAACGTGGAAATCGCCAAGATCATCGGCAAGCGCGTCCGCGCCAGCAACGGCGGTTTCTCCTGCGTCAAGGGCATGGGCGTCGACCTGCCCGAGAAAGGCCTCGTTCAGGTCTCCATGAATCTCGTCGATTACGAGAAAACGGCCATGTACCGCGTGCTCGAGTTCATCCGCATGGAAGCGGCCCGCTGGGGCGTCACCGTCAACGGCACCGAAGTTTACGGCATGATCCCCGCCGGCGCCATGCTCGACAGCGCCGCCTACTACCTGCAGGTCGACGACTTCCACAACGAGCAGGTGCTCGAATTGAAGCTGCTCGACCTGATGCAGCAGGACTAAGGGAGGCTCCCGCGATGATCCTTCATGAGATGACTCTTCCCGCTTTCGTCACGGAACTGGCTTCCAACTCGCCTGCGCCCGGCGGCGGCAGCATCGCCGCGCTCGGCGGCGCGCTGGCGGCCGGCCTCGTCTCCATGGTCGGCGAGCTCACCCGCGGCCGCGAAAAGTACGCCGCCGTCCAGGCCGACATGGACGCGCTCTGCGCCAAGGGCAAGAAATACGCCGAAACGCTGCTGAAGCTGATCGACGAGGACACCGCGGCCTTCAACGACTTCATGGCCGCCATGAAACTGCCCAAGGACACCGACGAACAGAAAGCCGCCCGCAGGGCCGCTATGCAGGAGGCCGCCAAGAGCACCGTAGAAGTGCCGCTGCGCACGCTGAACCTCTGCGCCGAGGTGGCCAAGCTGGCGCTCGTGGCTGTGCGGGAGGGCAACGTCAACGCCGTAAGCGACGCCGGCACCGCCGGCCAGTTCGCCCGCGCCGCCGGCACCTGCGCCGCTTACAACGTGCGCATCAACCTGCTCGGCATCAAGGACGAGGCTTACGCCGCCGAAAAACGCGCCGCCATGAACGCCGCCCTGAGCGCCATCGACGCCGCCATGGCCGAGCTGACTGAGCTGATGGAAAAAAGACTCGGCTGATTTTTCAGCCGCCGCGAAAAAAGCGCGCGTCATCACACAGCGCCCTGACAGACACTGTCAGGGCGCTGTGTTTTTTCGTTTTTTATCGCCGTGCCGCCCAACCGCGTCGTATCAGGCGTTATGTCGTGCCCGGCAATAATAAAGAAGGGCATTCTTGGCATAGCGCCTGGGGCCAGCGCCGACGCTTCCAATGCGAAAACGCGTTCTCGGCCGAATGGCGGAACTTCTAAAAACGCCTCTTGCGTTCTCACAATCCCTTGCGGTTTCTTCTCCGGCAGAATCGCAATTTCTATTTCTCCCTTTCCGGGCCGGATTCACGACCGTATCCGTGACGAAGAAACCGTTGTTCCGCGCTTTCCTTCTCCAGAAAACCTTATGTTGCCCAGAGCCGCGGCGCTGGCTTGCCGTAAGAATCGAGAACGTGCCTTTCTTGTTCCGGCGCATGTTTCGCAAAAACTCAGCGGAAAATTTTTATTTCAATTTTAAGTGACAGAAGCTGTCATAGCGAAACACTATAATGGCGAAAAAAGAGTTCCGTGAAAGGAGAGGGCATGGAACAGTCAGGAAGTCGAAACAAGATACAGCGCGTATTAAGCCTTTACCAACGCCTGATGGGCGGCTCCACCGTCAACAAGAACGACGAGGCCAAGCGCTTCTGCGTCAACGCACGCAGCATTCAGCGCGACATCGACGATCTCAGAGCCTATCTGTCCAACGCGGCGGCCGAAGGCGAGATACTCAACGACGTTGTATATGACCGGCGCAGCAAAGGCTATCGCCTGCGACGGAGCGAAAACATCAAACTGAGCAACAGCGAAATCCTTGCCGTCTGCAAAATTCTGCTGGACAGCCGCGCCTTTGCCCGGCGCGAGATGCTTGCCGTGCTGCAGAAGTTGATCGACAGTTCCGTTCCGAAGGAAGAGCGCAAACGGATCGAGGACTTGATCCGTAACGAGGCCCTTCATTATGTCGAGCTGCGTCATCGCCGCGCTTTTATCGACAAACTTTGGGCCATCGGCGAGGCTATCCGCGACCGGCATTACATCGAAATCGAGTATCGACTCCCTAAAGATAAAACTTTCGTTACGCGCAAATTGCGCCCCGTGGCCGTCATGTTCTCCGAATACTACTTCTACGTGGCCGTCTTCATCGACGACGAAGAGATCCGCCGCGACTTGGGCGGGCCTCGCGAAAATTTTCCCGTCATTTACCGCGTCGACCGCATCATCAATCTGAAGGTCCTCGGAGGGACCTTCGGCGTTCCCTACAGAGACCGCTTTGAAGAGAACAAACTGCGCAAGCGTATTCAGTTTATGTCCGGCGGTCGCCTGCAGCGCGTCATTTTCACCTGCCGGACCTCCGGCGCGGAAGCCGCCCTCGACCGTCTGCCCACGGCAAAAGTCCTGAAGCAGAAAGACGGCGTATATACCATCGCCGCCGAAGCGTTCGGCTCCGGCATCGACTTCTGGCTGCGCAGCCAGGGCGACGCCGTCGCCGTGATCCGGCGCGAAACCCTCTCGTAGCGAAAACGGTCGAAAAAACGCCGCCCCGTGCGGCGAGTTCGTCATCATGCGCTGCAAGGAGGCGATGCCGCAACCATACAGCCAGCTTACGCACTGCGCCGCCGGAAGGCCCCTTCGCTTCGGCCTTCGGCGCCGCGCCGCAGGACGCTCTTTGGGAAGACCGCGGCCCGTCCGCGTGGAAACAACGCCGCGCCAACACCGCGACGCTGAGTTGGAAGAACTTTCAGGAGGAAGAACACATGGCAGAAAATACAAGGATTTACAGAAACAGGCAGCGAAAAGCCGGCATTGTTGCCGCATTGGCCCTGAGCTCGGCTCTACTCACGGTCGGCGCAGGATATGCGAATAATAGTATTTATATTGTTGGTGGTTCTACCTCGAAGGAGTTGTTGACGAGCGGCAATCCATCTGCGCAGCTGATCTTTGAGGGTGCCACGGTAACACAGGCCCCGAATGGTGATGTCACAGTCAGCGGCCTGGGCGGCGGCATCAGCTCGGCCAATGCGGGGAAGAATATTACCATCGGCGACAACAAGATCAACGTTGTTGACGCTCCCACTTTTGACGGTACAGTGACGGCCAAAGGCTTCGACGCTACCGACAATAAGATTGTCAATGTGCTCGCCGGTACGGAAGACACCGACGCGGTTAACTATGCCCAGCTCAAGGCAGTCGAGGACAAGGCCAGCAGCGCCATGCAGAGCTGGAAGCTGAGGGTTGGCAATCAATCGTTTGATGTGAAAAACGGTGACAATGTTAATTTCACATCATCGGATTCCAATCTTACGATTGGATTGAATCAATCTATCGGCGGCGGAGCGAAGACGGGCAATGTTACCATCGCTCTGGCCAAAAACGTCGACCTGACTCCCGAGGGTAGTTTGAAGGCCGGTATCAATACGTTGGATGAGGATGGTCTGAAGATTGGCAGCAACACGACCATCGGCGACGGTACGGCAAAGATCGGCGGCATCACGATTAATGGTACGGGGACTGCTGGCACGATCACCGGGCTGAGCAACACGACCTGGGATCCCAGCGCCATTGTGCGCGGCCAGGCGGCGACGGAAGACCAGCTCAAGGTTCTGGCCGACACGCCGCTGACCTTTATTGACAACGAAGGGAACGAGCTTGACCGCAAACTGGGCGAGAAGCTCAAGATCTACGGCGGCGCCACGACGGCGGGGGAGTACAGCGGCAACAATCTCAAGACGGCGGCGACAGACGGCAGGCTCGAGCTTCGGATGGCGGAAGCGCCCGTATTCGCCGGCAGGGTAACGGCCAAAGGCTTCGACGCCGCGGGCAATAAGATCGAAAACGTCAAAGCCGGGGACGTTAGCGAGACAAGTACCGACGCGATCAACGGTTCCCAGCTCTGGGGCCTCTCGTCGAGCGTTTCCAACCACTTCGGCGGCGGCTCCGCGGTCAACGCCGACGGCACGGTTTCCGCGCCGAGCTACATCATCCGCGGCGGCGCTTACGACAATGTCGGCGACGCGCTCAGCGCCGTGGACCGTGAGTTCGGCAAAGTATACGACAACTTCGACAATGTCTATAATCAGATGGGCGAATTGAGAAAAGACATCAAGAACGTGGGCGCGCTCAGCTCCGCGCTGTCGGGGCTGAAGCCGATGCAGTTTGACCCGATCGCTCCCAGCCAGCTGATGGCGGGCTTCGGCAGCTACCGGGGCGAATGGGCTCTGGCGCTTGGCTTTGCCCATTATCTCAAAGAAGATTTCATGGTGCACGCGGGCGTGGCAATCGCCGACCACGGCGAGTCGATGGCCAACGCCGGCTTTACCTGGAAGATCGGGCGCAAGGCGGAGCGCGATGCGATCCCGGAGCGCTACCGTTCCGGCCCGATCAGCAGCATTTACGTGATGCAGAAGGAGAACGCCGAACTGCAGGCTCAGGTGGCGTCACAGGCTCACGAGATTGCCGAGCTGAAGGCGACGATGCAGGAGCGCGTGGAGAGACTCGAGCGCATGCTGGAGGACTCCAGAAGAAAGTAACCTTTATCGTCGGATGCGAAGGGCGGCGGCGTCATGGCCTGCCGCCTTTCTTGTGGTATGGGGAACGAGTTCTGTTTTTTCGGGAAGCGGAAGGAATGTTTGCCTTTTTCCGACGGGAGCGGCGCCGTGCGGCGCCGCAGCACGTTTTGCCGAGGCAAAAGGCGGTTGCGTGACATGAAACGTTTGGCGTTTCTCGTTCTGTTGGTGGCGGCTATGGCCGGAACGGCGCGGGGTACTGAGATCGCCGTGGTGAACGCGGAGCGGATTCTCGATCAGTCGCTCCCCGGCAGGAAGGGCAGGAGCATCTGAAGGCGGTGCAGAAGGTGCTGCAGAAGGGGTACGATGATCTGCGGGAACTGTACCGCGGCCGCGAGAACACGGCGGAGGCGGAGATCTGGCGCAAGAAGAACGCCAGGTATCAGGCGGTGATGGGCGGCAGTTGTTCCTCACGGTCGATCCGCGGCTTGACTTCACTTCTGCGGTGATGAGAGAGATGAACCGGAAGACGCCGAAATTCCCCAAGCTGCCGGTAGTGACGGTGACTAAACCATCGTCGGGGGAAAGAAAGTAGCTTCGTCAAAACCGAACGGCGGAAACAAAAGCTGCCACGGAGGCACGGAGAAAGTCAAAGACCTTACCGCGGCTTCACCGCGAAAAACGGAACTGGCTTGACATTGCGTCAAAGGCACGACGCTCGATTGGGCGTCGTGCCTTTTTGTCGGTACTGATCTTCAATTATGGTGACTTTGCCGCGAAGCGACAGTCCCGCCCTTTCTTTTGTTTTTCTCCGTGCCTCCGCGTCTTCGTGGCGGCCTTTGTTTTACAGCGCGTATTCGAAGAGGCGCACGATGGTGTCGCCGAGGTCGTCGTAGTGGACGCGCCGGGTTCCCGCAAAGGCGAAGCCGGCTTCGAGGTAGAGTTTTTCGGCGGCCAGGTTGCCTTCGATCACGTCGAGGTGAACGGCGCGCAGGCCTCGCGCGCGGGCGCGCTCGAACAGGGATGCCAGCATTTCCCGCGCCGCGCCCCGGCCGCGAAAGTCCGGGTGGACGGCGAAAAGGTGCAGCGCCGCGACCTGTTCGGGAGGCGCGCCCAGCGGCCACGGCACGCCGAGGTACATCTCGTCCTCGCCGCCGGTAACGGCCATGGCGGCGGCGAGGCGGCCGTCTTTCCAGCCGGTGAGGATCTCGCCGGCGGCGACGTGTCCTTTCAGGTCCGCGGCGGCGGGATAGACGCCGAGGTGCCAGTCGGGCCCGTATTCGTCGCGTTCCTGGGCGCGGCAGACGTCTTCGTAAAAGCGCCAGAGCGCGCCGAAGTCTTCCGTGCCGGCGGTGCGTATATGGTCGAGCATGGGCGGTCTCCTTCCCGGCGAACGGGCGTCACTCGACGGCGATCCAGTAGCGCTGGATCGTGCCCGAGCGCCCCATGCCGACGTCGTCTTCGATCTCGTTTTCCAGCACGCCGCCGTTGGCGGCGATCGTGCGCGCAGAGGCGACGTTGGCCTTGTCGCAGGTGAGGAGCACGCGATCGAGGTCCAGCTTCCGGCACTCTTCCAGGGCGAGGCGGAGCATTTCTGTGGCGCAGCCCCGGCGCCGCTGCGAGGGCAGGACGCTGTAGCCGATGTGCCCGCCGTAGCGGAGCAGGAAAGGGGTAAGGCGGTGGCGGATCTCGAGGATGCCGGCGAGCGTTTCGTCCTCCGTCCTCACGGCGAGGAACACCGAGGAGGGGACGTAGCCGTCGCCGTACTTTTTCGAAAGACGGTTTTCGAAGTCGAGCCACTCGGCGTAGTTTTCGACGTCTTCGAGCCCGGCGCAGCCGGCGAAATATTCGCCGTTTTCCAGAAAAACGCGGCGGTAGTCCATGACCTGCGCTTCGTGCGCCGCGTCCGGACGGATCAGTTTCAATCTGTTCATAAGGGGCCCCTCCTCTGGGCGATGTCCGCGCCGCGGCGCGGCGGGATTTTGTCGTTCATTATAGCGGCGCCCCCTCGTTCCGGCAAGCGCGCGGCGATATGCCTTGACTAATCCCGAGGCCGGTTGTTAAGATTTATTCAAGGCTTTGACACGGCCTTCAACACAGCATAAACTGAACAGGCCGTCCCTCGGGAGCGGGCCGGGCCGCCGCGGCGCGGCAGCGGACGACGATCCGCGGGACGGAAGCGATTCGAGCGCGTCCCGCGGATTTTTTCGTGCTCCGCGAGGCGGGCGGATCTCATGAAACCATCCGTTCAGGAGGAAATTGTCATGAATCGGGAAACGCGCGCCGACGCGCCGGAAAAAACTCAGTTCGAAAAATCGCCACGCGCGTCTCCGTCGTCTGCGGCGCGGGCAATCTGCTGCTGGCGGCGTTCAAGTTCGCATCCGGCGCGATCGGGCATTCCGGCGCCATGATCAGCGACGCCGTCCACTCTACGTCCGACATCCTCGGCAGCGTCATCGTCGTCGCGGGAGTCAAGGTCTCGGCGCGGCCGTCGGACCGCTCGCATCCTTACGGGCACGAGCGGCTCGAATGCGTGGCGGGGCTGATCCTCGGCGGCATCCTGGCGGCGGTCGGACTGCTGATCGGCTGGGGCGCCGTGGAAAAGATCTGGAGCGGCGCGTACCGGAACATGCCGCAGCCGGGCGGCATCGCGCTCTTCGCGGCGGCCCTGTCGATCGCCGTCAAGGAGTCGATGTTCTGGTACACGTGGCTGCGGGCGCGGCGCATCGACTCCACGGCGCTGAAAGCCGAAGCGTGGCATCACCGCTCCGACGCGCTGTCGTCGGTGGGCGCTCTGATCGGCATCGGCGGCGCGCGCATGGGATCTCCGGTGCTGGAACCGGCGGCCAGCCTCGTCATCTGTCTGTTCATCGTCAAAGCGGCGATCGACATCTTCAAGGACGCCACCGACAAGATGGTCGATCACGCCTGCGACGAGGCTACCGAATGGGCGCTGCGCGAGTGCGTGGCCGCTCAGGCGGGCGTGCGCCGCATCGACCTGATGAACACGCGCGAGTTCGGCAGCCGCGTCTACGTCGACATCGAGATCGGCGTGGACGGCCGCTGTTCGCTGGCCGCCGCCCACGCCGTCGCCGAAAGGGTCCATGACGCGGTCGAAACGAACTTTCCGCAGGTCAAGCACGTGATGGTCCACGTCAATCCGCTTTGAGTCCTCGCGGAATAAAAGTCGCCGCTAAGCCGCGAAAAAGATATCATTTGTATGACATGCTTTTTGACTCGTTGTAAATACATGAACGAAGAAAAATGTTCCACGTGGAACGCTAAAAACGTTTCCTCTTTTGCCGCAGACGGCGGCGATTTTTTCTTCACGCCGCGACATCCTGGCGGTGGACTTTGCGCGGCTTTCCCCTTAAACTGACGATAGGTGCAAACGATCCCGATCTGCAAAGGAGGTCTTTCTCATGCGCGATTTTGTCTTTTCCTATCCGACCGTCACCTATTTCGGCGCGGACGCCGCCGTCCGCGCGCTGCGGGCCGAACTCCCCAAGTACGGCCGTACGGTGATGCTCGCCTACGGCGGCGGCTCCGTCAAAAGAAACGGCGTCTACGGTACGGTCATGAAGCTTCTGGGCGAAGCCAATAAAGACGTGGTCGAGTTCAGCGGCATCATGCCCAACCCGACGTACGCCAAAGTCCGGGAGGGCGCGCGCCTGGCCCGCGAGAAGCGCGTCGACCTGATCCTCGCCGTCGGCGGCGGTTCGGTGAGCGACTGTTGCAAGGTCGTGGCCGCTCAGGCCCTGACCGACGAAGACCTGTGGGAGATGAAGTTCCGCTTTCAGGCCGCCCCGGCGCAGTTCATCCCCCTCGGCGTCGTCGTTACCGTGGCCGGTACCGGCTCCGAGCAAAACGACATCGCCGTGATCACCAACGAAGAGAAGAAGATCAAGGGCAGCATGACCGGCGCGGCGCCGTCCTTCGCGGCGCTCGATCCCGCCTATACGCTCTCCGCGCCGAGGGCGCAGGTCCTTTCGGGCGCGTTCGACACGCTCTCGCACTGCATGGAGAGCTACTTCGGCAAGCCGCTCGACGACAACCTCACCGACGAGATCGCCGAGGCCATGATGCGCCACGTCATCCGCAGCACGCGCGCCCTCGTGAAAGATCCGGGCGATCTGCGCGTGCGCGGCGAGCTGATGTGGGCGGCGGCCGTGAGCGAAAACGGTCTGCTCAAGATCGGCAAAGTCACCGACTTTCAGGCCCACCAGATCGAGCATCAGGTCGGCGCGTACACCAACTGCAACCACGGCATGGGGCTGGCCGTGATCCAGCCGATCCTCTACCGTCACCTCTACAAGGCCGCGCCGCAGCGTTTCGCGCGCTGGGCGAAAAACGTCTGGGGCGTAGCCGACCGCGGCGACGACCGCGAGACCGCGCTGGCCGGCATCGCCGCGCTGGAACAGTTCGTGATTGACGTCGGCCTGCCCAACAGCTTCCGCAAGATGGGCATCGCCGACCGCTCCTTCTACAACGCCGTCGCCCGCAGCACCAACATCAAGGAAGGCTGCTGCCGCCAGCTCACCGTCGGCGAGATTTTCGACATCCTCACCGAATGTTATTGAGCCGGGCGCAGTCAGTTTTAAACGGAACCGACTGCGGAGAAGCGGCGAAGCGGAGAAAGCGAAAATTGAATGATCAATTACAGAAAAGAGTCGATGATCAACGTGACCATCGGCTCTTTTCATTGCTCAAAGAATCCCCTGACGGTCGTCGCCCGTCAGGGATTTGTGTCGGTTGTCGTCTTCGTTTTCGCTTTTCTCCGTGTCTTCGTTTCTCCGTTGCGTTCTTAGGTTACTTGGTGCCGTCGGGACGGAGGAAGGGCCTTTCCAGATCAGACGGCTCCACTCTTCGGGATAGGTTTTGTACTCCATGTTGGTGCCGTTCAGGCAGTATTTGGCGAAGAGACGGTTGCCCAGTTCGTTCCAGCCCTTGTGGCGGGCGACGGCGTTGCCGCAGGCGTAGTCGGTGATCAAGTCGAGAGCTTTGTCGCTCTGGCCGTTTTTGATCAGCTCGGCCGCCTGCTTTTGAATCTCGTGCGCCTTGACGTAATCGGCTTCCATGAGGGGCGTGCGGTAGTCGATGATCTCCTTGCGGATGTCTGGTAGCGCAGTTCGGCGATGTGCTGCACGCGGATGCACTCCCACCAGGCGGACTTGGGTCGAAGGGGCCTTTGCGCGTGCCGGTGGTGAAGGGCTCGGGCAGAGCTTTCATGCTGGCCCAGAAGGGCGTCAGATAGGTGGTGTCGGCGGCGCCGTAACCGAACCAGACGATGCCGCGCACGGCTTCGGGCAGGGTGGGATCGACCTCGCAGATCTGCACGTAGGTGTGGCGGTAGTCGTTGATGGCGCGGGGAATTCGTTGTCGTTCCAGCCCAGTTTGATCTCTTTGCGGTAGCGTTGGGATTGCCGTAGGACCGGCGGCGGGCCTTTGCTGAGGTCGAACTCGGTGCCTTCGTACCAGTCGCCGTAAATACGGAACAGGTCGGCGACGGTGACGGTTTGTCGGGCTTGACCGACTTGGGGAAATAGTGGGCGTAGGATCGAGTTTGAGGGAGGGTGCGAAGAGGGTGAGCGCGCGCCATTCGCGCAGCGCGGAGTAAAGGCGCAGCGTGGGATAGAACACGTCGGCGGGGCTGAAGCTCTTCATGTTCACGTCTTTGGCGTCGATGAAGCCCTGCTCGACGGCGTACTCGACCATGCCGGGAGCGTAGGCGACGTTTCCGTATCGGTCAGGTCGAGTTCGCGCAGACGGGCGCGGTTCGCGGCCACGAAAATCTCGTCGTCGGCACGCGCCAGGCGGCCCACATCTTGTTGCCGTAGGCTTCGACGATCCATACTTCGTCGCCGTCGGTGATCGGCATGGTCTCGCCGGCCTCGTACCAGCCGTATTCGTCGATCAGATCGCCGATGACCTTTACGGCCTCGCGGCGGTGCCGGCGCGTTCGAGGGCGATGTCCTGAACGATATGGCAGTTCGTCATGCCGAAAGCGTTGGTTCCATGACTTCCAGCACTTTTTCGCTGCGTTTGTCGTCGGCGGTCATCGTCATGGTCGATTCGCCCATGGCCAGTCCCTTGTCGTTGAGAACGAGTAGCGGCTGGTCAGATACTGATTGGTCTGCGGAACTTCGGGGATTTTGCCGATCACGCCGGGATCGGCGCCGGCGTCGCAGCCTTTGCCTTCTTTGAGCAAAAAGCGCTCAGCGCCCGCTTCATGCGACGCGGCGGGAATCAGGTGCAGCTGAAACGTGTCCGACATGGAGTCGCAGGAATGCGAAACCATGGCGTGCCCCGTCGCGGACACATTCTTTCCGACGCCAAAAACGGTGCAGCCCAGAGCCGCTTCACAGGTGATTCCGATCAGAAGGAGCAGAACGCTTAAAAATTTCTTCGACATTGCATTGCCTCCTTTTCGTTTGTGAAACAAGTGCAATGAATCTAACATATATTTTATGAATATGTCAAGAAGCAGCGCTTCATCGTTTCCCGTTGAATAGAGACCGTACGTCCGTCCTTTTCACAGGGCTGTGCCGCAAACCGCGCGACGCATGTTTATGCGAGTCCTGTCCCCACGGCGCCGAAACTCTGCGTCAGTTCGCGGCGAAGCTCTTCAGCGCCGCGGCGATGCGGCGTACGCCTTCGCCATCTGGGCGTCGGTCTGGCGCGCGAAGGTAAGGCGCAGCGAGAATCTTCCCCTTCGTAGTTGGGTGTGAAACACACGCCGGGGAAAAAGCCACGTGCCAACGATCGCGGGCGCGCACGGCGAAGTCCATGGCCGAGACGCCGTCATGCAGGCGGCACCACAGAACATTCCCCCCAGCGCGTTCCCACGTCAGCCATCCCGTTGGATCTGTGCGCTCATCAATCCAGTCAAAAGCTGTAACGTCGCTTCAGATCGCGGCATAACTCGGCGACGTGAGCGTCGAATGAGATGTTCGAGCACGCGCGCGGCGGCGCGGTGGAGCAGGGCGGGATAACACAGCGCCGTGGCCTTGAGCGTCATCACGGCGCGCTCGACCAGCTCGTCCGGCAGCACCAGCCAGCCGATGCGCATTCCCGGCGCGATGGTCTTGGAGAGGCTGCCCATGGAGATCGTGCAGTCGGGCGCCAGCGAATGATAGGAAGGCGGCGGCGCGGCGTCGAAGCTCAGCTCGCGATAGGGATCGTCCTCGACGATGAAGAAGCCGTACCGGCGCGCGATCTCCGCGACGGCGCGGCGGCGTTCGGGCGAGGTGCAGCGCCCCGTGGGGTTCTGAAAGTTGGGGATGACATAAAAGAAGCGCGGCCGGCACTTTTGCGCCAGGCGTTCGAGCTCGTCGGGCAGCGGCCGCCGGCATCCATGGAGACGCCTGCGAGGCGCGCGCCGGATTTGGTGAAGCAGTCCAGCGTCTCCGGGAACGTGGGCGTTTCGCTCAGCA